>NZ_LN906597.1:2065286-2149384 GCF_001460935.1 Candidatus Ichthyocystis hellenicum | reverse complement strand
AGTTGTTTGATCTATTACTTCTGGCGCCATAGAGGTAGCTTTCATAACTGATGATGTAACAACAGCTGTTGTTGAATTCGTGGCTTCCGGTACCATAGTTGTTGATTTGATAATTTCTGATGTAGAACCCAATATTAATTCTTTTACTGCAGAATTTGTAGTGCTAGATGCCAAAGTGATGGCAGTATTTATAGTATCTGTATCCACAGTTGTTGATTTGATAATTTCTGATGCAGAATCCAATATTAATTCTGTTACCGCAGCATTTGTAGTGCTGGGCGCCAAGGTGATTGCAGTACTTATAGTATTTGGCTCCATAGTTGTTGACTGTGTAAGCATATATTCTCTGTCTGTATCTTCCGGATAGCCTATATATTTGCTAATGCTATCACAACAGGTAACAAAATTTTCAATTCTAGGATAATATCCGCCATCGCAAAATTCAGTACTCTCTGAAATACAAAATTTGTTAGTCAAGTTACTATAAGGCTCATGAGATTTATACTCATCAATGAAATATTTTTCTATAATTATCAATTGTTTAATGAGATCTGATTCATAAGTAGAAATGCCAGAAAAATTGCGAGGAATACGTAAAGGAAAACTAAAACTAAAAGCGCTTTCTTTTCCTGAGTCGTATATAAGCTGCGCTGCTTCATCAAAAGCAGCTTTGACAATACCACTAGTAATTCCGTTGCTATCTACTGCAAGAATTCTGCAAACATATTTTCCTATATCACATAATTTAATTCGAATATAATAATCGCTGCCATTGTCTCCCTTAACGCTTTCTAATGTACTAATTATAGCAAGTGAAGTTGCCATAAAATTATTAACCAATGATCTACTAGGCAGGGATGTATTAAGTGAAGAATGGTTACTTAATGTTCTAAAATTTTTTTCCTGTTTCGTAAGAATAACTGTTGTCAATTCACCTTCCTCTGCAACTTCATTGTTGCTTTGATACTCAACATTATAGTTACTCAAACAATTAATACATTTATAAATGCATTAATTGTTTGAGTAACTATAATGTTGAGCATCAAAGCAACAATGAAGTTGCAGAGGAAGGTGAATTGACAACAGTTATTCTTACGAAACAGGAAAAAGATTTTAGAACATTAAGTAACTATTCTTCACTTAATACATCCCTGCCTAGTAGATCATTGGTTAATAATTTTATGGCAACTTCACTTGCTATAATTAGTACATTAGAAAGCGTTAAGGGAGAAAATGGCAGCAATTATTATATTCGAATTAAATTATGTGATATAGGAAAATATGTTTGCAGAATTCTTGCAGTAGATAGCAACGGAATTACTCGTGGTATTGTCAAAGATGATTTTGATGAAGCAGTGGATACAATAGTATCCAGAAGAAAAGAAAGCGCTTTTAGTTTTAGTTTTCCTTTACGTATTCCTCGCAATTTTTCTCGCATTTCTACTGATGAATCAGATCTCATTGGCCAATTGATAGCTATGGAAAAATATTTCATTGATGAGTATGAATCTCATGAGCCTTATAGTAACTTGACTAACAAATTTTGTATTTCAGAGAGTACTGAATTTTGCGATGGCGGATATTATCCTAGAATTGAAAATTTTGTTACCTGTTGTAATAGCATTAGCGAATATATAGGCTATCCGGAAGATACAGACAGAGAATATATGCTTACACAGTCAACAACTATGGAGCCAAATACTATCAGTACTGCAATCACTTTGGCGCCCAGCACTACAAATGCTGCGGTAACAGAATTAATATTGGATTCTGCATCAGAAATTATTAAATCAACAACTGTGGATACAGATACTATAAATACTGCCATCACTTTGGCATCTAGCACTACAAATTCTGCAGTAAAAGAATTAATATTGGATTCTACATCAGAAATTATCAAATCAACAACTATGGTACCGGAAGCCACGAATTCAACAACAGCTGTTGTTACATCATCAGTTATGAAAGCTACCTCTATGGCGCCAGAAGTAATAGATCAAACAACTGGATTAGTTACTAGTGTTATTGATGTTAAATACTCCATAGCTTCTTTTGGTACTGTTAATTCTACTGCTGGTGTTTCATCTTCCCTCTTGTTTTGCGGTAATAGCATCAAGTGATCTATTCCAGGGAGCGGGGGTATTTTATATAGTATTTTTCCTTCGTCGCTTTGCCAAAGTTTGCCAAGAAAACGTTTGTTGCCCATATCTTGTAACGAAAAAAACTTCAAAGCTTTGTTGCTGTTTTCTTTATTGTCACCTATAGGTATAGAAGCTAAAAGGTCTAGAGGGGTGTTTTTTGCTAATGCTGTTGCATATAGTAGTTGTCGTTCTTCTTGGCTATACCCAATTACTTGATAGACTCGAGGTGTTTTTTCTAAGACAGTTTCTCCTATTGGTGAATCTGCTTTTACTAAACTCCAGTCTATTTTGAATATTTGTACATTTATAGTGTCACACCACATTACCGATTGTGTGCTTCCTTCGGTAGCATTAGATGTTTCCGGAGCTGTTACTGGAAAGAAACGTTGTTTTGGTGTTCCGTATTTCAAGAACAAGCTTTCTAATTTCTTTTTTATGTAGTTTTCTGGGGCTTCATTTTTTTGTAAACCTTCCCATATTTCACTTCCGACTCCTAGAAGCTGCATGCTTTTATGCCACTCTCCTATTGGGTTTAGACTCATTTGCAAACCAACTAGAATCCCAGGAGATAGTCGTACCGTAATAAGATTTAGCAGAGGATTAAAGTCAAAATCCCAAATTTCATCTTCTTTAAATAGTTCTTGTAATTGAGGTAATTGGGTTGTCTCCATATCATGTGTTTTTTGATTTTGTGGCATTGGATCTACCAAATGCAGTTTTATAGGTTGAGGCTTGTGGGTATCATGCAAATCGCGTTTGCTTCGTGCCGGTGTAGTGCTTTTGATCAGTGCAATTTTAGTATTGTTGTAATTTAATGTGCCAACAAAATGCTGGTCATGGCCGTCATAAAGCGGAACCATAAACCTTTCTTTCCCTGTAGTTTTATGGCATATGCATATATGATACAATAGGATTGTCTCGATTGATTAACCTGCCTTTGTGTTAGTTATTTTAAATTGTCACATCGGTTCCTAGGAAAATAAATTTATGGTAACGGGAAATCGATGTGTTGCTGTCGATTGTGCAATGCTAGAAGAAATCTCTGCCTATGAAATGGAGAAAATAACAACGGAGCTTACGCTCTCTGATAGCGATGATGCTGATCATCTAACAGAAGAAGAGACCTGCATAGATATTGATAACGCCATGTTAGACAAAATTAGCCTAAGCGAAGAAGAAGTAGTGGTAATAGCTGAGGCAGAGACGATTTCTGCGACTCCACCGAAAACACCAACCATTGCTAGAACAGCTAGGACAAACCGTGCCATCGCAAATGCAGAGTATAGAATAACATATAGAAATAGCATTACCCTCTCCTATCTCAGATGTCGTAGTATTCTTCTTTTTTTCACGGCATTAAGTATCTCTTTGATAATAGTTTCCATGTACCCATTTTGCCTAAATAAAAAAGAATCGAAAATAAAGGCATGTGACATCATAGTAATTGGCTTGTCTTTCTTAATGTTACCAATTTTCTGTACCCTCCAAGTTTTTCTATATTCTTCAGAAAGACATGAAATAAGTAGATTTGTAGAAGTAAATCAACCAGCCAACAGATAGCAACAATAATATCAAGAGAAACTAAAAATGATGGTAATTTTACACTAAGCTAGTAAGAAATATCTCATATATTCAACATAGAACGTACTTGCTCCTAATCCATGAAAACAAATTGGTACTAGGAAATAATAGACAGATCATCGTTAATTGCATCATGTTGTTCTGAATCAGAAGACACACTTATAACAAACTGAGGCTAAGTTCCATTCTATCTGGTAATTATTATTTACTGCTTTACTCGCTTGAATGCGACAATCGAGTATAAAGGTGATGATTATAATATGGGAGAGTATACTCTGGGAAAGGTGGGTTTATGGCAATAGGAAATGGATGCATTGACATTAGTGATTTACCCAACACCATCGTTGAAGACATTGAAGAAACAGTAGTAGATGTAGTAGATGAATCTAGAATGATATACGGTATCTCAAATAAATCACTTAACACTTAAAAATAAACCAATCATAAATAAGTATTTTTTACTTACAAAATAAAATTTCTTATATGAATCAAATTACGCCAATTATGAGTTTACAAAAAAGTTCTTAGTTATTATTCTTAGTTATTAATATAATAGCTATCATACTCAAGCATGTACTAAAAACTTTCAGGAGAAACTATTATGTAGAACCGCATCACAGATTGTAAATATTCGAAGACAAGTAAAAGCTAACAGTACCGAATCGTATTATACCAGAGCTATTAGAGGAAATAATTGTGTTCAATAACATCAGAAATTTGCAAATCTCAAGCACAGACGAAAACGACAATGAATCAGAAGAACAAGATGAGTCCAGCACAGAAAATGGAAATGTCTCAACGGAAGGAGATGAAACTCCAGGACAAATATCATCTTTGGAGAGAACAAATGTTACAGCTGTAGGTTCTTCGTCTGTGAGCGCATTCTGCATAAGAGCCCTAAGAACATCACTGATAATTTCTATAATAAGCACGGTAACGGGTAGTGCTGCGAGAGCAGGGGATGCCTTTTTAGTCAAAGTGATGGAATTGTATATGAAATACAGTAATATGCTCTGCTTGCTAAGAGGACTACTTAGCCTAGGAGAAAGAAATCTTATTTCTCACGGAGTAGACATAAGATCTGAAGTTGAAGAAGCAGGAGTAAGTCTAGATGATATTATATTAGGAAATCATAACTTCGGTCGCATTGAAACAATTATTCACAATGAAACATTCTACTCCGCTAACGCAACCAACATCACGGAAATTGAACTTAGGTACTCAAGTGTAGAAAGAATCATACTGAACGCATGTACAAGAATTCAAAATATAACCTATTTTAACGAACATTCAAGAAATCAGCTTGCTAATACTTCAGCGCTCATCAGAGATTCTGATACCTCATATATCAATTGCCCATATAACCAATTCGGTAATGATGTTAGTATATCTGAACATGTAAACTCCACTACGACAGACAGAACGGTCTTAAGAGCAACTGTATTAATCATCGTCTGCACAATATTATCTTTGATTGTAATGATTATTATGAGAAATCCTCTAATTCCGTAGTTGTAGGAACATCTGCAGTTGTAGTAGCAATTTCCGTAGAGGCAGTAGTAACTTTTACTGTAGTTGCTCCTTCAGTAGATGCAATAGTAGGTTCTGTTGTTTGGGCTTCAGTGGTTATAGAAACACCTGTAGTTGCAATTTCTGTTGTTGTAGTAAAGCCCAAACTAGTTTCAACTTCCAGTGCTTCTTCAATAGAAATAACCTCTCTAACTCCTAGAGGAAACATATTCATACCAAAAGTGGGAACCTGCCCAAAGATCTTTATCCCCTCCCTCCTTGCCTGTTGCACAGCTCGAGCCATAGCAGGAGTATTGAAGTAACATTCTGTCATTTGCTCTAAAGGCGCAACAATATAAATTGAAGAAGGTCTATCATCGGAAGACTGCTCTAAAACAGCATTGATAGAAGCCAAAACATTAGTCTCGGACAATTGCCGAACCATAGATTTGCCTCTCGTTGTTTGGTAAAAAACTGCCCTCAGATCCATAACCTTTGATCCAGGAGCCAACTGTCCAAGTTGGTAACCTACTCGGCTTCCCTCTACACATTCACGCAAGTTCTTAGGTAAATTTTCCTTACAAATCACACTTTCTGTGTTATGGGTCTCATCGCGGCAGAAATTACCCAACAGATCTCCATACTGACGAAAACATTTGGCAGAAGTAACAGTAATGCCTGGAAGGGGGGTTGATTCGGTAGTATTTACTCCATCAGACACAAGAGCAATGTTGACAGGCCGATATCGTCTAACTTTATTTTTTGTGGACGCAGATTTCGCCCCAGAAAAGGCAAAATTATGCTCAGGATTTTTGCAATTTTCCAGGTATCTCTTTCTACTTGAACTCCCTATAGCAGTAACAACCTCAATGGATGACAGCACCTCATCACACACTACTTCTGACAAAACAAACGGAGCAATATCTTGTGCTAGAAAAAGTTCAAGAACATCTGGTCTATTGAAACAATCTTGCTCCAGAGTAACGTTCATCGGACACAATCTCTCCCTAATCATCACTAACTGAGATAGATTAATCCTAACTTCAATATTTTTTAGTGCAGTTTCATTTCTAACTATTCCCGTCTCATTTGCTACCAACGGTGGCGTGTGATCATAAGTTTGTGTAATGTTGTCGGTCAATAAGCGAACAAATTATATCTCAATCCAAGTAAATATTCATCAATGCATGGTTTTGTTTCGCATGCTTATCTAGTTTGATTTAGACTGTTATAGGTTTGATTCGGAAAAAAACTATAAGATGATGTAGTTCTATCGGTGCTGAATTTGTGGTTGTGGATACATTCTAAGGATGATTTTTTTTAAACAATATAAAAATGTAATACTCACAAGAATAAAGGTCATTGCCAACGCAATGGCGACTAAAATCGAGTTTCTGCAGGGATCCCTATTCAATTTCTCTGCTAATGAGTTTGACTGTTCTTTACAATAGGTACTCATAGGAATGATACTAATAGAAAATGCTGTTATAGGCACAAGGAACACAAGAGAGAAAGAAAACACTTCAATCAATAAATCTATATGATAGAGAGCGAAATGCCTAATATACCTAATCCAGATATTATAGTTCGGGTTGAAGGCTGGTCGGTATACATTGCGATTGTTGATAGGTGGTTCCCGGGGTGGTTCTCGAAGGAGATTTGGGTTGGCTACCACTCTCTCAATTTTTTTTGGTGTGCCGGAATCTTTTTGAGCAATATCGGTACAAGCGTCTACTCCGGATTCACGGGGGATCAGCGCACTCAATTGCGATGGTTCTGTTTCAGGCTCGGGGTCATTTATTTCTGTAGTGACCTCGTCTGATGCTTCTGGATCAACATCTATGGAGACGATTTCTTCTGGTTCAACAACTGCGCAGTTACTCACAACTGCGCAGTTACTCACTTGCTTTTTTGGTGTGCCGGAATCTTTTTGAATAATATCGGTACAAGCGTCTACTCCGGATTCACGGGGGATCAGCGCACTCAATTGCGATGGTCCTGTTTCAGGCTCGGGGTCATTTATTTCTGTAGTGACCTCGTCTGATGCTTCTGGATCAACATCTATGGAGACGATTTCTTCTGGTTCAACAACTGTGCAGTTACTCACTTGCATTACGCTTTCTCCCCTCTACATACATCAATATAACAGTGATATTGCGCTTGCTCATCAGCGAGTGTCATCGTATTCTGAAATCGAAAGAGATGCAGTAATTTTTTATGCGCGCAAATATTAAATAGTTTTATGGGGACTAGGGCTGAAGAGCTTGCTTTCTCTCCCTCTTGAGCTAACCTTTTGTCTAGATCATTATTCCAGTCAACAAATCTTTGTACTTCTTTTCTTGCTTGATCCCAGTTTGTGGTTTTAACTCTGATCTCAACTTTATTTGCCAGGTTGGGGGGGAGCATGGATTGCAGATAATCCAGATTTCTGTGGAAGTATGATCTATAGGCTTTAAGTTCTTTTCCTCCTGCTTGTGCTCTTGCTTCGGTGCTGATCACATTTGCTATAGCGCTTAATGAGTGAAGGTAATGCAGAACAGTTCTTCCTAGAAGGCTCTGGCCAAAGCGTTCACTCCAAGATAGCGAGGTGTCTTTCTCTTGGGCTCTTCTTGTGTGGTACAGTTTGCTTCCCAACTTTGTTAGGCATTCGCTTAGACTAACTTCGCAATCTTGAGAAGATGTTTTATGCTGAAGTTTGAGTATTTGCTTGACAATCGTTGCTATTGTTTCTAAGGGGCAATTTGTTGCGGCGCTGTTTTCACTGGCATCTATTGCATCTTCTAGCAACCCACTTCTTATATCATCTTCTAGTGGTAATGTATCAAGCAGCAAGACCAGTAAAATTTTACCCCAGCTCCGCCATGCTTCTTCTTTTAATTCCCAAGATGACTTATCGCTCATTGCCTCCAGTTTGCATTTATGTAGTTCTTCCAGGTCGCATCCTAGTTCACGGTTAATCTCTTGATCATCGAAGTTAGCGGTTAATTTGAGGCCTTGGTTATTACATTGTTCTTCTAATGCGCTTACAATTGAAGCTACAGCTCCGCATGCATGGGCAAATCCTTTGGTTTTATCTAATGATTGTTGTTTTTTCCTTAATTCCTTTTTGTTGAGAGAGGAAACCAGGCTTTTCAGTCTTTCCTCTCTTCTTTCTTGCTGAAAAACTATATTTTGCAAAGATTGGAGCGTAGGTAGCAACAACAAGTCTGTTGTATGTACAGTTATTTGACTTTTATCTGATTCTGGATAGCCTAGCTTTGCTAGAAGAGATTTCAATTCCTTTGTTGAAATATAGTCGTCTCTTGATGCTAGTGATGGGTCGATTTTCAAAAATAACTTATGTAATTCTTTAGGATTATTGTGGTGTTGATCGATTATCATAAGCAAAGTGCTTCTAATATCGATGGCTTCTTGAATAATTCTTTAGGATTATTGTTAAATCTACTATGCTAAGGCAAAGAGGGTGTAAGAAGGAAATATAAAGGTCTATTGTGTGCTTCAGAGGTAACATAAGTTATGTGATCATAAGTTTGTGTAATGTTGTCGGTCAATAAGCGAACAAATTATATCTCAATCCAAGTAAATATTCATCAATGCATGGTTTTGTTTCGCATGCTTATCTAGTTTGATTTAGACTGTTATAGGTTTGATTCGGAAAAAAACTATAAGATGATGTAGTTCTATCGGTGCTGAATTTGTGGTTGTGGATACATTCTAAGGATGATTTTTTTTAAACAATATAAAAATGTAATACTCACAAGAATAAAGGTCATTGCCAACGCAATGGCGACTAAAACCGAGTTGCTGCAGGGATCACTCTTCAATTTCCCTGCTAATGGGTTTGACAGTTCTTTACAATAGGTACTTATAGGAAAGATACTAATAGAAAATGCTGTTACAGGCACAAGCAATACAAGAAATAAAGAAAACGTTTTAATCAATTCATCCATATGATAGAAAGCGAAATTCCTAATATTCCTAATCCAGATATTATAGTTCGGGTTGAAGGCTGGTCGGTATACATTGCGATTGTTGATAGGTGGTTCTCGGGGTGGTTCTCGAAGGAGATTTGGGTTGGCTACCACTCTCTCAATTTTTTTTGGTATGCCGGAATCTTTTTGAATAATATCGGTACAAGCGTCTACTCCGGATTCACAGGGGATCAGCGCACTCAATTGCGATGGTCCTGTTTCAGGCTCGGTTGGGTCATTTATTTCTGTAGTGACCTCGTATGATGCTTCTGGATCAACATCTATGGAGACGATTTCTTCTGGTTCAACAACTGTGCAGTTACTCACTTGCATTACGCTTTCTCCCCTCTACATACATCAATATAACAGTGATATTGCGTTTGCTCATCAGCGAGTGTCATCGTATTCTGAAATCGAAAGAGATGCAGTAATTTTTTATGCGCGCAAATATTAAATAGTTTTATGGGGCCACTGTTAAATCCATCATGTTGAGAAAGAAAGGTATTATGACTAGGAAAAATAAAGGTCTCCATATTTAAGAAATGAAATAAATTATAGGAGCATAGGTTAGTATAATTAATATAAGATCAAATTCCTCTCTATAATTGATGAAAATGAGCATAAGAGGTGTGGATTACATGAGGGAGAGATATATAAAACATCACCATCTGATATGAAATGCATTCCTAGCTATAAAAAATGGAGATTGGAGGTCGATATTCAGTTTCGATCACTTATTAATGAATTACTAGGGTTTTTTGCTCAAAAATTGTTCAAACTACATTTAGGATCTTCAGAGGAAAAAGAATTATTTTTTCGTAGAATATCAGAATCATTCGCAGCTCATCCATTTGTAAATGCTAAAAATGTACTTATACGTTTCATAGATAACCATGTTGAAAGTAAGGTACGTAATCTAGTAAAAATGGAAGAAAGGGAAATCATTACAGTTAGTGAAATTAATTCAATAACTGTACCAATTATTCCTAAAGCTAAAGGACGTGAAATTGGAAAATTACGTGAATATATATCTCGTCAAATCAGGTGTTTTTACAGAGAAACATATAAAAAATATGCTAAGGAAGAACTTAAAGACCTGAAAAGTTCTATAACCCCATCAGTGTTTGATGCGTTTTTGGATCTATATAATGATTTTATGAAAGAACAGGATAAGATCATTACATCAAAATCCATCGATATATTTTTTAGTAATGTGGCACAAAACAAGGAATGTGTTGCCTCGTTTATATTTAGTACATTTTTAGGACACATGATATTTTATGAAACCTCTAATGAGCTTCTTCTTATTTTGAATTCTACAACAAACAAGTTATTAGATTCACTGAAAAAATTATTACCCCCAAAACAATGCTTAGAAAATTTTTGTAAACCTGAAACAAGTACTGAGGAGATAGATAAATTTATCTCACAGTCTAAAGACCTCCTAAAAGAAAATATCAGTAATTTTCTGCTACAAAATAGACCTGTCTTACTTGCTAGCAATGAAGTCAATGATTATGAAAGAGATTTTGTGGGAAAAATAGTTGCTTCCTCATTAGAACACCTAACGAGAAAACTAACATCATGTATTGATGGAAAGTAAGTTGCCTTACTAAATTTTAGTTACTGTGATACTATCAGACGGCGTTTATCCTTTTATGGCTTCAACGTAGAGTACAGAATTAGGATGTGTAAGTATGATCAGGATCAGTGTGCTTGGGAATGATAGCATCTACCCTCCGTCATGTTCTTGTATATATTATGGATTAATGCAAACTGAAGATAAATTATGCCATATTCTTAAAAAACCTTATACGAGGTGAACAAGCACAACATCAAAACGTACGAAGAGGTAGAGAAGGTCATTATGCAGCGCGAAATGTGGTGCAGGGTGCAGATTTTGATTCTTCCTTAGATGGTGATCATGGTGGCTTCACTACCTCACAACGAAGTGATCGTGTTGCTTCTTTTTTAAATATGAGTGAGAGTGAGTTAAGAAATACCATTAGACTTATGGCTGATGATGTGATCAGTATTGCTAGGGATGATGGAATTGTGCTAAATCCTGATATGAGTGAGGATATATTTGATGCTATAGTCGGTGATTTGGCTGCTAACGTATTGCATGGCAGACCTATTAACAATAGGGCTCTACTGTTAAGGGTTGTTAATTCCCGTAGGTCTGAAGATTATGGGCGCGATTGAATTGTGGTCCATACAATCAAGGACCCTACAGCAAACAGTGATATTCCTAGTACTAAAGTAGCAGCGTTCTGATAACGGTAATAATGAATCAGACATGGTATGGAATCCATCAGCTATAATACCGGAATAATTATACAGTGATCATGACAAAATTTTGGTAAAAGCCAATACCAGGTTAATTGTAGTCCTTACTATTAAGCCCCTATTATCAGCCTTGAGTTCACTTCTTTTTATATCAGAAATCCAATTTTACCGAATGTCAGGAGAAATGCCATTAACTCACACTATCTTTCTACAATTCATCGCTCAAACTATGACAGTGGTCTCGGAAAAAACCACTAGTAAATCACAAGGCATCAAGCAATAATTAACATCATTAATTTTACCCACAATATTCATTTCCTGCGAGCATCAACAACCATTGACAACAGAGCTCTGTTGTCGAAAGAACTACCCAGGATCACATTAGCAGCTACGTCCTCAATATACCATCCATTACAGAAGCATCTAATACAATTCTATCTTTCCTGGCAATACTGACCACATCATCAACCATAATTCCAATTACAAGCAGCAGCTCATTTTCACCTATATTTAAAAAAGGAGCAACAGTACCACTCAGATGCAAGATATTTCGATGTCTATGTGCTTCCATTTGTGGAGACAATGACAATAAAAAAGATTATAATGTATAGTACGCTGGAAAGTACAATCTAAAATTTGGCGATGTTGTTGTAGATAAAATGTGTTTTTGTAATGGTAGTGGTATTATCTTCCCTAGTGCAGTGTTAACATCTTTCTCGTTTATTTCACGATACAGTCGATTTAAATTTCCGCTACTCTGTGGGGGAGATGGTATCTTTTTTGTCCGTTCGCACACGATCAGTCATGCGTATCACAGTAAGGGAGATTACAGTTGTGATAGGTAACCACAATAATATTAGTGTTGCTCCCCTAGAATCAGAACAAGCCGATAGTTTTGAAATAGGAGAAGAAGCAGGAACTTCTTCTGATGTTCCGAGAAACGAAGACATAGCTATTGGTACCCCAGGAGAAATCAGTGCAATGGAAGAAGAAACAATAACAGTTGAGATCAACGGAGCAAACACCGAAAATACAAGCCCACGTGCATTGCGGCGTCATGGAGAAATGAAAATCAAAAGAATGAAGATTGATCTTATTGCACTTAAGGCTGCCGGTTGTGTCTCTCTATTAGTGACAGCAGGCATAATTCTATTAACATTTGTTCAGTTGTTGATTTGTGAAGAAGGCACACAAGACAGAAAAAAATGTGACAGCTTATTTATTTTTTTTGGTATAGTACTTCCGCTGATTTTACTTTGCATCTTCATAGTCTCGGGTTGTTTTAGGAGTCATGAGATAGGTAGACTGGAAAGGAATTATAGTCGTCGGCAACCACCAGGTAATCGATAAAGACCATAAGCTTTCTTCGTGGAATACCATATCCACACAGTTTTTTGTTACCGCAAAACATCATAGTAAAACCAGATACGCGCCAACGTTTGCTCAAATGATTACACAGATCAAATCCCACCATTAGGTAATTAATCAGCTAAAAGTCAACTTTTACCGCAATAAAAATATATTATGAAACATAATAACCCAATAAAAAATCATGCTAAGTACTTAATGACCTACTTATCAACAAAACTGCGTTATCCATCCAATCCTCAACAAGATCATAGCACTATAGATAGCGATGTAGATAGTTTTTGTCAAAATAATCAATGCTGTGTTTGATAAAAAATAAAATAATTATTACACAGCTATCGGTATAAAATTACTTGTATTAAATTATCACAATCCTATACAATGGTAACATTCATTTTATGAACAATAATCATTAAAATCATTGCTATACTCGTAATCAGCACATAAATTATGGGTGCGTAATATACATGCTTCGTTCACCAATATTGCGAACATACAACATCGGACGCGCGCACCTATGACACCATTAAGCCAAGGGTACAAAACATCGTTATCAGGTTTAACTGCCATTAGGAGAAAAAGTTATAATGAGACTTAATAAAATATAACTCATAACATACTTAAATTTCCGCTACTCTGTGGGGGAGATGGTATCTTTTTTGTCCGTTCGCACACGATCAGTCATGCGTATCACAGTAAGGGAGATTACAGTTGTGATAGGTAACCACAATAATATTAGTGTTGCTCCCCTAGAATCAGAACAAGCCGATAGTTTTGAAATAGGAGAAGAAGCAGGAACTTCTTCTGATGTTCCGAGAAACGAAGACATGGCTATTAGTATCCCAGAAGAAATCGGTGCAATGGAAGAAGAAATAACAGCTGAAGATATGGAACTACGGACATTATCACAATCGCAAACAGTTGCGATCAACGGAGAACCCACCGAAAATATGAGCCCACGTGCATTGCGGCATCATGGAGAAATGAAAATCAAAAGAATGAAGATTAATCTTATTGCACTTAAGGCTGCCGGTTGTGTCTCTCTATTAGTGACAATAGGCATAATTCTATTAACATTTGTTCAGTTGTTGATTTGTGAAGAAGGCACAAAAGACAAAAAAAAATGTGACAGCTTACTTATTTTTTTTGGTATAGTACTTCCGCTGATTTTACTTTGCATCTTCATAGTCTCGGGTTGTTTTAGGAGTCATGAGATGGGTAGACTGGAAAGGAATTATAGTCGTCGGCAACCACCAGGTAATCGATAAAGACCATAAGCTTTCTTCGTGGAATACCATATCCACACAGTTTTTTGTTACCGCAAAACATCATAGTAAAACCAGATACGCGCCAACGTTTGCTCAAATGATTACACAGATCAAATCCCACCATTAGGTAATTAATCAGCTAAAAGTCAACTTTTACCGCAATAAAAATATATTATGAAACATAATAACCCAATAAAAAATCATGCTAAGTACTTAATGACCTACTTATCAACAAAACTGCATTATCCATCCAATCCTCAACAAGATCATAGCACTATAGATAGCGATGTAGATAGTTTTTGTCAAAAAATCAATGCTATGTTTGATAAAAAATAAAATAATTATTACACAGCTATCGGTATAAAATTACTTGTATTAAATTATCACAATCCTATACAATGGTAACATTCATTTTATGAATAATAATCATTAAAATCATTGCTATACTCGTAATCAGCACATAAATTATGGGTGCGTAATATACATGCTTCGTTCACCAATATTGCGAATATACAACATCGGACGCGCGCACCTATGACACCATTAAGCCAAGGGTACAAAACATCGTTATCAGGTTTAACTGCCATTAGGAGAAAAAGTTATAATGAGACTTAATAAAATATAACTCATAACATACGTATGTTATGAGTTATATTTTATTAAGTCTCATTATAACTTTTTCTCCTAATGGCAGTTAAACCTGATAACGATGTTTTGTACCCTTGGCTTAATGGTGTCATAGGTGCGCGCGTCCGATGTTGTATGTTCGCAATATTGGTGAACGAAGCATGTATATTACGCACCCATAATTTATGTGCTGATTACGAGTATAGCAATGATTTTAATGATTATTGTTCATAAAATGAATGTTACCATTGTATAGGATTGTGATAATTTAATACAAGTAATTTTATACCGATAGCTGTGTAATAATTATTTTATTTTTTATCAAACACAGCATTGATTATTTTGACAAAAACTATCTACATCGTTATCTATAGTGCTATGATCTTGTTGAGGATTGGATGGATAACGCAGTTTTGTTGATAAGTAGGTCATTAAGTACTTAGCATGATTTTTTATTGGGTTATTATGTTTCATAATATATTTTTATTGCGGTAAAAGTTGACTTTTAGCTGATTAATTACCTAATAGTAGGATTTGATCTGTGTAATCATTTGAGCAAACGTTGGCGCGTATCTGGTTTTACTATGATGTTTTGCGGTAACAAAAAACTGTGTGGATATGGTATTCCACGAAGAAAGCTTATGGTCTTTATCGATTACCTGGTGGTTGCCGACGACTATGATTCCTTTCCAGTCTGCCTATCTCATGACTCCTAAAACAACCCGAGACTATGAAGATGCAAAGTAAAACCAGTGAAAGTGCTATACCAAAAAAAATAAATAAGCTGTCACATTTTTTTCTGTCTTGTGTGCCTTCTTCACAAATCAACAACTGAACAAATGTTAATAGAATTATGCCTGTTGTCACTAATAGAGAGACACAACCGGCAGCCTTAAGTGCAATAAGATCAATCTTCATTCTTTTGATTTTCATTTCTCCATGACGCCGCAATGCACGTGGGCTCATATTTTCGGTGGGTTCTCCGTTGATCGCAACTGTTTGCGATTGTGATAATGTCCGTAGTTCCACATCTTCAGATGTTATTTCTTCTTCCATTGCACGGATTTCTTCTGGGATACTAATAGCCATGTCTTCGTTTCTCGGAACATCAGAAGAAGTTCCTGCTTCTTCTCCTATTTCAAAACTATCGGCTTGTTCTGATTCTAGGAGAGCAACACTAATATTATTGTGGTTACCTATCACAACTGTAATCTCCCTTACTGTGATACGCATGACTGATCGTGTGCGAACGGACAAAAAAGATACCATCTCCCCCACAGAGTAGCGGAAATTTAATCTATTTGTAGATCATAATTTTCTCAACGCACTGAATTAAACTATAAGCAAATACAATCTCATAATAAAGAAAAAAATAAAGTCTGCTATCATTGACGGCAGACTTTATGTTACTTCTATACAAGATTTTCCTCATTTTCGGTGTCATCTTGTGGTACAGGCTGAGGTTGTTGTGCCTTACAAGACTTATATCCAAGAATAGCAGATAGAGCAATAGAAAGGACTATAAAGGCAACTAATATAGCAATAAGCATTGACAAGCCTTTGCCGTAAGGTGTTATCCCCTCTGGGATAAGAGTAGGCATGTCTACGCTAGTTGAGTTTATAATTCCAGGAACCATAGTCGTTGAATTTAGTGTGACTGAACCAGTAGTTACGGTTGTTAAATTCACAATCTCAGATTCAAGGGTAGTAGCATTTATCATTTCAGATGCCATAGTTGTAGATTTCACTACTTCTGACGCTATGTTCAATGCTCGAAGGGTTGAGGATGCGCTAGTTGGGATTTCAGTTTTTGACGATATAGTAGTTAAATGCACCATTTTTGGGACAACAGTTGCAGATTCTACGACTTTATATATTGATGATGCACTTAGAGTTAAGTACGATTTTATACTTGGGCAACACGTATCGGGGATATTAGTATTAATGTTGAAATCTTCGTCACAGAAACTTTCAGTAATTGAACCACAGGTATCTCTAACTAGCCCACAAGTACCTTTATTCAAACTACATAGCCTTTTACCTGACCTCCTCATTTCTCTAGAAACCCTAATATATCCATCATTAATATATTCAGACATGCCCCATAATTGCGTAATAAGGTTGTCTCCTCCAGTATCATCTGGACTAATCTCAGAGGGAATAACCACAGGAATGGTAAAGTTAAAGGCGGGACCCTTTTTTAATAATTCCACAGATGATTTAAAAGCGGAATGAACCACTGCTTTGACATACTGAGTATCATTGCCCTTGATTTTAATCAAGTTACACAGCGACGATTCTAAAGAACATAAATAAGATGAAAGTGACCTACTTCTTACTTGAGATCCATCTACACCACCTAACATACTAAGTGCAATTAGTGGAAATGATACAAAACTATTAGCAAAAGATTTGGTAAGTAAAGAAGCATTTTGGTAATTTATTTTCTTCTCCATAGCCACAACTTCTGTACATTCACTTTCTTCCACAACTTCATGTGAATCTACAGATTGATATACACAGTTACTACTGCACGAACAATCTAAATGCTTACTATCTGCATAAAACATTATTTTTCCTGTAAAAAATAAACATAGCTATCTATTTGTAGATCATAATTTTCTCAACGCACTGAATTAAACTATAAGCAAATACAATCTAATAATAAAGAAAAAAATAAAGTCTGCTATCATTGACGGCAGACTTTATGTTACTTCTATACAAGATTTTCCTCATTTTCGGTGTCATCTTGTGGTACAGGCTGAGGTTGTTGTGCCTTACAAGACTTATATCCAAGAATAGCAGATAGAGCAATAGAAAGGACTATAAAGGCAACTAATATAGCAATAAGCATTGACAAGCCTTTGCCGTAAGGTGTTATCCCCTCTGGGATAAGAGTAGGCATGTCTACGCTAGTTGAGTTTATAATTCCAGGAACCATAGTCGTTGAATTCAGTGTGACTGAACCAGTAGTTACGGTTGTTGAATTCACAATCTCCGATTCAATGGTAGTAGAATTTAGCATTTCAGATGCCATAGTTGTAGATTTCACTACTTCTGACGCTATGTTCAATGCTCGAAGGGTTGAGGATGCGCTAGTTGGGATTTCATTTTTTGACGATATAGTAGTTAAATGCACCATTTCTGGGACGATAGCTGTTGCTGATTCTACAACTTTAGATATTGATGATGCACTTGGATAAGTTAAGTACGATTTTATACTTGGGCAACACGTATCGGGGATATCATGGTTAATGTTGAAATTTCCGTCACAGAAATTTTCACTAATTGAATCACAGGCATTCCTAACTAGCCCACAAGTGCCTCTATTCAAACTACACAGCCTGACACCTGAACTCCTCATTTCTCTAGAAACCCTAATATATCCATCATTAATATATCTAGACATGCTCCATAATTGCGTAATAAGGTTGTCTCCTCCGGTATCATCTGGACTAATATCAGAGGGGATAACCATAGGAATGGTAAAGTTAAAGGCGAGATCCTTTTTCAATAAATTCACGGATACTTTAAAAGAGGAATCAATCACTGCTTTGACATACTGAGTATCATTGCCCTTGATTCTAATCAAGCTACACAGCGACGATTCTAAAGAACATAAATAAGATGAAAGTGACCTACTTCTTACTTGAGATCCATCTACACCACCTAACATGCTAAGTGCAATTAGTGGAAATGATACTAAACTATTAGCAAAATATTTGGTAAGTAAAGAAGAATTTTGGTAATTTATTTTCTTCTCCATAGCCACAACTTCTGTACATTCACTTTCTTCCACAACTTCATGTGAATCTACAGATTGATATACACAGTTACTACTGCACGAACAATCTAAATGCTTACTATCTGCATAAAACATTATTTTTCCTGTAAAAAATAAACATAGCTAATGTTTTTTAAATTGTACTGCTTTGGCGTGATGATTTCTTCTCGGTGGTATTATAAGTTGGTAAATTAAGATTTATTTTGCAATTAGCAATTAAGTTCTTCGCGTCATATCAGTGTTTGTTGTTCCACGTCCATGTTGCTATTACTTTTCTTGAGGACATTCAATGCCGTGGGGGATTAATACAAGTATCTCCCCCCCCTTACCTTTTTACTTCTTCAATAGCATATTCAACCTTTTAGTTATACCAAGTAACTCAGCTGTGATATTATCTGCTCTGCTAGTATTGGTATGTTTTTTTGTAAATGCCAGCTGCTCCTTAATACTTTCTAGATCACCTATAATTGTATCTATTTTACATAAGGACGATTCATAATTACTATATCTTTGTTCCATGCATTTCAGTTGATCGTGATACGAAGTTAAACTTCTCCAGACGTTTTTCTGGTCTTTAGCATATTTTTTTAGTTTGCATTTTACTAGAGAAATTACAGGTTTGAGTTCACCATCCACAATACTATTCTGTGCAGATTTGAACCCTGCAAGATAACTAATCCAAAGCAGTGACAGTGATACCGAAGCCACGCATAGTGCAGTGCCAACAAATTTAGTAATTCTCGTTAATTCTTCTGGGGCTACATTGGGAATATGAATGATATTAGTTGCTAATAATAATATTGAAAAAATAACGAATGCTATAATAACAGCAATCATAATTATTGCAGATGCAATCATAAACTTGGTTGATTTAGTCATAGGGATCCGAAATACAACTCGATCAATATTGCTATACTTATCTAAATACGATGCTCTTCCAATTTTTTCCAAGTCTTCTACCTGAGATGAAATCGTGTATGTACGTAAATCAAAAATTTCTTCTTCGGCAACGCATGGATTTTCTTCATGTATACTGTTGTGTGATTTGCTAACTTTAGCAGCGTCGAGAGTATCTGCTGTAGAAGCAGTACCTTTGTCATCATCAATACCATTACAGACACAATTATTGATAGTATGAGAGCTACAATTGTTGCTACTAACAAGATCAGATACAGTGGTACCAGCGGTAGAGCTAGAAGAGCTGGTGTTAGGTATACTTTCAGGCAAGGTGGCGGTGATGCCATTGGGAGCATTAATAGCACTATCTGCAGCATTAGCAGCTTCATTTGCGGCACTGATAGCAGCATACACTCTATCTGTAAGAGAACGTGAAAATTCTTTAGGTAGCTGCCTAACAGTATGTATTGTAGCAGTAGTAGTGACGGAATTGCTGGTAGAGTTGCTACAGTTACTGTTGCAGGAATCCCCATTAACAGGGCTATTGCGATTTAGGAGATACATGTGACCATGATGGCATAGTATCGGGTGAATGTTATTCAGTTATTTGTGCAGAGGAATGTACCTCACCTAAATCAGGATTATCACTATCTGGAATCACAAAACTTAAAGGTCTTATATTTCCTTTATCTATGCTTAGCATGATAGATTCTTCTAGTGGACTGAGAACATCATGGTGTCGTCTAAAGTTGAAACTTTGTTCCTTGGTGTATGCTAGGGATAGATTTAGTACTTTATCATCAAAACAGAGGTTACCCCTTCTCAGATTTCGCAGAGTTAATGTTGATAGAATATTTATTAATGCGTTGATTGAGTCTGGTTTAAGTTTGACTCCATCTCTGCCGTTGTCCATGGATGATTATACTGACCCAAATGATCCTAGGTTTGAGAAAGCATCAAAATATATTAGATCTGCTTTTGTTAATACTGGACCGCATACGCCGTATATAAATACTAGCCTTGCCTATAGTGTTTATCCTGTAACTCATGAAGCATACCGCAGGATCACGAGTACACGCAAGAACTGTGGGATAGGATCCGGATACCTTAATATGTCTTCTATATATTGCAAAGATATTGGTAAATATATTCTCGATATGGCTACAGGTAACGATAGAATTATAAGCAACAATATAATTCCAGGTAACGGTACAATTACAGGAAACTATACAATTACGGGAAACGATACAATTCCAGGTAACGGTACAATTCCAGGTAATGATGTGATAACTGATAATTTTGACCTTAATAGTATGACTAAAGATCCAATGGTGGTAATACCATTGTTCTTATCGTTAATTTTCCTTTTGGGGATGTTTGTTAATTTTGTTTTAGGAAAGTGTGGGAGTAGTAAGAGGACTATTATCCATTCAGTGAAGGATAAGATATCTGATCTGAGGGCAAGAAAATATCTGGTCTGATGGTAAGATATGTGAGTGGAGAATGAGAATAGGTTATCGTTTCTAACATATGTATTATTTCCATGGATAACATTTAGTCACTGTGCTCGTATTTCATTGAGTGAACGTTTGATGATGCCAGAAAAAATTGATTGCTGGCATCACTTTCTGTTGATATTAGCACTTGTGATGTTTTTAGTTTTTTACTATTGATGCATATCCTATCTTACTTATATTGAAGTTATCGATGTTGTTATATTTTGTCCTCATTTGTGAAGGTATGCTTAAAATTAAGTCTATATTATCATTTCTATTCCATGTGGTATTAGATTTATTATCGTGATAATTTAATGTGCTGTGTTGAATAAATTGGCTAGAGTTTTAAGGATTTTATGAGAAATTATAATTTGAAAATCTTAAATCTTTCTTTCTCTACATGTATCGAATTGGAAACGTATCAGGAGCACAAATCATGATATCAGATTATGACTTTCGAGCTAACAAAACATCAGAATTAAACTCGGATGACAGCACTGGTGAAGGAGAAATAGAAACTGACTCTATGCCAATGCCATTAAATGCCTCAGTAAAAATTTCCTACAAAAATTGCACACATTCATTTAAAGAAAATTGCCATATCGATATTGAGCTAGAACAAATAACTGCACATACTACCGAAGAGAAAAAAACAGATGAACCAGTATCATCTTTGTTATCACCACCACAAAGTGAATTAGGTAATGTATGCGTAGGTATTAATTGCACAGAGTTGGATGAAATAGAAACAAGACCCGCATCTTCATCTGAGTTATTATTAACTTCCGCAAACAGATATAATACACGAGTAACACGTACAGAGATAGAGTTAGCCGCCAATATAAAAAATAGGGACAAAAAAATGCTACAACAACTTAAGTATCACCGCATCATCCTTTTATGCACCCTGGTAGGTTTATTAATAATAATGATATCCTACTCACTCTGCCCAAAATGCGGAGGACAGGAACTTATTATACTTTTTGCTATTACTGGCGTATGCATTTTAGCTGCCTTGGGACTGCATCTACATTTATGCCATGAAACGCGCATAGGGATACCACGCGAATTTGAACGGCGCCGCAATGAAATACTTCGCCACCAGCAATTGTAAGTATTGCTAACACGGAGCTTATATTACAGTCAAAGGTTATATTTTAGTACAATAACAAAATATCATAATCAAATTCAGCTGGTAGCAAATATATATGGTACGGGACGTATACTTAACATATGGCCTTGACTATTCTAAGGCCTACAATCATCACAATCACCCATTAGAAGAAAATCGTTCCATCTATATATAATACTGATCAAAAACAAATAACCTGCCGTGTCATTGCCGTCGTTGTCACAAAGTTAACTAAAAAATGCTTGTACATATAATGCCCAAATTACCCCCTCCACTAACCCCCCATAGCAAACGCCAACTACCTAAGGATTAGGTATCAATGCCATATATATGCATAAGAAAATAACCCATCCAAACTTAAATATCCACCCATCACCACAATTCTAGACATTAATGTATACCTTTGGTATATAGATAGTTACGTACCTGATGAGCAAGAGCATGTAGTCGTTGTGTTATCCATTGTTATCTTCGCAAGATATTGCTTCCCTTAATGTATATTTGTCCTAATAACAGGAGCAGCACACGTTAATTTGAGCAATTACAAAAATCAACTCTACGAAATAAAAACAACAGTATCCAAATTAGACGTTTATGCTCTCAGAAACAATTGATTAATCAATTGTTTCTGAGAGCATAAACGTCTAATTTGGATACTGTTGTTTTTATTTCGTAGAGTTGATTTTTGTAATTGCTCAAATTAACGTGTGCTGCTCCTGTTATTAGGACAAATATACATTAAGGGAAGCAATATCTTGCGAAGATAACAATGGATAACACAACGACTACATGCTCTTGCTCATCAGGTACGTAACTATCTATATACCAAAGGTATACATTAATGTCTAGAATTGTGGTGATGGGTGGATATTTAAGTTTGGATGGGTTATTTTCTTATGCATATATATGGCATTGATACCTAATCCTTAGGTAGTTGGCGTTTGCTATGGGGGGTTAGTGGAGGGGGTAATTTGGGCATTATATGTACAAGCATTTTTTAGTTAACTTTGTGACAACGACGGCAATGACACGGCAGGTTATTTGTTTTTGATCAGTATTATATATAGATGGAACGATTTTCTTCTAATGGGTGATTGTGATGATTGTAGGCCTTAGAATAGTCAAGGCCATATGTTAAGTATACGTCCCGTACCATATATATTTGCTACCAGCTGAATTTGATTATGATATTTTGTTATTGTACTAAAATATAACCTTTGACTGTAATATAAGCTCCGTGTTAGCAATACTTACAATTGCTGGTGGCGAAGTATTTCATTGCGGCGCCGTTCAAATTCGCGTGGTATCCCTATGCGCGTTTCATGGCATAAATATAGATGTACTCCCAAGGCAGCTAAAATACCTACGCCAGTAATAGCAAAAAGTATAATAAGTTCCTGTCTTCCGCCTTTTGGGCAGAGTGAGTAGGCTATTATTACTAGGGATAAAAATGCCAGGGTGCAGAGAAGGATGATTCGGTGGTATCCAAGTTGTCGTAGTGTTTTTTTATTTCTATCTTTCACATTGGCGGCTAACTCTATCTCTGTATATGTTACTCGTGTGTTATCTCTGTTTGCGGAAGTTAATAATAACTCAGATGAAGATGCAGGTCTTCTTTCCATTTCATCCAACTCTGTGCAATTAATACCTACGCATACATTACCTAATTCACTTTGTGGTGGTGATAACAAAGATGATACTGGTTCATCTGTTTTTTTCTCTTCGGTAGTATGTGCAGTTATTTGTTCTAGCTCAATATCGATATGGCAATTTTCTTTAAATGAACGTGTGCAATTTTTGTAGGAAGTTTTTACTGAGGTGTTTAATGGTATTGGCATAGAGTCAGTTTCTGTTTCTTCTTTACCTGTGTTGTCATCCGAGTTTGATTCTGATGTTTTGTTATCTCGGAAGTCATAATCTGATATCATGATTTGTGCTCCTGATACGTTTCCAATTCGATACATGTAGAGAAAGAATAGCTATGTTTATTTTTTACAGGAAAAATAATGTTTTATGCAGATAGTAAGCATTTAGATTGTTCGTGCAGTAGTAACTGTGTATATCAATCTGTAGATTCACATGAAGTTGTGGAAGAAAGTGAATACACAGAAGTTGTGGTTATGGAGAAGAAAATAAATTACCAAAATGCTTCTTCGTTTACCAAATCTTTTGCTAATAGTTTTGTATCATTTCCACTAATTGCACTTAGTATGTTAGGTGGTGTAGATGGATCTCAAGTAAGAAGTAACTCACTTTCATCTTATTTATGTTCTTTAGAATCGTCGCTGTGTAGCTTGATTAGAATCAAGGGCAATGATACTCAGTATGTCGAAAAAGTGGTTAATTCCGCTTTTAAATCATCTGTGGCATTATTGAAAAAGGATCCCGCCTTTAATTTTACTATTCCTATGCTTATTCCCTCTGAGATTGATCCGAATGATGCTGGAGGAGACAACTTTTTTACGCAATTATGGGATATGTCTAGATATATTAATGATGAATATATTAAGGTTTCTAGAGAAATGAGGAGATCAGGTGTCAGGCTGTGTAGTTTAAATAGAGGCGCTTGTGGTCTAGTGAGGGATGCCTGTGATTCAATTACTGAAAATTTCTGTGACGAAGATTTCAACATTAACCATTATATCCCCGATACGTGTTGCCCAAGTATAAAATCGTACTTAACTTATCCAAGTGCATCATCAATATCTAAAGTTGTAGAATCTGCAACTGTTGTCCCAAAAATGGTGCATTTAACTACTATAGCATCAGAAGTAGTAAAATCTACTACCCTTGAATCGGAGATTGTGAATTCAACAACCGTAACTACTGGTTCAGTCACACTGAATTCAACGACTATGGCTACTAGCGCATCCTCAACCCTTCGAGCATTGAACATGGCGTCAGAAGTAATGAAATCTACGACTATGGCATCTGAAATACTAAATTCTACTACCCTTGAATCGGAGATTGTGAATTCAACAACCGTAGCTACTGGTTCAGTCACACTGAATTCAACGACTATGGCTCCTGGAATTATAAACTCAACTACCGTAGATATGCCTACTCTTATCCCAGAGGGGATAACACCTTACGGCAGAGGCTTGTCAATACTTATTGCCATATTAGTTGCCTTTATAGTCCTTTCTATTGCTCTATCTGCTATTCTTGGATACAGGTCTTGTAAGGCACAACAACCTCAGCCTGTACCACAAGATGATACCGAAAATGAGGAAGATCTTGTATAGAAGTAACATAAAGTCTGCCGTCAATGATAGCAGACTTTATTTTTTTCTTTATTATGAGATTGTATTTGCTTATAGTTTAATTCAGTGCGTTGAGAAAATTATGATCCACAAAGAGAAATGTGATGCGTTATCCGCAGGTCTGGATCTGTTGTTTTCCATTAATAAATGAACATCGTTATTTCTGTGTTTTTCTTTTTTTAGAGGTTTATCATTTGTACTGCCCAATGTATTTCCAAGAAGTAAGCTTCCTTTATTATCACAGCCATGACCTACGTTAGATTGATTATCCCGAACATCATGATCATTATCAAACTCATGATCGGTTTCTTCTAATAAACAAATGCGGCTAGTGCTTAGTCCATAGGTTTTTAATTCAATCATTCCCAATCGGTTGCCATCATGATTGCGTTGTCTGCGTTGTAGAGGATTTCTCATAATAATCATTACAATCAAAGATAATATTGTGCAGACGATGATTAATACAGTTGCTCTTAAGACCGTTCTGTCTGTCGTAGTGGAGTTTACATGTTCAGATATACTAACATCACTACCGAATTGGGTATATGGGCAACCGATATATGAGGTATCAGAATTTCTGATGAGCTCTGAAGTATTAGCAAGCTGATTTCTTGAATGTTCGTTAAAATAGGTTATATTTTTAATCCTTTCACATGCGTTCAGTATGATTCTTTCTACACTTGAGTACCTAAATTCAATTTCCGTGATGTTGGTTGCGTTAGCGGAGTATAATGCTTCATCGTGAACAATTGTGCTAATGCTACCAAAATCACCATTTCCTAACATAATATCATCTAGACTTACTCCGGTTTCTTCAACTTCAGATCTTATGTTTACTCCGTGTGAAATAAGATCATCTTCTCCTAGTCTAAGCAATCCTTTCAGCAAGCAGAGCATATTACTATGCCTCATATACAGTTCCATCGCTTTAATGAAAATATATTCACCTGCTCTTGCAGCACTGCCTGTTACTGTGCTTAGCATAGAAATTATCAGTGAAACTATCAGTGATGTTCTCATGGTTCTCATGCATAATGTGTTCGTAGGCGTATAATCTGCAGCAGGACTATTTGTTCTCTCCGAAGATGATAATGGTGATGAAGTTTCTTCTGCTTCCGTTGACACATTTCCATTTTCTGTGCTGGACGCATCTTGTTCTTCCGATTCATTGTCGTTTTCGTCTATGCTTGAGATTTGCAAATTTCTGATGTTATTGAACACAATTATTTCCTCTAATAGCTCTGGTACAATACGATTCGGTACTGTTAGATTTTACTTGTCTTCGAATATTTACAATCTGTGATGCGGTTCTACATAATAGTTTCTCCTGAAAGTTTTTAGTACACGCTTGAGTATGATAGCTATTATATTAATAACTAAGAATAATAACTAATAACTTTTTTGTAAACTCATAATTGGCGTAATTTGATTCATATAAGAAATTTTATTTTGTAAGTAAAAAATACTTATTTATGATTGGTTTATTTTTAAGTGTTAAGTGATTTATTTGAGATACCGTATCAGCCATCCGGTTCCTACGAAAGCATCTTTATCAGTGCGACAAGTTAAATCATACACTGGAGTTACCTTTTCCCAAGCAATATTAAGTTGGTGGTTGGAAGGGCTGAGTCCAGTTCTTATTTTTTTTCCAAGCAAAAATACTACTTCATTTCTTATTTCTTTTGCTTGTCCGACGGTCCATTGATTGGTAAGGCTATATGTTTCGGTTTCATTTAGCCACACCCTAGGTTTTCCAACAAATTCTATATTAACTCCATCTTTGTTTGTGCTGCACGTTAAGCTGTGATATTCCTTTTTGCTCTCGGAGTCTATTCCTTCTGTAAGGGTTAAAGTTGTTGCTTTACCTCTGGGAATATGAAGTTTGGTTGTGGTTTTAGGTCTACCTGCCAGTGCGTCGTAATAGTTGATGTTGTGATCCTTTGGGTCAGGATCTTCCAGGTCGCATTCTGGCAAGTGTTTTTTCCATTGATCAAAAGGAGACTCACTTGATGATTCATTTTTCCGCTTTGATTCTTCTACAGGTGTTGGTTTTATCTCTAGACTCAACAGGTATCCATTGCTATATTCATCAGTTATTTTTACTTCTTCAATCTGTCCTGGGTACCATTCAGTAATTGCTATTTTAGATGTGCTACCCATTTGTCTAAATTTTACATTTGCGTTGGGATTAACGATAAATGCTGCTGTTGACTGGGGTTTTATGTCTACAGTATACCTTCGTGTTAAAGCGTCTTTGTCCCAAGAGTTGTGCATAACACCTGTAATGCCAATCTGGTTTACTGGTAGATCTAGTCCGGGAGGAATCATAAGCGAAGGTGAATCTGGGCCAACAGTTACGAAGGTTTCTTGCCGTCTGTCATAATCATAGTACCCTCTATCATAACTAACGGCAAGAATACCTCCGAAACCAGTAGAGTAGGTTATTATGGGGAGGTACTTAGCGATTGTAATTCTGGGATTAAAGCGAAAAAAGTTTTCTTCAGAGCTCACTGTGGCGCGTATATATTTGAATTTATTTAATACGTTATTCCTGTCAGGAGCTCCCGTGCCAAAAGTAAAAGCCTCGTAAGCTGGATGGTAAACTACCGGTTTTCCTTGTGGCAATATTAGTATTTTGGCTTCTGGCGAATTGTTTGGTCTCATTGATAGATATTTGGTTGCTTTCATTGTTTCTTCTACTTTCTTCAGGTTAAATCTAGGATAGATTTTTTTTATTGAAATGGGTCTTTTTCCTAACATTCTGTCAAATGAGAAACGTATTTTTGATGTTTGTTGAGGAGGAATTTCAGTATGAATTTTGTAATCCTTGTCACGTAGCATTCTCAATTGGAAGGAATCATTTGTTTTAGTTGCTTCTACCATATCTCTTGATATATTAACGAAGTCAATGGGAATGTGTGTTTTAAAAGAAACTACTCCCTCCTCTATTTTTATCCATCTGCTAAGTAATAGCTCAATGATGGCTTTAATTTCCATATCAGTTTTGCAAAATCCTGCTGTGGCCTTGTAAAAACCAACAGTAGCTTGTTGAAAATATTTTGTTAATGCATATTTGAGTGCATAATTAATAATTAAGACTAGATTATAAACATAGATTTATATGAAAATACTTTATATGAAACTACTTTGTGTGAAACTACTTATTTTGATATAGAGAGTGAACAAATGAATTTTGGTAACAAATATGCAAATAGCCTGGTTCCTTCAGAAGAAATATGCTCTGTAATCGAGCATGATCAAGAGGATGAAGATCAATCCGGTGATGAATCCTCAGTTACCGAAGGTTCTAGTCTTACTACCGTCTATCAACCCCATTCAGATAATTCACCTTGTAGAACAGGAAAAGCAAGGACACAAGAAGTTGGCTGCTGTGGTAGTACTGTATCCAGCATAATTAATGGTATTAGAAGATCAACCACTTCATTAATTAATAGATCAGCAGCAACAATAAGAAGTTTATTTATGCTTGCATGTTTTGCAAATTTTGTAGAATTAGCAATCGGTAACAATGAAACAACAGAAATAGAACTAGACTTAACTAAGGTATTTCTGTCAAATCTGTGCCTAATGGTTTATATATCAGATTTTCCTTATACTAGAGGTGCCTCAACGTCCAGATATGAATTGCGATCATATCTACAAAATATTTCAGAAACAGATTTAATTCACTGTGGAATGAAAAAAGTCGATGAATTAACTGATGTATTCAGCAGATACAATAAAACAAAAAAATTTGACATAGTAAGCAAAATGGTCAGCAAGTCTTCTGAGATGTTTAGTATCATAATACATGGAAACGCTAAATTAAACTCTTCAGATAAAGAAATTGCATTAGATGTTGTTCATAATAGATCATTAGTTATGTACGGCCCTAAAGATGATGTAAATATGGACATTTGCAACTCTACCATGGAATACGTATGTCCTCCAACGGACGTTAGTGATGAACTTCATGACTTGGGGTACATAAAACCAGTATCTTTGATAGTACTAGTAGTTTTTGTAATTCCCGCAGTAACTATCTCATGTTGCGCATTAAATAATTATAGAAAATCTAGAAAAATGAAAAAACCGACGTTTAATGTTGAAGTAATAAATAGCCAAGATTATGCCGCAAGAAACGAACCAGATATCCTTGATCCTAGTTCGTGCCTAATACCAGCATATTTTTTAGAAACTAAAGAATCAACCGTAACTGATATGATTAGCTGTGAACTACACAAAGAAAATCAGGAAACAGATCTGGTTAAATATTATTCAAGTGATCACGTGGAACCAGATTATACATGCACTAAAGAAAAATCAACCCAAGGAATATCTAAACTACAGCAACACAGTGCTTTTATAGTAAGACACACATTGGAAACAATTTCAGAGGAAGATGAATCCAATTCATACTTTGATGAATCCGATTCATACTTTGATGAAACCCCAGACCCGGAAACATCGTTTTGAAATCCATAAAATATGCTCTAACACTATGTACAATCGCACAATATAGATGTCATGCTATTTATACTAATTGGCATTAATAATTGATTATACGGCAATAAATAGTAAATTCATCCATCGCCTAATTCATGTAACTATTATCATATTATATTTTTATTAAATATTACTTAATTAAGTAATATTTAGATTTATGGAGACCTTCATGTTCAAATGCTTAACAGATAATATTTATTTCAAATATATGACAAATATTATATTAGAACTATTTAATATATCAAACAACATAAATATAACTACTATGATTTAGATAATGTATAATTTTGTGTTAGTAAGATGTGTAATTAGAGAATTGTCATATTTATTAAACACCAAAATATTTTATACGTAATAACAACGATATTTTCGTTAAATTAAATCGAGTGCATATAAATGACAAAACATATAAAAATTTATAACATATCGGAGTCGATATAGGAGAACCTAGTTATTGATATTTTAATAAGCATTAATAACAATACATATGTATTCTGTTATATAAACGATAGTTAACAGTAAATGATATTACAAAGCACAATCTATGAAAATAATCACAAAAATGCTGCAGCAGTAGCTCGATACAGAAACCACATGCCGCACCATATAAATTTACGTACACATCTTACTAGTATTTTATTTATAATAAGAATGCCCCACACATAACCACGTAGCTAAACAACCATGTTTCTGCGCCTGGAACGAGAATTCCTTACTGAATATGACGAAACAACGGAAACACCAAACACCAAACACAATACAACAAAACCTAACAATAACAAAACGACACCCATCGGATCCAGCTCTGCAGATTCAACAGGTGGATCCACCATATATTTTGTTATATTAGCACAATTTTGATGAGAATATTCGTAGCACGGATAATCATCTGTGTCGGTGTAGTTAATCATACTATGAATCATTAAACTGGTATTAAAAAAAACACCAATAAAATCAGTCAAATTTAATTTATCATGATTTTCTCCGGGAAATACCAATGGAAAACAATCACTGCTATCGCCTAATAATTCAATTAAATCTTCCTCTTTAGTATCATTAATCAATTTGCAAATGTGACGTTTAAGACCGTTCCACTCTTTAATAAAAATTTCTGATTCTGATTTACATTCCCCGGCAACATATCCTATAATTTTAAAAATCACTAACGGAACAATAAAATTTTTGGGAGAAAAAATAATACTTCGAGATAAAGACACGCTATTGGCAGACAACCAACCACTACTATCTACATCATCACACTGATCAAGTGAACCAGAAACAATCTTGCTGCCTGTACTTATCTTTTCAGTGTTAAACATCCAGAGGCCTCTTTACTCTTTAATATGAACTTCGCAGAGTCTAGTATTTAAATGCCCTACTACTCAATGAATTATTAGTTATATTAGTTCTTAACAGTTCCCATCACCCTATCTGTGTGATTAATAATGATGCTAGCTATAGACATAAAGCTCATTTCCTAAGATTATTTATTATTTTCCCCCCAGCCTATAACCTCTAACCTTACTGCCGATCATGGTGAACGTAGAGGTGTCGTAGTCTCAACCAATACGCTCTCCAATTGTACACTATCTATCAACTTCATGCCGCCATTTTTTGATCTCATTCAATACATATAATTATCAACTACGACCACTAAAAATAAATTTAACTTAGCCCAAAAATATCTACTACACTTGTTGATATAGTAAGTAACAGCTGTAAATTTTTTGTAAGTTTTGTAAGGTATATAGAAGAAAAGATATCAGATAATATCTTTAAATATTGCCTCGCATTTGGAGAAAAAAATCTTATTTCAGGAGGAATTAATGTTAGATCTGAGCTTGAGAAAATTGGAACTAATCCAGAAGAATTTATGTCAATAGAACACAGATTAGAAAGCTACCAAATAGTTAATCGCATTAATCGCAGCTGTGTAGATGAGGCTCGTACTTCAATTAATGTCGGAAGAATAGAGTATAAATATAATAGGATTAGAGAAGTAACACTGAGTATATGTGAAAAAATTAAGAATACTAGCCCATTTGATGCCGAATCCAGACATAGACTTGGTAATTTCTCAGAACTTGTTAGAACGAGAGATTACTCCTATCACACCTGCCCAAATATGATCAGCAGCAGTAATCGTGACATTTATTCCCATAGAAGCCTAAACTCAATGGAAACAGAAAGAACAGTTATAATCATAATAGTTTTGGGTTCTCTTTTAGCTTTATTATTATATTTTTTCATACCACTAGTAACCAGAAAATTAAAAACGTCCAGAAAGCGCTCTAGAGCAATAAATGATAATGATGTGTAATCAAGTAACAAATAAAACTACAAGCATCAACACATAGAGTAAGTATAATTTGCCACATGACAAAAAATAACTTTTTTGTATAACAGAAATGAATACGCGCACCCTTCTAATCAAATACTAGCAATTAAACTAAGTTTAAGTCGAATCTATTTTCCTTTTCAATTATTTTATCAATCTACTAAAAACAAGAGGGTACGATTATTAAATAATAGCATAACCGTATACTTGCTCTAATAACGAATCATAAATAATTCAATTTTATAAATATCTAAATGCAAAAAATTCCACTAGTATGAGATAATAATTTAAATAAACTACTTAAAAAACTAATCAATCATATAAAAATATTATCTATTTATAAAATAAAATTTACGTGTATATTTCTAATTATGTAGAGTAGCATCGGTGATGATGGTCGATCAGTTGTGCATTAATATTATTGATATTAAAACGTATAACAATACTTTCAGGAGATAATGTTGTGTCAAACGGCATTGTAGAGTTTAAATGTTATAACAAGCTAGAAACCAGCAACAGTGACGAATTCTAGGATGAATCAGAAGAAGATATTGGTAATATATCAGCAGTCGAGATGACTATAAACGCGATATCGTCAATCTCAAGAAGAACAAGTTCCGGCTTAAGCTACTACCCCTGCCATGCAAGATAATTCTACAAAAACACCATAAAAACATCCATCTTTTTATCTATACTAGTACAAGTTACTCCATATGTTTTAGAACCGATCGATACTATTACTATTGAACGGATTAAATTATTAGTAAAGACTGCAAACATACGATGCTTGCTAGAAAAAGCATTTAATTTTGGAGAAAATAATTTGATTTTAAACGGAGTTGACCTAAGATCCGAACTTAAACAGGTCAATATGACTCCAGAATATATTATGTCAATAACAAACGGCTGGGGTAAACACTACATCGATAATTACCATAACCGCACCAACATGGACAACAAAGGTTACCACGAAGAACAACTCTATTCACTGGATACGGAATGGTATATTAAAGTCGTCATCATTTTAATGTCTTTCTTTGCTTTGTTGTACTTTTTTGCAATGATATTTAGGAGAACAAAAGGATGTAGGGGAATGCGCCGCTTATTAGATTAATAAAGTTTAAAAAATAAGCCTGAGTTATTCTATATAACTAATATGTAACTTAATCTGCCCCAATATACTTTTAGTTTAGTGTGAGGTACAAAACACTACAATGTTAAAATACATTATATTGTAATTTACAATATGCGTTAATGTTGTTATAGGAACATATAGTACACAAAACGCTAAATTTTTATGTACGAATGTGTTTCCGAAACCGTACCGTAGATAAAGGGTGTATTTGTGTGAGTTGTTATTTGTAATATTTATCTAGTGCATAGGGTGCTATATTTACTTAATGTGGTTCATAACTTGTTGATAAATAATTTGTACTTATATAAGGTGATGGGTAGGTTTAAAACACAATTGTATCAATTAATCTAAGCTCCTAGGAGTGTGGTATGTACGTACCAGGAATGCGGCAGGTAGTATTCGAAAATAGACAAGAAGATTTTCAAGAATTGGAAACCACTGCTTTTAATAGGGTTGTGGTTAGTCGCAGTTACATGGATGGAGTTGGTCCATATGGAGAGTTGACCTCAGGTTTTAGAAATCTTCTTGAATCAGGGACTATGGTAAAGTTTGTTGTATCAGAAAGCAGAGGAATTTTTATTGGTAGCACAAGAGTTTCTCACGCTTATATTGCTAGTTTTCAAGGTGTTCTGACTGCTGGATATGTAAAATGTGTAGGTATTGATAAAGTTGAGCCTGCTGATGAGTTGGTTAATGAAGACAAAAGTTGCATTAATTGCACTAATTTTGGATGGATAAGGAGAATAAGAAGATCTAAGAATAATAATAAAAAAGACAGAGATTACGACTCACTGAGGAATAAAATTACTTTCAATCTGGAAATTAATAATCAAACAGGTCACTATAGGACAACGACTAGTTCCCTTGGAGAAGCAGTTTCGAGATTCAGGTCTATCGGATATAATGTTTCTGTAGTAACTGATTGGAAAACCGGGAAACCTGTAGATCTAAGTTAGTATTGCATGTGTGGTTCATTTGTATTCCAATGAACAATTTATATTCCTATACGTAATCTTTCATATACAAGCTGTACGATATTGTAATTTGTATATATTACATGCAATCTATATCGTTTTAGTTGCTGTTGAGTTGGCCCCTATGTACCAGGGGCGTATAGAAAAATTTGCTATGCCTATGGGTGTGGTTGTGTCTACAGATTGTTCTTGCAGTTTAAGTTATTGTGGTGGTTGTTACAGTTCATTGACGATCTGAATTATGTTAGTCCATACTGTAGGATTAGGAAGTGCTCTAACTAACAATATAGCAGTAGCAAGCTTTCTTATGGTGGCAGTAAATAGTAGGTCAACTGCTATTACTGTAAGTTTTAATTTATCGCTATTTTATTGCAGGCTAAAGTTTTTGTGTCTTTGATTTATTATCTGTTCGGTCATAGTTTCTTCTTCATGTGTTTTGTTATTTATGCCAAACTTTTTCTCGATAATTCTGTTGCTGTTACTATTTGTAATAGATAACAGCTTCCAAGGAGACGTTTTTCAGACATATATAAACCCTGAATCTTGTTTTCTGCCATCTAGCAGCATACATTAAATAATTAATATACAACTCAGCCCATTTTTACTCTATTCTCATTATTTGAAATTTCCAAATTTCCTTAGGTGATACGCATCATCCCAGAAGTAAAATGATAATATTTATTTCAAATATATGACAAATATTATATTAGAACTATTTAATATATCAAACAACATAAATATAACTACTATGATTTAGATAATGTATAATTTTGTGTTAGTAAGATGTGTAATTAGAGAATTGTCATATTTATTAAACACCAAAATATTTTATACGTAATAACAACGATATTTTCGTTAAATTAAATCGAGTTCATATAAATGACAAAACATATAAAAATTTATAACATACCGGAGTCGATATAGGAGAACCTAGTTATTGATATTTTAATAAGCATTAATAACAATACATATGTATTCTGTTATATAAACGATAGTTAACAGAAAATAATATTACAAAGCACAATCTATGAAAATAACCACAAAAAATGCTGCAGCAGTAGCTATATATAGAAACCACATACCGCACCATATAAATTCACGTACACATCTTACTAGTATTTTATTTATAATAAGAATGCCTCACACATAAACACGCAGCTAAACAACCATGTTTCTGCGATTGAAACGGGAATTCCTTACTGAATATGACGAAACAACGGAAATACCAAACACCAGACACAATACAATAAAACCGACAAACAACAAAACAAGACCAACCGGGCCCCGATCTGCAAATTCAACAGGTGGCTCCAACATATACTTGGTTATATTAGCACAACTTTGATGAGAATGATCGTAGCATGGGGAATCATCTGTGTCAGTATAGTTAATCACACTATAAATCATTAAACTGGTATTAAAAAAAACATCAATAAACCCAGTCAAATTTAAACCATCATGATCTCCTCCGGGAAATACCAATGGAAAATGACCACTACTATTATCTAGTAATCCAATTAAGTCTTCCTCTCTAGTATCATTAATCAGTCTACAAATGGATTTTTTAAGACCTTCCCACTCTTCAGCAAACATTGATGATTCTGATTTACATCCACCAGTAACATATCCTATCATTTCAAAAATCAGCAACGGAGCAATAAAATTTCTGAGATAAAAAAATATTCTTCGAGATGAAGACACGCTATTGGCAAACAAACCAACACCACTATCTACTGCATCACACTGATAAAGTGAACCAGAAACACTTCTGCTGCCTGTACTTAACTTTCCAGTGTTAAACATTCAGAGACCTCTTTAATATGAACTTCGCAGAGTCTAGTATTTAAATGACCTACTACTCAATGAATTATTAGTTATATGAGTTCTGAACAGTTCCTCCATCACCCTATCTGTGCGATGAATAACGCTGCCAGCTATAGACATAAAGTTCATTTTCTAAGATTATTTATTATTCTCCCTCCTAACCTATAACCTTACTGCCGATTATGGTTAACGTATAGGTGTCGTAGTCTCAACCAATCTGCCCTTAGATTGTACACTACCTATCAACTTCATGCCGCCATTTTTTGATCTCATTCAATACATATAATTATCAACTACGACCACTAAAAATAAATTTAACTTAGCCCCAAAATGTCTACTACATTTGTTGATATAGTAGGTAACAGCTGTAAATTTTTTGTAAGGTATATAGAAGAAAAGATATCAAATAAAAATATTTTTTGTGTAATTATATAAATTAATTGCCTGATGATATTAGGCATGAGAATAAACATGGTACCTAAGTTATGCCGTGAAAATTAAAATGGCCACTTCTAATCTAGCCTAAATTTTTACCGATAATATTTATTTCAAATATATGACAAATATTATATTAGAACTATTTAATATATCAAACAACATAAATATAACTACTATGATTTAGATAATGTATAATTTTGTGTTAGTAAGATGTGTAATTAGAGGATTGTCATATTTATTAAACAACAAAATATTTTACACGTAATAACAACGATATTTTAGTTAAATTAAAGTGAGTGTATATAAATGACAAAATATATAATATACCGGAGTCGATATAGAAGAACCTAGTTATTAATATTTTAATAATTTTTATAAACATGAACAATAATGCACATGGATTCTGTTATAGTAACTACAGTTACCAGAAAAAATGTCACAAAGCACAATTTATGAACATACTCACAGAAAATGTTGCAGCAGTAGCTCGATACAGGAACTGCATACTGCACCATATAGATTTACGTACAGCTTACTAGTATTTTATTTATAATAATAATGACCCACACATAAACACGCAGCTAAACAACCATGTTTCTGAGCCTGGAACGAGAATTCCTTACTGAATATGACGAAATAACGCAAACACCAAATAGTAAACACAACACAACAAAACCGACCAATAAGAAAACAAGATCAATCGGACCCCGGTCTGCAGATTCAACAGGTGGATCCAACATATACCTGGTTATATTAGCACAACTTTTATGAGAATAATCGTAGCATGGAGAATCACCTGTGTCAGTATCGTTAATCATACTATAGATCATCAAACTGGCATTAAAAAAAACATCAATAAAATCAGTAAAATTTAAATCACCATTACCTTCTACGGGAAATGACAATGGAAAATTATTACCAACACTATCGCCTAGTAATTCAATTAGATCTCCTTCTTGGGTGTCATTAATCAATCTGCAAATTGAGGATTTAAGAGTTTCCCATTCTTCAGTAAATGTTACTGATTCTGATTTACATCCCCCTGTAACATATCCTATCATTCCAAAAACCATAAACGGAGTAATAAAATTTTTGAGAGAAAAAAGGATTTTTCTAGATGAAGACACGCTATTGGCAAACAAACAAAAACTACCACTATCTACTGCATCATCTACTGCATCACACTGATCAAATGAACCAAAAACACTTTTGCTACTTGTACTTACCTTTTCAGTGTTAAACATCCAGAGACCTCTTTAATATGAACTTCGCAGAGTCTAGTATTTAAATGCCCTACTACTCAATGAATTATTGGCTATATGAGTTCTGAACAGTTCCTCCATCACCCTATCTGTGTGATGAATAATGATGCCAGCTATAGACATAAAGTTCATTTCCTAAGATTATTTATTATTCTCCCTCCTAACCTATAACCTTACTGCCGATTATGGTGAACGTATAGGTGTCGCAGTCTCAACCAATATGCCCTTAGATTGTACACTACCTATCAACTTCATGCCGCCATTTTTTGATCTCATTCAATACATATAATTATCAACTACGACCACTAAAAGTAAATTTAACTTAGCCCAAAAATATCTACTACACTTGTTGATATAGTAAGTAACAGCTGTAAATTTTTTGTAAGTTTTGTAAGGTATATAGAAGAAAAGATATCAGATAATATCTTTAAATATTGCCATAATATTTTGTGTTAAGTACTATCTGTTTATGCTTTGTGGCGAACTACATATTTGCAAAAAAATCTGGTACTACCCACTATTCGCTACCATTTCAATGGTATTGCGTTGCATTAGATGATAAGACAATAAAAAATATTTTTTGTGTAATTATATAAATTAATTGCCTGATGATATTAGGCATGAGAATAAACATGGTACCTAAGTTATGCCGTGAAAATTAAAATGGCCACTTCTAATCTAGCCTAAATTTTTACCTTTATTGTGTGCTATTTCTGTTACAATTGAGCCTCGGGCCCCCTCGCGTCAGTGTTTGCCCATCTGGTCAGATTCGGAAGAAAGCAGCCAATGCAAATTTGCTTGAGTGCCGGGGTAGGGCTCGTTGATGTTTATATAGTTAGTAAATGGGGGTGCTTATTCACGTTTCTAAGATGTACTTTGGTTAAAACTAATTTTTGAAATAGAAAAGTTGGTTGTGGCTAAGTGAAAAGTTGCTTTTAATATTAAGGTGATGAGAGGAGTATCTTCATCTTGGTGAATTTAAAAAAACCTACTCCAATGATGAAATATATTTATTCTTTTTTTAATAGCACACAAGAAGAAGAGCCCCACGATTATTTATCGTCAACCTCAGAAAAATGGGAAGAGTTTAGTTCTCTTAGGAGGGGTACGGCTGAGCCTCCGGAGGACGATACACGTAATCCCTTGACCGAGATGTATAAATCTAGTCGTCGGCGGAAGAGATCTCAAGATGCTTTTGATGCATCTAAAGGTACTGGCTCTACTGCAGCTAGTTTGTTGGCCACTGTTAGTAGTCTTGTTTCTGCTGGATTTGGCGCCAATTGCACCAGTGTTTCTGAAACCTTAGTTGATCAATTATCAAACGTTACCGTAACTTCAGCCCGTATTCATTTGCCACCAAGCGTTGATCAGTCGAGTGCAGTTTACTCGGTCATAGAAGGTATGTTTCCACAAAGGGTGAACGATACTTTACCATTGGTAGCTAGTGAAACTGGCATATTTAGAAATGAATCGGCGCTGAAAAACGTTGAGATTAGAATTGATCTAGATCAAGCAATAGTTATAAAAGAGCAGCTGTGTCCAATGAACATTACTTTGGAGCAGGACTGTTTTAACAGACCGGAAGTTTTGAAATCTTTCCTTATGCAAGGTGCTGCTCCTGCTGTTTTGTCAGAATCGTCGTGTGATGAGGTGTCATCTCCTATTGAAGTTGTTACTTCAATAGGTAGTTATCATAGTGGTAAACATTTGGTTAACTGCCAGTACAATGGTAATGATATGTTCTCTGGTCCGGAACCGAAAACGGCAACATCTATTCCTGATACTACGTCTGCCACGTCTACTACTTCCATTCCTTCTTCTTCTCCATCTTCTGGTAAAAAAAGTAAAAGATATAAGCAAGTTAATATGGCTATTGTTTCGGATGGAGTAAACGCAACTTCTCCTATTCCTGGGGTTAATGTTACCCATACAAAATGTTTCCGTCATTATGGGAGTAAGCTTGGTAATTTCTGCAAAGATGAACGTTTTAATGCAGGAAGTGTAGTTTGTCGAGAAAGTCAGACTAACAATATTAGAGAATGTAAAGATGGAAGCCTAATAAGCTACCAGCTTGGACAGTTAGTTCCAGGATCAAGTGTTGTGGATTTGAGGGCTACTTTCTATCAAAAGACAGGCAGTAAAGAAATGATTCAGCAGCTGTCAGAATCTAATATTGTTGCAGCTGTCAATACAGTTTTAGAACTTTCGTCCAGTAATGGTCCTTCATCAATTTATATTGTAGTACCCCCAGAGCAAACTTCATCGTGTTCTTTCAATACTCCAGCCATGGAGCGTGCTGTGAAAAGGGCGAGGGAAGAGGGAATAAAAATATTTGGTCAAGTTTCAATTTTGGGGAGCGATATTTTTCCTCAAGGAGTTAAAGAGGTCATATCCATTGAGGACGCCCTAGATGTTGAACCGAAGATAATATTTGCTCCAACTACTAAAGCAACAACAACTACTGAAGCAACAACAACTACTGGGGCAACAACAACTACTGGAGCAACAACAACTACTGACTATACTACTACACGCATTGATGAAGAATATGTGACCCCAATTGACATACATCGACAGCTTTAGTCATCAATGTTGGAGGCTATGATGTAAAAATTTTTGTTATCGCGAATAATTCATAGTGTAATTTTATGCACTGGCCTTTCAATTTAGCTAGAGTTAATTTTTCCTCCACGTTGTATATCTATTATTTTTTTCAAGAATGGCGGGTTGTGCACCATCTTACAATTCCCGTAATAGTAGCAATGACGAAAATTGTTAAACCAAAAAGTATTATGGGCATACGACTTTCTGGGAGACAACAACCATTCAATGGCGTTTCTCGTGAAGGGGGACTATTATTACCTGATACCCTAGCTATAGATTCTAATGCTTCATTATGCGTAGGTTGAAGTGCAAAAGAATGGCTATGCATATCAATAAGAACCTGTTCAGGTACAGTTAGTGGTGGATGTTGTCGATAATTGCTGTTAAATATTCCCAATGTAAATGGTGTTGCTCTCACTACTTCTTCATAAGGCGGCGGTGGGAGGGGATAACTACTGTTTGCAATACCAACACCAACAGGTACTAGCATTTCATTGCCTGGCCATATTTGGGAAGTCGCTTCATCATATGAAGGCGGAGGACTACTTCTCATATCAGATTGAGGCTCTTCATTAGTTACGAGTTCATGTGGCTCCGTGCCATTAGAATGATCAAGGTTGTTCAGGTGCATAAGTTAAAATTCCTAAAACGAAATAATTAATGAAGCGCTTACGAATCTAACCGCCACTGGTAAATATTGCAAACGCTCTTCATTGAACATGATATCGATAAATTTATAGATTGGTAGCAAAATAATCAATGATTAAACAATATCTTATGTTAAATATAGGTGAATAATAACAAGAGTACAATCTGTGAAGTAACGTCAGCCAAACTGACAATCACTAACAAAAACGAATAAATACTCTACTCTTCTTATCAGGAGAAAATTATTCAAATAAAACAATACAACATTAAGCGATATAGATGGTTATATTGCTAGTGATAATCAGAGTCCATTAATTTATAGTATACATTTATCACTAACTCGTATTTAATTTTATACATTGGCTGAGGGTAGTTATCGGTCGTAGGATTTTATTTTCCCTTTCCTTATTAAAAATCAAGTAATGTGTGCATAACTGCTATATAGTTGTTAATAATTACATGAGTATATTTCTATTATAAGGATAGTTGTGTATTCTTCCGCTAGAAAAATTTGGTTGCCTATCATTATAAACGTGGCATTTTTATCCAAAGCACAGTTTGTATCTGGTACTATTTTCATTAATCTTCATTATTTGTTTCTATGATAGTGGCTGAAATCACATTGACCAGATAAATATAGGTTGTTTTTATCATAGAAGTTAAAGTACAAAATGAAATTTTGCTGCCTTAATATGAAAGCCAATAATGACCTAATTTCATTTTTATTATTATTTAAAAAACCGACATTATCTTTGCGCAGATATTATTTTATATAATGTATTGTTTATGAGGCTAGTTGTCATGAGTAAATATTAAGGCACACTTACTAATATTTCCTATTATTATGCTTAGAATAGATGGAGCTAAGTTTTTTAGAGCCTCTTATGGTGTTCTTCACGAAGCTTTTTATATCGATTACTTGCGAGGTTATCCTGAGGGCCAGTTTTATTTGTGACATATGTGAAGTTACAACCCTATTAACGCACGTTCTCTATCGGTTTGTTTTTTGTTACTGTTAACGAAGCAAACCATGCTTAACACGGTTTGCTCGAGTGGGTAGTGATAATTTCATAAAAAATCTAGATGGTTAATGACCCAAGTTATGTGTTGCAACATTTACCGATGTCTCCTATGTAATTTCAAAGACGTCTTGACATATTCATGCTTGCACTATCGTCAGACTTGCACTTCATTACACTTCCAAATATTGCTCCCATAATACATACATCGACAGCTTTAGTCATCAATGTTGGAGGCTATGATGTAAAAATTTTTGTTATCGCGAATAATTCATAGTGTAATTTTATGCACTGGCCTTTCAATTTAGCTAGAGTTAATTTTTCCTCCATGTTGTGTATCTATTATTTTTTTCAAGAATGGCGGGTTGTGCACCATCTTACGATTCCCGTAATAACAGCAATGACGAAAATTGTTAAACCAAAAAGCATTATGGGCATACGACTTTCTGGGAGACAATAACCATTCAATGGCGTTTCTTGTGAAGGGGGACTATTATTACCTGATACCCTAGCTATAGATTCTAATGCTTCATTATGCGTAGGTTGAAGTGCAAAAGGAAGGCTATGCATATCAATAAGAACCTGTTCAGGTACAGTCAGTGGTGGATGTCGATAATTGCTGTTAAATACTCCCAATGTAAATGGTGTTGCTCCCACTACTTCTTCATAAGGCGGTGGTGGGAAGGGATAACTACTATTTGCAACACCAACACCAACAGGTACTAGCATTTCATTGCCTGGCATTTGGGAAGTTGCTTCATCATATGAAGGCGGAGGACTACTTCTCGTATTAGATTGAGGCTCTTCATTAGTTACGAGTTCATGCGGATCCGTGCCATTAGAATGACCAAGGTTGTTCAGGTGCATAAGTTAAAATTCCTAAAACGAAATAATTAATGAAGCGCTTACGAATCTAACCGCCACTGGTAAATATTACAAACGCTCTTCATTGAACATGATATCGATAAATTTATAGATTGGTAGCAAAATAATCAATGATTAAACAATATCTTATGTTAAATATAGGTGAATAATAACAAGAGTACAATCTGTGAAGTAACGTCAGCCAAACTGACAATCACTAACAAAAAAGAATAAATACTCTACTCTTCTTATCAGGAGAAAATTATTCAAATAAAACAATACAACATTAAGCGATATAGATGGTTATATTGCTAGTGATAATCAGAGTCCATTAATTTATAGTATACATTTATCACTAACTCGTATTTAATTTTATACATTGGCTGAGGGTAGTTATCGGTCGTAGGATTTTATTTTCCCTTTCCTTATTAAAAATCAAGTAATGTGTGCATAACTGCTATATAGTTGTTGATAATTACATGAGTATATTTCTATTATAAGGATAGTTGAGTATTCTTCCGCTAGAAAAATTTAGTTGCCTATCATTATAAGCGTGGCATTTTTATCCAAAGCACAGTTTGTATCTGGTACTATTTTAATCCTACATTCAATTAACTATTTTCGTTAATCTTCATTATTTGTTTCTATGATAGTGGCTGAAATCACATTGACCAGATAAATATAGGTTGTTTTTATCATAGAAGTTAAAGTACAAAATGAAAATTTGCTGCCTTAATATGAAAGCCAATAATGACCTAATTTTATTTTTATTATTATTTAAAAATCCGACATTATCTTTGCGAAGACATTATTTTATATAATGTATTGTTGATGAGGCTAGTTGTCATGAGTAAATATTAAGGCACACTTACTAATATTGCCTATTATTATGCTTAGAGTAGATGGAGCTAAGTTTTTTAGAGCCTTTTATGGTGTTCTTCACGAAGCTTTTTATATCAATCACTTACTTGAGGTTATCCTGAGGGCCAGCTTTATTTGTGACATATGTGAAGTTACAACCCTATTAACGCACGTTCTCTATCGGTTTGTTTTTTGTTACTGTTAACGAAGCAAACCATGCTTAACACGGTTTGCTCGAGTGGGTGGTGATAATTTCATAAAAAATCTAGATGGTTAATGGCCCAAGTTATGTGTTGCAACATTTACCGATGTCTCCTATGTAATTTCAAAGACGTCTTGACATATTCATGCTTGCACTATCGTCAGACTTGCACTTCATTACACTTCCAAATATTGCTCCCATAATATTTAAGTAATCCATTTTACGATGCCAAATTATGTGATGATGATCATAATCCTAATCTTAGTATTTTTGTTAGGTTTTGCAATAGTACTCGAGATTACATAGATTATCCATTTACACAATCAGCAACCATTAGTACATTAGAAGGTGTTAATGGAGAAAATATAGGTCATGATTCTATTTCCAGTAAATTATGTGATATAGGAAGGGATTTGTGTACAGCTATTGTAGAAATTCCCCAAGAAGTTAATGAATTACTTATCACAAATGCTTTTGAAGATGGGTCATCAATATTGAGAGGCCAAGGAAAAGCAAATGCTTTTAATTTCAGTTTTCCTTTACACCTTCCTAGAGTAGCTAGTGGTAACGACCGTACAGGATCTGATCTTATCACACAATTGTCTGGCATTGGATCATTTATCCGTGGATACCTTAGTGATTATGCGGATGATGTTGGTGGTTTTGATTTAAGTAATCCATTTTACGATGCCAAATTATGTGATGATGATCATAATCCTAATCTTAGTATTTTTGTTAGGTTTTGCAATAGTACTCGAGATTACATAGATTATCCATTTACACAATCAGCAACCGAGGGATCAGATGATCTTAAAACTACGGTATCTAATTTTATGAGTTCCGCAATTACAGAATCAACAACTACTGAGTCAGAGATTACAACTATTGGGTTGACATCTTTGATCCCAACTAAAATAACACCAGCCAGTACTAATATCAATACGTTAAATATTGTATTGATTTCATTTTTATTCATTGCTTTTGCTATAATTGCTTTCCTAGGGTATAGGTCTTGCAAAAATAATAAATCACGTCAGCCTATATCACAAACTGACAATGCTAACGCCGAGGAAGAACTAGAAGATCTTGTATAGATACTATAGATACATGTGCGGTCTGCTGTACCTATAACAGACGTAATAGTAGCCATCATAATTAAACGTACATACAGTAACAAATTAACCCTGCGGCCGCACTAAATTAAATAACAAAAGCAAAAAACCACCACAACCGATAATGAATCAAAATTATTTTGTAAATTTAGCAGCATCAACCAACATAACAACTCTTAGTAGTGACTACAGTTATGATTGGATATAATTACAGATGATAATTCCAATAACAATATAATCGCTAAATTTAAACACAAATAACACCAATCAATATTACAACATTTGCTGAAATATTGGATGAGTTCCTACCTTTTAATATGAATTAATTTTTATAATTCATCAACACCTATTGAACACTGTGTAATAAAATTCTTACTCACTTAGTAGATACACACTAATAGCAATCAAACAAAAAATAAACTCGTCAATTAAAGTAATGAGAAAATTAGTGCTTCAATTTACAACTATACGAATATAAATCTTAATTCAAACAAACATCGTATCATTCATACTCTGATAATATAATTAAATAGCATATAAAATTGGGCTATAATTACCTTAGTCACATAAATAGCAATGGGTTTGCATTGCAATAGTGGAGCATTATACATAACAAACCTGATGCATTTTAGGTTTTAATAAGGCACTTCGTATATAAATTTATTATTATAAAACAATTAATTTACAAAACAAATTGGATACACACTAACTATAATTAATGCTTACGACACCATAAATTATAAAATTAGAAGGCGTTAGCGGAAGGAAAGACTAACATAAATATGATTACAATAATAGTATTTCCAGAGCTAAATTTATTACAGGATAAAATGTATGTATGCCCGTTGCAAAAAGCATCAAAGATGTTGGTTACTAATTTATCGAAAATGCTTTTGAATATTCAGTCTAAGAAACCCTTACCTACAAATCTAGCAATTACAGCAGCGTAGGAAACATTTCCTCACAGTATGATTAACGAGAATATTGATGTTAATATTTATGATATAACCGGATCTGCTCTTGTATAACCACTTAAAGTACTAGGATGACAATATACTTTTGGTTTCAGTAACCATTGACTTTTTCTTCTTTCTCTTTCCAATAGTATTGCTGATGGAATCAAATGTGGTCTACTTGTATATAATTTAATCTTTACCGTTAATAATTAGTCTTATATAAGATATCTTCATTATTTGAAGATGATACAATTGACACGGGTATATTGATAACTCCAGGAATGTCTATTTCAGATCTACGGTCAAGTTTCATATCAAATAATATGTTTTTTAAAAAATTACGAGAGCATTGCGAAAAAGTTAAAAAGGATATACGAGTAATCCCGAATGATAATTTATCACGTATATTTCAAAGTTATATTATTTTAAGCAATAATGGTTACTTAAATTCAACTAAAACTAGGATTAGATTTCGCTCCAAAAAGAATAAATTTATCCCAGAGCTAAAAGAGTTAATTATAAATACGATATCTAATTTACCCAATAGTATCATTTCCGAAATTGAAAAAATCAATCCAGAAAACATCGTTAATTCTTTATTTTCAGATGTACATGGTGTATTAGCATCGAAATCATTGATAAAAAACATGAAACTATTATTAGCACCCAATAAACATGAATTTGAATTTGCAAATAAAAGATTTGATGATAATTTAAATTTGTTCAATAAGTTACTAGAAAAAATAGCAAATATAGTAAGAGAATTTTGTATATTTCATGACGGAGTTTTTTTGCCAGATGAGTCTATGGTAGAACAACTATCTAAGTACCTATTGTCAGACATGTATGGCGTATCTTCCAAATTTCATAAAAAACTTAAACTGCCCGCTCAAAATATACCAAAACCTCGAGAATCAATTGACAATGTTTACTTGAAGAGCAATTATACAAAAGATGTGACAATATCCGCTACAAGAAACACTGATCCATCAGAACAAGAAACGATGACAAAAGAATTTGATCTAAAGAAACCGTATCGTAAAACTAACTTACTTTCTGCAGATAATATATCAAATATATATGAAGATGCCATTAAAAAAATTAGTATAGATAATAATTGCCGGTTTAAGAACAGCGTATTAGAGAAACTAGGTGCTTATATTACAAGTAGGGGAATCACAAAGTCATCCCTTGATTTATCCAAAACCTATTCAAATGTACGCAAATACGTTTTGGATAAAATTTCCCCATACATTAGTGATGCCATAGCCACTACAGATGTATTGATAACTCCTGGGATATCTTTATCGAACTTAGTATACAGTTGCGTATCAAATAGACTTTTCTTTGAAAAATTAAGTAAAAATTGTGAAGAAACTGTAAAAAATATAAATTTAGTTCCTAGTAATTATTTCTCAAACATTATTCAAAGTTGTATTTATTTGACCTCAACTGAACGGTTAATAATTACTAGCAAGAAAAATAAATTATGCCCAGCGATAAAATTGCTAATTACAGAAACAATATCTAATTTGCCGAATAATATTATCAATGAGCTCAAAAAATTTAATCCAAATGAGATCGCTGATGGATTATTTGTAAATATACATAATGTATATTTACAAAAATCATTAATAAGAAAAATAGAACTAATTTTTAATTCTAACAAGCTACCAGATGATAAATTTATATCTAATTTAAATTTTCTCAATAATTTACTTACAAAGATATTTATAGAAGTAGAATCTCATCAGGCATTACATGAGGGAAAAATATTGTTCCCAGGAAAACATACAGCAAAATTACTATCCAAATATCTTTTATCAGATATGTACAAAATACCTGCCAAAATTCATAAAGAACTTAGATTTCATAAACATGATAAAGATGGCATATCAGAAAGTAATTATGAAAAAAGTTCTGAAAATAATATTAATAATAATATGAAAATATCATTATTAAAAAACCCTCTACTTATTCCACAAAAAAAATTGAAGTGGGACCTTAATCCTGTAGCTCCCATCTCTATATACAAATTAGCTTTGTCAGGAATTGATATTGATAAAAGTGATTTTGAATGTTCCTTCATAGATAAAGCAAAGCACTATTACTCTGTAATAAACCATATTAGTAGAAAAGAAAAAATAGATATTGATCTCTCTATAACGTATAACAATGTTAAAAATTATATTTTGGAAACATTTTCCCCTTTTCTGAAAGAGATTGAAGAAGAAACAAGATCAAAAATAAAACTAACTAATGGCATGACCATAGATGAATTAAGGTTATCCTACGCATCAAATGAATTAATAGAACCAAATCCAAAAAGAATAGACCTTAAGAAAAATACAGGAGAAATGATAACAGCTTCAAATTTGAAAAATATAGGACAAACAAAAAAATATTCACCTAAATCTGAAACACTTGGGTGTCCGATAATTAAAAAAGAAATACGTATAAAGTTATATCGTTGTGATGTTAGCGAAATTATACGCGCAGAAAAAACTTGCAACACCTTGACTTTAAATTCCACAGAACATATTACTGCAAAAAACACATTAACCGATAATGAAACACTATCAATAACACAAAACCTAAGAAGAGTAAAATCTGAAAAAATATCAATTAACAAAAATGATATCAAAAAGAATATAAGGCTAAGATCCTATCATAACACCAATTTGTGGAATACAAAATCTAACTCAAAAATGGTATACATAGATGCCATTAAAAAAATAGGTATAGATAATGACGGATTATTTAAGAGTCGTGTATTAGAAAAAATATGTAAAACTGTTGAAAGAAGAAATTTATTAAAATCTTGTATTGACCTTTCTCAAACTTATTCAAACATACGCAAGTATGTCTTATATAAGATATCTTCATTATTTGAAGATGATACAATTGATACAGGTATATTGATAACTCCAGGAATGTCTATTTCAGATCTACGATCAAGTTGCATATCAAATAATATGTTTTTTAAAAAATTACGAGAGCATTGCGAAAAAATCGCAAAGTATATACTAGTAACCACTAATAATAATTTGTCACGTATATTTCAAAGTTATATTATTTTAAATATAAGTGGTTACCTAAATTCAACTAAACACAAGGCCAAGGTTAAATTTAAGTCCAAAAGGTGTAAATTTATCCCAGATCTAAAAGAGTTAATCATAGATACGATATCTAATTTGCCTAACAGCATAATTTCCGAAATTGAAAAGATCGACCCCAAAAACATTGTTAATTCTTTATTTTCAGATGTACATGGTGTATTAGCATCGAAATTATTAATAAAAAATATGAACTTATTATTTGAGTCCAATAGACACGAATTTGAATTTGCAAATAAAAGATTTGATGATAATTTAAATTCGTTCAATAAATTACTAGAAAAAATAGCAAATATAGTAAGAAAATTTTGTATATTTCATGACGGGGTTTTTTTACCAGATGAATCTACGGTAGAACAACTATCTAAGTACCTGTTGTCAAACATGTATGGCGTATCCTCCAAGTTTCATAAAAAACTTAAATTGCCCGCTCAAAATACACAAAAACCTCGAAAATCAATTGACAATATTAACTTGAAGAGCTCTTATACAAAAGAGGTAACAACATCCGTTACAATAAACAATGACCAATCAAAACAAGAAACGATGACAAAAGAATTAGATCTAAAAAAACCGTATCGTAAAGCTAACTTACTTTCTGCAGAGAATACATCAAATATATATGAATATGCCATTAAAAAAATTAGTATAGATAATAATTTCTGGTTTAAGGATAGAGTATTAGAAGAATTAGGTGATTACATTACAGGTAGGGGGATCACAAAGTCATCCATTAACCTATCCACAACTTATTTAAATGTGCGCAAATATGTTTTGGATAAAATTTCCCCGCACATTATTGATGCCATAACCACTACTGATGTATTGATAGCTCCCGGGATGTCTTTATCGGACTTAGCACATAATTGCGCATCAAATAGGCTTTTCTTTGAAAAATTAAGTAAAAACTGTGAAGAAGCTGTAGAAAATATAAAGTTAGTTCCTAATAATTATTTCTTAAGCATTATTCAAAGTCATATTCATTTAGACTCGCATGAACGTTTACCAATTATTAATAAGAAAAATAAATTATGCACATCGATAAAACTGTTAATTACAGAAACAATATCTAATTTGCCGAATAATATTATCCATGAGATCAAAAAATTTAGGCCCAGTGAGATCGCTGATGGATTATTTGTAAATATACACAATGTGCATTTAAAAAAATCATTAATAAGAAAACTAGAACTAATTTTTAATTCTAATAAGATGCTAGACAATAAATTTATATCTAATTTAAATTTTCTAAATGATTTACTTACAAAGATATTTATAGAAGTGAAATCTTGCCATTTTTTTGTGATCCGTAGTACATTTGTTTGTGTATGTTCAGCACTGTTAACTTGCTTGTATTGAATAAAATCATTGTTAACCGTGATTAATCATAGTGTCATCATTTTCCCATTTGTACTGTTTGTGTTAATAATGCATGACATCAATAGGTAATCATGATTGACTTTATGGTGCACTTATACTCCAATTCTAGCTTAATACAAAGGTGTAGCCACAGGTTGATTATATAAGCAGCATATCAACTCGTGCTTTGTTTCCATATTTTTTGTTATGTTGCTCTCATTTATATCTATCTATTTTTTCAAGTTATACTTAAGTTAATGTTTACTGAAGAAGATGAATATTATCATAGTAATAGTGATGTATTACTAGAAACAACCAATAACATACATCATTATCTTTTGTTACGGTAAATATTGCAGGTCATGCAAACAATTTAAAATCATCGCAACTGTTATGCTCTCGGCTAAGATATAAATACTAACGAAAATTAGTTATTTCCTCTGGCGATACCCTAGGATGTTTATATAACTTTACATTTATCTCAATAATTATATTGCTAGATAATCAAAGTTTTATTATTCATTCCGATAAATTATTGTTTGCAGCAATTATTTATGTATAAATATATAAAATTTAGTTATTATTGTGCTAAGTAAAAAATTACGCAAACTATTCATATTAGTAATCAATAAACCACGAAAATTAAATTTTATATTAGAAATAACTAGCAAACACATTACTGATTATTAGTTAGCAAAAAATATTATTTTGCTTAAAAAAATAAATATTATTTATATTCTATTTCTTAAATTGTACTAAACAAAATAGATAATAATTAATTAAACTATATAATTTACAGTGATATAGTCTGCGAAGTTAACTTTTACGGGAAAAATAATGTTTCGTAACAACAGCAATTATATTTATCGCTCACAGACAAGTGAAATTGAAAATAATAACATCAATGATATTGCGGAAGAGAGTGAATCCGCAGTAGTTATAGTCAAGAAACAAAAAATAAACCGTCGTCTAGGAACTTCTTATTCTATCAGTAAATCGTTATCTAATAAAATCATATTAGCTTCGCTAATTATGCTCAGCACATTAGATAATGTTGCCGGACATAAAAAAGAAGAGGAGGACTTCCTATTCGCTTTGTGCTCTCTAAAAGCATCATTATGTAACTTTATTAGACTTAATGATAAGGGTGACAGGTATGTTAGGGAAATTCTTAGATCTGCTTTTGACAAATCAGTAACTTATATAAAAAAATCTATTTTTAGTTTTAGTATTCCTCTTAGCCTTCCGTCTATGATCGACTATGAAGATATTGCTGGGGATGATATTTTTAATAAATTATGGATTATGTCTATTTTTATTAACAATAAATATACTTCTATCCGAAGAAAGAAATTAGGTATTGGAATATGTCAATCAGAGAAAGGTTTTTGTGGTAATAGCGTTAGTAAATTTTGTAGGAACAACCTTTATTTCGATTTTAATACTACTATCGTCTATAACTGTTGTAGTAGTATAGGTTCTTACTTGGTACATACAGAATCAAAACTAAACTTATCATCAGAAACATTGTTAAATAATTTAAACATTGTTGAATCTAATAATATTACTGACCCTATTGTATCTGCAACAAATAATGAAGATTTTACTTCGGTTATTTCTATGTCAATTTTGTTTTTATTTATCGTTATTACTTTATTTTCTTTTTGTAGGTATAAGTATTGTAGTCGAAGAAAAGAACACCAAAGAGGTACCTACGTAAATATTTAATTAGTATATAAGAGTAGAGAAATAAATTATTTCATAATTAGACAGGTTAATATTATAGATGAATAATGCCAGTATAGTATTTATATACTGGCATTATTTTCTTAAGATTAAAAAATAAATAATAATTGAGGTTAGCAATAATTGTACAATCACAATCCGTTTTCAGTTGTATTATAATTATTCCTTTTATTGATACTAGCGCTGTGAGTAAAGTATATATCGCATTTATTAATGTATGCGAGTCACCAATAAGTAAATATGAAACTATATGTAGTATGTACTTCAAATCAAATATTATGTTTATTTGCTAAGTAAATATATATTTCGGATGATAAATAAAGACTCATTATAAATTGTAATAACTTAATTATGTGGGAAAAATTGTGATGGTAGCTAGAATAAATATCGTAAGATTGTCTACATAGTTTAGATATGTAAACATTTCATCCATGATTGATCATGGTATACGATGACCTTTGGGTGATGTAGGACTGTTTTTTTATTTACAACGTACGAGGCCAGTTACACCAATCACAATGGAGTAACGTTGAGCTGAATTTATTTACTCAGGGACTCTAATAAAAATATTTATGATAAGGGTAGGATATCATGTGCATTTGAAAAAGTATCTACGCATCAATGAACTCTCTGGTTTGAAGTTTTTTTCTTTATTAAATTGAAGTTAGCTACAATTGTTTTCTATAAAAATTCATTTATTATTAGATGATCGCAAGCATCGTAATAACACAACCCATCGTAATAACACAACCTATATTAAGTTGGTATAAATTGAGTTAGTCTAAGAACTTATTTTTTTGTCTTACCTTAAGTAACAAATTTTCAGTACAATTCTTATTATATATTAATAATTATTTATTCTGCTATCGTTTAAAGTCTAAACTTTTACGTAGCACCCTCCAGTAGAGTTTATTAAGAACTCATATTTGATAAAGACCATTTTTGTTTGTAGTTATAAAAGCTTAATTCTGTGATATTGCTATTAATGATTAGACATTATGGCAACATTTATTATTTTTAACATTAGTAGCTATTTGTGTATAATGCAGTCGCTATCGCAATGCTCAATCAGTTAAATTTTACAAAATACACAACAAAAATAAGGTCTGCTATGGCTGTAACAGCAGACCTTTATTATTATCTATATAGAATGCTCTTCAATATCTTCCCCCACATAAACAGGTCTAGACACAGTCCTAGATTCTTCTTCATCTTCTTCCAAATGCTCTTCAATATTGTCCCTCATATAAACAGGCCTAGATTCTTCTCCACTTCCTCCGACATGGTAAACTCCTCTTCTCCTTCCTGACCTAATACCCATATATGCTGCAAATAGCAATACAACGCCAACAAAAAATAAAACTATAACAAATATAAATGTACTAAGTGAACCATTATTTTCGTTAGAAGCCGTAGTCACTTCTGTAGTCACATCAACTGGACTCAAGGACGTCAATACAGAACTCAAGGTCGTCAATACAGGACTTGTAGTTGTATTTGTTGAGATAATTGCTGTTGATTCCTCAGTCACAGAACTTGTAGTCATATTGTATGTTATTGAATCTGCAGTGGGAACAGATGTAGTAGAAAGAGCATAAGTGATATCTTCTATGTATGAGGAAATATTAGCACAACATCTACCATAATAAGAATGGTCTCTGCTATGGTTTTTATAACAGAAATTTTCAACATTATTGTTACAAAAAATAAGATCTGCGTTGTTTCCTTTTCTATCGGAATCGCCAGGATTTAAAACACTATATAAGTCTTTAATGTATTCAGCCATAACAGATAACTGACGACTAATTGCTCCAAGATTGGAGCTTTCATCAATAACAACTGTTACAGGAATACTATCGTTAATATATGGTTTTATTAATCTTCTTGATAGCGACTTCTGGTTCCTATGGTTCGGGTTAGTTAAGAAATTATTAAAAGCCATTCCAAGAGTTTCGTTAATTAATTCTGAGTACCCGCTAGTAACCATAGCACACACCAAAGATGATAGATTGCAGTGATTAGAGGGCAGTGAAGTTATTCTAGAACCAGCAGCACTTTCCAACACGCCAATAAAACCAAGTAAAGAGGAGGCTACTACAACCTTGTTTCTTAGAGATCTACCAATTGATGGTGAACACCTATTTGTTTTTTGTTCTAAGAGTACAAGTTCTTTACATTCATTATCCTCAATAACTTCACCTTCAGTTTGGGATTCTAAATCATCACATTCCAAACAATTTAAATACTTGTTAGCGTTAATATAATCCATTATTTTTCCTGTAAAAAATAAACTCCGCAAACTATAGCATTACATATTATATGAATAAACAAATTATTAATTGCAACATAGAATACATTTTGGGTACGAAAATAAAACTTTGTTTATTGTTCTATAGTTTTATAATTTACTTAAAGCTAAGCCAGAATTAACAATGTATAACTTAATTATTATATTTTCTTCGTATTATACTGACTTTAGTCGGTACATATTTATATACATGTATCATCAGTAATTTTTGTGATGAATCATATAACAGAAATTCTACAGTATCTGATGTATGTTGTCCTGATATAAAATCGTATATAGAGGATTTATTCCCACCAACTATTACTTCTACTGTAGCAGCAACTACTGAATCAGTAATTACCGAAGCAGCTACTACTGTGGAAACCACTACTGCAGCAGTAACTACTGCAACGGCAACTATAGCAGCAGTAACTACTGCAGCGGCAAATATTACTGCTGCAACTATTACTCCAACTGAAATAACTCCTGATGATAGTGATAGAACTACATTTATTGCCGTGTTGGTGTCATTCTTACTTCTTGCTGCTGCTATATTAGCTTTTGCGTTATATAAACATTGTGCTCCCAAAAAAGAGCAGGAATCTCAACCTGTATTGCTGCAGCATAAAAAATGTTAACTAAAATCATGTAGGTAACAGAATAGGGTATGCTGCCAATGTCAATATAGTGGCAGCATACCCTATTGAGGCTTTATTTTTACTTTTGTGTGATTAATTTAGTGATAACTGATGGTTAAATTAACGATTTTAAAACTACTTACCTCAAGTGATAGCATAAAAATCTAATGTATTAGCCTAGCAGGATAGTGACATATTTTGATTTTCAATAGTGTAGTGATTTATTGTAGGAATAAGTTTTCTTCTCATTATAATATATTAATTATCAATAAGTTATTTTTGCTTTTCTATTAGTAAATCGTTAATATTTTTAGATAGAATCGTAAAGGTGATGTATTTACAGTGTGCAATGGTATCATATGAGTTCAAATTAATTATGATTTTGTGATTGTGAAATTATATCTTAATTAATGTATTTAATTAATTTGCAGAACACATATTATGCATTCTCTCTGTAATTTTTGAAAAATTAACTAGTATTTATTAAAATTTCAGTGGTGTTATTTGTTGTGTCTTCTCAATAAAAATTAGCGAATTATTAAGTATCTCTAAAGTAAGTATCTATTTAATTTGATAATGAAGTATTTCACGTTAACATATATTTGCATTTATCAGACAAAAGTATACTTATACTGGTAGATAATAATACATTATATGATATCTATACCAGTGATATAGTTAAACATAGTACTGTATTGTTATTGATTGTATGGAACATGGCATGATTAAAAATAGTGAACACCTATATTTTCAGGTAGCTGAAATGATGGAATCGCAACTTGACGATGAAATTGCAGAATGTAATGAATATACAACTATTATTCTTAAAAAGGATGAGACCACAGAAAACTTCCTGCAAATGAGGTTCTCACTTAAAAAATATTTTACAAGTCTCCTTACTTCATTAGCTACCATTAGCATGTTAGAGTGCGTTGATGGATATGAAACGCGACCGGTGTTTAGAGGCGTTTCAGTAGCTTACGCCCACTGTGCGTTGTCATCTACTATATGTAATTTGATCTCCATTAACGAATCTAATAATAGAATCATTAATTTAATTGATTATGCCATTGTTAAGTCTAGGTATGAGACAAAACTATCTGTAATCAACAGAATTATCCCTTTAGATATTTATGCTGAAAATTATGACTATAATGTTAGTAATCAACTGTTTATTATTGCTAAATTAGCATACGAATACCATAGCAGTCTCATCAGGAAACCTGAATACTCAGATGAATTAAAAAGTAATGCTGATTATATTTTTTGTAGTGAAAATATGGAGTACTATTTTTGCAATAGAGACTTTATTAGGAACTCTACTATTTATGGTAGATGTTGTCCAAGCATTGATTTGTATATAAAAAATCTATTTTTTCCAACCAATTTACCATTTACTACATCTACCACTATAATTTCAGAACCAGCCACTATTGAGTCAACCGTCTTTAGTACAACAGTAGCAACAACTAATCCAACACTAGTAACAACTAACATAGTTACTAGTGAAAATGCCGTTGTTATTGTATTGGTTTTACTTCTATCTCTTGCTATTGCTGTTATTTCCTTTCTGGGATATAGGTTTTTTAATGCCACTAGAGAGTCTCGCCAACCTCAACCACCATTAGAGTCTGATAATGTTAGCAATGAAGAAGCAGAAGATCTTGTATAGAAATTGTTTGAAAATAAATTGAGTATGACATTGATAATGTTGGTTTTATTTTTTGTGGTTAATTACACTAATATCTTGATTTAAAAAAGTAATTTTATACGAGTAATTATTTTAATTAAACTGTGTAATAGTAAATCTTGGCATTGATATATGTGTCAGCATATAAGTATAAGAGTTCCTTTAGTAAAATATATCGTCCTATATAAAATATGGGAATACAGTAAATTTTATGGGAATGTTTACAGTGAAATCATGTGATAGTTATTTTTTTAGAGAGACTACAGAGGATGGTGATAGAAGTGATTCAGGCGCTTTATTGAATAATCATTTGTTGCTTAATTCAGTTTCACAGAGTTCTGTTTCCAGTAGGTCTCTTGTTCCTGTTAGAAGAGGAATGATTAACAGATTTTTGAAAAGAATTATATTACCAGCTAATATTATTATGTCGTCAGCTATATTTATGAGCCTTGTCGTAGGCATTAATGCCGAAGATAAACAAATTGAAGAAAGTTGGGGATTATTACTGTCAAGGTTGTGTCTGCTAATTTCATTACAGAGAACAGTTGGCCATCTCAAAAACGATCGTAGATTTAAAAACCAAGGTGATTTTCCTGCAATCGACGTTAAATCTGAATTAGAGTCAATGGTAGGTGGAGATACTTTGATCAAGAATTCAATGAGTCATGATAGTGTTGTTGAGGTTGAGAAATTTTTATCATCTAGAGCAGTAACTGTGATTAGTGACCTCAAAGCAAGGTTATCATCAGCCGGCATAGATAGACAGCCTGTACATCATGCCCAATATTTATACAGCAGTGAGAATTTAGACATTGAGAGTTGTCCAAATTTGCATGAATACCTGGATAATACAGTTTCTGAAATAACATCAACAACTCTTGCGTCTACTGTTGCTACGACTATACCAACAACTGCATCAACATCAACTACTGTACAAGTGACTGTATCGACAGTGTTTAAAAGTACTCTTGATGCTATTGTATCTGCCGTTTCTACAGATACACCAAATAGTGTATCTGTAGATACCAATAATGCTACAACTGTACCTTATTCGGTTGCCAATGTCACCGAAGTATTACCTGATGCTGAATTAAGTTCTTCATTTACAAGAAGCATATTGGTAATATTTATGGCGGCTTTATCACTATTTGCTTTGATATTTTTCTGTGCAAAATATAAAAAACATTCTGTTACTGATAGTGCCTTAAAGTATATCCGCTATATAAGAATAGGAGGAGAAGCAAGAGTAGTGTTATCAGAAGAATTAGAAGAACGAGACGGCCGTATTTTGCCACCATTACTGGTAGTGGAAAATGAATACGAGGGTTCACCACATTCTCATTCTGTTGGCAATGCTTGCTCAGCTAATTCTGATAGCGATTTTATGAAAGATTTAGAGGTAGAGGATTTAGAAGAAAACATATATGAGTCCATAGATTGATATTTATTGATTTAAGGAAAGCGTATAGTGTATTTCGTAATTAGCATAGTTGTGGATCAAGCTCTATAGCTACTTTTTTGTTCTTTATTATTATTCTAAGAATAATTTGTTACCTCGAAAAGCAATCCACAACTGCTATACGATAAAACTATTTAAGCTACATCTCTTATATTTGCTAGTAGCTATAACTTTTGACTTTTAAATTAAAGTGTTATTGTAAGTTTTTTGTTCATGTATTTACAAGTAGTTATATAAATTGTATCACTGGTAGTTAACATTAAATGACATTTAATTAAAACAATGACTGCCGTTTTTGAGAGCTGTTACGTATCCATGATTGCTTTGGTATCCAGATTCAACAATACATTTTTACAAAAAACGTAACTTATAGATCAGACTACATGGGCTTGAAATATGTCTTTTGTTCTTGTGCGTTGAAAATCATTTTATCATTTTATACGAGGGCGATAATAGAGCACCAACGTATGTTACCTTAAGATTGAAATAGATTTAATTGCCACGTATTACATAAAATCACAACTGCAAAAACAAGACATACACCCAAAAGAGTATATTTCCATTATGAGCAGCGTAACCATCGATCACCTACAAATATCATATTTGCTACAAAAAAACACCCAAGATCAATTCTTAGGAAGTCAAGCTACCTATAAACTCAATCAGGCACCCACGGGTTAGAGATAACTATATTATGATTATACAACAACGAGAGGCCCACCACCACTACAGGATGACAGCAGGCCCCATTTCCAATCCAGCACAACAATACATACATGAAACATAATGTACTGATCAACGTACATCCCAAACGTCATACTAAACAATTACATCATTATTATTATGTCATACACTAATACATTTAACAATAGAAATTAGACAAAATATACTACTAATAACTAAAACCTATTTGGGTGCTGCTGAAATTAGCAGTAAAGCTGTTATATAGTCGGAGGATAGAAGAATTAATTCAGAGCAACATTAACGATCCGAATAAAAAACTTACTAATAAAAATTTTATATCTAAATTTATATTTCCAAGATCAAATCCAGGATCAGAAAAAAAATCAACTAAAATCAATTATAGCAGCAAGGCAAAAAAAATTAAATCATCTGCTAACAGATACATTGCCACTGATGATTGGTACGTTACCAATTTTATTAAAAATCACTTATTTCTTAATGAAAGATTTGAACAAACATCCAACCATAAAAAATTAATTGTTAATTCCAGTGCAGAGATGGAAAGTATTATTAAAAACAAGGAAGAACTGAGAAAACATGATCTTAAAGCCAGGGATAATCTCATTAGAATTTTTATGCAGTATTACCTATCGGTTAGAGACAAATTTAAATACATCTGTCAATCTAGGTTTAAAATAGAACCAGAACTTCTAAATAAAGAATTTGAACTTCCTCTTCCAAAAGAAGATTCATTTTTAGAAAAAAAATCAATATCAGACAATCATCGTTGTAAGATAACCGCCGATATGGAAATTATTAGAAACCGTATGAGCAACTATCTATCGAAACGTAGGCACAAAAAAAGCGTAGGGATTTATAGAGAAGAAACTGGAATACTTATTAGGGACAGCTACAAAATATACACAGTAAGATTTAAAAACATGGAAAACGTATCCGCCTCAGACTCTATTTTACGCAATATTAGCTCAGATGAAAAAGAAAAAATAGGCAAGGATATCATTACACATAAATCTGACGGTAATAGTACTTATAAAATACCTCATAGATCATTTAATTTCATATATGGTATCAATATATCACCAGGAATCACAAACGTAGACCCTGAATTAGTAAGTCATAGAGATGTTGCTGATATTATTTTAAGCCTAGAAAACAAAGATGTATCTAAGTATTTGGCTGCAATGAATAGTTTCACAGCAAAATTTATGTGTAAATCATTGCAATATATTCGTGCACTTAAAGTAGATTTACATGACTACAATGACAGTTACCTAATTAACCCAAACACGGATGAATATATTGTTCAAAGCAGAGGCATATATACAAAATTGCAGTATATATGTGACTATTTTAAATATTATGTCTTAGGAAGTCAGTTAGAGTTTTTCGCATATTATGAGGAGGTAAATGTTGAAGAAAAAACCTTGCATCTACTAACTTCCATTGATGATAAAAAAGTAAAACTTGAGCTACAAACTGAAATTAAGGCCGAAGAAGTTTCAGTAGCAATTGATGATGAATATGAGATGCTAATTGAATCTGTAAAAAAAGAATGTTTAGATTTAAAAGAAAATAGGAAAAAATTAATTGCTGAAATTAATGAGCATAAAACCAAAATTAGATCATTACTTAAGCCACTAGATTTATCAATCAGAGACGAATTAATTAAATGCTTAATGGAATACTACCTATCAATTGTAGATAAATTTGAATCTATGGCTGAAGAAGAATTTAAAAATATAAGTAGACCTATAAATGAAAGACTAGTATTGCCAATCCCCCAAGCCGTTGCAGAAATCGCACATAAAGAAATACAGACCGGGCAAACGTTGTATAATTATTACGTCGGGGGTAGAAGTAATTTCTTTTGTGAGGGAAACACTTGCTTATGTACTAGATCTCGGCTTTGCGATACCTCTACGGTAATAAAGAGGCACATACTGGAAAGAGTCATATATCGAATGAGAGAGTATATATTATCCCTAACCATCAAAGACGATGGAGAGATTGTGCATAATAGCGTACAACTATTTTGGTAAAGCGGAAAGGAAGGTAAAAATTTTAATTGTCTTACTTTACTTTCACATAAGCTACGCTTACTATTTATAGTTAAGTTGGACCATAAAAAATGAGAAATGTCAGCAATAGCAATTTTAGTGGTGAGCAGCCAGTATTAACTGAAGAAGATATAAATTACCAACCAGAACAACCTTGTTGCTCCGGTGAGCATAGCTCGCAAAATTTACATAAATCTGAATCTATTGATAGCACGTCCAGCATGTCCGATTTTGTGCAATCTTCATCTCTAGGTAGTAGAATATCTTATCTTAAGCAAATAGACTGTAGCTTTGTTGATGTAGATCCCAACATTATTTATAATCTTATTTATAGTATCCATAGTAAAAATTTATCTCTGTACATATCTTCGGTACATCTCTTCCTAGAATCATGTATCCATAAATCTTTACGGTACCTACGTTTGTTTAAAGTTGAGCCTCTAACTTCTAGTGAAAAAATAGACCTTGATCCAAGCCCTAATAGAGATAAATATATTGTTAGCAACGAAGGAGAATATGGTCTGCTACAATATATGTGTGTTAATTTGAGCAATTACAAAAATCAACTCTACGAAATAAAAACAACAGTATCCAAATTAGACGTTTATGCTCTCAGAAACAATTGATTAGGATAAGATTACACAAAAATTACTAACAAGTAATCATTACTACACCAGTGATTGATTGTCATAAATTATATGCCATCACATAGGTGCCTCCTGGGGGTAGTTATTATTATCAATAAAAATATAGTTTTATGGCATATGCATATATGATACAATAGGATTGTCTCGATTGATTAACCTGCCTTTGTGTTAGTTATTTTAAATTGTCACATCGGTTCCTAGGAAAATAAATTTATGGTAACGGGAAATCGACGTGTTGCTATCGATTGTGCAATGCTAGAAGAAATCTCTGCCTATGAAATGGAGAAAATAACAACGGAGCTTGCGCTCTCTAATAGCGATGATACTGATCATCTAACAGAAGAAGAGATTAGATTAATTGCCTGAATAAAAAGCAAAGAACAACAGATCACTATATTTTTGCCGTTGCTGGTCTGTAACACGTGAATTTGAACATCGATGAAACGAGGTGCTACAAAACAGCAATCAATAAGATTTAAGATTTAGTAACAAAGAGCAAATGCTAAAACTCAAATTACCAATAAATCATTATACAGATATGACGCAAATAATGATTTACATAAAAATCAATATTTTACCTACTATATGAACAAAATAATTGCATAATTATGAGTGTAAAATTAACTATACACTTATATTAAATTTCCGCTACTCTGTGGGGGAGATGGTATCTTTTTTGTCCGTTCGCACACGATCAGTCATGCGTATCACAGTAAGGGAGATTACAGTTGTGATAGATAACCACAATAATATTAGTGTTTCTCACCTAGAATCAGGACAAGCCGATGGTTTTGAAATAGAAGAAGAAGCAAGAACTTCTTCTGATGTTCCGAGAGACGAAGTCGCAGCTATTGGCATCCAAGGAGAAATCAGTGCAATGGAAGAAGAAACAACAACAGTTGCGATCAACGGAGAACCCACCGAAAATATAAGCCCACGTGCATTGCGGCGTTATGGAGAAATGAAAATCAAAAGAATGAAGATTAATCTTATTGCACTTAAGGCTGCCGGTTGTGTCTCTCTATTAGTGACAATAGGCCTAATTCTATTAACATTTTCTCAGTTGTTAATTTGTGAAGAAGGCACACAAGACAAAAATAAATGTAACAGCTTATTGATTTTTTTTGGTATAGCACTTCTACTGATTTTACTTTGCATCTTCATAGTCTCGGGTTGTTTTAAGAGGAACGAGATACGTAGACTGGAAATGAATTATAGTCGTCGGCAAGCACCAGGTAATCGATAAAGACCATAAGCTTTCTTCGTGGAATTACCATATCCACACAGTTTTTTGTTGCCACAAGACATCATAGTAAAACCAGATACGCGCCAACGTTTGCTCAAATTATTACACAGATCAAATCCCACTATTAGGTAATTAATCAGCTAAAAGTAAACTTTTACCGCAATAAAAATATATTATGAAACATAATAACCCAATAAAAAATCATGCTAAGTACTTAATGACCTACTTATCAACAAAACTGCGTTATCCATCCAATCCTCAACAAGATCATAGCACTATAGATAGCGATGTAGATAGTTTTTGTCAAAATAATCAATGCTGTGTTTGATAAAAAATAAAATAATTATTACACAGCTATCGGTATAAAATTACTTGTATTAAATTATCACAATCCTATACAATGGTCACATTCATTTTATGAGCAATAATCATTAAAATCATTGCTATACTCGTAATTAGCACATAAATTATGGGTGCGTAATATACATGCTTCGTTCACCAATATTGCGAACATACAACATCGGACGCGCGTACCTATAACACCATTAAGCCAAGGGTACAAAACATCGTTATCAGGTTTAACTGCCATTAGGAAAAAAAGTTAATGAGACTTAATAAAGTATAACTCATAACATAGTACTGCCTCACTAGCACCACAAACAATAGCACTAGAAACAAACATTCCTGCAAAACCACAGGAGTAAAGTAAGTTGCTGGTAGGAGTTCAAACTAAAGGAATGTAAGCAGATATAGCATAACCATAATAACATGTGCTTCTGTTTGCAGTAGTTTTAATTTCCCCATGCTCACCATGCTTAGCAACTGGGATTGGTTTTTTAGTCACCAGATGGTCAGTATGAAATATCACGGCAAACCCAGATGGTGGGTCTCGCAACCCCATACGGAGGAAACATACGTAATGCTGAAAAACATCAACTCATGAAAATTAAACATGACTAAGATATTCTTCGATTCTCTAACCAGTGTAACACTTGTAAAAAAGTAGGGATTGATTTTTTCTTTCTCTACATGTATCGAATTGGAAACGTATCAGGAGCACAAATCATGATATCAGATTATGACTTTCGAGCTAACAAAACATCAGAATTAAACTCGGATGACAGCACTGGTGAAGGAGAAATAGCTGTTATATGGGATTTTATTTGTTCTAGCAGTTATTGACATGTTATAAAGTCGATGTCTATCCTGTTCATCAAAACTGGTAACATTTTGAATTCTTTCGCATGCGCTTAAGACTATCATTTCTATTTTGCTGTAAAAACTCTCAATTTCACGAGATTTGCCATTGTCAATCATGCTACCAATTCTATAAAAAGAATACCCTCTTGATAGTACTTTACTTATACTTGATCTTGTTTCATTAATTTCCGATCTTATGTCTACTCCATGTGAAACGAGAGCAGATTCTCCAAAATTAAGCAAACCCTTTATTAAGCAATATAACTAGCTATTTGTCCGGTAACTGCTGTCACCATCTCGAGCATTGAAAACAGCAGAGATGTTTTTATAGCTCTTCTACATAAAGATATTGTTGATGGTGAAGCCGCTTTGGTGCTTTTGTTTTCAGATATCGATGATTGTATTATTCCTGTCCTTATTTCATTCTTTGTTGTTAGGACACCAATTACTACGTTTAATTTATTTAGGCATTCTGACTGAATGACATTTTCGTTTCTATTTGAGCATTGAGAATTTATGGTTCTATTGAGCACAGCAGGTTCCCCTAATAGTTTCGTAATGACATTTAAATTAGACACTATAGTGATAGTGATGAATAGATTTTATAATGATACATAACATAATTATAAATATGTACTAATTTTTTTATTACAGACAAAGATGTAGTACCGAATAATTAATTTAATAATATTATGTAGCAACTATTTATTAAAGTTGAAAACAATTTTTATTATTCCAGTTCCTATTAACATACATTATGTGATTTATTTTCACAGCTGTGCCCAGATAACATATTATTTTGATGGATTTGACGAATAATTTTTATAGCACCATTTGATAAATTGCTGAAAGGAATTTATCTAAGTAATCAAGCTTCATTGTTTTATTAAAGAATTATCATTACTAAACTAAGATTTATACATTATTCCAGGTTAATATAGCATTGATTATGTACTACAATGATAATTCTTTAATAAAACAATGAATGTGGTAAACAAATTAATTTGACATCATTAAATACTTCCTCTAATTCTGAGGTGATAGTACACCAATATCTAAATTAACAATCTCAGCGTTGGGTTATTATCCTTACTATATCCACACAATTAAACGAGGACATGATGTTCATCATCAGATGGTTTTAATCTAGTATAAATAGCATATGGTGCTTCTCTTAATGTATTGCGTATACTAGAGCGCCTACTTTTTGCTAAGTTATATAGTGCATAGAAAAATAATAGTAGAACTCCGAAAAACATTAACGATGTGAGCACTAAAGCTATGCTATTGTCTGTTTCTGCGTTATTTTCAGAGTACTTGACATCGATTATTTTGCGTTTACTTACATTCATATATTTAATGATGTCTGGACAGTAATGCTCATAACGCAATGTTCTGCTATTCCAACGACTGGAGAGGATATCTACGATTTCGTTTTTGCTTACATTTGATTTAATTGCATAATCGCTATAATCGTACTTTACAGTACCTTTTACCAAGTGATCAACTAAATTTTCCGTGAGAGGTTTAATACTTGCTGCGGGGTTGTATATACGGTCGTAATTTTGCATCAAGTACTCTACTAAATTATCCGTTGTTTTGTTTATTGCATCATGTGTTTGGTTAAAAACAAGGTTTCGAAATACAACAGATAGACCGTCAGCTACATAAAAAAATTTTCAATTCTGTCTTCAGGGTCAAGTTCGTTTAGTGGAAAACTGGTATTAGTAATTTTTGACTTACTAAAAAAATAACCTAATACACTGGTAATGTTGATACTAGGCAGATCATTGCCCTCTGAAATTGCACAATCAAAACGTCTTTTAAGATATATTAAGCTACAAAGATCTGACTCCAATGATACCCAGCATACCGCCGATGTCAAAATGCCATAAGTAGGTTTCAATGTGCCGAGAAAGATTAAAGTAGATGTAAGATGCTTTAGTGCGGATAAAGATCTGTCTTTGTATGACTCATTGGATCTTCTGCATATATAGTCTCGATTAGTGTCAACAATGTCTTCACATGAATTTGAATAATGTCCTAAATCTTCTTCCCTCAATTCTTAACCACAAACTTCATTTTCTATTAAATCTGATAATACAAATTTAGGAGCAATCATAATTATGACCTCAATACTTTTGACATAACAGCAGACGTGCAGTATATATCATTGGAATGAGGGGAGGCTGTAATTATTATTTTATTTTAGTAAAACTTTCTCCCATTTTGTCATATTATATTAATGAGTGTAATGTTGAAAAATTGGTTGAGATATACCATTAATCAGTAAGGTTTGTGTTTGTACGTTTTTAGCGTAAATTACAAAAAGTGTCATATTTTGCTGATGCAAGTCATGATGATTACCGGTTGTATAACTGTGCAGTTGACCATGGTTTATATAATATATGCGGCAATACAAGTTGCGATGGACGGGGAATGCTGATTATTTGCTTGGAGTCAGTGATTATTTTAATATGATGACCATGCTAGTTATTTTTACGAGTAATGTATATATACTAAGGATATGTTTTTTCACAAAATAAACGCCTACGCAGTGGTAGAACTACTATTCTCGAATTATCTCCCGCACTGAAAGAAAGAGAACGGCAGGGTAAGGGCCGTGGGCTTGGGAAAGACAAACTACTTTCCTCCTCACTTTCAGATACATCATAATTTTCAAGATGTAAATCTCGTCCTACTCCATCTAGGATCACTCAGATAACGCCTTAAAAAACATAAGAAAAATACCAACACCAAAGCAGACACTGTAAGTTCACAGAGACAAAACAAAAACATATAGCACAGCAGCCATGATCTGCTTTCTGCTACTTACTTCTACATTTAATAGGAATTAAATTACGTATACATGTCACTTTTTATTGTGCATTCTCTGCGGCGGGGGCATCAAAATTTATTGTGCATTCTCTGGTTTGATGCCCCCGCCGCAAAATATGATGTATACATCTATATATCAACAGTATATCTGTTGCCACCAAAGAAACGAAGGAGTCTTTATCGTCAACAAAACTTACTATTTATTGATTAAGCATCGCCAAACATATAATAACCTACAAAATATCATTTTAAATGTAATATTATAATTTCACTGGCACCGGACACCCCCACTAAATACCACAAATAAGGATTATGTCATCTATTTAAATACTATATCATCGCCCTCAGACAACGGAAGATGGGCCAAGACAGGAAATATTACATTTATTATAACTTATAATGTTATTTATGACTTCATGTTTAACATATACAATCAAATAACTCCTTTTGATTCACTAATACACCCGTGATTACCAATATTTATCTGATCAGCTCCAACACCACCGAATTTGGTCATCAATTGCCCAAAGAAAAATCTAAGTCCGTGTTAGAAAATATATACCCTGAAGAAACAGTACCAGAAAACAAGAAAAGACCTTGCCGAATTGAGAAACAAACCTTCACTAGAAGCTTACATTACACTAATTGTAATCCAAACAATTTGCCATTTTCCGTAATAATGCCACGCACAAAACAAACTTATCTCAACCGACGAAAAATAAACTTATCCCCCAAAGAATTACGAGCGGGGAAACGGCTCTTCACCAAAAACAGATATGATAATAATCTTAACTCTAGCACCTTCCCTTCTTCCATGCTGATATCAGAAGAACTCCAAACCAAAATTAACCAGCTAAAAATGATGTCAACAAGCCCCCAAAAGAGAAAGGAACTAATATTACTCAAGGCTTACAAAAAAACATATCAGATTGACATGCATCTAGCACAACAGAGAGATTTTCTATTTCCTCATTTAGCTGATTTGGAATATATTTCTGAGTTTTTCGATCACATACTAAGCACAGATTGGAACCAAGGAAATACAACATTGCTGCAGATAAAACAGCAGCAGCAGCTGTGCAAAAAAATTTTTGAGTCCCGTAAAGACCTCGAATTATTTGCACCGGATTGGAACAAAATTGATGAAGAAGTGGAGGAACAAGCCAAAAGAACAACAATCTCATCCAGAGCTTGTAATGAAGACCTAGCACAAACAATTAAAACCCACTGTATGATTGGTATATCAAATCTTCGAGATAGTAGAAAAGCGGCAGCAAAAAACGCACTAGATATTAGACAAAGCTTACTCCTGATAATCGACCGCTTTCACAATAACCCCAAAATGCTGGCTCAAACCTTCTTTAAAATTAACACTTCACTAACATCAAAAAACAACTACGTTTTAGCAAAAAAGTTGAACTCCCTTATAGTAAAGCTAGGACGTCAAAAATTAGCCAAAAATCAAGTTATTGTGCATACATTATCCACGCTCTTACTGCCCAAACTCAAATCTTTGCAAAACATAATCTCTCAGCAAAAAAAGTTAAACTCAAGCAAAGGATTCGCCCGTACATGTAGAGCTGTAATTTCAATTGTAACCGCACTAGAAGACCAATGTACAAACCAAGGACTCAAACTCACCACCAACTTCGATGATCAAGAGATTAACCCTGAACTAGGATGTGACCTAGAAGAACTACATAAATGCAAACAGGAAGCAATGAACGCTAATTTATATTATGAGTTAAGAGAAACAGCCTGGTGGAATTGGGGTAAAATCTTACTGGATATGCTGCTTGACACATTGCCACTAGAAGCCCGCTTGAGAGAAGGATTGCGAGAGGATGCAATAGATGCCTGCGAAGACAACACCGCAACAAATTGCCCACTAGAAAAGCTAGCAATTATTGTCAATCAAGTACTAAAGCTTCAGCATAACACCACTTCTGAAGTCTGTGAAACCACCCTGAGTAAATGTATAACAACTCTGGAAAGCAAGCTGCGCCATACAAAAAGAGCTCAAGAAAAAAACACCTCACCCTCTTGGAGTGAAAGCTTTGGCCAGAGCTTTATAGGAAGAACAGTATTGCATTACCTTCGCTCAATGAGTGCAATAACAAATGTACTTGGTACCGTATCAAGAGCACAAGCAGAAAGAACAAAACTTCAGGCCTACAGATCACACTTCCATAAAAACCTAGATGCCCTACAATCAATGCTCCCACCTAACTTGTCAAATAAAGTTGAGATCATAGTTAAAAACCCAGATTGGGATCAAGCTAAAAAAGAAGTACAGAGATTTGTTGATTGGAATGTAAACTTAGACAAAAAATTAGCCCAGAATGAAAAAGAAGTTAATAATTCAAACGCCATTACTACATATTTTTTCCATTGCAGTTGTTGATTCTGTGATTACGTTGAATACTGGATAAGATACTGTTGGTATTTTTTTTTCTGTTGATAGACCGGGGTAGGTTATATATGATTCTATTCCGGGGCAACATTCGCTAAAAATAGAAACTATGGGTTTAGAAGAAGAACAAAAATAAGTACTATCTGAAACGCAATAGTCACTATATTGACGACCTAAATCAATATTATTAGTATAATCATAAATGTAAATACCGGCAAATGAAGCAATGCTAGTGCTTGTATCACAATTGCTGGTAATGTTAGAAGGGATTAAAGGAATGCTAAAATAAAAATCATATTTTTTTTCTAACGGGATATTACGAATTTTTTTTATGCGACTAGGGAGTTTACTAATTGCTATTGATGAGTTATCAAAAGCTTCTTTAAGAATTTCACTGATATTGATATTGTTTCTTACTTTGTCTTTAATGTTAATCATTCTACAAGTATAGCCTGCTACATAACAAAAAATATGTAAGAGATTTGATTCGCAAGGTGTAGTTATATCATCAGTTGCATCTGTAACTTCCAACATACTAAGTGCAATTAAAGAGGTTGATGATAAGAAGCTACTGACCAAAGCTTTATTTATATTTTTATTGACGTGGTGTTGAGTTGGCTGAAAATTTTTCTCATGTTCCTCAATTATTGTTGTACATTCCATTTCTTCTGCAATTATGTTTTCGTTATGACATTCAAAGCCACTGTTGTCACAACAATTCAAATACTTGCTGTTAGTGTAAAACATTATTTTTCCTGTAAAAAATAAACTACCTGAAATATAGCATTTGGAGTTTAATTATCTAATCAATTATTATTATTTATATAAGGTAGTTTTAGCCCTGAAAAAAATTAACATTCACTAATAATTAATATGCTGTACTAAAATATATACAACTTTATTATTATATTAAATAAATTTAATTATGTAAGAAAAGTATTTGTTATTAAGTTTAGTAGTGATCCAATACCTAGGAAAGTGGCTGCTAATATTAGTCAAATACACTCTATGTCCTTATTCCAAGTATGTGTAGATAGTATAATAAAGTCTGCTACTATTAGTAGCAGACTCCATAATATAACCATTACACAAGATCTTCTCTCTCAGCAGTATCAATGTTATCAGATTGTGATACAGGTTGAGATTGATATGATTTGCTAGATTTGAGAGCTCTGTATCCTAGAAAGGCTAGTATAGCAAGAGCAATAGATGAACATATAATTAACACAATATTTAAAGCATTAATACTTGCGGTATCTAGTGTTATTTTAGTAGGGATCAAAGTTGTTAATTCAGATTCGGCTGTTGTTAGATTAGTAAATTCTGATCCAATGACTGTAGATCCTATAACTTCTGATGCCATGGTTGTTAAATTTAGAACTTCTGATCCAATATCTGTTGAGTTTATAATTTTAGATGCCACAGTAGTTGAAGTCAAAATTTCAGATTCAGTAGTGGTGGAAACTACAATCTGTGGTGACACAGTTTCAGTTAATACATAAGGATAAGTTATGTATGATCCAATACTGCTACAACAAATATCAGAAAATGAAGTATTAACGTTATAGTTTTTATCGCAGAAGTCAACATTATTATCACCATCGCCGCAAAAACTATAGTATTCAGTGTTGCTATGTCTACGTAATAAAGCATTATTAGATGCTCTGCGAAGGTACTGCCCCATGTACCATAATCTAGAAATAAGAGGTTCTTCTGCCCCACTATCACCTGTGGTATGAGGAAGAATCAATGGAATACTAAAATTGAAAAGAGGATTTCTTCCCAATGAATTCTCTGAGTAATCAAAAGCACCTTTAAGTGTTTTTTGGATAGTTTCATCACTATTATCTCCCGATCCTAAAATGTTAATTAGCCTACATAGTGATTTTCCCATACCACATAAATAAGAGGATACGGATCTGCTAATTATTTGAGGTTCAATTGATGATGGTGTAAATATTGACGCTAAAGTCGTTGATTCTGTCGCTGCTTGACTTATAATCTCTGATGCTATTGCAGTTGTTGATTCTGTTATTGCGTTGACTACCGTATCAGATACTGTTGGTATTTTTTTTTCTATTGATAGACCAGGGTAGGTTATATGTGATTCTATGCTGGGGCAACATCCACTAAAAATAGAAACTCGTGGTTCAATCAGTCGAGTACAAAACGCAGTACTATCTGAAAGGCAAAGAGAGTCCCTATGTTCATCACTTAAATCAATATCATTAACATAATTGTAAAGGAATTTATTGGCAAAAAAACTAATACGACCGATCGTATCACAATTGATGTTAGTGTTAGAAGTGATAGTTAAAGGAATACTAATATTAAAACCATGTTCGTTTGTTCTTCTTAATGGGTCCTTACGAATTTCTATTAATGAGTAATCAAAAGCTTCTTTAATAATTTCACTGATACTGGAATTAATCTTATTTTTTAATTCATCTTTAATTTTGATTATTCTACAAATATCGCCTGCCATATAACAAAGATTAGGTAAGACAGTTGATTTGCAATTTTGACTTAGATCATCAGTTGCACCTGCGCCTTCCAACATACTAAGTGCAATTAAAGAGGTTGATGTTAATCTACTAAATAAAGTTTTATTTATATTTTCATTGATGTATTGTTGAGTTGGTTGAAAATTTTTCTCATGCTCCTCAATTATTGTTGTGCATTCCATTTCTTCTGCAACTATGTTTTCGCTATGACATTCAAAGTCACTGTTGTCACAACAATTCAAACACTTGCTGTTAGTGTAAAACATTATTTTTCCTGTAAAAAATAAACTACCTGAAACACTTTACTACACAATATCCTCTTCTTCATTTGAATTTTCTTCATAATCATATATAGGTACAGGTTGAAATGGATTTAACTTACTGGATTTATATGTCCTGTACCCCAGAAATGCAAGTACGGCAATAGAAAGAAATAAAAATACAACTAAAACAACAGGAAGTGTAGTACTGACATGACTTATTTGATCTATTTTTGTTGTAGTATAATCTGTTGATTCAACAGAAGTAAAATTCATAATTTCTGACACTGCATCTAACGCCGTGGTAAATACGGTGCTGTTATTACTTATTGGTGCTATTGTTGATTTACTAATTTTCGGTGCTACAGTTGTTGTTAATGGATCCCCAGGATTAAGTAGGTAAGAGAATATACTGCTACAACACTCTTTATGAAACATATAGTTGATATCGGAAGATTCGTCACAAAATCTCATACTTCCTCTTGCGTCACAAACGGTACTATTTGATTGACATGACCCAATACCTGAATTTTCTTGTTTCGCACATAGATTGTAGTACTCAACGGTTAGAGACAAACTCATATCAATTAATTGACGAATAACACTGCTCTCATCATCTTTAGAACCAATAAATTTAGTTATATCTTATATTGTTGATAATTGATCGATAATTTTTATTCAAAGGGCGATGTTTATATTCCCAAATTATTACAATTTCCTAACACAATTCACTTACTTAGCATTTTAATTTAATATAAATGTCAATTATATGTTCTAATGCATGAAAAACACCATGAATCATAAGAAAAAATATACTATTAATTAATTTCAACTTTAGAAAAATAAACCTGATAAATTAAACTCAGTCATATAATTTTCCTAAGATTATCCATATTGTTTTGCAATTTCATTTCTTGATTTAAATTAAAAGTGACTATTTTATTAGCAATGATAATAAACACACATATAAAAACGTATTGTTTTTCCCGCAAAAGAAACCTAGCAAAAAATATCATTGAAATCTATATGTTATATAATTTGATCAATTATAAAAATAAAAAATTTTACATAATTCACTTTTATCCAAAGCCAGTATTATTGCACTGAAAGAAAAATCGAAAAATTATACTTCACATTAATTCTCACTTGATGGATCTTCAATAAGAAGGTCTGTAACATCCCAGTTAGTTATTCTTGACATTTTAACTGAATCGGATAGATATCAAGTTGCAACGATATACTCCTTTGATTATTTATGATGATAATATCGATACTAACACTACTGTCAATCAATTTCACGTTGTACCTGGAATATTTTGTATGGTTTGTATAAATCTTTGATGATGAGGACTAGACACAAAAGATTTACCTATAAACTAATTTATTATGTTAGGCATAAACTTTATTCGTATAACAATGATTGTTTTTTATGGAAGCGTTTTACTATATTAGAAACTAGGTTCTGATATCACTGAAATCAGAACCTAGTAAAGGAATATACATCTACACAAGATCTTCTATTTCTACATCATTATTGGAAGTTGATGGTACAACTTGATGTCTATGTGTTTTTCTAGATTTATAAGATATGTATCCTAGAAATACCAATATAGCAAGAGCAATAGATAATAATGCAACCAATATAACCGTAAGGGTTGTATCTCCTTTATTTGATGTTCCTATTTCGGTAGGAATAAGATTTATTGATTCAATAGCCGTTGAGTTTATTATTTCTGACAATGAAGACGTAGCTGTCGAGCTTGTAGTCTCTGATGATTCAGTTGTAGATATAATTTTTGATACTGTAATCTCCGATAATGTAGTCGCTAAACTCTCGGCTGTTGACCTTATTATTTCTGATAATGAAGACGTAGCTATCGAGATGGTAGCTTCTGATGCTTCAGTTGTAGATATAGTTTTTGATCCCGTAATATCTGATAATGTAGTTGCTAAATTATCAGCTGTTGAACTTATGATTTCGGTTGCTATTGTTGTTAAAGGCTTAGATGGATAAGCAACCTCCTCTATGTAAGATCTGATATCAGGACAACATAAATCAGTAATTGTAGAATTTTCTCTGTAATTAATATCACAAACACTATCAAACTCATAGCGGCACTTGTAATACTCTTCCGAACTTTTATCAACTTGGAATTCTTCTGGACGACGGTTTATATATATATAAACACTGTGTAGTTGTTGGTTGATTGTATTAATTATACCAGACAAGGGAGGAAAATAACTAACATCCATCTTATAATATCTACCAATGTCAAAATAAACAGTCCATTTGTTAGGTTTAATTGAGTGAGTATTTATCATTAATGAAACTTTCTTACCTTCTTTGTCAAGAGTAACTTTCACAGTACCAGACTCATCGGCAACAAGGTGTTTCATAAGGTTAATAAATCGACACATAGTTGATGATAAAGAACACTTACGAACATCTTCTATATTAATTTCAGTAAGCCATTGACACATATACATAGGCGATGAAATCAAGCACCTACGAAAATTTTCTGCATTTACATCAAATCCGTCGACACCTTTTAAAAAGCTAAGCATAACCAATGGAACAGCCACAAGTTTACTTCCCAAAAATCTACCAAGTGAATTATTTTTTGATTGGTAATTTTGCTCGCTAAGCATAACATTCGTACATTCAATATTTTCTTGAACTTCGTTGTTAGTTCGTAACTCTAAGTTACTAATTTGCAAACAATATGAATGTTTGCAATTTGTATCATAACGCATTATTTTTCCTGTAAAAAATAAACTCAGCAGACTATAGCACTGGAATTTATATTACCTAATGAATTATTATTAGTTCCATGTAGTACACTTTTGTGATGAATATAATGAAATGGTCATTATATTGTATGTATATATTATATTAGTGATAATTATAATATAAGTTTTATTATTAATGAAAAAGGGTTATCATCTGAATCGTTTATTGCCGGATTATCAAATAAAATTTTTGATCAAAACTAAGATGCTTAACATTTAAGATAATCAGGTTTTCTGTTTCTGCCTATACTATAAAATTACAGGAACATAATTGAGTAAATTTTTGAAAGTAAAATAATACATAAAATATCTTCAAAAAATTTCTGTACACTATTTTTTCTTCTTAAGCTTAACTGATAACATATAGGATTGTAATGTAAATTGATGGTAGTGGTGTTTTCAAGTGCTATTTACAAGATCTTTATACTGAGAAGAAAATTATCTCAATATCAAGATAATAAAAAATATGCAATATAAATATCACTAACAATTCCATTAGTTGTTACTACTGCTGAGTTAAGTAACTAAATTGTTATTCTTTATCAGACTAACCAGTGCTTTAATTAGTATTAATTAACGTTAACATTAACAATAACAATAACAAAACTAATTTAACCAAATTTAACGTTTTACATTACCACGATACAATAAAACGCATAATATTTTAGAGTAATATGTGACAATTAATGTTATTAAAGACATACCAAATTAAAAATATAAGCTCTGGACTTTGTAGTGATAACCGAACCTAGTTCAGGTTATATTAATTGTCTATACAAGTTAACCTACTTCTTCATTATTATCACTAGATTGAACTACGATTTGTGGTTGTTGACATTTTTTATAAGTGCAATGCCTGTATAAAGCAAAAGACATTACAGAAAAAAAATAAAAAATAAAAATACCGACAACATAATAATAATACGTTTTTACCTGGATAATCAGAAACTGCTTTTTTTGTTACAATTGTTGTTAAAGGAATTGTTGCATTAATAACATCTGATAACATCGTTGACGAAGATATAATATTATCTACATAAAAATGCAAATTAGGATAACACCTTTCAGGAACTTCAGTATTTATAATTTTCTTGTTCACAAAATTTACCAATAACGTTACTGGAGCAATAAACATAACCTTCATCGTATTTTACGGATCTTAAATAGCTTTAGTTAGATAATAATTTAAGACAGTGAGATTGAACTAACCTGGGGATTGAATATGATTGACCCGCAACATCGTCAGAAACAATAATTAAAGTGATACTTTTTTCAATAATGAACTTCCCAAATTATATCTCAGATGTAACAATGGATTTATCAATCAAACTTCTGATTGCATTATCTGACTTTTTAATATAAATCAAGCCACATATTAAGTGAAGATGGCGTACAATACCCCCATCTTGTTTGGGATCCGTTAGCGTCTTTCAAGCTACTAAGTATACCTAATGGGTATACTAATATAGAACTAAAAAATTTTCCAAGTGAAGATCTATGATAGACAATTATTTTAAATCATCTACGTGACAGTCTCAACGGTTGTACATTCAATATCTTCTATAAATTCATTATCCAATTGAAATTCAGAATTGACGCATTCTGAATAAGACAAATACTTACTGTTGTTATTAAACATTACTCTTACTGTAAAAATTAACTTGAGAAACTGTATCATAGGTAGATTTATCATTTAATGAATTATTACTTATTTTACGATTACTTATTTTACGAATAATTACTCGTATAAAATTACTTTTTTAAATCAAGATATTAGTGTAATTAACCACAAAAAATAAAACCAACATTATCAATGTCATACTCAATTTATTTTCAAACAATTTCTATACAAGATCTTCTGTAACATTAATATTCGGCAAATAATAGTTACTAATTGGGCTTAAAGTTTTTTCATTATCAAAGCAAGATTTAGTGTACATTAAAGAGCAAATCTCTAACTTCAGACGACAAAAAGAAGTTCCCAAACCATTTGAAAAACCTACCATGTTAAGCATTACTAATGGCAACATAAGGTTTCTAAGTTGAGTTAATGAACGATAATTATAATTTTTTGAACTATAGGAAGCAGACAACTCATCTACTTCTTCTACACAAACAACTGAAGAACCCTCACCAGATCCTACAACCATATTGTCACAAACAAGATTACCATAAGAATCGCAATTCTTTACATAATCTACAACATTATTGGCAAACATTACACTCCCCCACAAAACTTTACCTATAAAATCTATTTTGCGATCATAACCATAAATAATCGCAAGATCAGGGTAATTGTATTAACATGAATGTATTAAGGCCTACTCATTAATTATTAATGACAAAACAAATATTACTATACTTGTTACTTCATGATCTTACCTTTTTTGATGTCTATAATATTTGTCAAAAGTTTTTTCTTCTCATCTTATAATCTGTAAATATCATCATGAAAAATTAAAAATAATCATAGATATAGTTAAGATAAAAATAATGTTGATCACATATATTTATAATAAAACCTCAAGATAAAATTTATGTATTTATGGAAGTATTACTGGGATAGTATTTAATTTCAGTAATTAATACAATTACTAATAAATTTACAAAATTCACAATTTATATATCTTATCTTATATAGCAGTTCTTATATGTATTTTTTGGTCTTTAGGAATTGCTTGGGAATTTACCACACAATACATGGTAATAAATCTGATGACATATTAGTATCTATGACTACTGTGGTTATACTGTGATGATTGGTAATTACAAAAGCACGATCAATTAACATAATAAATTTTCCTCTTGCTCTGATAAATTTATGTTAGAGTAATGTTTAATGATGTGTTGGATCAGTTAGATCCTTGATTAATTTTTTGTTTTTGTATATGGATAATTGCGATAACGCCGATAACGCGAATGACAGTAAACATCATAAGGATAGTTATAGACCTCTAATTATCAAATAATTAATTGACACATTATTAATGAACAAAGTTTTAATCTTAACCGTACTGTTCCTAATAACTAGATAGGGATACACAAAAAAAATATAAAAAATACCTACTGCCCCCTATCATTACTCATAATTACATAATACTAAGAAACAAAGTAAGTTTATTTTAGTTGTCAAGTAATCAATATAAAAATACTCGAATGTATCGCTTTATACCTTATAATTAAATAAATATAATCCAAATTAAACAAAGTATCTGATATCACATGAACTACATGGCGCTATAATTTAAAGTACAGCACTTCTCAAAAATAAGAATAGAACATACTCAGCACTAACAACAAAGTAAAAATTAATTCTTGTAACTACGATTAGCCGATTATGGTGGGTAATAAAAATTAAATAATCGTTTGGGATAACTCAAATCCAATTTGTCCAATAGATGTTTCTATCTCCTAAATTCCCTACAGCATTGTTAACTTCAGCATTGTTAACTTCAGCATTGTTAACTTCAGCAACACGAACTCTATCTGCTAGCATAGCACCCATTTCCATCTGATTTACTGGATTCCTTATACGAGCCTTATATTTTCTACGCTTTCCTAAAACAAATCTAACAACAAAAACACCCAAAAGAAAAACTAATGAGAAAGACAGCACAATTATTACCACGAATTCTGCGCTCATACCACCATTGAAACTAGAATCATTGGCCAACAATGACATAAAAGTTGTGGACTTTGTAGGATCAATAGTTGTAACACTAGAGTTGATAACTGTCTGGACGGTAAATGTTTCAAGATCATTGGTTAATGGAGGCAAATTTTCTGGCCCCATGCCATAAATATATTCATCAATATTTTTACAATATTTAGATGCCATATCATGATAGTTTGACCCCATGCCGCAATTGTTATCTGTGTCTGTGATCTTGGAAACTGTTTGGTACTTAACTAATGAATCAGTGTAAAAATATCTAAGTCCATGACTACTATAAACATCACTATAAACATGTTTGATTTTTTTATATGGATTGAGATCATAAAAAGCAGATCTTACATAATGTAATACATACGGCAATCTAGGATCATTGATATCAGTGTGGTTGTAAATAGACAATGGCAAAGATGAAGACAAACTAAAATTTGACTTACTCAACGCATCAATAAATATTTCAGTAACATTAACATTAGGAAGAGAAATATTGAATCTCGATTTTAAACTATCAAAACACTCCTTAGCATATACCAAAGCACACAGACTTAATTTTAGATCACACCATCTTGTTCCTAACCCATTGGAAAAATCTATCATGTTAAAAATAGTTAACGGCAATATGATATTTTTAAATTTTCCAATTTTAGGTAATAGAAGTCTAGAATTTGATGATTTGTTTTTTTCTCTTACGCATATAACTGAAGAACATTCCACAGCCTCAGCATCCATATCCTCATTTTCATATTTATCATACGGATTGCAACCGTCTGTTAAACACTTTATATTAGCAATCATGTTACGCCTTTGTAATTAGATTACAAGCCATTGCATATGTTATACAAAGAAATAATAATTTCTAACCGGACTGCTATGATGTTAATTATTTAATTAAATCCATATAATTATTTAAAATTTAGGGTTTTTTTATGTATTACAAACTGTTATGTATTACAAACTGCTATAATTTCCCATTATAGATTAAAATCAGCTTCGGATGTTGTAATCTGGGAAGCACATATGCCCTGGGCAGACATGACATAATACCTGTGCGTACCTAAAATTCATTGTTAAACTACTTGTAATTCAATTTTGTTAAACACTATTAACAGCGTATAACGATAATATTTATGGAAATAGACGTAAATTTACCTCGTATCTACAAATTGCAAAGAGCAATCACAATAATCCCCTCCTACCCCCACATTAGTATCTTTGACAAACACCTTAGAAATTCATAGAAATAAGTCGAAAATAAGCCGTTTCTTTTGTAATTTAGGATCATATATAATGATCAATTTAATTATTAAAATTGTTAACAACAAAATCAATCGTAATTATTGCTTAAGTAGAAATGTAGGAATCGGAATCGAGGATAACACTATGCTGCAAGCTTAAAAAATTTATGCTTACCTTTATCCGTCATAATCTAACATGTTAGTATTTACTTAAGACAGTAAATTTACTTACTATATGTGAAGCTAAAAATTTTGTGTTGTATATGATTATTCGTCAAACAACATTCTAATACTACTACATCAACTACATCAACTACATCAACTACATCAACTACATCAACTACATCAACTACATCAACTACATCAACTACATCAACTACATCAAAAAATAATAGCTCCCTAATACTGGCAATATAAACTAACTTCATCTTTTTATGATGTAGCAACAAAAATAAATATATTATTTGTCTATTTAATTGAGGTCCATAATTCAAGTGGAAATAAAATCATAACATAAAATAAAACTATGAATCAGATGTAGAAACAATATACGAGTATACGTTAATTAAACTATAAATGCACTACTATAACTTCAATAGGAATAAAACTTGTTTATTAAATACTTTATTTCATTTGTATTAATAACAAAAGCATAATCTTTGTATCTATATCAAGTTACAACAACCATATCCATATGATAAAAATAATCTTAATATATCTAGATATAATTAATCCTTATAAATAAGTGACATCTAGAGCTGTAAGTATTTCCCCATAATGATGTTCAACAATATAAAACCTAGCTCAAACAGATAAATCTACCGCAAAGTCATCCCATAAAAACAAATCCACATAAAAATATAAAAACATCATACTTTTTTATTGTAAGTACACAAATTATTAAATTAATCCGCAAAGTATACAAACACGTACTGATTGATGATAAATCTGATTAAAGCATGCAATAATGTAACTTCACGTAGAGAGGGTAATAATCAAATTTTATACCTGAAACTAATCCGAAATTATACATGTAAGCATCGATCAACTAGATGCAACAGTTAGTTCATAAGAAGAGTTTAAAAGTGTCCGACGTGTCTGAATCAATAATGATAATTAAATAACAGACCTATAAGTATTCCTCAATTCATTGCACTAAGTAATATGAATTATGTTACAACCCCAAGTGTATGATGACAACAGCAGTAAACATGAACAATAAAATTGTTGTCACAGATTAAATTGCAGTTATACCAATACCCCCACTACCTTCATATTATAATCTTCATTTACCAACGCATTAAAAAATATAAATATCTATTGCAACAATCAACCAAGTGATAAGTGTAATACAAATAATAACGGCTGCAGATAAAAAACTTTATTTGGGCAACAATCATCACCTATTAGTAAAAAACTACCTTCTTAAAAAGAAGGATTACACTATAGAAAGAATCCCAATCTCATAGGTTGAATTCAATCATGAAATTTTATATGGTTTATATGGTAAAAAAATACATTCATAAATCATATAGAAGTATATCGTGCTAACTAAACCTAAAGAAAGGAAACATGATTTATTTGTATATTTATGATTATTAAGATATGCATTAATTCTAATTAATTAATAATATCTTGATATTTCATTGACACACATGTATCAAAACGTGCGTTCCAACCCTTGAGAAAAACCTGCCATACTAAGAACAGTTAAAAGAAATGTGAGATTATTAAATATTCTAAACTTAGCTAAGGATAGAACTGATGAGGAAACTTTATTTTTTTCTCCTACATACACAACTGACAAACATTCATCAGAAACTTCAACTTCATTGTCACATATCTCCACAAAATTGCAACCATCTGTTAAACATTTGCTATTAATAAACATTTTTACCTTTACCCTTCACATTTATACTACAAGCTAGTGAGCATTTTATGCAATTTAAAATATGGAGATTATTAATTTTTAAGCAACAGTATTAATAGCACCATTTTATATACAAACAGTAACTTAATATTTATATTGGATGATACATATAGTCACAATTAAACTGAAATGTTGAAAATAACTTTAGAAGCCACGACACAAAACATGTTGCCTTAAACTGGAAGCGTTTATATCTTAATTGTGACATCAACATTTACATCAACAAAATAATTAATGACTAACTAACCACGATAATCAAATCAAATTTTCCAAATACACATACCCCCCATCATCACTTTCTCCTTCGGCATTAACTCTTCTTCCTCCTATGATATAACGTACTGACCCTAGATACGACCTACGATTCATACTACAACGGGATGCCACACGCTTTACTGAATTAAACGCAACACAAACAACAGCAACTAAAAATAAAATCACTGCACAAGAAAAAACCAGTGATAATAACCCACCACTGTTATGCGAATCAAAACCTACAGTAAAGTTTCTAGTAGTTTTATACTGACCATTAGTAACATTTGAAATACCGTCACTAGTAGTTGTCGACATGAAAACCAATTCAATAACTGGCGTAACAACATTTGGAGCTACATCAACAATATATTCGCTAATATTTTTACAATATTGGTCAATCACAGAACGGTATTCAGATTCATCGCTACAACGAATATTTTTAATACGAGAAATTGTATATTTATCTATTACTGACTTGGTATAACTATGTCCAAGTCTACTAGATAATTCACTATAGACACAACGCTGGGAACCATCAATAGGATCCAAACACAAGACAGGCAAAATATCTTTCAATGCAAATTGTGCAAAAGAAAATCTACTGTCATGCTGGTCAGTGTAATTATCAATAAATAATGGCAGAGGCAAAAATGAACTCAAATTTGACTTGTGAACCACATCAAGAAATATTTCAGTAAGATTAAAATCATAGAAAGAATAATCTCTTCTTGATTTTGCATCTTCAATGCAACCCTTGAGATAAATTAAAGAGCAAAGTCCTCTTTTCATCTCACACACCCTTGTTTCAAACCCTTGAGAAAAATCTGCCATGTTAACCAAAGTTAAGAACAACATGATTTTTTTAAACATTCCAACATTAGTCAATGATAATAATGGGTCTGAAGCTGAAAATTTATTTTTTTCTACTACACACACAGAGGATGAACTTTCATCTACCTCTATAATTTCTTTGGTGCAAACATAATAATGGCCACAAACATCCGCTTGAAATTTACCAATAGTAATCATGACCAGTTTCTATAAAATTGATTGTACAGCCAGAAATTGTATACCGCATATACCTCGCAATAAATGAAATATTAATTAACATATTTGAGATTTTTTATATTTAACTTTATAAGATAATTTTATAAGATTAAATTCTACTAGGGTGCAAACCTATCAATCTGTCCATCATGAAAGTTAGAAGGGGAAAATCTGATGAAAAAAACAATAAAAAACAGTTAAAAGTTACATATCATTTCATTTTAGCATAAACAAAGTAAATATTGTTTTCGCAGCAACTGCAAAAAATAGTTACTTTAAATTACTTAAGTAACAACATTGAGTAACAGTTGGGTACTAAATACGGGCACAATACATACACACACATATAAATAAATAAGATTTAATATTTAATATTTAATATTTAATATTTTCAAATTATAATTTTTCATAAACTCTCATAAACGTTTTAAAATTCCAGCCTATTCAACATAGTACATTAAATTATCACGATAATAAATCTAACACCACATGGAATAGAAATGATAATATAGACTTAAATTTAGGCATGCATTCACAAATAAGGCAAAAACATAACAACATCGAAACTCCCATAGTACTGATGTCAATATAAAGTGATGCCAGCAATCAATTTTTGCTGGCATCACAAAACGTTTACTCAATGAAATACGAGCACAGTGACCAATTGAAATTTGGTTGCCTTATTATCATTTATGATTGCATCCGCCTACTACTCCTACACTTTCCTAAAACAAAATCAACAACAATCCCTAAAAATAAAATTAACGAGCAGAACAGTAATATTACCTCCACTGGCCACCCATCAACTATTATATCGTTATCTGGGGCCATTCCGATAATATATTTATTAATACTTTTGCAATATACAGAAGACATATTAAGGTATTCTGATCCTATCCCACAGTTCTTGTATACGTTCGTGATATTGCGGTAT
>NZ_LN906597.1:2052177-2064824 GCF_001460935.1 Candidatus Ichthyocystis hellenicum | reverse complement strand
AGAAGAATCTATCATGCTAAGCATAAACAAAGGAAATATAAGACGTTTAAGTTTTATTATTCCAGATAGTGATAATCCTGACTCAGGTAATTTACATTCTTCTGCATAAATAACTGAAGAACATTCACCCGATACTATGCCATCACGGTCACATGTGTCGCCTAAATCACAACCACCTGTTAAGCACCCGCTATTGGCTAAAGCTAACATTTTTTACCTCCACCATTTGCATTTGTACTACGTTTTTATTATATATCATCTACAATACATAGATTATTAACTGTGTATCAATAAAATTAATAATTATCTCAATCACACGTACAAACAATTTATTGCAATTTATATTTTTTTCTCCAATACAAATTGGTATAATTTTCATGAAATTCAGATATTGCGACCTAAAAACATGTTGTCAGGAAATAAAAATATACATAATAATTGTAATTGCTTGATTAAAATTTACAACTTAATTTTGTTATTCTATATTTAAAGTATGAAAAAATATCATTTTCTAATACAAATAGGTGTAAATTTAGACCGTATTTATAATGCAGCAAGACAAAATCATCATAATCATTTCTAGATTGGCATATTTATTAACAAATATAATGATTAAAATTTATGAATTCATATCACAAAAGTTGGAATATTAATTTATTAAAGTACGATAATAATTATTATTAATAAAATTATGAAAGGCATGATAGTGCAATCAATTTGCGAGTATAATTTTTAATTCCAACAACAATATAATCAGATTTGCCAAAAGAAATTATTGTGCTCAATAAAGATAGAAAAACTAAAAACAGATACAATTCTGGATACCAAAATTGTGAAAATTAAGAAACTAGGAAACTAGCGATTATTTTTCAGAAACGTCAGCAACTACCAAAACGACGAACTATTCTAGAGGACACGAGATCTACCGTTAGTACGGCACTCGAAAATATAAAATTACCACAGAGACATACAAACATATATTGTTTGGCAAAAAATTTTCTTAAAATAGGATAAAGAACCATAATTTCATATATACTAGGAATTGTAAGCTTCCTAAAAAATGTCTACATATCTCCATAGAAAGAATAATTCTAAGACAAAACGGCACTGCTTCACCTTAACATAGGCAATTACGTAAAAATAAGATCAGTGAAAATAAGCGTATGTGAAAAAATTAAAAACGTCACACAAGCGTAAAAATTAGCACCATAATCCCATGAGTGATACTTGGTAATTTATTAAAACATAAGATAACAATCCCTACCACTTCCCTAGATCAACAATGACAAATACTACAAACAATACCATATTGTAATTGTCTTATACATCCCGTGTTCTACCACCCTTGTCTGTACAGTCTATTATAAAACTCAAAAAGAACAGGAAGAACCCCAAACATTTCCATGTAGACTACAATGATCAAATAAGCAAGATGAAAATGTTTCCCGTAACCAGAAACAATTGTATCTGCTACAATACCCCCCTGTTGGTATAAAATTACGAAGGACTTGAAAACCAAAAATTAAAACAGACAACTTCAGTTACTTAATTTTCCATTAATACCAGACCTGCAATACCTACGCTTTAATAAATTGAAAACAATAATAAATGAAAACAACAAAACTACTGCGCAAGGCAACAACAACATTACATAGGAATCATCGTCAATACTATCTACCGTAGATGTATTTGATATTGTAGATACATGTTTATTAACACTAGTATCAACTATATAATCGCTAATATTATCACAGTATTTGTTGATCACAATATGATGCCTATAATCATCACCACAGTATTTATAGGAATCTCTGATATTATAAACCGTAGAAAACTCTACTCCTGTTTTAATAATAGAACGACGCAACTCTATCAAACCGATACCTTTAATAAGATGATGAATTCTACTCTTGCAACCCTTTAGATAAAAAAGTCCCGGTGAAAGAGATAAATTAATTAAACACGAACTACTAATAAAATCTGATATATACCGTTTTGCAATACCAAATTTCCTATCACTCGCACCAGAACAGCAATCAGCAGACAATGGCAGAGGCAAAGATGAACCTAAGCCCGAATTACCCAAAGCATCAACTAACAGACTGGTAACATTAATATTCGGCAAATAATAGTTACTAATTGGGCTTAAAGTTTTTTCATTATCAAAGCAAGATTTAGTGTACATTAAAGAGCAAATCTCTAACTTCAGACGACAAAAAGAAGTTCCCAAACGACACCCAAGTGTTTCAGATTTAGGTGAATATTTTTTTGTTTGTCCTATATTTTTCAAATTTGAAGCTGTTATCATTTCTCCTGTATTTTTCTTAAGGTCTATTCTTTTTGGATTTGGTTCTATTAACATGTAGTCATCTTCAATGTATTGACGTTTTAAAGCGCTAGATGTAGGTAATAAATTAGGCTCATCTAATTTATTCAATTTAAATATATCGGGAGGCAACAAATCTTCTTCATGATTATTATCTCGGTATGATGTGTCATGAGCACAAAAATTTAAAAGGTGAGGGTGCTCTCCTTTTGGCATAATTCCTATGCAATGATTAAATCCATGGTTGTTAATTTTGTGCAGGTTTTCATAACATGAATGTTCAGTAGTACTATCATGGGTATCATTTTTAATATCATCAATATTACTACTAGTAAAATTATTGCTCAAATTATATGAATACATATGACAAAACCTGGGTGATAATTTACTTCAAGTCATTATCCCATTGTACACTGGTACTAGTTTTGGCGGAACTAAATTCTATGGAATTGATTACGAATAATCATGTAATCTAAGATTTTATTTAAATATATAAAGTCACGATAATCATAATTTTTTAGTTCTCACTTTTGATTTGTGTTTTTTAACGAATAACCTATTGTATGATATTACAGTTGTTTCAATTAGGTCTGATCCAAGTTTATCAAATATCTCATCCCTTGTTTTTTGATCTGCGGTTTCAATTTTATTGTTTCGTATAGTTAAAATAGGATCACTTATCTTATCTTTAAGGGTAGGAAACTCTTTTTCTACCAATTTTTTTATATAGTTGTATATAGGTAGTTTGCCACAAATTAAATTTCTATTTATAATCCCTCTACCTCTTATTCTTATAATATTTTGTTTTCTAATTTTATCAATCATATCTAAGGAAATTTTATCTACTGATTCACTCAACAAGGGATCATTAATCACTTTTAGGGGTATAGTATCAAATATCATTTTAGCCTTTAGTAGCGATTCATTGTCAACATACATATCATAAAAATTAGAGAAACATCCATTGATAATATCGACATGAGGTACTAATTTGATTGATTCTGAAATTATTTTTGGCATATTTGAAATGTTTGTAATTAATAGGTTTTCCATTTCATTAAGAAATAAATTTTTTCTTTCTTTTTTCATCCATATTTTTTTTGATATTTCTGCTCCTAAAGGTATACAGTACTGTATTAGATCTATTAATGTATTATTGCTACGGTTTTTAATGCTAATGATAACTTTATTACAAAATTCACGCAATTTATCTAAAAACTCTTCATTTAATGCGTAAGATAACCTTAATTCATCTATGGTCATGCCATTAGTTAGTTTTATTTTTGATCTAGTTTCTTCTTCAATCTCTTTCAGAAAAGGGGAAAATGTTTCCAAAATATAATTTTTAACATTGTTATACGTTATAGAAAGATCAATATTGATTTTTTCTTTTTTACTAACAAGATGTTTTATTACAAAGTGATAGTGCTTTGATTTATCTATGAAGGAAGATTTAAAATTATTTTTGTCAATATCAATTCTTGATAAAGCTAATTTGTATATATAGAGAGGTGATATGGGATTATGGTTCCAGTTCAGTTTTTTTTGTGGAATAAGTAGTGGTTTTTTTAATAATGAGGATAGTCTAACATTATCATGAATATTAGTTTCAGAACTTTTTTCATAATTACTTTCTGACATATTATCTTTAATGTTTTTATGAATGGTAAGTTTTTTATGAATTTTGGCAGATACGCTGTACATATCTGATAAAAGGTATTTAGATAGTAATTTTGCTGTATGTTCTCCTGGAAAGAATATCTTTCCCTCATGTAATACCGAGTGAGATTCTACTTCTATAAATATCTTTGTAAGTAAATTATTGAGGAAATTTAAATTAGATATAAATTTATCATCTGGTAGCTTGTTAGAATTAAAAATTAGTTCTAGTTTTCTTATTAATGATTTTTGTAAATGTATATTGTGTATATTTACAAATAATCCATCAGAGATCTCATTTGGATTAAATTTTTTGAGCTCATGGATAATATTATTCGGCAAATTAGATATTGTTTCTATAATTAGTAATTTTGTTGCCGTGCATAATTTATTTCTCTTGCTAATTAGTAAACGTTCAGATGAATCAAAATAAATATGACTTTGAATAATGCTTGAGAAATAATTACTAGGAACTAAATTTATATTTTTTACAGCTTCTTCACAGTTTTTACTTAATTTTTCAAAGAAATGATTATTTGATGCGAAATTATATGCTAAGTTCGATAAAGACATCCCGCCAGTTATCAATACATCTGTAGTGGTTAAGGCATTATTAATGTATGGGGAAATTTTGTCTAAAACATATTTGCGCACATTTGAATATGTTTTGGAGAGATCAAGGGATGACTTTGCGAATCCCCTACTTGTAATATAAGCTCCTAATTCTTCTAATACACTATCCCTAAACCATAAATTATTATCTATACTAATTTTTTTAATGGCACTTTCATATATATTTGATGTATTACCTGCAGAAAGTAAGTTAATTTTACGATACGGTTTTATACCAAATTCTTTTATCATTGTTTTTTGTTCTGATGGATCAGTGTTTCTTGTAACTGATGTTGTCACGTCTTTTGTATAATTTCTCTTCAAGTCAACATTGTCAATTGATTCTCGAGGGTTTGGTATATTTTTACCGAGTAATTTAAGTTTTTTATGAAATTTGGAAGATACGCCATACATGTCTGACAATAGGTACTTAGATAGTTGTTCTACCATAGACTCATCTGGCAAAAAAACCCCGTCGTGAAATATACAAAATTTTCTTACTATATTTGCTATTTTTTCTAGTAACTTATTGAACGAATTTAAATTATCATCAAATCTTTTATTTGCAAATTCAAATTCGTGTCTATTGGGAGTAAATAATAGTTTCATATTTTTTATCGATGATTTTGATACTAATACACCATGTACATCTGAAAACAAATAATTAACAATGTTTTTAGGGTCAATCTTTTCAATTTCGGAAATGATGCTGTTGGGTAAATTGGATACCGTATCTATAATTAATTCCTTTAGATCAGGGATAAATCTATGCTTTTGGGGATGAAATCTAATATCGTGTTTAGTTGACTTTAAGTAACTACTATTATTTAAAATAATGTAACTTTGAAATATATGTGACAAATTATTATTAGGGGTTACTCGTATATCCTTTTTAACTTTTTCGCAAAGATCTCGTAATTTTTTAAAAAACATACCATTTGATATGAAACTTGATCGTAGATCTGAAACAGACATTCTAGGAGTTATCAATATACCAGAATCAACTGTACCATCTTCAAGTAATGAAGATATCTTATCTAAGACATATTTGCGCATGTTTGAATAAGTTTTAGAAAGGTCAATATGAGATTTTAATAAATTTCTTCTTTCAAGAGTTTTACATATTTTTTCTAATACACGACTTTTAAATAATCCGTTAGTATCTATGCCTATTTTTTTAATGGCATCTATGTACACTATTATTGAGTTAGATTTTGTATGCCACAAATTGATGTGATGATAAGACCTTAGCCTTATATTTTTTTTATTCTCATTTTTGTTGATCGATATTTTTTCATGTTCTACTCTTCTTAGGTTTTGTGTTATTGACTGCGGTTCATTGTCAGTTAATGTGTTTTTTTCAGTAGTATGTTTTCTGGAAGTTAAAGTCAAGGCGCTGCAATTTTTTTCTGCATACATGATTTCTCTAACATAACAACGATGTAACTTTGTACGTACCTCTTTTTTAATTATCGGCCACTCTAGTGTTTTAGAGGTAGGTAAATATTTTTTTGTTTGTCCTATATTTTTCGAATTTGAAGCTGTTGTTATCTCTCCTGTATTTTTTTTAAGGTCTATTCTTTTTGGATTTTGTTCTATTAATATGGATTCATCTTCAATGTATTGGCGTTTTAAGGTATTAAATTCATATGGTTGTTTAGATGATAGATTAGGTTCATCTAATTTAGTCAATTTAAATATATCAGGAGGCAATAAATCTTCTTCATTATTATTATCTTGGTATGATGAGTCATGAGTACAAAAACTTAAAATGTGAGGGTCATCATCTTTTGGTATAACTACCATACAATGATTAAATCCATAATTATTACTTTTGTGCTTGTCTTCATAACATACATCTTCAGTAGTGCTATAATGAATATCATTTTTAATATTTTTATTATCATCAATGTTACTACTCGTAAAATTATTACTAAAATGATATGGATACATATGATAAAAACCTAGATGATAATTTACTTCAAGTAAGCCCCCAATTGTATACTGGTAGTAGTTTTGGCGAAAGTAAATTATATGGAGTTGATTACTGATGATAAAAATTATAGTTTTTTATTTCCCGCTTTTGATTTGTATCTTCTAACGAATAATTTATTGTATGATATTATAGCTGTTTCAGTTAGGTCTGATCCAAGTTTATCAAATACCTCATCCATTGTTTTTTGATCTGCGGCTTCAATTTTATTGTTTCGTATGGTTAAAATAGGATCACTTATATTATCTTTAAGAGTAAGTAATTCTTGTTTTACTAATTTTTTTACATAGTTGTATATAGATAATTTACTACAAATTAAATTGCTATTTATAATACTTTTCCTGCTTATTCTTATTATATTTATATTTTGTTTTTTAATTTTATCAATCATATCTAAGGAAATTTTATCTACTGATTCACTCAACAAGGGGTCGTTAATCACTTTTAGGGGTACAGTATCAAATATTAGCTTAGCCTTTAGTAGCGATTTATTGTCGACATAGATATCATAAAAATTAGAGAAACATCCATTGATAATATCGACGTGATGTACTAATTTGATCGAGTCTGCAATTGCTTTTGGCATATTTGAAATGTTTGTAATTAACAGGTTTTCCATTTCATTAAGAAATAAGTTTTTTCTTTCTTTCTTCATCCGTATTTTTTTTGATATTTCTGTTCCTAAAGGTATACAGTACTGTATTAGATCTATTAATGCGTTATTGCTACGATTTTTAATGCTAATGATAACTTTATTACAAAATTCACGTAATCTATCTAAAAACTCTTCATTTGATGCGCAGGATAATCTTAACTCATCTATGGTCATGCCATTAGTTAGTTTTATTTTTGATATTGTTTCTTCTTCAATCTCCTTTAGAAAAGGATAAAATGTTTCCAAAATATAATTTTTGACATTGTTATACGTTATAGAAAGATCAATATTTATTTTTTCTTTTTTACTAATAAGATGTTTTATTACGGAGTAATAGTGCTTTGCTTTATCTATGAAGGAACATTCAAAATCACTTTTGTCAATATCAATTTTTGATAAAGCTAATTTGTATATATAGAGAGGTGATACAGGATCATTGTCCCATTTCAATTTTTTTTGTGGAATAAGTGGTTTTTTTAATAATGATGTTTTCATACTATCATGAATATTAGCTTCAGAACTTTTTTCATAATTACTTTCTGACATATTATCTTTAGTGTGTTTATGAAGGGTAAGCTTTCTATGAATTTTGGTAGGTACTCTGTACATATCTGATAAAATGTATTTAGATAGTGATTTTGCTGTATGTTCTCCTGGAAAAAATATTTTTCCCGCATGTAATATAGGGCAAGATTTCACTTCTATAAATATCTTTGTAAGTAAATCATTTAGAAAATTTAAATTAGATATAAATTTATTGTCTAGCATCTTATTAGAATTAAAAATTAGTTCTAGTTTTCTTATTAATGACTTGTAGTAATGGCGTTTGAATTATTAACTTCTTTTTCATTCTGGGCTAATTTTTTGTCTAAGTTTACATTCCAATCAACAAATCTCTGTACTTCTTTTTTAGCTTGATCCCAATCTGGGTTTTTAACTAAGATCTCAACTTTATTTGACAAGTTAGGTGGGAGCATTGATTGTAGGGCATCTAGGTTTTTATGGAAGTGTGATCTGTAGGCCTGAAGTTTTGTTCTTTCTGCTTGTGCTCTTGATACGGTACCAAATACATTTGTTATTGCACTCGTTGAGTGAAGGTAATGCAATACTGTTCTTCCTATAAAGCTCTGGCCAAAGCTTTCACTCCAAGAGGGTGAGGTGTTTTTTTCTTGAGCTCTTTTTGTATGGCGCAGCTTGCTTTCCAGAGCTGTTATACATTTACTCAGGGTGGTTTCACAGACTTCAGAAGTGGTGTTATGCTGAAGCTTTAGTACTTGATTGACAATAATTGCTAGCTTTTCTAGAGGGCAATTTGTTGCGGTGTTGTCTTCACAAGAATCTATTGCATCCTCTAGTAATCCTTCTCTCAAGGGGGGGTCTAGTGGCAATGTGTCAAGCAGCATATCCAGTAAGATTTTACCCCAATTCCACCAGGCTGTTTCTCTTAACTCATAATATAAATTAGCGTTCATTGCTTCCTGTTTGCAGTTATGTAGTTCTTCTAGGTCACATCCTAGTTCAGGGTTAATCTCTTGATCATCGAAGTTGGTGGTGAGTTTGAGTCCTTGGTTTGTACATTGGTCTTCTAGTGCGGCTACAATTGAAATTACGGCTCTACATGTACGGGCGAAACCTTTGCTTGAGTTTAACTTTTCTTGCTGAGAGATTGTGTTTTGCAAAGATTTGAGTTTGGGCAGTAAGAGCGCGGATGATGTATACACAATAACTTGATTTTTTTCTGATTTTTGATGTCCTAGCTTTACTATAAGGGAGTTCAACTTTTTTGCTAAAACGTAGTTGTTTTTTGATGTTAGTGAAGTGTTAATTTTAAAGAAGGTTTGAGCCAGCATTTTGGGGTTATTGTGAAAGTGGTCGATTATCAGGAGTAAGTTTTGTCTAATATCTAGTGCATTTTTTGCTGCCGCTTTTCTACTATCTCGAAGATTTGATATACCAATCATACAGTGGGTTTTAATTATTTGTGCTAGGTCTTCATTACAAGCTCTGGATGAGATTGTTGTTCTTTTGGCTTGTTCCTCCAGTTCTTCATCAATTTTGTTCCAGTCCGGCGCAAATAATTCGAGGTCTTTACGGGATTCAAAAATTTTTTTGCACAGCTGCTGCTGCTGTTTTATCTGCAGCAATGTTGTATTTCCTTGGTTCCAATCTGTGCTTAGTATGTGATCAAAAAACTCAGAAATATATTCCAAATCAGCTAAATGAGGAAATAGAAAATCTCTCTGTTGTGCTAGATGTATGTCAATCTGATATGTTTTTTTGTAAGCCTTGAGTAATATTAGTTCCTTTCTCTTTTGGGGGCTTGTTGACATCATTTTTAGTTGGTTAATTTTGGTTTGGAGTTCTTCTGATATCAGCATGGAAGAAGGGAAGGTGCTAGAGTTAAGATTATTATCATATCTGTTTTTGGTGAAGAGTAGTTTCCCCGCTCGTAATTCTTTGGGGGATAAGTTTATCTTTCGTCGGTTGAGATAAGTTTGTTTTGTGCGTGGCATTATTACGGAAAATGGCAAATTGTTTGAATTACAATTAGTGTAATGTAAGCTTCTAGTGAAGGTTTGTTTCTCAATTCGGTAAGGTCTTTTCTTGTTTTCTGGTACTGTTTCTTCAGGGTATATATTTTCTAACACGGACTTAGATTTTTCTTTGGGCAATTGATGACCAAATTCGGCGGTATCGGAGTTGATCAGATAAGTATCGGTAATCACGGATGTATCGGAGAGGCTAAGGGAAGCAGTAAGTTGCAAACATGAGTAAATCATATGCCACTACACTAGTATAAATCATAAACCAGCGGGAGCAAAGGGATTTATTTAGTTGTAAAGAGGTTAAATAAATATAATGAAACCATAAATTATGCGTTTGTAATAAAGATAATATTTTGGTCCCGGGTTATTTTCCCTTGTCTGAGGGTGATGATACGGCAGTTAAATAGATAATGTAAAATGGTATTTTGTTTGGCAATGCTTATCCATAGCAAGGCAAGTTCTGTTGCCGCTAAATACTCCTTTTATTTCTTTGGCAGCACCAGATATGCTATTGCTATATTTGTCTTAAATGTTTTGCGGCAGCGGCCTCGAACAGTTTGTTTCATGCCTGCGGTTTTTGTATTATATCAGTCTAACGCAAGTTGGATTTATTTTTTCTGATACTCGTTTTCCTGCTAAGGAACATTACTTTTACTTAACTGTAGTTTGTTGTGACTGTTAGGAAGCCAATTTTTTCTTGTCTTCTATTTTTTACTCAATTAAATTGCAGGCATTGTTGATGATTTTCTCCTGTTGGCGTATATTTAAATAAAATTCTATTCCAGGTTATTTATAATACTTATAAGGAAATTACTTAACAGAAATATAGAGCCCCCTTTCATTGAAAACATAGATTATTAGCTATAATTTTATGTGGTGAGGTGTGTTTGTAGCAGAGATGTTATCTATTGCTTGATTAACTGCTGTAGGAAAAAATTTTACCTAGTATTTGTACCTAGAGATAAAGGTGATTCACATAGTAAGTACTTGTTCCAATATATGTTACTTGATCAGCTAATCTTATTTTTTATCTTTCCTCTATCCAAATAAGACATTGTTGTTCTGAAGGCATAGTTAATATTACAGATGGTCTTTAAGCAAAAAATTATCTAGATGAAAATTAACAAAGGTCTGGTTTGTGCGCGCACAATAAAAAATGATACACACATATTATTTAATGCCAGTTAAATGTAGAATTAAGTAGCATAGAGGTGAGCATTGCTGCTGTACCATGTGCCTTTGGGTATATTTTTGTTTCTGTGAACTTACAGTGTTTGCTTTGGTATGGGTATTTTTTCTTATATTTTTTCTAAAGTTTTTTCGGAGGTCAATGAGTCTCACGAATATCTGGTGGAGACTGATCAAGAATGGAAAGAGTTTAATTCTGTTAAGTTAGGCACATCCGAGCCCCCGAAAGAAAATACAGGTAATCCTTTGACGGAGATGTATAAGGCTAACCGTAGGCAAAGAAGGTCTCAGGATGAGTTGAATTCATTGGGTGATGTTAGGTTCTCAACGGCATCCAGCATGTTGGCTACTATGAGCAGTATAGTGCCGGGATGGGGTGACTTTAGTTCTATTACGGGAAGTGGCGACTGTACCAGTGTTATCAAAGTTTTGGAGCATCAATTATCTAAAATCACTGTAACATCGGCTCGTATTCATGTCTCACCTCAACATCATAAATCTAGTGTTATCCACTCTGCTATAAATGATATATTTTCACAGAGGATGATTTCCGCGCCACCGTTGGTAGCAAATGAGACGGGAATAGTTAGAAATGAAACTGCACTAAAAAATATTGAAGTTAGGATTAATCTATCTCAGTTAGTGATGATTAGGGAGAGATTGTGTCCGATGAACGTTACTCTGGAGCAAGATTGTTTCAATAGACCAGATGTTCTTGAACTTTTTCTAGCACAAGATATTGCTCCGTTTGTTTTGTCAGAAGTAGTGTGTGATGAGGTGCTGTCATCCATTGAGGTTGTTACTGCTATAGGGAGTTCAAGTAGAAAGAGATACCTGGAAAATTGCAAAAATCCTGAGCATAATTTTGCCTTTTCTGGGGCGAAATCTGCGTCCACAAAAAATAAAGTTAGACGATATCGGCCTGTCAACATTGCTCTTGTGTCTGATGGAGTAAATACTACCGAATCAACCCCCCTTCCAGGCATTACTGTTACTTCTGCCAAATGTTTTCGTCAGTATGGAGATCTGTTGGGTAATTTCTGCCGCGATGAGACCCATAACACAGAAAGTGTGATTTGTAAGGAAAATTTACCTAAGAACTTGCGTGAATGTGTAGAGGGAAGCCGAGTAGGTTACCAACTTGGACAGTTGGCTCCTGGATCAAAGGTTATGGATCTGAGGGCAGTTTTTTACCAAACAACGAGAGGCAAATCTATGGTTCGGCAATTGTCCGAGACTAATGTTTTGGCTTCTATCAATGCTGTTTTAGAGCAGTCTTCCGATGATAGACCTTCTTCAATTTATATTGTTGCGCCTTTAGAGCAAATGACAGAATGTTACTTCAATACTCCTGCTATGGCTCGAGCTGTGCAACAGGCAAGGAGGGAGGGGATAAAGATCTTTGGGCAGGTTCCCACTTTTGGTATGAATATGTTTCCTCTAGGAGTTAGAGAGGTTATTTCTATTGAAGAAGCACTGGAAGTTGAAACTAGTTTGGGCTTTACTACAACAACAGAAATTGCAACTACAGGTGTTTCTATAACCACTGAAGCCCAAACAACAGAACCTACTATTGCATCTACTGAAGGAGCAACTACAGTAAAAGTTACTACTGCCTCTACGGAAATTGCTACTACAACTGCAGATGTTCCTACAACTACGGAATCT
>NZ_LN906597.1:2048256-2051995 GCF_001460935.1 Candidatus Ichthyocystis hellenicum | reverse complement strand
GAAGTTGAGACCACAACAGCAGAAGCACCCACAACCACGGAATTTATTGCAACAACAGAAGTTACTGCTGAGTCTACTAAAGGTGCAACTACGGAATCTACAACAACACTAGAACCTACTATCGCATCTACTGAAGGATCAACTACAGTAAAAGTTACTACTGCCTCTACGGAAATTGCTACTACAACTGCAGATGTTCCTACAACTACGGAATCTATTGCGACAACAAAAGCTGCAACTACAATATCAGGAATTACTAATGCATCCACAGAAGTTGAGACCACAACTGCAGAAGCACCCACAACTACAGAGTTTATTGCAACAACAGAAGTTACTGCTGAGTCTACTAAAGGGGTTGCTACAACAATAGAACCTACTATCGCACCTACTGAAGGAGCAACAACAGTAAAAGTTACTACTGCTCCTACAGAAGTTGCGACTACAACTGCAGATGTTCCTACATCTACGGAATCTATTGCTACAACAAAAGTTGCAACTACAACATTAGGAATTACTAGTGCATCCACGGAAGTTGAGACCACAACTGCAGAAGCACCCACAACTACAGAATTTATTGCAACAACAGAAGTTACTGCTGAATCTACTAAAGGTGTAACTACGGAATCTGCGACAATAATAGAACTTACTATTGCACCTACTGAAGGAGCAACTACAGTAAATGTTACTACTGCCTCTACGGAAGTTGCAACTACAACGGCAGACACAGAAGTTGCGACCACAACTGCAGAGGTATTTACATCTACGTGGACTACAACAACAGAAATTGCAACGACAGGGGCTGCTACTGTAACAGAAGATATTATTACAACAATATCAACGGTAGAAACTTCTACTTTTCTTGCCACACCAGTATCTGTAGATGATGGTATTTTATTGATGGGTTTACTTTTATTATTTTCTGTTATTACATTTATTATTGGTTTTGTTATAAGATCGTGTAAACGAAGAGGTAGTCTTCAATTTAGTGCAGAAGAGTATTTAGAACTCAAGGGTAATTTGATCTTAGATGGAGTGGGACGAGATTTACATCTTGAAAATTATGATATATCTGAAAGTGAGGAGGAAAGTAGTTTGTCTTTCCCAAGCCCACGGCCCTTACCCTGCCGTTCTCTTTCTTTCAGTGCGGGAGATAATTCGAGAATAGTAGTTCTACCACTGCGTAGGCGTTTATTAATTAACAAATGATTATTTTCAATACTTAGATACTACCGTCAACAACCACAGCAGCTACAACATAATGTAACATTAAAATTAATCACCAAATTACCTCTTTTCATAGACTGAATATGTCAAAACAATACAAAATTACCTATAGACAGTAGCACACAACGATAATGATAAAAATTCCCCAGAAAAGCGAAGTTCATCCTATCAATAAAAACAGCAAATTACTAACCTCTAGTAATATATTTATTGTCTATAAAAACAAGTACTAAAGCTAATTAGCCGATATCAAAAAACATACTCTACACAACATTGGTATTGCTATTTAAGATTTATATAAATAGGAATATCATTAGTATAGTTAATAAATATTATTCATTTTTAATAGTTAAAATAACCCCCAAAAAATACTTCCATTAAAAAACTATGACACAACAAGTTGTAACATTTATTTATGGCCTTGATTAGATAGATTTAAAACACAAAAAATTTTATTACTTATTACTATAAAATATCCCCATCACTACGCCGTCAATATGAACAAAATTTTATACTAACAAATCTTACTAAGTAAGAACTTGGTGGCAACAATGAAGTTGTCGTAAATTTTACTCATAAAATATATCTGAATCTGAACCTCCCAAAACAAATTTGGCAGAAAAGTGCCATCATAGCTACGGCGTTAGATATTCATATTTTCTATTTCTAATGCTTTGGTATAAAAACATGGCAATTTATACTACCCGTGTAAGCGTACATTATAATCCAGCAATAGCACTTTGTTAAAAAATAAATAATGAATAGCAAAATAATTCTAGTATCGTTAGTAAATAATTTACATGTAAATTAAAAATTATATGAAAGAAAGTGCAATTTTTTACTTACAATATCACGTACAAGGACTAACATACAGATATGTGGGTTACTGCAAAATATGCTTAAACTCACTGAACTAGTTGTCTTTATTTTATAATTTTTTGTTTAATAGTTCAAAAACTGTTTTTTAAGGTTACTGGCAAGTATTTGTAAATAAAATAGCAGCAGAGGGGATGTGTTATGCAAAAAAGTGTTTCGTTTGGTGCAGGTTATAAAGATCCGTGCCATACATCTGATTGCGTCTATAGCGATGCTGATTGTGTACGAAGTGATAATAAATTCAGTGGTCTTAGAAGTGATTCTGGTGTTGGTATTATTAAAAATACTGGTTCTGTTGTATCTAATTCTAGCAAATCGGAAAGTTTTATTCGTTCCCTTGCAATAGTAATGCTACTTGTTGCTATTGCTTTCGCAGTATTTACAATTATGGTATACAGCAATACTATCCAAATCCATGGAATATCTGGAGAGTTATTACATACCATTATTCGTAGCGTTGGGTTTGGATTGTGTATAGTTTCCATAGTCGTCTCATCTTTTGCTCTGTACTCAGGATATAGAAGTAGGGTAAGGGAAGAAACACTCAGGACATAGATATATAGGTTAAGAAAGGAGAAACAAAACTTAATTTCACTAGAAAAAGGAACATGAAGTGCAAATATGTGCGTTAGATTTAGGCAGTAACGAAATGAATGAATGTTCATGTTTTGTTACAGGAGAGAACGTTGTGGTTAGTACTGAATCTGGTTACTTGTAGTACCAACAGCACGTGTTCCAGCAGTAATTTTAACCTCTAATTTACCCAGTTGCACTTAATCTATCTTATTGAGCAGAAAAAATTATTTGTAGCATTATCCCGTACTAAACATGGCTGCACATCATACACACAATAAAGAATACAAACCAGCATGATATATCAAAAAACGGAACGTATCATCGCTGTCGGACTTGAAGATGTGCTGCATCTACACTTTGCAACTTCACTATTCGTTGAACTATAATCAGGTTGTAGGAGTAGCCACTTGTAACCCTTTTTCTTTTTTCCCCCTTGCATACACAAGGTTGATGGTTGTGAGACGTATGAATAGCAGGGGAACAGGTATGTGATTAACGTTCATTGTATAATCTTGATTACCTTGTTTTCACATCCCCCTAGAAAATTAGTTCATTAAAATCATGCGGCATAAAATAAACGGCACCAGCTAAAATTGTTCAATAATCCATTCCAGACAAACATAATGATAATGGCGCCGCTGTAATAAAATATAAGCACATAAACTATAAACTACATTGCCAATTACAAAATAATACTATTAACAAAGTTAATTTTTTAACTAAAAATAAAAATCTTGTAAGAAAAAAAGCACAATTTTTTGCTTACAAGATCAATGATAAGGACTACCATAATAGAATAGCAACGACGAGAAAGATAATGAAAGCGCCGAGACAGGGTTTATGTGCCAATTTTTTTGGTTGTTAGTGGCAACCAGATCCATCATGGAACGGTAAAGGAATGCAAGATGGCAAAAATTACCTATAGCTCTGGTAGTAGCCCTGTTAATGGGGATTCCTGCAACAGTAACTGTAGCAACTCTACCAGCAATTCCGTCACTACTACTGCTACAATACATACTGTTAGGCAGCTACCTAAAGAATTTTCACGTTCTCTTACAGATAG
>NZ_LN906597.1:2041490-2048158 GCF_001460935.1 Candidatus Ichthyocystis hellenicum | reverse complement strand
TGGAACAACAAACACTGATATGACGCGAAGAACTTAATTGCTAATTGCAAAATAAATCTTAATTTACCAACTTATAATACCACCGAGAAGAAATCATCACGCCAAAGCAGTACAATTTAAAAAACATTTTACGCACCTGCATTGCTGTGATAACTACCATAAATTTACTGATAACTACCTATTTAATTATTCACAGATAATATTATTATAGTATGTGTAGATATAATATATTTTGCAGCACCTATACGGACAGACGTCATTAATAATGCAAGGAAAATCCATATCAGCATAACAACAAGCCATTACTGTGGTGCATACCCCCCCACTACAGCTTATCTTCATTGAAACACTATACATAGCCTAAATAAATAATTTACAATAAGATAATAATGGGCAAAAGGCCACAGAATGAAATTCAATACATATTATCAAAAAACCACATTCATTGAAAAATCAGAACTAAGAAAATAAATAACTATAAATCGTAGATAAAAAACCAAAATCCAACACTTTAATAAGAAAAAATAACACCCCAGAAATAAATACCTACCTACATAAGTGGCTAACCTTAGTGAAACATTGGGTAGTAAATATACACAGATATATTTCAAGTAAGGACTTTACTCATTGTGCGCTCATCCAATTCAAGAAGTCTCCTTGATATATCAGCGTACTCCTCTTTTCTATAATTCATGAATAATTCCTTCTCACGTCTGAGACTTTCCCTTTCCTCGTTCACTGCTTGCTCAACTTCTCTTATTTTATCAAGATTAGCAATTCTTTTACCAGAAATATAAGACAAGGTCATAAGGACAAAAACAGAGGTCACCGATGAAACCCCAATGCCAAAAAACTTCACCATGTTAACAAAATCAACATGAGAAATATTAGATATCATACCCATACAATTTGCATAAACTAGAATAGAAAAAATCAGGTACGCCACTATTATCAACAATAATATAACCGGCAGAATAGATATAGTTTTTTCAAGAATCAACACAAACCTAAGAGGATCACTCCTAGAAGGTTTATCTAGGATGGGCTGGCTACCAGGTTCACCCATGGTAGATACTACTGAGACATCCTTAGAAACACCACCACTGGTTACTACAGCCCTATTAGAGGACAACTTCTCACTTGTAGCACAATCCATGCGCTCTAAGTCAGCCAGTTTAGCAGAAACAGATTCCAACAGAGAGCTTACGCAAAAGTCTGAACAATCTTCTGCAGAAACATTATCTTCTGTAATTGATTCTAACGCTACACGAAAACCACTCTTATTCACAATACCAAACCTCCAACGACAAGTAGGACTCATACAAGCCACATACAATCATCAAAAATCTAAAAAACATAGTACGAAAGAGGTTAATCAATGATAGGTAAAAAGCAGTGCCCATATCAACAAAAAAGACTCACCAATCAGAACAATGTCAAGGATAAAACATAACAACACCACAAACAAATTGGTAATATTTAACAAGACAAGTAACAACTAATTTTATATAATATGCATTAATAATTACAAAAAACCAGATTACCAGAAATACGACGGTAATAAATGATACAACGAAGTAAAGCTACACAAAGACATATTAGTCCAGCTTAGGAAGTTACATAAAGGCACTGAAATCAATTACACATAATCACCCACAACCATTGAAACAACCAAAAACCATTCAATGAAAAATAATCATACCCCCAAAATATTAGTCTTGACCATAAATAATATATTTAATATATGGAAGTATGCATCAAATATTAAATTACTAATTAACAAATAACTTAATGCAACCTATAACAGGAAGCAAGATAAAGTAACCATCTAAAAATAACGTATCTTTAATAGAGTCACTTAGCCCAATTTAAAAACTTACATTAAGATAAGAATGAAATCTTTTCCCTGAATTGATATATCTTTATTTCAATCAAATCTTAGTATTATCCCTATGATATCCGTCTTAAGAAAAATAGAATGTTTATCAGGAAAACATGGTACCGAAATTCTAGTAACACAACATCGTTTTCTATAGCATGAAATTCAGCAACTCTATGTTTCAACAAAAAATTAACTGAAATATTTGGACACAAACCACGTGTAGACGAAGAATAGGAAGATCACATTCAAAATAAAAAATTACACCCCCATACACACTTCTTAACATTTTTGCAGTGCCAATATAAACATCAGGAAACCAAACTAACCACCCTCGTGATATAGTGTATAAGGCTACTAAGTTCTACAATTATTGCCCTTAGTTCGGTTTTATTATGTTAGTAAAAGCAAAAATATCCTACTAAAAAATTTCATCACTGCAATAAATGCAAACCAGAAGTAAAGAAGTTAACTACTCAAAATATTAACATGAATGTAATAAGAACAAGGACTAAGTTAGATAAAACAATATTTTCACAAAAACACTGACATTTTTTGTATTAAAAATAATACTAATAATTAACATTAATAGTTACAATATGACGCATATCAAAATCTTATGAAATACATACTTTTTTACTTACAATATCGAAACAAAAGACTACGATAATTACATATTGATTGCTACGATGTTGTAGGCATCCTACTGCGATTAATTCATTTCATATTTAATTGTGTGAAGCACCAAACAAATGGATAGGCAAAAAACTGGAAAAGGAATGTATCATGAAAGATAATATCTGTACTGCAAATACCAGTGCAAATGCAATTTCTTCTTATGGTGCATGTGATCATGAGGAAAGTAATAAAGGCAGCTTATCTGCGCTGAGATCATCTGGTATGGTAAATTCTGAATCGAATAACCAGGCAAGTGATATTCTTACCAATACCATGGTCAGAGCTACCAGCAGGAGAAGAAGATCAGAAAAATTGATTTGTGCTCTCACAATATCGATATCTCTCCTTGCAATTTCATTTACACTGATTACTATTATGGTACACAAAAACATCATCCACATCCCTGGAATGACTAGAGAGATAGCGGGTACCTTTCTTGACCGGGTAGGAATTGGATTATTTGTTTCTTCTTCAATTTTACTATCAATTGGTCTGTGTTATTTAAAAATAAGTTTTCGTTAGTTGATATTTATTAAAATAAACATCATTACCTATCACCAAAGCTATTACATTTGGTGTAATGAGTATAAACCTCACGGTGATAATTTTATTAGTTATCCAGGTGGGTTTGTATTTTGAGCAGAAGAAAAAAACGAGTTTACTTAATGCACTGCTATCAATAAATAAAGGGCAAAAAAACCACCGTCACCTATTGTACTTAGTAAACTCTCTCCAACTATCATCATAATGATTACAACTATATCAACAAAAAATACAGAGAGATCTGAATCGCTATTACAAAAAAACTAAGGTAGCGACGACCAATAGAATGTCAAAATTACTGCGATTACAATAGCAATTAACAAAAGTATCACCAAAATAAGTGACATGGTCAATAAAACTGAATGTACTTTTGATAATTTACGATCATCTGATTTACCACTAACCCCCTTACCGCCAATGGAACCAATGTCTTCGACAACACCACCCTCTTCAACTACTATCAATTCCTCCTCGCCACCCACATCATCTGCCATTAATCTTCCGGCATCGACAAGGCCACTAGAGCAATCGTATTCTGAATCGCTAGATGATTGATCATCTCGGTAAAAGCAAATCCCACCCGGGTAACAAGACAAGCTTAATTTGTCATCATCTTGGGGCAACTCGCACTCAAGATCGACTTCTTGGACAAGTGATGATTCACAACCACCACTTGCTCCTAAAGAATCACCAAAAGTACCATAAGTTGAACGCATGGAAATGATCCTTATCTAATTTACTAAACTTACTTATGCCTACGCAAAAAAAATTTTCTCCCCATATTTATAATTATTGTAGGTACAAAAGGGTACCACACTAGTCACAGATAGCTATAAATTTGCCAGCCATGATAATACAAAAAAATTACTCATATCTAAACAGCAAAAACCCTAACATATAGCAGAGATAGAAAGAAAATTTTGTAATCCTGTAAACAATATCTTTTACAGAAACAAAATAAAGAAAAGCAGCATGCAAAAACGCACTTTCATAGAACAGATACTTTTATTGTGCGCTTCTCCATGCTACTATCAGATACCTAAAGTAATAGGTAAAAAATATGCAGAATACACTGTCAATTAAAAAATACATTACAAAAATTATTCCACAGCAACTTAGCTTATACCTCACAAAATACATCAAGGCAAACAACATTACACCTTAAATAAATAATAAATGAAATACCTACTACCACACTCATTGTACTTTTGATAAACCATTCCCTTTATTAAAGGTTGCCATACAGCAATACCTAAGAAATATTGCTATCACTATCATGAAAATTCACGCAAAAATCACTTTAAAAAAACAGTAGGAACGAGGTAACAGTTATTTGTACGATCACCAACTACCACAACAAATATGGTAAAATGTACAATGCTGTAGACCATCATAGTCATAAACACCATTACCCAAAAATCCTCTCAAAATCAAAGAGGATGGTTCCACTTAATTATCAACCAAGCCAATATAGCAACGGCTATTGCAATTATCAAAAGCACCAGAATAGCGCTCATCAAATCATAGCCCGAGAATGAGCAACTTCGTTTATTACAAAGATCAGTAACTACTTCCGGTTCACTTGCAAATCCCGAGAATGAGTAACGTCTAGCAGGAAATTCTTCCCGTTCACTTTCAAACCCCGAGAATGAGTGGCGTCTAACAGTAACTTCTTGCGATTCAAATCCATCTGCTTCCTCAAAATCACTCAAGCTAAGGCCATCAAATCCAAATTGTAGACCACCTCTACCATCTCTTTTTGAACCCACTGCCACTTCACCATAATCAAAAAGGTAATAAGTAACTTCTGAGTCACCTTGAAGTAGAGGTTGCTCTTCACCGCACCCCTCATCATTGTTACTAGGATTATCATGAAAATAATCATCGCCAATAAAGTCCATATATATTCTCCTTACATTATTGTTATTATTATAATCTCTCAACAGAAACAAACTACCATCAAATACCCCTATCCCTCCCAAAGTTAGAAAATCAACCACAAAACGGTACTATAATATTGTTTAGTTGACTTTTGGTAATTGAGTCGAAATCGGTTATGCTTTGAATTTTTTCACATGCGTCTAATAGTATTTTTTTTACACTGGATAAACTGTTGTCGATTACCGTGATATTAGCTTCATCGTAGTTGGAGCCGTGAGCGTCTATCATTTTAGGTATGATATTATTGTAACGTAATTTGAATGTTTCTGACATAATTTCTTCTAGGCTAGTATTTGTGCTGTTTTTAATAGCAGATCTTATATTTACCCCATGTGAAATAAGATTTTCTTCTCCAAGATTTAGTAACCCTTTTGCTAGGCAGTTAATGTTACGTAGTTTTAAAAACATGTCTGACAGTTTTTTCATAAATTCAGCAAAATTAGTACTACTTGCTTTTACTGTCGTGTTACTTTCAGTTGCATTGCTCAGCATAGAAAGCAGCAGTGATGTTCTTATAACCCTTTTGTAGAATGATCTTGCTGGGGATGAAGTTGAACTAGTGCTTGTGATTTCCGACGGTGATGTTTGTATTTCCATTGTTGTTGCTTTTTCTTTCGTAAGATCAAGAATATCATCGCCTGATTTACTTGAGCATTCTGATTCATGGCTGGTATTGTTTGCGCTAGAGTATTGCGAAGATATTATTTTATTAAACATAATAATTTTAATATCCTATTGAATTAATTAATGTTTATATATTGGAACAAAGGATGATGTGATATCTGACCTCGGTCATAAATATGTACCAATTTTTTGATACAAAAAAGTACATAATTATATGTTAATTATTTAATTTTAGAGTGTAAAATTTCTACTATTTCCTAAGATCTAAAATATTTTTTCGCATTATAGTGCTAATTGACATTCATTATTTGGTTTATTTGCACTAGTTATTGTCATTCCACAGGTTATTTGAGTTGATTGGTTTAATCTGAACTCATACTTTATTTTAATGGTGTTGAGTCTGATGAATTACCTAAGGGTAATTGAAGAAATTTTTCCTACCTATTATACAAATAATTAAGATAAACGGTTTTTAATATGTCTATCATTTAATTTAAAAGAGGTGATGGATTTTCTGCTATGACAATGACCGAGACCTTGGATTGGTACCCATCTGCATCAAATTTACCACACCTGTGATGTGATTACATCATCAATGAGCTCTCAGCCTCAAGGTTTTGATTGCTTCCTGATTCGTCGCCATGTTCATATGTTCGAATGGCTTCTAACTCCATAACGTTAAGTCTGTCATTGCAGTTACGCTGACGGTTGTTTTTTACTTTTACCACAATTAGTATAATCAAAGATAATATTGATAATACGGCAGTTACCAAAATTGTTGTACCAACAACTCCCATTTTTGTAGTTTTTGTATCTGTATCTGTGTTTGTATCTTCATGGATGATATTAGTGGTCCTAACATATGGACAGCTGTTATATGGGATTTTATTTGTTCTAGCAGTTATTGACATGTTATAAAGTCGATGTCTATCCTGTTCATCAAAACTGGTAACATTTTGAATTCTTTCGCATGCGCTTAAGACTATCATTTCTATTTGAGATA
>NZ_LN906597.1:1818313-2041226 GCF_001460935.1 Candidatus Ichthyocystis hellenicum | reverse complement strand
CAATACAAGTTGCGATGGACGGGGAATGCTGATTATTTGCTTGGAGTCAGTGATTATTTTAATATGATGACCATGCTAGTTATTTTTACGAGTAATGTATATATACTAAGGATATGTTTTTTCACAATAAGACAAATGCAGGTTAATTTTGGTAGCGATAGCGCGCCACATTTGATGATCCTGTAACACAGACAATATTTGGTGTTCTCTTTAAAGAACTATCTTTATAGTTTGTTTGTACGAAAAGGGGGGGCTTTCTTTTTGCGCGACTATGTCTCTTACGCTTTGCAAAATCATACATTGCATATAAAGAAAACAATAAAAATCCCAAAGCAGTAAATGCAACTACTACCACGACTAATTCAGTATTTGCCGTTTTTTCAGCGACAATATCTTTGTAATCTGCTGCACGATTGTTAAATGTCATGTAGTTATTAATCTTTGGGCAATAATTACCATAACGTAATATATTTGCTCTTCTGTAACTATACATGATATGTGTAAATATGGTCCTGCTTACATTAGACATGACAGCGTGATTATTATACGGGTATGATGCGACATCATGTGAGCTTGGATACTCTATCTGTCCTAGAAAGCGCAGTAAATTATAATCATCTATCGAGTTTCCAGATAATTTTTCTAGCACGTTGTCTGTTCTATTGAAAATAAGGCTGCGGCACATAGAACCAATGTAGTCACTTATGTAAAAAAACTTATCCATGTTCTCTTTGGAATAAATACTTTCTAGCGTTGATATTTTATTATTTCCAGTATTAGCATAAACTCCTGCCTTACTGAGAACGGATGATATTATGGCATTAGCGTTAATGGTAGGAACAGTTTCACCTTTCGAGTTAGCGTCATTGAAGCATTCACTAATGTATAATAGAGCACAAATAGACGATTTCAAAACTCTCCATCCAATTGATGATTCGTTTCCAGTGGCGCATTTCAACGTACCAAGAAATACCAAGGTAGATATAAATTTTCCGGATTTACCCAATAAGGACAAAGATACAAGAGGTGATGTTTCGTCTTTTCCTTCTTGATCTGAGGTAACAATATACACGTTTTCTACTGAGTGCTCTTCCAAAATTTTGCTTTGTAAATCTAAGTCATAATTTTTTGTGCAATCAGAGTAATTATCTTTAGAAAAAATCATATTACTAATTCCAAGTTAATCAGATTAATAATAGTCTTATATCACATTTTCTAAGGATCACATCACTTGTATCAATTATTTTATATTTTTCATGTTTTATTAATGAGCGGTATATTAGTGTTACTGATTTTTATTGTTTGGAGTATTAATGATAAACATATATTATCTGATAATAAAATAAGTTAGGAACATAATTTATACATTAAATCAATATGGAACAGACCGTAAGACAAATAGAGCAAGAGGTGACATTAATAATATTTATAATACCAACTTTTCTAGTTTGGACGATACAATTTCTATACTGCCGTTTCATCTAAACGGCGATAATTTGAGTGATTTAATGTTCTTCTTAATGCTCTACATATGTAATTTCTAGGGATAAAAAAGAATCGCTTACGTTTTATCAAATTAGCCATAGCATATAAAGAAAACAACAAAATTCCGGCAACAGCCAATACTACAACTATTATATTTAACTCGGCATTTGATTTTGGCTCAATATTTAACGCGGGTATTTTATTTATAATAAGTTCTTTCGGATCAGCTGCATATTTATCGATAGGTATATATTCACAGATAGTGGGGCAGTAAGTTTTTAAGGTGCTAATTTTATTGGTGCTGAGGATGAGTGAAAGTATATTACTGCTTACATTCGATTTAATAGCGTTATTGGTATACGTGCACCCTAACTTGCTAGTATCAGGCTTATCCATTTGGCTAAGGAGGTATAAAAAATAATACGTATCCATTGAGTTCTCAGTTAATTCTTTTAACATTGATCCTGTTCTATTAGAAATAATATTGTTAATGAATTCCAGAAAAGTATGTTCATTCTTTGAATTCTGAGTTAATTTTCTTAATACATCGTCTGTCTGATTAAAAATAAGACTGCGGCATACAGCGCCGATCTGGTCACCTATATAAAAAAAAGTATCTATGGATTCTTCAGTGTTGATATCACCTATGGGGGGGGCATTATCAATATTTGTATGAATTCCTGCTTTATTTAAAATTGAGGAAAATATATCAGCAACGTTAATTTTTGGAACATCTTCCCCTCTTAAGGTTGCATTTATGAAACAATTTTCAACGTATATTAGTCCGCAAAGATTTGATTTCAATGATGTCCAACCTGTATGCACCGCGTCTCCTGCAGTGCATCTCAAAGTTCCAAGGAAAACTAGAGGAGACATAAAACTTATAGATCGCCCTAATAATGATGAAGCTCCATTATTGAGCTCTGCCTTTTCCTTTGCTTGAATAATATATTCACTTCTGTATGAGTATTCTACCAAAATTTTGTCTTGTAATTCCAAGTCGTCACTTTTTGTATGATCAAAACAATTGATTCTGGAGGTAATCATATTATCACCCTAAGGTTGGTAAAGTTAACGCAAGATGCCCAAACATTTTTTTAAATTTACTCACTTTTATTCTAGAATAACATCCGTAATTGATATTTACCATTTTCTTATTATATTATGTCTATTATTTTTGAGAACTAATTTGCTAAGCAAAGATTAAATTAATAATATTTGGCGTATATAAGTTAAGCGTTATTGAGCAACTATGCGTCGGGTAAATTGTTGATATTTAATATATGATTAAATAATAAATTTATGAAATGCCATATTGGAAATCTAGTGGATACAATAATAACTTATACAAATAAACCTGCCTCTATTTAATTCATCTTAGATTGTTTTGAAATATATTTTATTGACAACCATGTACTCAATGCATGGATATCTGAAATTATACATTTGGTGCACATAAATTATTGCCTTGCGGTTAATTTCAATGAATTATGATTTAGGTTGATAAGAAAATAAACCTTTCGGCAATACGACTTTAAAATATTAACCAACATTCCCATAGCATAGCAGTGAAGTAGATAAATTATTAGTACTCATCATAGTATTATTTTAAAAAATACACTAAACTCAAAGGGTTCATATTTATTCTTCAAATTTACTTAAATGTCGGTGACGTGTATTACCATTCAATGGATCCATACAAATGGTCCTAGATGTTTTCCTTCTTAAGTTACTATCAGTAAAATTTCTTCTATCAAAAATATAACTCTTGCGTTTTACTAAATTATGAATTGCATAGAAAGTAAACAATAAAACTCCCACAGCAGCTAATACTAAAGCTACAACAATCATTCCCTTCTCTGGTATGGGATCGATATTAGATTCAGGCATGAAAAAAAGGTCAGTTATACTTGCTGAATGCTTGTCGAAAGGTATATATTTACTGATGGTAGGACAGTATTTTGAGTAGTCTAGCGATTCTGGTCTTCTACGGCTGAAAATGGTTTTGATGATTGCCTTCCTGCTTACGTTAGATACAATGGCATACTTGCTAAACGGGTAGCCTATAACATCATGAATACCTGCTGGGTTTAATGGTGCTTCGTTATCTACCAGATTGTCGTGATCTCTTATTAAGCTTTCAACAAAACTTTCTGTCGTTATGTTTGATATGGAATTTGTTTTATTAAAAGTGATGCCAAGAAATACCGAAGCAGTGTAATCTCCTATTATGTCAAATAGGTCAATTTCTTCCTTGCTACCTATACTATGTAGCGAAGATAACATGTTACTGCTAGGGCTGTAAGAAATTCCTACTTTATTCAAGGCGTGTCGCAGTATGCTGGAAATGTCTATATTAGGCAAATTTTCACCTCTTAAGATAGCCGCGTCAAAACATCCTTTAACGTATATTAGGCTACAAAGATCTGATCTAAAGTCTTTCCACCCTATTGACACTCTTTCTATAGCATTGGCGCATTTTAATGTCCCAAGAAATGCCAAAGTGGTTGCGATATATTTTTTTGAGAGTTGACTATAAGACTTTCTATTAGGCCTTATACTTTTTAAGTTGTGGTTAGTATGAAAATCGTTTTCATTTTTACTTGAATACTCTGCCAAAACCTCACTTCGTAGTTTCAAAGAGCAATTTCTTTCTAAATTAGAGTAATTGGTTCCGGAAACAATCATATCTACTAATCCTAAAATTAATTGGCGAAGATGTACAATATAGAAATATTGTACATCCTAATATGTCATAGCATCTGTTATTATTTATTCGTTTTTATAATGTTATGATAAACTATTATATAATTTATATGAGCAGATAACTTTCGTAACCCAGATATCATATTTTTTAGCCCACACAGTTGTCTATAGAAAGCTATCACGATGGTTTTATTCCTTCATCATAGTTATTGATCAGTTATAGTAATTTATCAGTATAACAAGTAACTTATTTATACATTTTCCACCAGAAATTCACTTAAATGAAGATAATGTTTTCCGTTTAGAGAGCAATAGTCGACGTTATTTCTCGATACACTTGCGCTATTTTTGGGGCCAAAAGCGTAATTTCTACGCCTTATTGATCTAGATGTTGCATAGAAAGTAAATAGCAAAATTCCTACAATGGTTAGCGCCAATACTACTGCCGTCAGTTCAGTGCAGGATGTTGTATCAATATTAGATTCTGGCATTCTTGCTATAACAATACTTTCCGAAGCAATTGCGCTTGCATCAGAAGGCATATACTTACTAATTGTTGGACAGTAATCGCTATGGCGTAACATACCATCTTCTATGCGGCCATAAATGATATTTTTAAGTGCACCTCGATCTACACCAGAATTATTTGCATAACTACTAAATGGATAATTAACAATATCTTTTAAGTTCCTAGCTATTGACATATGATTGATGTTGTGCATAACGTTGCTATCTGTATGTTCATGATCTTTTATCAAGTTCTCAATGAAATTGCTATGTGACTTATTTAGTACATCTACATTTTTATTAAAAGAAAGAGAAAAAAATATGTCTCCAATATAATCACTCATATGCAAAATCTGAGTGGACTCTTCTATAGTAAACATTCCTTTTTTAGTGGGATCGGCCGTAATTTCAGAGTCATTCAAAACACGACGTAGTAAACTGTCAATGTCGATCATGGGCAAATCTTTACCCATTGAAATGGCATTATCAAAACACCTTTTAAGATATAATAGTCCACAAATATTAGACTTTAATTCTGCCCATCCTATTGATATAACTCTTAAGTTCAATTCATCTAACTTTGTTGGTAGCATACACATACCATCAACGCACTCTAATGTTCCAAGAAATACCAGAGGAGACATGAATTTTTTTAATTTACCCACCGATGATAAGGACGTACATTGCGATTCTCTAGCTGTTAAATCTGGATTGGCATAAACATCATCTTTATTTTTGATTGAGTTCTTACCTATATCTCCTACTGAACATGAGCCATTGGTACCTGAAATAACCATTATGCTAATCCTAACGTTGATGAAACCAATAATTTACATGATATTAGCCTACAATTTTGAAATCGCAATGTCTATTATTATTGATTATTGTTTTTATTTTTTGTGAATCATTAGGTATTTAATGAACATAATATTTATATCTATCTAATATTTTTTAGATAGATATAAATTATGAATAACGAAATGAAAAATTTAATTTATAAACTCACGAGGTAATGTATAACTATAAGACCTGCTTGCTTTATATCGGTGTGTTTTCAGCGGCAAATGGTTTATGGTATAAGCTGCCATTATTTAGATGTATGTTGCCTTATGTCCATATAACGCAATATAAGGAAGATCACAATTTGATCTGAAAAATAAAACAAATTAAATTTCCACGCCAGATATCCAATGATTATCAACTAAAATTAGAAAGAGCAATACCGATAAATTCAACTCGTTTTTAACTAAAGCCTAAGCGTTGGTTTTTTTTAAATTAGATGCCTGATTGATGAAATAAATGCTTAATACACCTCATGGTAGACTGCTTCGCCGCCGTGCTCATATAATCACGTCGCTGATGAAAGAAACACTGATTTATCATTGCAATAGTAGCTACTAATAATTTTGTAATGGTTAATTTATTGTCATACATCTTCAACTTTAAATTCACTTAAATGGCGATAACGTAAGTCACTTGATGAGCTCAAACAAAGGGCATTTGATCGGATCTCTATTGATATATCGCAGCCATCGTTTTTTTTGCCTAAAGCACGGTTCTTTATTTTAGAACGGTTTCTCTTTAACAAATTATTTACGGCGTACAATACAAATACCAAAACTCCGATAAAAGTTAGCACTAACAACAGTACAGTTAGTTCGCTATCTGTTTTCGTTATAACAAGATCAAATTTTGGTTCCATAATTTTTTCTATAGTACGATTCTTTGCACCTTCTGAGTATTTGCCTAAAGGCATGTATTTGCCAATATTTGTACAATATTTCCAGTAACGCAGCATGCCCGTTTTAACACAATCAAGAACTATATTATTAATTGCCTTCCTACTTGTGTTTGATTCAATGGCATAATTACTAAATTTATACTTAACAAGATCATTAGGATGTGGAAGTTCTTGTGGATATCCAATATTGTATGTATATTCATGATCGTCCATTAACTTTTTAATTAAATCTTTGCTTGAATTGCTCAACATGGTTCCGGTTTGATTAAAGGTTACTCCACGAAACACACTGCCAAGATAGTCACTTATGTGAAAAAAATCAGTATAATCATAATTTTCACTATCAGTTATGTCTGGTATAGTAATTATTTCCCTACTACTAAGGTTGGCACGAATGCCCGTATTATTAAGAATACGACGTAGTATACTTTCGATATCTATATGAGGTACATCTTTTCCCGCTGATATAGCTGCATCAAAACGGTCTCTAACATACAATATTCCGCAGAGATTTTTTGTCAACTCTTCCCAAGCTAGGGATATAATATTACCAGTAGTGCATTTCAATGTTCCAAGAAAAACCAAAGGAGACAAAAGATTATTGGGTTTTATCCGAAATGATAGAGGTCTTCTCCGTGATTGAACATTTTCTAGATCCTTATTATTTACATGAACATCAATGCCATCCTCACCTGTATACTCTTCCGCAAAAGTTCCATTGTCATGGTATAGATGATACTCACACACACATACAGATTCTTCAATTCCGTTAACCATCATATCACTAATCCTAATCAATAACCTACTCTAAGTACTTTATAAAGTACGTTGCGATGTTACATTTTTTAAGTCACAAGATCCATAATTATTTATTTATTTTTTGTGGAGATTCTTGCTATTTTTACGATTATTATATGATATTTAAAAGTGAAAAGTGTAAAAGTTTTTTGGTAATTATGATTATGATATTGAAACTCTGATCTAATTTACGAAAATAACAAAAAAGTGCCATGCATTAATGTGAGACATTACTATTTGCGGTAAACAAACAACGCACGTTTTGATACATGTGTGTCAATGAAATATCAAGATATTATTAATTAATTAGAATTAATGCATATCTTAATAATCATAAATATACAAATAAATCATGTTTCCTTTCTTTAGGTTTAGTTAGTCCATCTGCTAAGTAATAGCTCAATGATGGCTTTAATTTCCATATCAGTTTTGCAAAATCCTGCTGTGGCCTTGTAAAAACCAACAGTAGCTTGTTGAAAATATTTTGTTAATGCATATTTGAGTGCTATTATTGTGAGGCTGATTGCTGCAATTATTGCTCCGAACCCAGGGAATGCTAATCCAATTGTTCCGAGTCCGATAGAAGTCAATCCGGAAGCTAAGTCTGCTGTTGCTTTGCCAAATTGATATGTTGTTTTGGCTTCAGTCATGCTTTTGATTGCAAAGCCTGCATTTATTCCTCCTACAATCATAGATCCTACTGACGAACCAATAGATGCTGCAGCTATTACACTTCCGGTACTCTCAGCTACCTTGGTCGCAACTTCAACGGATGACGCGGCTAGCATTGATACCTGTTCTGTAAGGAAGGCACTCCATTGGGCTGTCGCAGAGACCATGTTAAACACGGAGTGGGAGTAATTGATTATAAATAGAGCTTGTTGATCTGATGGTAGCGCGGATAGCTGCTCTAATGATGATTGCATTTCACATAAGCTGACAATATTTATGATATCAACAATGAACCCAGATAATTTTGACATGACTGTGTCAACTATTGTTGGGGGGTACATGAGATTTATGAGATTATAGAGCCGATGAACTAGTTCAACTCTGATTTTAACTATTGCAACGGCCCTTTCGGCATTTGCCTTAAAAAAGGCCTCCAATTGAGCGCGGCGGGTTTCTGTTCCTAAGGGGGCGTTTACCGTATTAGTAGCCTCATCGGCAGACCATATTTTTATGCTTATATTGCCATCACTATCGACGTTTGTGTTTTCTTCAGCATCTGATCTAAATAAACTTCTTATGTCTACCAATGCGTCATCACTTGCAATTCCAGCCTGTGTAATAGCCGTAGCAAGCTGAATGTAAGTTTCGGCAGTTGCTGCTCTTATGGCAGCTATATCGCGGTTACTCGTAGTAATATCCGGGAGGGAGCTCTTTGATTCTGGTACATGTGATGTGGATGGGAGCGAAAGTTGAGCCCTAGCTCTTAAGAGGAGACGAGCAGTTGTTGGGTCAACATTTCTTGCTATTGCTGTAATTAAAGATCCTAATGGAGTCACCATGCTGATGCTACCAGCGCTTACAAGCCTATTGACATCTGATAACATATCTCGTACGGGAAATCCACCAAGAGCAGGAATAATTTGGTCGGATGTAGCTGGATTATATCTGGCCATGACGGCACGACCAGTTCCCGAAGGCATTGGGGCTAATATATCGGTACTGCCGTAACTGTCAAAAGCTCCCTGCAAAAAGTGAATGGCTTGTCTTTCATGTAGAAGGGGAAATATACCCATTTTGGGGTCAAAGAAAGTTAGTGCAGGGGTTTGTGTCATTGATTCATGGCTAACAGTAAATCCTTTTACTAAGACAGTTTTATGTTCTGGTAGTCCGATAAAGAAAGTTTCTCCTTCTTCTATGCTTGGATGGGAGATTAAATTGTATATTTCTTTGGCATCCATGTATGTTTTGTAGTCTGCTTTTTCCAATGAGAGGGCAGTTTGATGAGAGCCCAGGCTTCCCATAGATATTGATAATATGCTCAGATGATGAAGAGATCTTCTGAGCTGGGTAAGGGCTTCTATGTTTCCTGTTGCAATTGCTTCCCCAAGGAAGATATCTATACTAGAAATTAATTCAGCGGCATGCTCAACTCCGTGTTTGTTTGCTGTATCTGCAATACATAGTGATAATCCATGAGATGTGCTGCTATCCTCAGCTGAGCTGAGAAAGGAACCGTCGGTTATAATTTTTTGATTAAATTTTTTTGGATATTGAAGCCTAGGATTATTCCTAACTGTGGCTTGTTCTTCCGCACTTAATGTGCTCAACCATAAAGAAACAGCTTCATCAAAACGAGAGTGCAGGTCAGGGCTAGTCAGCAATTCTTGGGACCAACGAACATGAGAATCTATAATGCTGCTATCAAGTATATACTGATTAGCAAGGGACTGGCTTTCTCCTAGATTACTGACCAATCTTTCATTTGATACTTTTATTACTATTAGTGCATTAAGTAGTTTCGCCCCATCAGTTATTAAACTAAGGTTTTCATCATTTACCCCGAGGTCTTTTAGTAATCCGATGTTTTCTTCGAGTGAAGATATTTTTGTTGTTCCGTAGCCTTTTGTATATCCAGGATTGTCAAGGTGAGTAGCTGCAACTATTCTCATCTTTAATTCATGACCTTGATTTGACAAATTAGGGGTTCTTAGAGAATTGATTTTATCAACAGTATCCATTGCTTCCAGAAGCTTTTTAAATCCTTTCTGAGCATCAGCAGAAGAAAATCCGCTTTTAGCAATACTGGAAATATAGGCGTCAAATTTTGGTTGAGGTATTAGTTCAATCTCTTCGCTTATAAATCTGGTAAGTTCTGCTACTGAAGTAGCCGGTGACTCAATTGGTCTGTCGAGGTTGCGTTTTACTCTTTTTATTGTTTTTTCTTCTTGAGATCCGTTCATCCAATGATCAAACTCTTTTCTCATGCTTTTTTCTGTTTGTTTCTGCATATATGTATATGATACATTGACAGCTTCGGCAACTAGTGATGGGAACCAAGTGCTTTTGCTGTTTTGTTCCTGTTCTCTGTTTCTGTACACTATCTCAATGTTTTGTGTTGTAAGTGGGCTGAATGTAGTAATGGCGTTTGAATTATTAACTTCTTTTTCATTCTGGGCTAATTTTTTGTATGTCTTGTAGCGACGAGAACTTCAAAGCCCAGTTGCTACATTCTTTATTGCCATTGATAGGAATCGAAGCCAGATAATCTACCGGCGTGTATTTGGCTAATACAGTTACATGAAGTACTTGCCGTTCTTTTTGGCTATAGCCAGTTATATGGTATACCTGAGGTATTTTTTCTACAGTTGTTTCTCCTGTTGATGAGGGGATTCTTACTGCATTCCAGTTTACCGTGAACATTTGAAAATTTAGGGTGTCGTACCAAATTATCGATGCCACGCTGCCTTCCGGCGCATCAGTTGTTACCGGGGCTGTTACTGGAAAGAATCGTTGTTGCGGCGTTCCGTACTTCGAGAACAAGCTTTCCAATTTCTGCTTTATGTAGGCTTCGCGGTCTTCATTTTTTTGTAAATCTTCCCATATCTCGCCTCCGACTCCTAGAAGTTGCATATTCCTTTGCCATTCTCCTCTTGAGTTTGCAGCCATCTGCAATCCAATTAATATTCCTGGTGACAAGCGTACAGTGAGAATATTTAGTAATGGGTTAACGTTAGCGTCCAAAATTTGTTCTTCTTTGAATAGTTCTTGTAATTGAGGTAATTGCTCTTCTTCTAAGGCATCATTTTTTTGATTTTGTGGTATAGGGTCAACTAAGTACAATCTTATGGTTTGAGTTTCAGCGCTCCGCAAATTACGTTTGAAGCGAATAGCTCTATGGCTTTTAATTACTCCAATATGTCCACTGTTATAGGTTAATGTTCCAACAAAACTGGGATGGTTTTTGCCTTCAATTGGAACAGCAAATGTTTCTTCAGGTGTTCTAATAAGGGTTCTACGAATTTCTGTGTTATTTTTGGACGGCACAGGGATGTTTGTTACCAAGACAGTTGATAAAGGTGTTTTTTTATGAAACGATAAAGTTTTATTCAGGAAGGTTGTGTTGGTTGCAATATTATCAAGGGCGATAAACAAGTTGCCATTAGCCCCCCCATCAACTCCTTGAGGGCTAAATTCAGTTTCTCCTGATACAATTTGTGATCTGCCTGTGATGGCATTGATTACCTGTTTGGGGTGAGTGCGCGATATCGATACTTGGTTTAGCCGGATAGGTTGATCATCTACTTGTTTTAGTAGTAAGCCTCTTTTTTCACTGAAAAAATAATAGATTCCGAATTCGCGCCATTTCTCATCTCTAGAGTCTACTCTGTCATTGCTTTGGGGCTCGTGGATCCAGATCAACTCAGTATCCATCCAATCATCATTGGAGCTACCATACTTGTCTCTAACTCCCTTTGATAAACACAGAGGGATTACGTGTTCATTTTTCAACTTGGGATAAGGATCTCCAGATCCCGTAGTATTATCCTCGATAGGTTTTTTAGGTGACGCTAGCCACCCTATTCCCGCGAAGGCAATTTTGTTACTGCGGCAAGTTAGATCATACACGGGGGTTACATCTTTCCAAGTAATCATCGAAGATAGAGGGTTTGGTCCTGCTTGGGGGTTTTTGCGAAGCAAGGCTACTACTTCTTCTTTCATTTTTTCTGCTTGTCCGACTGTCCATGGGATTATGAATTCAGATGGAGTAGATGTTGTGGGATTTCCAACTATTTCTACTAGTATTTCTTTCTTACTTACAGTACAAGTCAAACTTGAATATGATTTTTGGGTATCAGGATCTGCTCCTTCTTGAAGATTTAAGGTTACCGTTTTTCCTTCCGGAATAGAAAATCTAGTCGTAGTTTTTACTCTACCTGCCAGTATATCTGTATATCCTTTGTTTTCATGATCTCTTGGGTCGGGATCTTCCAAATTGCACTCTGGTAGGTGTTTTCTCCATTTATCGATCAGATATTCCCTTATTGGGGCCTCTGTCTGATTTGGTTTTTGTGTAGGTGCTGGTTTTTGTATAGGTGTTGGTTTCATCTCTAAAACCAACTGATATCTACCTGTACCTTCAGGTACTATTTTTACATCTTTAATTTGTCCTGGGTACCACTCCGTAATTCCGATTTTAGCTGTATCAGGAACTTCTCTAAAATTTATACGTGCGTTCGGATTAGCTATTATGGCGGCGGTAGCGTTTGGTTTTAAGTCGAGTATGTAATCACGAGTTAAGGCATCTCTGTTCCATGAGTTTTTCATTACCCCCGTAACTCCAATTTGGTTGTTTGGAAAATCTAATGAAGGAGGGATCATAAGAGCAGGTGCGTCTTGACCAACGGTTACTACTGTTGTGTGCTTGGTATCGAAATCGTAATAACCTCTATCATAACTAATGGCAACAATTCCTCCTGCGAACAGGCCTGGATAGTCTTGTAAGGGCAAATACTTCTTAGGTTTGCCTCTTGTTGATGCGGCCAAATAAAGTGGGTGGACAGGAACAGAGTAATTCATGCTAAAATTGTTCTCGAATGATATGGCAACGACATTTATATATTTGAACAGGGATTTTACTTTATCTGCTGATGGAGCGCCTTCGCCAAGGGTAAACTTCTCGTAACTGGGGTAGTAAGTTAGCGGCTTTCCTTGTGGGAGTACCATTATGGTGGGTTTATCGTCTTCTTTCATTAATAATGATTTTTTGTCCATGTGTTTAATTGCTCCGCGCACGTTTAAACGTGGATAGATTGTTTTTATTGAGCGAGGCAGTTCTTTTAACATCCTGTCAAAAGAGAAACGCAATTTTCTCATTTTTATGGGCGGAAACATTGAATTTATGCTGTATTCCTTGCTATACATGGCTCTTAGTTGAAAAGAGTTATCTGTTTTAGTTGCCGTTATCATGCTTCTTGAAACATCTATATTATCGATAGGCATGTTTGAATTGAAATAGATTATATTGTCACGAAGCCGTATCCATCTACTAAGTAGCACTTCGATGATCCCTTTAAATTCCAGGTCAGTTGAGCAAAGTCCCTTCATGGCTTTATAAAAGCCAACGGTTGCTTGTTTATAATATTCAGATATTGCGTGTTTAAGGGCTGCGATTGCGAGGCTGATACCTGCAATTATTGTTCCGAACCCAGGAAAGACTAGTCCTAGTGTTCCTAGGCCAATCGACACAAGGTTTGTAACTAAGTCGATAGTTGCACTGTTGAATTGATATGCTGTCTCAGCTTCTGCCATGTTTTTGATGGAGAATCCTGCGTTTACTATTCCAGTGACTATAGCTCCAGCCGAGGCACCAACAGAAGATGCTGCTATTACCTTACCAGTGTAGCGTTTGGTTTTAAGTCGAGTGTGTACTCACGAGTTAAGGCGTCCCTGTTCCATGAGTTTCTCATCATTCCTGTGATACCAATTTGATTGGCAGGAAAATCTAATGCGGGAGGAATCATAAGAATAGGGGAGTCTTGACCGACTGTTACTACTGTCGTGTGTTTGCTGTCGTGATTGTAGTAGCCTCTATCATAGCTAACAGCAAGAGTTCCCCCGTAAGAGTTGAAGTTGTATGTCACTAAGGGAAAGTACTTGCGTGGCTTGGGTATTCTTCTTCTTTTGCCTGGAACATGGTATGGATCAATCCATGATTCACCAAGGTCTTTATGGTCTATAGGGTTTTCTGAAGAAGTTACAACTGCACTTATATACTTGAATAGAGATAGTATTTTTTCTCGTCTTGGTGCGCCAAACCCAGCAATAAATTCCTCGTAAGCAGAGATGAATGTTAATGGCTTGCCTTGTGGTAATAGCAGTATCTTTGATAATGAAGGATTAATTTTCTCTATTGATAATGATTTTTTATTCATATGGCTGACTGCCTGTCTAAGATTTATATGAGGGTAGATCGATTTTATTGTAAGAGGTTTTCGTTCCATCATTTTGTCAAAGGAGAAACGTATTTTTGCTATTTCTTTCATTGAAAATATTGAATTTACACCATATTCCTTGTTATACATGGGCCTTAGTTGGAATGCATTTCTTGTTTTAGTTGCTGTTATCGTGTGCCCCGATATATTGACAGTATCAATAGGAATGTTCGGGTCAAAAGAAATAACACTTGAATCAACGCCTAGCCAGTTTGCAAGTAGCAGCTCGATAATGGACTTGAACTCCATATCTGTTTTGCAAAATCCCTTCATAGCTTTGTAAAGCCCAACTGTTGATTGCTGATAATATTTTGATATTGCCTGCTTAAGTGTTGCTATTACAAGACTAATACCTGCAATTATTGCTCCGAATCCAGGGAATATTAGTCCGAGTGTACCAAGGACTATAGAGGATAGGCTGGTAGCTAAGTCCATGGCCGCACTGTTGAATTGATACGCTGTTTTAGCTTCTACCATGTTTTTGATTGAGAAGCCTGTGTTTACTATCCCAGTAACTATAGCTCCTGCTGAAGCGCCAACGGAGGAGGATGCTATTACATTCCCAGTGCTTTCAGATACCCGAGCAGCAACGTCAAGAGAGGATGAGGTTAGTGTTGATAGTTGTTCAGTTAGTATTGCACTCCATTGGGCTGAAGCACAAACCATATCAGTCATTGAGGCTGCGTAATTAATTATAAATAGGGCTTTATCTGCTTCTGGTAAATGTTGTATCTGGTCGAGATATTTATGCATTTCATATAAATTGACTATATTGACAATGTCAAAAACCAAACCAGTAAATTTTGTTGCTATCGCATCAAATTTGGTAGCTGGATATACTATATTTGCTATTTGGTAAAGTTTATGCAGCTTTCCAACATTAACTCTTACCATTGCTACTGCTTTCTTAGAGTTTTTCTGAAAAAATGCTTCTAGTTGAGCTTTGTATGTTTGTGTTCCCGGTTTGGCCGTTACTGTGGTAGTTGCATCTCTAGCGGACCATATCCTTACGTTGATATTATTATTGTTGTTGTTGTTTGGATCGGCATCACTTACCGCCTTAAATAAACGATCCATATCTATCAAAGCATCTTCAACTGGAATACCAGCTCTTCGTATGGCATTGCTAATATGAATGTAAGCTGCATTTGCTGATGATCTTAGAGCTAGTAGGTCACGTGCATGGGTGGAAGTATCCACGCTAGATCTCACTTGTGTATGCGGTGAGGGGGGAAGTGAGATTCGAGGACTACTGGGCAGTAGTCGACCGTGGAAGGATGTTGGATCAACATTTCCTGCTACTGCTGCTGCTAAAGAGGCCAATGGACTCCTTCTTCTGATGGAGCTGGCTTTTATAAGTTCGTTGACATCAGTTAGTATGTTCCGTACAGGGTAAGTGCCAAGAACAGGAATAACTTGATTGGAGAAGTTTGGATTGTACCTGGCAATGGTCGCACGACCGTTTCCTGGGGTTACCGGAGATGGTAGATCCATACTGTGGTAGTCGTCAATTATTCTCTGTAAAAAAGTAATAGATTGTGATCTAGTGAGAAGGGGAAATGTCCCTAGGTTGGAGTCAAATAAGGTTAATAGAGGTGTTCTTCCTACTAAGTCGGGGGCATCCGGAAATCCTTTTACCAAGACAATTACGTGCTCAGGGACTCCAATGAAGAATGCGGCACCTTCTTTTACTTTTCTATGTAATACTAATCTGTATATTTGTTCGGCACTCATTTGTGTTTTATAGTCTGCTTTTGCCAGGAAATTAGGTGATTGATATGGGACCATTTCACCTGCAGTCATTGCTAAGTTATTCAGATGGTGTAGAGATGTTTTTAGCTGAGTTATTTCTTTTAGCTGTCCGTCCATAATTGATTCAGTGACCAGGGAGTCTACATCAGAAACAAATTTAACGGCATTATCAGTGCCTTGCCTATGTACTGCATCTGCAAAACACAGTGATAATCCGTGGCATACACCACTGGCCATAATGGTGTTAAGAAGTGCTCCCTCTATCAGGGGATCTTGATTGAATTTTGATGGTGCCTTAATTTCAGGTCGGGACATAACTATATTTTGTTCTTCTGGGGTCAAACCATCTAACCATGAAGAAAAGTATTTATCAAAGCGAGCCTGTGATTTAGGGCTATTTAATAATTCTTGAGCTGATCGAACATGTACATCAAGAATATTTCCATCTATCATTCTCTGATTAGCAATGGCGTGTCTTTCCCCCAATGCATTGATTATTTTGTCGTTTGATATTTTTAGCACGAGGAAAGCGTTAGTAAGAGCTTTGTTATTTGTTATTAAGCTAAGGTTATCCTCATTAACACCCATGTTTTTTAGTATATCAATAGCTTCTTCAAATGAAGTTGGCTCTGTTGTTTCGTAGCTTTTTGTATATCCAGGGCTATCGAAATAGGTAGAAGCAACTATCCTGCATTTCAATTCGTAGCCCCGATTTGCCATGTCGTTATTTTTAAGGGAGTAAACTCGGTCAACAGTGCTCATTGCTGATAGAATCTTTTTAAACCCTTCCTGAGCAGCATCAGATGCGAATCCGCTTTGCTGAATGTTTGCTATGTATGAATCCATTGCAGCTTGATCTAGTAGACCGAAGTTTTTCTGCACAAAACTAACAAAATCTGAGATGGAACCAGATGGTGAAGCAACAGGGCTATCTAGAGCGCGTTTTACTCGATGATGTGGGTTTTCTTGTTGGTGATTGTTACTAGCCCAATAATCGAATTCCTCGCGTATGTGTTTTTCTTCTGGAGTTCGTCTGATGTCTCCACGGGGTATTGGCATAGCTTCAGCAAGTAATGATGGAAACAAACTGCTCCTGCTCTGTTGTTTTTGTTCTGGTAATTCGTTTCTATAAACTATCTCTATATTTTGCGAAGCAAGTGGTTTTAGTGGAACGACTAGGGCTGAAGAGCTTGCTTTCTCTCCCTCTTGAGCTAACCTTTTGTCTAGATCATTATTCCAGTCAACAAATCTTTGTACTTCTTTTCTTGCTTGATCCCAGTTTGTGGTTTTAACTCTGATCCGCGTTTGCTTCGTGCCGGTGTAGTGCTTTTGATCAGTGCAATTTTAGTATTGTTGTAATTTAATGTGCCAACAAAATGCTGGTCATGGCCGTCATAAAGCGGAACCATAAACCTTTCTTTCCCTGTGGTTTGGATAAGGGTGTGATTTTTTTCTGTTGTATTCTGATTCTGAGATACCAGAGGAATTTGTGGCACCAAGATAGTAGAGTTTGGGTGTATTTCGTGAGCCTCTAAGGTTTTATTAATGAAGTTTTCATTAGTTGCTACCTCTTTTGTTGCTATGAGCAATTCTCCGTTAAACCCTCCATCAATTTCTTGTGAGACAAACTCTGTTTCTCCTGGCACAATATATGCTCTGTTTGCGATAGCATTTATAAGTTGCTTGGGATGTATATGTGATACCGATACCTGGTTAGGTTGCACAGGATGGTCGTCAATTTGCTCCAACAGTAGTTTTTTTTCTCCGTCGAAAAAATAATAGGTCCCAAACTCTTTCCACTTATCGTTCTTGTGCATTGCTCTATCATTGATTTGAGGTTCCTGGATCCAAATTAATTCTAAGTCCTTCCAATCTTTACTGAAATTACCATACCTGTTTCTTACCTCGGATGATAAGCATACAGGAATTACATGCTCCTCTTTCAACTCAGGATAAATATCATCTTGTTTTTGAGCGCTGTCAGTTAAGTTTTTTGGTAATGCCATCCATCCTATTTTTACGAATGCATCTTTATCGCTACGACAAGTTAAATCATACACTGGGGTTACCTTTTTCCAGGCAATATTAAGTTGGTGGGGGGAAGGGCTGAGTCCAGTTCTTATTTTTTTTCCAAGCAAAAATACTACTTCTTTTCTTATTTCTTTTGCTTGTCCGACGGTCCATTGCTTGGTAAGGATATATGTTTCAGTTTCATTTAACCAGATCATAGGTTTTCCAACAAATTCTATATTAACTCCATCTTTGTTTGTGCTGCACGTTAAGCTGTGATATTCCTTTTTGCTCTCGGAGTCTATTCCTTCTGTAAGGGTTAATGTTGGTATTTTCCAGTTTGGAATATAAACTTTGGTTCTGGTTTTAGATCTACCTGCGAGTGAATCGTAATTGTTGGTATCGTGATCCTTTGGATCAGGATCTTTCAGGTTGCATTCTGGTAAGTGGTTTTTCCATTGATCAAAAGGAGAGTTATTCGGAGATCCACTTTTCTGCTTTGATTTTTCTACAGGTGTTGGTTTCATCTCTAGAATCAGCTGGTATCCATAGGGATATTCCTCAATTATTCTTATTTCTTCAATTTGTCCTGGGTATAGCTCAGTAATTGCTATTTTAGATGAGACACTTATATGTCTAAATTTTACATTTGCGTTGGGATTAACGATTAATACTGCCGTGGAATTGTGCTTTATGCCTACAGTATACTCTCGTGTTAATGCATCCCTATCCCAGGAGTTGCTCATTACTCCCGTAACACCAATTTGGTTTACGGGAAGATCTAATGCGGGAGGAATCATAAGCGCAGGTGAGCCTGGGCCAACGGTTACGAAGGTTTCGTGTTCTCTGTTGTCATGATAGCCCCTATCATAACTAACGGCAAGAATTCCTCCTAAACCGGCAGAATAGGTTATTAAGGGGTAGTATTTAGAAATTATAGTATTGGGGGGGGGTACGCGAAAAAAATTTTCTTGAGACCTTGCTGTGGCGCGTATATATTTGAATTTATTTAATACGGTATTCCTGTCAGGAGCTCCAGTACCAAAAGTAAAAGCTTCGTAAGTTGGATAGTAAACTACCGGTTTTCCTTGTGGCAATATTAGTATTTTGGTTTCTGGCGAGTTGTTTTGTCTCATGGATAGATATTTTGTTGCTTTCATTGTTTCTTCTACTTTCTTCAGGTTCAAGCGAGGATAAATTCTTTTTATTGAAATAGGTTTTTTTTCTAACATCCTGTCAAAGGAGAAGCGTACTTTTGCTATTTGTTGAGGAGAAAGTCTAGAATGAACTCTATAATAACTGTCATACAGCATTCTCAACTGGAAGGAATTATCGGTTTTAGTTGCTGATACCATATCTCCTGATATATTAATATGGTTAATAGGAATGTGTGTTTTAAAAGAAATTACCCCATCCTCTATTTTTATCCATCTGCTAAGTAATAGCTCAATGATGGCTTTAATTTCCATATCAGTTTTGCAAAATCCTGCTGTGGCCTTGTAAAAACCAACAGTAGCTTGTTGAAAATATTTTGTTAATGCATATTTGAGTGCCACTATAGTGAGGCTAATTGCCGCAATTATTGTTCCAAACCCAGGAAATGCTAATCCAATTATTCCAAGTCCAACAGAAGATAGTCCGGCGGTTAAGTCTGCTGTTGCTTTGCCAAATTGATATGTTGTTTGTGCCTCAGTCATGCTTTTGATTGCAAAACCTACATTTATTCCTCCTGCAATCATAGATCCTACTGATGAACCAATAGATGCTGCAGCTATTACACTTCCGGACCTCTCAGCTACCCGAGCAGCAACAGCAAAAGAAGATGCAGTTAGTGTTGATAGTTGTTCAGTTAGCACGGCACTCCATTGGGCTGAAGCACAAACCATGTCAATTACTGATGCTGCGTAATTGATTGTAAATAGTGCTCTATCTGCTTCCGGTAAATGTTGTATCTGGTAGAGATATTTATGCATCTCATATAAATTGACTAAATTCATAATGTCAAAAACTAAACCAGAGAATTTTGTTGATATCATATCAATTTTAGTAGCTGGGTATGCTATTTTTGTTATCTGATAAAGTTTATGAAGCTTTTCCATTTTAACTTTTACTACTGCCACGACTTTATTAGAGTTTCTCTGAAAAAATAATTCTAGTTGAGCTCTGTATGTTTCTGTGCCGGGTTTGGCTGTTACTTTGGTAGCCGCATCTTTAGCGGACCATATCTTTACGTTGATGTTATTATTGTTGTTACTGTTCGGACTTCCTTCACTTGCTTCTCTAAGTAGACTACTTGTATCTATCAAAGCATCTTCAACTGCAATTCCTGTTTTTTGTATAGCGCTTTCAAGATGAGAGTAAAGTTCAGCGGCAGTTGATCTTAGGACCAGTAAGTCGCGTGCAGGTGTAGAAGTATCCACGTTAGACTCTGCCTGCGGTGCCGATATACGCGAAGATGGAGCAAGAGAAATTTGCGCACTACTAGGCAGTAGTCGACCGTGGAAGGATGTTGGATCAACATTTCCGGCTACTGCTGCTGCTAAAGATTCTAATGGACTCGTTCTTCTGATGGAGCTGGCTCTTATAAGTTTGTTGACATCTGTCAGTACATTACGTACAGGATAATTACCAAAAACAGGAATAACTTGATCAGAGAATCTTGGGTTATATCTGGCAATGGTAGCACGACCGTCTCCTGGAGATAATGGAGACGGTCTGTCCATATTGCAATAGTCGTCAATTATTCTCTGCAAAAAAGTAATAGCTTGTGATCTAGTGAGAAGGGGAAATGTCCCTAGGTTAGCGTCAAAGAGCGTTAATAGAGAGGTTCTTCCTATTAAGTCGGGAGCATCTGTAAATCCCTTTACCAAGACAACTACGTGCGCAGGGACTCCAATGAAGAATACGGCACCTTCTTTTACTTTTCTATGTAATACTAATCTGTATATTTCTTCAGCGCTTATTTGTGTTTTATAGTCTGCTTTTGCCAGGAAATTAGGTGATTGATATTGGACCATTTCACCAGCAGTCATTGCTAAGTTATTCAGATGGTGTAGAGCTATTTTTAGCTGAGTTAGTTCTTTTAATTGACCGTCTATAATTGATTTGGTGATTGTTGAGTCTACATCAGAAATAAAGTTAACTGCATGCTCGGTGCCATATCTATGTGCTGAGTCTGCAAAACATATCGATAATCCATGACATACACCACTGGCCATAATGGTGTTAAGAAGCCCCCCCTCGATTAAAGTATCTTGAGTAAATTTTACTGGTGCTTTAATTTCAGGTTTGTTCATAACCATAGACTGTTCTTTTGGGTTCAACCCATCTAACCATGAAGAAAAATATTTATCAAAACGAGCTTGTAATTTGGCACTAGCTAATAATTCTTGGGATGCGCGAACGTGTACATCAAGAAGATTTCCATCTATCATTTTTTGATTAGCAAAGGCGTGTCCTTCCCCTAATTCACTAACTAACTTGTCGTTTAATATTTTTATCACGAGGAAAGCATTAGTAAGTATTTTGTCGTTAGTTATTAGTCTAAGGTTGTTATTATTGACACCAATGTTTTTTAGTACATTAATAGCGTCTTCAAATGAGGTTGGATCTGTTGTTTCATAGCTTTTTGTGTATCCGGGGTTATCGAAATAGGTAGAAGCAACTATTCTGTATTTTAATTCATAGCCTTGATTTGCCATGTCATTGTTTTTAAGGGAATAAACTCGGTCAACAGTGCTCATTACTCCTAAAAATTTCTTGAATCCTTCCTGAGCGGCATCAGATGCGAATCCGCTTTGCTGAATGCTTGCTGTATAGGAATCTAGTGATGTTTGATCTAGTAGGCCGAAGTTTTTCTGCAAAAGATTAACAAAATCTGAGATGGAACCAGATGGTGAAGCAACAGGGCTATCTAGAGCGCGTTTTACTCGATGATGTGGGTTTTCTTGTTGGTGATTGTTACTAGCCCAATAATCGAATTCCTCGCGTATGTGTGGTGCTAATAATTTCAGATCTCTGTGAGATTCGAATATTTCTCTACATAGCTGTTGTTGTTGCTTCATTTGCTGCAGTGTTGTGCTGCCCTGGTTCCAGTCTGCTCTTAGTATGTGTTCGAAAAACTCAGAAATAAATTCTAAGTCAGATCTAGGAGGAAAAAGAAAATCCCTTTGTTGTGCTAGAGCCAAGTCTATCTGATATGTTTTCTTGTAAGCATTGAGTAGGATTCCTTCACTTTCTTTTCTCGGGTTTACTGATATTTCTAGTTGTTCGAGTTTGGTTTGCAGTTCCTCTAGTATCATCATCGAATAAGGAAAGGTGCCCAAGCCACAATTAGTTGGCTGTTCTTGAGAGAAGCAGATCTCGTTAAACGTGAGACTTTCTTCATATATTTTTATTTCTGATCCTATTTTTCCCTCTGGCCCGGTACAGGAAGGGCTTTCTGCTGTTTGACTTTCAGCTTCAATCAGTCTAGGGGAGGTTAAACCAATGCCGGTACACATAATGTTTTTTCTATAAAAACAATCAAATAGGAAGTGTCATTGTAGTAGTGTAAAAAAGTAAATGAGCAATTAAATGTTATACTTAGGTTGGAATTATTTGGTTTTTCCTTAAGGAAGCTGGTACAGTTTGTTTGCCAAAACTTTTACATAATTGTGTTAATTTTCAATTACTTATTAAGAGCGACTTCCTTTTTGTTGCGGTATAGTCGAAGTGGAGGGTTAAATCTTTTACCTAAGATGATAATAATGACGAGAAAGAGCTGTTTATTTGTGCGACATTTCTTTAGGGATTATTTAGGAGCTGACTATTCAGTTGCGATAGGTTATTTAAGTGCCTAATGCTGATACATCTTATCTTTACAGATGTATCCATGGGTAACTATGTTAGGGCTCCCTTTCTTCTTTAGCTAAAGGCACTTCTCTGTCTGATACAGATTTGGGAAAACAACAGTTAAAGTTCCTCCATCTCATTGTTTCCATCCTGAGATTCATCGAACCCGGTTCTTGTGGACTGCGGCAGCATGGTTTGTAAGTCATGTAGTGAGTATGTTTTTTCTCCAACCGTGACTATATCTCCGCAACTGTGGTGTAGTGACAAAGTTTCATTAAATGCTTGTTCTAACCGGATAATAAAGTACCCGGGTCCTTCCTGTGGGTCAGAATGATTTATTTTGGGTTTTAAGACTTCCATTATTAAATCCGACCCATCTACTTTGATCATTACCGGATCAAGAGGGACCCCCATAAATTCAGTATAACCAGCTGAGCTGAATTTTAGTTTCGGCAACATTTCTGTTTCTTCTGTCAGTCCAAGGTTACTTGCCAAGGTTATTGACTTTAAGTACTCCATTGATTCTTTTAGTATCACTAACTCTACTGCTGGCGCGTCACTATTTTCTACCTTATCTTGTGGCAATAGCGTCAGGTGTTTTACTCCAGGCAATGGAGGTGTTTTGTATTGTGTTTTTCCTTCATTGCTTTGCCAGAGTTTGCCAAGAAAACGGTAGTCTCCCATGTCTTGTAGCGACGAGAACTTCAAAGCCCAGTTGCTACATTCTTTATTGCCATTGATAGGAATCGAAGCCAGATAATCTACCGGCGTGTATTTGGCTAATACTGTCACATAAAGTACTTGCCGTTCTTTTTGGCTATAGCCAGTTATATGGTATACCTGAGGTATTTTTTCTACAGTTGTTTCTCCTGTTGATGAGGGGACTCTTACTGCATTCCAGTTTACCGCGAACATTTGAAAATTTAGGGTGTCGTACCAAATTATCGGTGCCACGCTGCCTTCCGGCGCATCAGTTGTTACCGGGGTTGTTACTGGAAAGAACCGTTGTTGCGGCGTTCCGTACTTCGAGAACAAGCTTTCCAATTTCTGCTTTATGTAGGCTCCGTGGTCTTCATTTTTTTGTAAATCTTCCCATATCTCGCCTCCGACTCCTAGAAGTTGCATATTCCTTTGCCATTCTCCTCTTGAGTTTGCAGCCATCTGTAATCCAATTAGTATTCCTGGCGACAACCGTACAGTAAGAATATTTAGTAAAGGATTAACGTTAGCGTCCAAAATTTGTTCTTCTTTGAATAGTTCTTGTAATTGAGGTAATTGTTCTTCTTCTAAGGCATCATTTTTTTGAGTTTGTGGGATAGGGTCAACCAAGTGCAATCTTATGGTTTGAGTTTCAGTGCTCCGCAAATTACGTTTGAAGCGAATAGCTCTATTGCTTTTAATTACTCCAATATGTCCACTGTTATATGTTAATGTTCCAATAAAACGTGGATGATTGGATTCTTCAATTGGAACAACAAACGTGTCCGAAGAGGTTTTGATAAGTGTCCGAATTATTGCCGTAGCATTTTTATCTAACATCGGAATATTTGGCACCAAGACAGTTGAGAGGGGCTTTGTTTTATGAAATTCCAGGGTCCTATTCAGGAAGGTTGAATTGGTTGCAACATCATCAATGGCGATAAACAAGTTGCCATTAGCCCCCCCATCAACTCCTTGAGGGCTAAATTCAGTTTCTCCAGGCACAACTTGTAATCTGCCTGTGATAGCATTGATTACCTGTTTGGGGTGAATGCGTGATATCGATACTTGGTTCAGCCGAACGGGGTGGTCATCTACTTGTTTTAGTAGTAAGCTTTTTCCTTCACTGAAAAAATAATAAGTTCCGAATGAAGGCCATTTCTCGTTTTTTGATTCTACTCTGTCATTGCTTTGGGGCTCGTGGATCCAGATCAACTCAGTATCCATCCAATCATCATTGGAGCTACCATACTTGTCTCTAACTCCCTTTGATAAACACAGGGGAATTACGTGTTCATTTTTCAATTTAGGATAGGGATCTCCAGATTCCTGAGTATTCTCTCCGATAGATTTCTTCGGTAATGCCAGCCATCCTGCTCCTGCGAAAGTAGATTTGTCACTGCGACAAGTTAAATCATAGACGAGGGTTACATCTTTCCAGGTAATCATCGAAGATAAAGGGTTTGGTCCCGTTTGTGGGGATTTGCGAAGCAAGGCTGCTATGTCTTTTTTCATTTTTTCTGCTTGTCCAACTGTCCATAGATCCATGAATTCAGATGGACTGGATGATGTTGGGTTTCCAATGATTTCTACTTGTATTCCTTCTTTTCTTACAGTACAGGCCAAACTTGAATATGATTTTTGGGTATCAGGATCTATTCCTTCTTGAAGATTTAAAGTTACTACTCTTTCTTCTGGAATAGAAAATTTAGTCGAGGTTTTTGCTCTACCTGCTAGTGGATCGAAATAGTCAGCGTTTTTGTGGTCTTTTGGATCAGGATCTTCTAATTTGCATACTGGCAAATATTTTTTCCATTTGTCAAGGGGAGATTCTTTTGGTGACGAATTTCCCTGATCTGATTCTTGTATAGGTGTTGGTTTCATTTCTAAAACTATATCAAATCTACCTGTGCCAGGGACTATTTTTACATCTTTAATTTGTCCTGGGTACCACTCCGTAATTCCGATTTTAGCTGTATCAGGAACTTCTCTAAAATTTATATCTGCGTTCGGATTAGCTATTATGGCGGCGGTAGCGTTTGGTTTTAAGTCGAGTGTGTACTCACGAGTTAAGGCGTCCCTGTTCCATGAGTTTCTCATCATTCCTGTGATACCAATTTGATTGGCAGGAAAATCTAATGCGGGAGGAATCATAAGAATCGGGGAGTCTTGACCGACGGTTACTACTGTCGTGTGTTTGCTGTCGTGATTGTAGTAACCTCTATCATAGCTAACAGCAAGAGTTCCCCCGTAAGAGTTGAAGTTGTATGTCACTAAAGGAAGGTACTTGCGTGGCTTGGGTATTCTTCTTCTTTTGCCTGGAACATGATATGGGTCAATCCACGATTTACCAAGGTCTTTATGGTCTATAGGGTTTTCTGAAGAATCTACAACTGCACTTATATACCTGAATAGAGATCGTACTTTTTCCCGTCTTGGTGCGCCAAAACCAGCAATAAATTCCTCGTAAGCAGAGATGTATGTTAATGGCTTGCCTTGTGGTAAGAGCAGTATCTTTGATAATGAAGGATTAACTTTCTCTATTGATAATGATTTTTTATTCATACGGCTGACTGCCTGTCTAAGATTTATATGAGGGTAGATTAATTTTATTGCAAGAGGTTTTAGTTCCATCATTTTGTCAAATGAGAAACGTATTTTTGCTATTTCTTTCATTGAAAATATTGAATTTACACCATATTCCTTGTTATACATGGGCCTTAGTTGGAATGAATTTCTTGTTTTAGTTGCTGTTATCGTGTGCCCCGATATATTGACAGTATCAATAGGAATGTTCGGGTCAAAAGAAATAACACTTGAATCAATGCCTAGCCAGTTTGCAAGTAGCAGCTCGATAATGGACTTGAACTCCATATCTGTTTTGCAAAATCCCTTCATAGCTTTGTAAAGCCCAACGGTTGATTGCTGATAATATTTTGATATTGCCTGCTTAAGTGTTGCTATTACAAGACTAATACCTGCAATTATTGCTCCGAATCCAGGGAATATTAGTCCGAGGGTACCAAGGACTATAGAGGATAGGCTGGTAGCTAAGTCCATGGCCGCACTGTTGAATTGATACGCTGTTTTAGCTTCTACCATGTTTTTGATTGAGAAGCCTGTGTTTACTATCCCAGTAACTATAGCTCCTGCTGAAGCGCCAACGGAGGAGGATGCTATTACATTTCCAGTGCTTTCAGATACCCGAGCAGCAACTTCAAGAGAGGAGGAGGTTAGTGTTGATAGTTGTTCAGTTAGTATTGCACTCCATTGAGCTGAAGCACAAACCATATCAGTCATTGAGGCTGCGTAATTAATTATAAATAGGGTTTTATCTGCTTCTGGTAAGTTTTGTATTAGGTCGAGATATTTATGCATCTCATATAAATTGGCTATATTGACAATGTCAAAAATCAAACCAGTAAATTTTGTTGCTATCGTATCAAATTTGGTAGCTGGATATACTATTTTTGTCATCTGATAAAGTTTATGCAGCTTTCCAACATTAACTCTTACCATTGCTACAGCTTTCTTAGAGTTTTTATGAAAAAAAGCTTCCATTTGAGCCCGATACGTTTCTGTTCCTATTTTTGCTGTTACCTCAGTTGCTGCCTCTCTAGCAGACCATACTCTTACATTGATATTATTATTGTTGTTGTTGTTAGGATCCACTTCACTTGCTGCCCTAAATAAGCTATTCATATCTATCAAAGCATCTTCGACTGAAATACCAGCTCTTCGTATGGCATTGCTAATATGAATATAAAGTTCAGAGGCGGTTGATCTTAGAGTGAGTAGGTCGCGTGCATTGGTAGTAGTATCAAGGTTAGGTCTTGCTTGTAATTCCGGTGTATGCGGGTAAAACGAGGGAGAATTTGGGTTGCGATCAGACATTAGGCGACCACGCAGGCGACCACGAAACGATGATGGATCAACATTTCCTGCTACTGCTGCTGCTAAAGAGGCTAATGGGCTTCTCCTTCTTATTGCTCCTGCGCTTATAAGTCCGTCGATGTCGGAGAGTACATTCCGTACAGGGTAATTTCCTAGGGTAGGAATAACTTGATCGGAGAAGTTTGGATTATACCTGGCAACGACAGCACGACCATCTCCCGGAGAGACTGGAGTCAGTCGATCCATGCTACCGTATTCATCAAGTATTTTCTGCAAAAAAGGAATAGCTTGTGCTCTAGTGAGAAGTGGAAATACGCCAATATTGGAGTCAAAGAAAGTTAGTAGAGGGGTTCTTCCTACTAAGTTGGGAGCGTCAGGAAATCCTTTTACCAAGACAACTACGTGCTCAGGTACTCCAATGAAGAACACGGCACCTTCTCTTACTCTTCTATGTAATACTAATCTGTATATTTCTTCAGCACTCATTTGTGTTCTATAGTCTGCTCTTGCCAAGAAGTTTGGTGATTGATATTGGACCATTTCACCCGAAGTCATTGCTAGGTTATTCAGATGGTATAGCGATGTTTTTAGCTGAGTTATTTCTTGTAGCTGTCCGTCTGTAATTGATTCGGTGACTAGTGAGTCTACATTGGAAACAAATTTAACTGCGTGGTCAACTCCATATCTTTGTACTGAATCTGCAAAACACAGTGATAATCCGTGGCATATACCAGATGCCATAATGGTGTTAAGAAGAGCCCCATCGATTAAAGGATCTTGGGTAAATTTTACCGGTGCTTTAATTTCAGGAGTGTTCATGACTATAGTTTGTTCTTCTGCACGTAAGCCATCAAACCATGAAGCAAAGTAATCATCAAAACGAGTCTGTAATTTGGGATCATTTAATAATTCTTGAGCTGATCGAACATGTGTATCAAGAAGATTTCCTTCTATGAGGCTTTGTCTGGCAATGGCGTGATTTTCCCCTAGCGTACTAATTAACTTTTCATTTGATATTTTTAGCACGACGAAAGCATTAGTAAGTGCTTTGTCATTGGTTATTAATCTAAGATTGTCATCATTGACTCCAAGGTTTCTTAGTACATCGAGGGCATCTTCAAATGAAGTTGGGTCTGTTGTTTCGTAACTCTTCGTGTATTCAGGTTTGTCAAAATATATAGCGGCTATTATTCTGCATTTTAATTCATAACCCCGATTCGCCAGGTCATTATTTTTAAGGGAATAAACTCGGTCAACAGTGCCCATTGCTCCTAAAAATTTCTTGAATCCTTCCTGAGCGGCATCAGATGAGAATCCGCTTTGCTGAATGTTTGCTATGTATGAATCCATTGCAGTTTGATCTAGTAGACCGAAGTTTTTCTGCACAAAGCCAACAAAATCTGAGACCGAATCGGCAGGCGAGGCAACAGGGCTATCTAGGGCGCGTTTTACTCGATGATGTGGGTTTTCTTGTTGGTGATTGTTACTAGCCCAATAATCGAATTCCTCGCGTATGTGTTTTTCTTCTGACGCTCGTCTGATGTCTCCACGGGGTATTGGCATAGCTTCAGCAAGTAATGATGGAAACAAACTGCTCCTGCTCTGTTGTTTTTGTTCTGGTAGTTCGTTTCTATAAACTATCTCTATATTTTGCGAAGCAAGTGGTTTTAATGGAATGACTAGGGCTGAAGAGCTTGCTTTCTCTCCCTCTTGAGCTAACCTTTTGTCTAGATCATTATTCCAGTCAACAAATCTTTGTACTTCTTTTCTTGCTTGATCCCAGTTTGTGGTTTTAACTCTGATCCAACTACTGAAGCAACAACAACTACTGAAGCAACAACAACTACTGGGGCAACAACAACTACTGGAGCAACAACAACTACTGACTATACTACTACACGCATTGATGAAGAATATGTGACCCCAATTGATAATGTTACGGTTATTCCTGGAGGCGACAATACAGTTTTATTTGGTGTGTTGACTTTATTTCTATTAGCTTGTGCCGCATCTGCTTTTTTAATATTACGGGTGGTAGTGAGAAAACGCAGAAGAAGACCAGAGGTAAGCTATGTGGAGTTAAAACGTGTTAGATATTTTTATGGAGGTCATCGCTTGTCTCCAGGATATTCTGAAGATAGGCTTTATGCTGATGATTCCAGTGAACGTCTTAATTTATCAGATAATTATTTAATGATTGATAATCCAGCCTATGGGTTTTGTTTGTCATCTCGTTCTGTTTCTTTAGGCGACTTGAATTGTAGTTCTTCGGTTTCTAGAGGTGGGGCTCTATCTAGACGTTGTCGTTCTTTAAGTATGGGTGAAGCCAATTTTTATGGGTTGGGACTAAGTTTGGTTCGTCCGGTAATAGTAGATCCTCTTAGTAGAGAAACAGAACGTGGGGAAGATAGGTGTGTTGATGACTTGTGTTTATTGTCACGTTCTCACTCTTTTAGTAATGCGCATGGCATCACAATGCCGTGCTACCGTTCCTTGAGTCTGGATCAGATGAGTTTGTCTGGGTTAAGATTAGGTGATGTTTGTCAGGGCGGGGATGAATCGGTAGACAACGGGGAAGGTGCTCCCTCCGTTGGTGATTTGAGTGTAGCTCCTAATGTTTCTTCAAGCCGACATAACTTGAATCTTACATGGTGGCAGAGAGAGGAGTTGCTACGCAGAAGGAGATGGAATGCTGCTCTTAATAATTTTGGTGGGGACAGTCGATATAGGTTGGATTATGACGTTTATAATTGGACTGAATAGAATTATGTAAGCGTAAGACCAAAGTCTTTTTAATTGGTTTTTGTTGCAGTGTTGCTAAAACAGAGTTATCTGGGTTGTGACTTTTAAGTTTCTTGTTCCTTTAATCTAATTAGTTTTATATTTTTCTTATAAGCTTTGTGTGCTTTGCTGTGTTTTTTGCAAAGTATTGTCAGTCGAGCTTAATGTGCTGCCTTATCTTTATGAAAAAATAACAGGTAATTTGCTAAGTTGCATGCATTAAGTATATGGTCATTGGCAAAATAAGCGTTTATTTTATGATAGATGCCTACTGATTTATATGTGTTTGTCGACATTGTAAATGGAAACCCATTTAATGATAAATGAAAATAGTAACCATCAATTTTAGTGGTTACAAATAAAAAGGTATAACTAAGCAGTAGAAAGGTAAATAAAATTGTTGTAGCTTATGACAATAGGTGCTTTGTCTTTTATCTTGATGAATTTGTAAATACACCACGGCATGCGTATTCTATCTTCTTTTTTTTATAAAATGACAACAAAAACAGATGAATCCCATGATTATTTGTTAGATACAGATCATAAATGGAAAGAGTTTCGTTCTGTTAGTTATGGCACAGCAGAACCTCCTAAAGAAAACACAGAAAATCCTTTGACGGAGATGTATAAGGCCAATATTAGACAAAAGAGGGCACAGGATGAGTTGAATTCATTTGGGTCTTCTTCATCAACGGAGCCAAGTGTATTATCTACAGTAATTGGCGTGATACCCGATTTATTGGCGGGTGTTTCTGGGGCAGGAGGAGCTAATTGTTCTAGCGTTGCCGAATCCTTATACCATCAACTATCAAATATCACCGTGACGTCAGCTCGTATTTATGTACCCCTAAACAATAACCAATCGAAAAAAGTACACTCTATTATTGGCAGCATGTTTTTGTCTAGGACAGGTTTATATTCACCTTTGTTAGCTAATGATACAGGTATAGTTAGAAATGAAACTGTGCTAAAAAATGTTGAAATCAGGATTAATAAGACTCAAGCGATGACGATTAGAGATCAATTATGCCCACTCAATGTTACTTTGGAGCAGGATTGCTTTAATAATCCAGATGTTGTTAGGTCTTTTATTGCACAGGTTTCTTCTCCATCTGTATTGTCAGAAGTAGTTTGTGATGAGCTTCCATCCTCTATTGAAGTTATTACTGATAGGGGAAGTTTGTACAGCGGCAAACATCTGAAAAATTGCCAATATTACAATGCTCCGGTTGTGCTTTCACGTGTAGAGCCAACTGCCGTGGGTCCTATTCACATTTCTCCAACTTTACGGATAAACAAAAGTAAATATAAGCCAGTTAATGTTGCTATTGTTTCTGACGGAGTTAATTCCACCAAATTGCTCCCCATTCCAGGGATTACAGTTACTTTGACAAAATGTTTTATTCAATATGGTGATATGGTGGGGAATTTTTGCAAAAATGAGGAATTAAATACAGGCAGTGTAAGTTGTAGAGAAAATAAGGATAATAAATTAAGAGAATGTGTAGATGGAAGTTTAGTGAGTTATCGTCTTGGGCAGTTGGTTCCTGGGTCTATGGTTGTGGATCTAAGGGCATCTTTCTATCAAAAGACGGGTAACAAGATAATGGTTAGGCAGTTGTCAGAGTCAAACATTTTGGCATCTATTAATACTGTGTTGGAACTTTCCTCAAACACAAGGCCTTACTATATCTACATTATTATGCCTCCAGAGCAAACTACATCGTGTTTTTTTTATACCCCTGCAGTTGAACGTGCTGTGCATCAAGCAAGAAAGGAGGGAATAAAAATATTTGTTCAGGTTCCTAATTTGAGCGGTGATAGGTTTCCTAGTGGAGTTAGAGAAGTTATTTCGATTGAAGAGGCTCTTGAAGTTGAATCAAGTTTTGAATTTACCATTCCTACCGAGGTAGTTACCACACATGTGGTTACTACACATATTACGCCTACTGATGAAGCTCATAAATTTGGTTCGTTATGGTGGGTTGTTTTAGGTATATTCTTAATTAGTGTTGCCGCTTTTATTATTGTTTTTATTATGAGGATCAGAAAGCATGAATATAGACGTTTGGTAAGCTCCATAGAGCTACAGTCTTTTGAAGTTGTTAATAGTTTAATATCAGATGAAGATGTTGAAATAGTGTTATCTAAGTCTGATGAATCTGATGTAGCTGATTCGTCTGCAGAAGATAGTTGCTCCTTGGGGAAACAGGGTTTGTTGCCGCGATCATTTTCTTTCTGTGCTGGTGATAAGGTGGCATCTCTAGGTTATCGCTCATTGAGCTTGGATCAGATGATTTTTTCTGGAGAACTAGACTTAGGTGTAATGGGTAGCGACCTGGAAAAAATAGGTGGTGCGGATAATTTTAATTATTCTGGTGCTGTTACTAGAAAATATTCAGGACAAAGCGATATTGGCGCGGCTTCAGAACAAAGTAATTATAGACTTACCGGGTGGAAACTTGAGGAACAGGAGCGCAGACAGAGATGGAATGCTGCCCTTGATAATTTTGGTGGTGATTCTAGGCACAAGCTGGAATTATATGACCCCGATTTGGGGAAATAGATAGTTTTTAGATGTAGTATTAGTGTTTATAGCGTCTCCATATCTGGGATCTTGATATCATTTTTGCTGAAATCGGCATTTGGTAGCATGGATTTTAGGTCAAGCCATGAATATGTTTTTGTTCCTACCGTAACTATGTCTCCGCAACGAGGGTGAAGAGACCAACTATTATCGAATGCGTGTTCGAAGCGAGTAATAAAATATTCTGGTCCTTCATACTGATCTGAAGGGTTTTTCTTAGGTTTTAAAATCTCCATGACCAAATCTAATCCATCTATTTTTAGTACCACCGGATCAAGATGGGTATCCATGAATTCAGTGTATCCAGCTGAGTTGAACTTCAGATTGGTTAATCTTTCTTCTTCTTCAGATAATCCAGGGCTGTTTACCAGAGTTATTGACTTTAAGTATTCCATTGCTTCTTCGGGTACTATTAATTCTACTGCTGGTGTGCCGTCGTCTCTTTTGTTTTGAGACAATAAGGTTAAGTGGGTTACTCCAGGTAGTGGAGGGGTTTGATATTGTATTTTTCCCTCATGGCTTTGCCACAGCTTACCAATAAAATGATAGTTCCCTGCGTCTTGTAACGACAAAAACTTCAAAACTTTGTTGCTGCACTCATTGTTGCCTCCTATGGATATAGAAGCCAAAAGGTCTAAAGGTGTGTTTTTTGCCAATGTTGTTGCATATAGTAATTGTCGTTCTTTTTGGCTATAACCAACTACTTGGTACACTTGGGGTGTTTTTTCTAAGGCGGTTTCCCCTATTGGCGAAGCTGATTTTACTAGACTCCAGTCTATTGTGAATATTTGGAAATTTGTAGTGTCGTACCACATTATCGTACTAACATTACCTTCAGTCATTGCTGCTTCTGGAGTTGGTATCGGAAAGAAGCGTTGCTGTGATGTTCCGTATTTCGAGAACAAGCTTTCCAGTTTCTGCTTTATGTAGGATGATTTGTTTTCATTTTTTTGTAAATCATTCCATATTTCGATTCCAACGCCTAAAAGCTGCATGCGTTGATGCCATTCTCCTATTGAATTTGGACTTATCTGCAATCCAACTAGTATTCCTGGGGATAGTCGTACCTTCATAATATTTAGTAGTGAGTTGATATCAACATCTAAAATTTCCTCTCCTTTAAATATTTCTTTTAACTGTGGTAGTTGTTCTTCTTCTAGGTTAAGTGTCTTTTTATCTTGTGGAAAGGGATCCACCAAATGCAATTTTATAGGCTGAGTTCCATTATTATGCAAATCACGTTTGCTTCGTGCAGGTGCTGAGCTCTTGATTACTGCAATTTTAGTATCATTGTGAGCGAATGTTCCAACAAGACGGGGGTTGTGTTTATCATCAATAGGTACGATGAACGTCTCTCCATTTGTTTGTATCATAGTGTAATTCATCTCAGTTCCATTTTTATATAGCAACGGAACATTTGGTACCAATATAGTTGACAGGGGATTTTTTTCTTGAAAGTCTAATGTTTTATTAATGAAGGTTGCATTAGTTGCTGCATCTTCAGTAGCGATAAATAATTTGCCGTTTGATCCACCATCAATTCCTTGTGGACTAAGGGCCATTTCTCCAGGCACAACCTGTGATTTTCCTGTGGACTTGTCTATAAGCTGTTTAGGGTGAATATATGATATTGATACCTGGTCGAGTTGTACTTGATGGTCGTCAATTTGTTTTAGCAACAAGCTTTTTTCTTTGCTGAAAAAATAATAAGTTCCGAATTCGCGCCATTTCTCATTCTTATATTCTATCCTGTCATTTATTTGAGGCTCCTGAATCCAAATTAATTCTATGTCCTTCCACTCATTGCTTGAATTACCGTACCTGTTTTTTACCTCTGATGATAAACAGACAGGAATCACATGTTCTTTTTTCAACTCAGGATAGATATCATCTTGTTTTTGATCTGCATCGGTTAAATTTTTAGGGGATACTATCCATCCCTGTCCTATTTCTGCATCTGGGTTTTCACGGCAAGATAAATCATATACTGAAGTTACTGGTTTCCAGATAATATTGGTAGGGCTAGAAGAAGATGCAGCTTCAGGTCCAGTTTTGGGGTTTTTTCTAAGTAAAGTTTCTACTTCAGTTTTTATTTTTTTTGCTTCCCCAACTATCCATTTGTTGGTGAATTTAGATGATGCAGTTGTATTTCCCCCTCCAGGGTTTCCAACAAAGTCTATTTTTATTCCTTCCTTTTCTACTGCACAAGTCAAGCTGTGATATTCTTTTCTATTCTCATGGTCTAATTTTTCGGCAAGATTTAAAGTTATTACTTTTCCATTAGGAATGGAAATTTTAGTTGTTGTTTTTGCTCTGCCTGCCAGTGGATCAGAATAGTCTGTGTTTTTGTGATCTTGTGGATCTGGGTCTTCCAGTTTGCATTCTGGTAAGTGTTTTCTCCATTGATCAAATGGGGATTCATCTTGTGATTCACCTTTTGATTTTTGCACAGGCGTTGGTTTCATCTCTAGAACTATAGTGTATCTGTTGTTATCTTCATGAGCTATTTTTACTTCTTCAATTTGTCCTGGGTACCACTCAGCAAGTCCTATTTTAGATGAGTCGTGAATGTTTCTAAATTTGACATTTGCATTAGGGTTAGCGATTAATGTAGCAGTGGAATTCGGTTTTACGTCAAAGGTATAATCTCGTGTTAGGGCATTCCTATTCCAAGAGTTATGCATCACCCCCGTAATGCCAATCTGGTTTAATGGAAAATCTAATGCAGGAGGAATCATAAGCGAAGGTGAGTCTATACCAACTGTTACGAAGGTTTCATGTTTGCTATCATGGTCGTAGTATCCTCTATCATAACTAACGGCAATAATCCCACCCAGCCCGGTCACATAGTTTACCAAAGGATAGTATTTTTTGAATGTAGCTCCTTGAATACGAAAAAAGTCTTCTGGAGATACTGTTACTACATTTATATATTTGAATTTATTTAATACTGACTTTCGGTCGGGGGCACCTAAACCGAAAGTGAAACTTTCATAGCTAGGGTGGTAATTTACCGGTTTTCCTTGAGGAAGTATCATTATTTTTGTTTCTGATTCGTTGTTTTTTGCCAGAAGTAAAGATTTTTTATGCATCTGCTGCACGATTTTTTGCAGGTTTAGGTGGGGGTAGATTTTTTTTATTGAAATCGGTTTTTTTTCTAACATCCTGTCAAAGGAGAAACGTATTTTTGCTATTTGTTGAAGAGAAAGTCTTGAATTGATGCCATAGTATTTATCATACATAGGTCTTAATTGGAATGAGTTGTTTGTTTTGGTTGCTACTATTGTGCTTCCTGATATGATTACACTGTCAATTGGGATGCTTGGATTGAAGTGTATTACCTTGTTGTCATTGGTAATCCAGTTTCCCATTAGTAGCTCTACAATGGCTTTAATTTCCATATCTGTTTGGCAAAATCCTTTGATAGCTTTGTAAAAGCCAACGGTTGCTTGTTGGAAATATTTTGTTAGCGCATGTTTAAGTGCCACTATTACCAAGCTTATTCCTGCAATTATTGCCCCAAATCCAGGGAATGCTAGCCCAACGATTCCTAGTCCGATAGAAGCTAATCCGGAGGCTAAGTCGGCTGTTGCTTTGCCGAATTGATATGATGTTTTGGCTTCTGTCATGCTTTTTATAGCAAATCCCGTGTTTATTCCTCCTACAATCATAGATCCTACTGCGGAGCCAATAGACGCTTTTGTTATTACGCTTCCTGTGCTTTTCGCTACTTTTGATGCAACTTCAGCGGATGATGCTGTTAGAGCTGATATTTGTTCGGTTAGGAATGCACTCCACTGAGCTGAGGCAGATAACATGTTGAATAAGGAGGATGAGTAGTTAATAATAAATAGAGCTTGTTGATCTGCGGGGAGATTGGATATCTGGTTTAGTGATGCATACATTTCACATAAGGAGACAATATTTAGGATGTCAGTAACAAGACCAGATAATTTTGACATGACTGTGTCGACTATTGTTGGGGGGTACATGAGATTTATCAGCTTATTGATCTTATAAAGAAGGCCCACTTTGACCTTAATTGTTGCAACGGCTCTTTCGGCATTTGCCTTAAAAAAGGCCTCCAATTGAGCTCGGCGGGTTTCTGTTCCTAAGGGGGCGTTTACCGTATTAGTAGCCTCCTCGGCGGACCATATTTTTATGCTTATATTGCCATCACTATCGATGTTTGTGTTTTCTTCAGAAGCTGATCTAAATAAATTTCTTATGTCTACCAAGGCGTCATCGCTAGAAACCCCGGCTCGGATAATTTCAACGTCAATATGTGTATAAATTTCAGCTGCAACAGCTCTTATGGATGCCAAGTTACGGTTACTGGTGACAATGTCTGGACTGGTTACACCTGATTCATGTGTATGTGATGTATATGTGATCGAAGGTTGGGATCTAGCTCTTAAGAGGTGACGAGCAGTTATTGGATCAACACTTTCTGCTATTGCCGTAATTAGGGATTCTAACGGATTTGATCTTCGTATAGTACTGGCACTTATGAGCCTGGGAACATCTGATAATATATCTCGTAAAGGAAAGCTGCCAAGGGCAGGAATAACTTGATCAGAGAGTGTCGGGTTGTACTTGACTATGACGGCACGACCAGTTCCCGAAGTCATTGGGGCTAATGTATCGGTACTGCCGTAATTGTCAAAAGCTCCTTGCAAAAAATAAATTGCTTGTTCTCTACTGAACAGGGGAAACATGCCAGTGTCAGGGTCAAAGAAAGTTAGTACAGGAGTTAGGCTCGTGTCACCGGTAAATCCTTTTACTAAAACGGTTTTGTGCTTAGGAAATCCGACAAAGAAGGTTGTTCCTTCTTTTACTTCTGGGGTTAATAGCAAATTGTACATCTCCTCTGCACTAATGCGAGTTTTATAATCCGCTCGCTCCAGAAAGGTGGGAGCTAGGTTTGTATCTGTTTCTCCTACAGACATTGATAGTTTGCTCAGGTGATGTAACGACCTTCCTAGTTGAGTAAGTTCTTGCATTTGTCCTTCAGTGGCTGCCTTAACAAGAAACTCTTGTACACTGGAGGTGAATTTAACAGCGTGCTCAGCTCCATGCCTATGTACTGCGTCTGCTATACACAGCGACAGCCCATGGGATATGCCCACATCATCGGCTATGCTAAGAAAAGAGCCTTCAAGTATGATTTTTGGGCTAAGCTTTTCTGGAGCGGTAATTCTGGGGTTGTTCATAATCAGAGCCTTTTCTTCTGTACTTAAAGAGCTAGACCATGAAGAAAAGAAGGTATCAAAACGAGAGTGCAGGTCAGGGCTAGTCAGCAATTCTTGGGACCAACGAACATGAGAATCTATAATGCTGCTATCAAGTATATACTGATTAACAAAGGCCCGGCTTTCTCCTAGATTACTGACTAATCTTTCATTTGATACTTTTATTACTATTAGTGCATTAAGTAGTTTTGCCTCATCAGTTATTAAACCAAGGTTTTCACCATTTACCCCGAGGGCTCTTAGTAATTCTATATTTTCTTCGAGTGAAGATATTTTTGTTGTTTCGTAGCCTTTTGTATATCCAGGATTGTCACGGTGGGTAGCTGCAACTATTCTCATCTTTAATTCATGACCTTGATTTGACAAATTAGGGGCTTTTAGAGAATTGATTTTATCAACAGTATCCATTGCTCCCAGAAGCTTTTTAAATCCTTGCTGAGCATCAGCAGAAGAAAATCCGCTTTTAGCAATACGGGAAATATAGGCGTCAAATTCTGGTTGAGGTATTAGTTCCATCTCTCCGCTTATAAAGCTGGTAAATTCTGCTACTGAAGTAGCCGGTGACTCAATTGGTCTGTCGAGGTTGCGTTTTACTCTTTTTATTGTTTTTTCTTCTTGAGATCTGTTCATCCAATGATCAAACTCTTTTCTCATGCTTTTTTCTGTTTGTTTCTGCATATATGTATATGATACATTGACAGCTTCGGCACCTAATGATGGTAACCAAGTACTTTTGCTGTTTTGTTCCTGTTCTCTGTTTCTGTACACTATCTCAATGTTTTGTGTTGTAAGTGGGCTGAATGTAGTAATGGCGTTTGAATTATTAACTTCTTTTTCATTCTGGGCTAATTTTTTGTGTATGCGAGTCACCAATAAGTAAATATGAAACTATATGTAGTATGTACTTCAAATCAAATATTATGTTTATTTGCTAAGTAAATATATATTTCGGATGATAAATAAAGACTCATTATAAATTGTAATTATTGATATTGGATCATATATAATTTTCACCCCGTTCAATCAAATACCGCTTCGCCTGGTATTATAGGTTACATGTATGCAGTATCGCCTAATACTTGCTGTTATGCCTGTTTGTTTATATTATTTGTCTCAGCTATATTTTTCTTTCTGAAATGGGGCCATTGTAAATCAACCTGTGTAATTCTGTTAAACTAGATCAAATTATATCGCTATATAGATAATATATAAACAGAGAAAAATGCAGAACACCATCTGCAGATGATATTATAGCTTGTCACAATTAAGGGGGAGATCTCGCTTTAGTAATTCTCCACCCACTTATGTTCGTATCACAAAGTAATTTTTATAAACTGTTAGTATTAGTACTCACACATACGGCAAATACAGTAGGATGTATACATCAGTAGAAGCAATTTATAAAATCATATTAATTTAAAATGAAGCCGATATACTAATATAATACTATCAAAATTGTTCCCAATTGGTATTGTTATTAGCAGTCAAAACATTAAAGTTCACTTATATAATAATGAGTTATTGTTCATAGTGGTTATTTGCATATATGAATATTATTTATTTTTTGCACGAAGCAGAAAAATCCTGCAAGTTAACATAATTATTTAGCAATAAAACACGAAACCAATTGTAAATTACATTAGATGTAATTTAACTTAAATTACAGATATAATATAATTTAATTCATTAAATTATATTATCTGTAATGCTACAGTATGCAATACTTATTTTATGGGGAAAATAATGTTTCATACTAGCGGTAATTATTTTCGTTGCTCACAAGAAATTGATCTTGTAAATCAAAATGACGAAGATATTGAAGATGATGGTGAATCTGTAACAATTATAGTCACGGAACAAAAAACAAGTTTACAATCAAGAAATTTATATTCTCTTAATAGGCCTTTATTTATTGGACGTGTATTAACTCCTCTGGTAATGATTAGTATATTAGAAAGTGTCAGTGGATCTGAAGCAAATAAAAATGATTATCTATTTGCTTCATGTTTTCTAAAATCATCGTTATGTAACTTTATTAGAATTAACAATAAAGGTGGGGATCATGTTAATGAGGTTATTAAATATGCTTTTGATAAATCAGTGGATTACTTAGGAAAATCTGCTGTTAGCTTTGATACTCTTCTAAACTTTTCTTCTGATATTAATCACGAAGGTGATTATAATAATGATACTTTTACGCAATTGTGGGTTATGGGTATTCATATCAGAGATAAATACCTTACCATGCGTAAAAGACAATTAGGTTTTAACATGTGTCAATTAGAGAAAGGATTTTGTGATTTAGCTATTAGGAAACTCTGTAGAAATAATCGGTATTTTAACACTGATATTTCTGAAAAGTGTTGTAGTACCATTGGTTCATACCTGATTAGCAATGAATCAAAATTAAATGCCTCAAATAGTGTTACCAAAGTAGGATTTGCACCTAATACTGAATATTTTTCTGTGACTATTGCTATATCATTTTTTCTTTTATCTCTTACCCTTGCTTTATTTGCTTTTCTTAGATATAAATCACGTAATCGTAGCAAATGAATACTGATATCTAATCTGCCACAAAAATTGAGTAAGTAATATCTGTGTAACTTTGGATAACATTATTGTATATGGAAAAAATATATACACGCAGGTGATTTCGATTCATATCATTGATTGCTTGTATCATGAGATAAAATCTATGGTTTGGTATATAAGTTATATGCTTGCTGTTCCATTTTAGGGTTTACAATGGAAAAATTGTTTTTGCTCTTTATCTAGTTGTTAAATTTTATTTAGAATTACAAGTCATTACTTAATTGGATAATGTAACTTCCGATGCTAGAGTGAGTACAGTACATACCTGTAGGAAAAGCAAATGTGTTATGTAAATGTTAGATGCCTGAAAAATAAAGATGTAAATAAAATTTCAGAAGCTAGTGCTTTCACAACACTTGTTATCGCGAAACAGGAAGAAAATTTACTGTCAGCGAGTTCTAATTTACTTAGTCGGTTTTCATATGCCTGCAGGATGTCACCTTTGATTGTGCTTAGTATGTTAGGTAGTGCAAATGGATTAGAGTTTGACGGTGGCTCTAGATGCTTATTTGATCGTTATTCATGCCGTCTAGCATCTGGTATGTGTAAACTTATTGCCATTGATAAAATGGCAGGAAAAGATAGAGATTATTTTAATTTTACTAGAGATGTCTTTATTTACTCATCTAGATCAGCGGAAAAATACAATAAGAGACTAATTGAAGAAGGCAATGTAGAAAAAATAGAAAAATACACCATAAAAAACTCTTTTAATTTCAGTTTTCCGTTAATTCTTCCTTCTGTTAATTCTAGTGAGAATTATGACATAAATAGTCTTGTTAATAAATTAATCTTAATACATAAAGGCATTTTATTGGAAATAAAAAAATATTACGGTGAATCATATGAAAAAAATTACCATCTGAGTGATTTCATGTTTTGTAGGCCTAATAACCGCCGTACTTTTGTTGATCCTGATCCTCAGGTTTTTAGTCGTTTTTGCAGTAATATTGAATCATATCTAGTTTATCCTGAGTTATCATTAATGATCGAGACATTAAATAATACAAGTACAAAAAATCCTACTTTAGATACAACAGAAGTAGTTCCAACGGATAAAGATGATGTTACATTTTTCATTGCATTCGTTACGTTTATATTTTTTACAGTATCTATACTTTCACTTCTTGGACGTAGGTGTTATAGACGATATTCAAATTTTATGTAATTTTGCTTATATATACTGATACTGATAGTTGCTTAAATTAATAAACTTATTTTACTTGTGTTTGTGGAAGTTTCAATAATTATTTTTCATGTATGAGTGTAAGGTTAGTATATTGTTATGAAAGCTTTAATTAATATCAGGTAACGTAATACTTAACAGCATAAAAATTAATTCTTATATTGTAAATAATGACATGGATAATATAATCCTTATCATCAGTATCTTATAAATTTCCGATACTGCTAATTGATAATACCCACATAAATTATATACGTATAAAGCATAATCTGTAAAATTATTACTGCTACTAATAAAATTTACTCTTCTATTCTTATAGTATTTTCATTAATAAATACTTTTATCACCCAAATATCAAAAAAATAATAAATACATGTATTGTTATCGTCCTTATTTAAATACACACAGGAGATAATAATCTGTAAGGAACTACGTCTATATTAAAATATATAAGTTAACATAATTATTACAAATAATATATGAAGCTAATTATGCTAGCTAATTACATAATTATTACTGTCTCTTCTACAGATTAATGATATATCTATTTTTCTTTCTTGGCGCTATATTTAAAATATGAATAATTGATTGCAATAATTACCTTCAAAAAACTAACAAAAGATTATTGAGTTGAAAAATATAATAAACATAGCAATGATAACTAAATTTTTATAGAAAAAATGTATTTTATTAAGAATAAATGTACTATTTTTATTTAAATTTGTAAAACGTAAAGCTGGTAATGCTTCATTGGATAATGAAACTTTAGGTGATACGTTAACCTAAGTATATTTTTGTAGGAAAAAAAATGTCTTGTGTCAATTTAAGCAGTTTGGATACTCAATATATTAGGAGCTCTGAGTCTCATAATATAAATGAAATTTCAGAGGATGGCGTCTTCACAACAGTTATTATCATGGAACAGGAAGGAGATTTACGATCAACAGGTTATAGTAGGTTTTCATATGACGGCTGTGGGCTATCTCCTTTAATTGTGCTCAGTATGTTAGGCAATGCAACTGGACTCGAACCTGACTGCGCCACTACATTCTTATTTAAACGTCATTCATGTTCTATAGTATCTAGTATGTGTAAACTTATTGCCCTCGATAAAATAACAAGAACTAATAGAGATTATTTTAATTTTACTAGAAGTGCTTTTAGTTACCCATTAAAGAACGATTTTAATTTCAGTTTTCCGTTAATTATTCCTTCCAATATTTCTAGTTATCATAGTGGAGGAGCAGATATTATAAATAAATTAATCCATATTGACACATGGATTAACTTGGAAATAAGTAAACATTATGGTAGATCATATGACAAAAAATATAATTACGTTCTAGCTAATGCTAAGTTTTGTAAAGGTGCAATTTATCCCAGTACTTTTGCTTTTAGTCATTTCTGCAGTAATATTGGATCATATGTAGTTCATCCTTATTTATCATCAATGACCAAAGCATTGAATACTACAAGTATAGAAACGACGACTTTAGCTACAATAGAAATAATTACAGATGATAAAGACAAAGACAACGTTACATTTTTCACTGTATTATCTACCATAATATTTTTTACAGTATCTGTATTTTCATTTTTAGGATACAAACGTTATAAAGCAAATAAATCTCAACAATCCAAAATATTAGTTTAGTAATCATCTACTACTATCTTAATGCAGAAACCGAAAGAAGGGCAGAGTGATGTCGTGCAAGTGCAAAAATAAATTTTATTTTCTTTAAAATACTGCTCTAACTAAGAGTATAAATATTAGTTTTATTAAGTAGAAAGATTAATTTTATTATTATAAAAAATGAGGTGACAGATGCCGGCATCCACAAACTGTGGTTAGCTGAGAAGTAGAAAAAGATTGTTAATACTAGTAAAATTTTTCATTCTATTACTATGTTATATTACTATTTGGGTTGATTGTAAAAATATAATACGCGAAGCTGATAATAATTCATTGAGAACTCTAACTTCCGATGCTATGGTAATAGGAGTGTATTTTTGTGAGAAAAATAAATGTGTTGTATCAATGTTAGAGATCACAAACTTGAAGATAGTATCGAGTTTGTGCATCAGGATGTAGATGAAATTTCAGAAGATAGTGAATCCACAACGCTTGTTATCAATGAACGAGGAGAAAATTTACGATCAGCAAGTTCTAGTTCAATTGGTAGATTTTTATATAATGCTTACAGTCTATCCCCTTTAATTGTGCTTAGTATGCTAGGTAGAGCAAGTGGAATCAAATTTAACAAAGGAGTCACATTCATTTTCAAAAGGGATTCATGTTCTCTAGCAGCTGATATATGCAAAATTATTGCCATTGACAAAATGGCAGGAAATAGTAGAGATTATTTTAATCTTACTAAAAGTGCATTTATTTACTCGTCTAAACAGATGAAAGAATACAACGAAAGATTAATTAGAGAAGCCAGCGAAGAAAATATTAAAAAATACACCGTAAAAGAAGCTTTTAATTTCAGTTTTCCGTTAATTATTCCTTCTAATATTTCTAGTGATGATCGTGAAGGAAGGAGTATTATTTCTCAATTATTCTACCTTGACGAATGGATTGTATTGGAAACCAAAAGAAATTATGGTGAATCATATGAAAAAATTTACCATCTTAATAATTACTGTTTTTGTAAATCTTATAATCCAAATATTTCTATTTATCCCTATGCTTTTGTTTTTAATCGTTTTTGCAGTAATATTGGATCATACGTATTTCATCCTGGGTTATCGTCAATAACCGGAACATTAAATGCTACAAGTATAGTAGCTACAACAGAAGTAGTTCCAACAGAAGTAGTTCCAACGGATAAAGATGATGTTACATTTTTCATTGCATTAGTTACGTTTATATTTTTTACAGTATCTATACTTTCATTTCTTGGACGTAGGTGTTGTAGACGATATTAAAATTTTATGTAATTTTGCTTATATATACTGATAGTCGCTTAAATTAATAAAATTATTTTACTTGTGTTTGTGGAAATTTCAATAATTATTTTTCATGTATGGGTGTAAGGTTAGTATATTGTTATGCAGGCTTTAATTAATATCAAATACCGTAATACTCAACGGCAGAAAAATTAATTCTTATATTGTAAATAATGACATTACTAATACAATCGGTATTCTCAGTGCCGTATAAATTCCTTATTATTACTAATAAATAATATATTCATAATAACAAAAAAGATAATAAAGACTTGTATTTTTAGCGTTCTAAATCCACACTGGAGGATTACAATCTATAAGAAACCACGTCTCCATTAAAACATATACGTTAATAATAATATATAGAGATAATTATACCAGCTAATTACATAATTATTATTGTCCATTCTGCAGATGAATGATATATTTTGATCATATTTTTTTCTTGGGGCTATATTTAAAATATGAATAATTGATTGCAAAAAACATCTTTAAAAAACTATATAATTAACAAAAAATAAAAAAATAAATCTATCATAGGTAAGTAAATTTTTACGGAAAAATATATTTTATTAAAAATAAATGTGCTGATTTTATTGAATTGATTTAAATTTATAAAAAAGTAATGAGCAGAGCTTATAATAATTCATTGGTCAATGTACCTTCAAATGATACAGTAGGCATATTATGTTTTTCCGGAAAAAGAGATGAGGCATATCAGCATAGACCATTTTAGCGCTCAATATAGTATTGAATTTGAGTCTCAAGCTGTAGATGAAATCTCAGAAGATAATGAATGTACAATAGTTGTTAAGACGGAAAGGGAAGAAAATTTACGATCAGCAAATTATAATTTACTTAGTAGATTTTTATATAATGGTTTCAGGATATCACCTTTAATTGTTCTTAGTATGTTAGGTAGTGCAACTGGATTAGAAGATGACTACTACGGTATTGCTTCATATTCATGCTTTGTAGTAGCTGATATGTGTAAAATTATTGCCATTGATAAAATGGCAGGAAAAAATAGAGACTATTTTAATTTTACTAGAAATTCATTTATTTACTCATCTGAAACAACAGAAGAATATAACAGAAAATTGATTGAAGGAGGCAATAAAGCAGTTATTGATAAATACACTAGAAAAGATGCTTTTAATTTAACTTTCCCGTTAGTCCTTCCTTCAAAGCTTCCGATTGATGATTCCGAAAAAGAAGATCTTTTTAATCAATTATTTTATATTGATAAATGGATTGTATTGGAAACCCGAAAATATTATGGTGAATTATGTGAAAAAATTTACCACCTTAGTAAGATCAGGTTTTGTAGGTTTGGCAATCCCGATGCTTCTGTTTTTAATCGTTTTTGTAGTGATATTGGATCATACGTAGCTCATCCTGGTTTATCATCAGTAACTGCGAAGTTAAATAATACAATTATGGTAGATCCGACTTTAGCTACAACAGAAGTAGTTCCAACTGATAAAGATGATGTTACATTTTTCATTGCATTAGTTACCTTTATATTTTTTACAGTATCTATATTTTTATTTATGGGATACAAAATTTGCAAGGCAAGTAAGTCGCGCCAAACTATATCTCAAGTTGATAACGTTAATGCTAAGGAAGAACGAAAAAATATCGTATAGGAACATGTTGTCTGTCACACCTATGGCAAGACTGTTTTTTATTATGAATATATTTGTGTTAGTTTAGAATGAAAGGAGCAATAATATGGTACATAATTATTCATTTAATTAATTTCATATGTAAAGTTCACAAAATTAATTTTCGTGGCAATAGCAATATCACCGTAGCAATAGCAATATCACAATTAATCTGTACATACTATGAGTAATAAGTTAATCTTAAGAATGTATTAAATGTAGACGCAATGATGAATTACTTGTTCAGTAATAGTGTATAAATTATGACAACTAATTTTAGTTATATTGTTCACTCAAATACATTAAGTACATTAAATAACAAAAGTAAGAAATCACCAAAACCTATAATAAATCAAAATTATTTCGCAAATCTTAGTGGTTACTACAGTTATGATTTGTTATATTACAAATAATAATCTCAATAACAATTGAATCACTAAAATAGATATTTATATCTATAACAAATAAGTATATTTCTAATTATTAGATTATGTGATTTATTAACAAGAATTACAATAAATTACTATTTATTGTAAACGGACATCGTATTATTCAAGACCTGATGCTACACTCAACCAAATTAGCAGCATCACGTCGCTATTTATATGTCAACCCTGATTATGTAAATAACAATGTGATTACACATCAGTTATAAAATTATTTAAATAAATGTGTGGCTTTTTACGAAATGGAAATGAATAATATGTGGCAGCAAATCATCTGTGTTTTAGGTGAAAACAAAGTACTATTTATATGCACATACTATTTATAATAAACTTAATTAACGATGATATTTTTTATTTACATTACAAAATATATACTGCATAAAATTAATAATAATTCGTTAGGCAGCATAATTTACAATAATACAATTATCTAGGCTTATTTTTTACAGGAAAAATAATGTTTTATAATGATGGCAAGTACTTGGATTATTCAGCCAAATGTAAATTTGAGTCTCAGAACAACAACGAAGTTGAAACAGAAAGTGGCTGCACAACAGTTGTGCTTATGGAACATAAAACAAATTCTAGATTATCCGGTAGTTTTTCTTTTATTAATAGATCTTTGGCTAATAGCTGCATGGCACAGTATCACTAGCTATTATTAGTACCTTGGAGAATATTAATGGAGAAAAATGTGTATCAGGCAACATAGTACTTAAGGAAGATATATGCGCCATATCGGCTATACTGTGCGAAATTAAAAGAACAGGAATGTACAGTGATTATGATCATTATAATGTTATTAAAAATGCCTTTAATTATTCATTAAAAATGCTCAAAGCGAGAGGCAAAGAACCTCATAAACGTTTTAACTTGAGTCATCCCTTAGTTCTTCCGGCCAGAGCTTACTGGGGAATTGAATAATTTAAGATCGTTGATCAATTGCACTACTTGTGCAAGAACCTTGAAATTCAGCTCAAGAATCACATTAATTTTTATGGACAAAATTACTCTTGCAATTCAAACAGTGTTGAATTTTGCAAATACTCTACCCCAAACATTGTTACCTTTAATAAATGTTGCAGTAATATTGAATCATACGTAATTTATCCCGTGCTATCACTTATGATTACTACACCTAATACTATACTTTCAACAATTACAAAATCACCGAAGCTAACTACAGCAGAGACAACATCAAGCAATGAAACCAATATTACCATTGTTGTTGTGATAGTTACATTTATATTTTTTGCTATTGCTATATTTTCTTTCTTAGGATACAAAACTTGTAAAGTTAATAAATCACATCAACCTATATCACGAGCTGGTAATGTTAACCCTGAGGAAGAACAAGAAAATCTCGTATAAACATGTGGTCTGCTGTACCTATAACAGACGTAATAGTAGTTATCATAATTAAACGTACTACAGTAACAAATTAACCCTGCGGCCGCACTAAATGTAGAAGCGACGATGAATTTTTTGTTCAGCAATGCTATATAAAATATGTCAACTAGTTTTCGCTTATTTATGTACATTAATTACATTAAATAACAAAAGCAGAAAACCACCACAATCGATAATGAATCAAAATTATTTTGTAAATTTAGCAGCATCGACCAACATAACAACTCTTAGTAGTGACTACAGTTATGATTGGATATAATTACAGATGATAATTCCAATAACAATATAATCGCTAAATTTAAACACAAATAACACCAATCAATAAAGATATTACAACATTTGCTGAAATATTGGATGAATTCCTACCTTTTAATATGAATTAATTTTTCTAATTCATCAAGACCTATTGAACACTGTGTAATAAAATTCTTACTCACTTAGTAGATACTACTCTAATAGCAAGCAAACAAAAAATAAACTCGTTAATTAAAGCAATGAGAAAATTAGTGCTTCAATTTACAACTATACGAATATAAATCTTAATTCAAACAAACATCGTATCATTCATACTCTGATAATATAATTAAATAGCATATAACATTGGGCTATAATTACCTTAGTCACATAAATAGCAATGGCTTTGCATTGTAATAGTGGCGCGTTATACATAACAAACCTGATGCATTTTAGATTTTAATAAGGCACTTCGTATATAAATTTATTATTATAAAACAATTGATTTACAAAATAAATTGGATACACACCAACTATAATTAATGTTTACGACACCATAAATTATAAAATTAGAAGGCGTTAGCGGAAGAAGAGGCTAACATAAATATGATTACAATAATAGTATTTCCAGAGCTAAATTTATTACAGGATAAAATGTATGTATTCCCGTTGAAAAAAGCATCAAAGATGTTGGTTACTAATTTATCGAAAATGCTTTTGAATATTCAGTCTAAGAAACACTTACCTACAAATCTAGCAATTACAGCAGCGTAGGAAACATTTCCTCACAGTTATGCATTTATTGGGAAATATTTACATAACACATACCGTTATTATATGCTTATAGATGATGATAACCAGTTATAAATTTGATTATGATTAACGAGAATATTGATGTTAATATTTATGATGTAATCGGATCTGCTCTTGTATAACCACTTAAAGTACTAGGATGACAATATACAGGATGACAATATACTTTTGGTTTCAGTAACCATTGACTTTTTCTTCTTTCTCTTTCCAATAGTATTGCTGATGGAATCAAATGTGGTCTACTTGTATATAATTTAATCTTTACCGTTAATAATTAGAATGGGTGATTGTGATGATTGTAGGCCTTAGAATAGTCAAGGCCATATGTTAAGTATACGTTCCCCGTACCATATATATTTGCTATCAGTTGAATTTGATTATGATATTTTGTTATTGTACTAAAATGTAACCTTTGACTGTAATATACGCTCCGTGTTAGCAATACTTACAATTGCTGGTGGCGAAGTATTTCGTTGCGGCGCCTTTCAAATTCACGTGGTATCCCTATGCGCGTTTCATGGCATAAATATAGATGTACTCCCAAGGTAGATAAAATGCTTACGCCAACAACAGCAAGAAGTATAATAAGTTCCCGTTTTCCGCATTCTGGGCAGAGTGAGTAGGCTATTATTATCATTAATAAACCTACCAGGGTGCATAAAAGGGTGATGCGGTGGTGCTTAAGTTGTTGTAGCATTTTTTGGTTCCTATTTTTTATATTGGCGGCTAATGCTGCGGCTAATGCTATCTCTGCATATGTTGCTCGTGTGTTGCCTCTGTTTGCGGAAGTTAATAATAACTCAGATGAAGATGGTGGCCTTATTTCTATTTCACCCAACTCTGCGCAACTAATGTCTACACATTCATTACCTCGTTCACCTTGTGATGGTGATAACAAAGATAGTACAGGTTCATCTGTTTTTTTCTCTTCGGTAGTATGTACAGTTATTTGTTCTAGCTCAATATCAATATGGCAATTTTCTTTAAATGAACGTGTGCAATTTTTGTAGGAAGTTTTTACTGAGGCGTTTAATGGCATTGGCATAGAGCCAGTTTCTATTTCTCCTTCACCCGTGCTGTCATCCGAGTTTGATTCTGATATTTTGTTAGCTCGGAAGTCATAATCTGATATCATAATTTGTGCTCCTGATACGTTTCCAATTCGATACATGTAGAGAAAGAAAAAATCAATCCCATTTCCCAAGCATGGGGAAATTAAAACTACTGCAAAACTACTGCAAAAAAAGCACATGTTATTATGGTTATGTTATATCCGCTCTCATTCCTTTAGTTCAAACTCCTACCAGCAACTTACTTTATTCCTGTAGTTTTGCAGGGGGGATGTTTATTTCTAGTGCCATTGTTTGTGATGATAGTGAGGCGGTACTATATCATGAGTTGTACTTTATTAAGTCTCATTAACTTTTTCTCCTAATGGCAGTTAAACCTGATAACGATGTTTTGTACTCTTGGCCTAATGGTGTTATGGGTGCTCGCGTCCGATGTTGCAATATCGATGAACGAATCACATATATCACACATCCATAATTTATCTGATAATTAAGAGTGTAGCAATGAAGAGTGTAGCAATGATTTTAATTATTATTTTTCACAAAATGAAGGGCGAATTAGATGGAGGATTGTGATAATTTAATACAAGTAATTTCATACCGATAGCTGTGTAATAATTATTTTATTTTTTATCAAACATAGCATTGATTATTATGACAAAAACTATCTACATCGCTATCTATAGTGCTATGATCTTGTTGAGGATTGGATGGATAACGTGGTTTTGTTGATAAGTAGGTCATTAAGTACTTAGCATGGTTTTTTATTAGGTTCTATGTTTCATAATATGTTTTTATTGCGGTAAAAGTTGACTTTTAGCTGATCAATTACCTGGTGGTTGCTGACGATTATAATTCCTTTCCTGTCTACGTATCTCATGACTCCTAAAACCACTTGAGATTATGAAAATGCAAAGTAAAATCAGTGAAAGTGCTATACCAAAAAAAATGAATAAGCCGTCACATTTTTTTCTTTCTGTTGTTCTTTCTTCACAAATCAACAACTCAACAAATGTTAATATAATTATGCATGTTGTTGCTAATAGAGAAACACAACCGGCAGCCTTAAGTGTAATAAGATTAATCTTCATTCTTTTGATTTTCATTTCTCCATAATGCCGCAATGCACGTGGGCTTATATTTTCGGTGAGTTCTCCGTTGATTGCAACTGTTTGCGATAGTGGTAATGTCCGTAGTTCCACATCTTCAGATGTTGTTTCTTCTTCATTTGCACTGATTTCTCCTGGGATACTAATAGCTATGTCTTCGTCTATCGGAACATTAGAAGAAGTTCCTGCTCCTTCTCCTATTTCAAAACTATCGGCTTGTTCTGATTCTAGGGAAGCAACACTAATATCATTGTGGTTATCTATCACAACTGTAATCTCCCTTACTGTGATACGCATGACTGATCGTGTGCGAATGGACAAAAAGGATACCATCTCCCCCACAGAGTAGCGAAAATTTAATATAAATGCATAGTTAATTTTACACTCATAATTATGAAATTATTTTGTTCATTTAGTAGGTAAAATATTGATTTTTATGTAAATCATTATTTGCGTCCTATCTGTATAATGTAATGATTTAATGGTAATTTGAGTTTTAGCATTTGCTCTTTGTTACTAAATCTTAAATCTTATTGATTGCTGTTTTGTAGCACCTCGTTTCATCGATGTTCAAATTCACGTGTTACAGACAACAACAGCAAAAGTATAGTGATCTGCTGTTCTCTGATTTTTATCCAGGTAATTAATCTAATGATAATGTTGTTTGCACGTTATTTTTTGCATAGCTTAGTCTAGCCATTATTTGATGGAGATCATTACGGAGCTTTATTTTTTACTAGAGATGTTTAATGTTTTTGAGATAAAATTATGCAATTGTAAGGAAGTTGATTCATCTGGGTTGCATGACGCTTTGTTGGGATTTATCATTTTTATGAGATGATAATTACATAATGCCCATACCATAAAATGTTTCAACATGAAAGAACAAATAATATCAGTATGTATCTGCATTTTTTGTTGAGTTTTGCTTTTGTGGCCATCGTTATTTGAGGTGTTGATGAAAAGAACACTTTTGTTTCGGTCGTGATTTTTTTCTTCTTTTGCTACTATGGATTATTGCGCAGTATCTCGTTTCGTCGTTGTTCAAATTGAATTTTTACATCGTCTTGTGCAAAGTATAAGTAAACATGTACCCCCCAGGAAATTACAAGAGTAAGGGAAATAATAGAAGGAAGTATAGGTAATGATAGGTCTTTGATTTCTTGGAAGAGTAAGCAAGGTATTGTTGCCACAGATAAAATGAACAGAGTGCAGAAAAGAACTAAGCCGTGGCATCTAAGTAGTTTGCGTAGTTTCTTATTTTTGTTTTTTTTATTGTAATCTAACTCTATTTCTGCAGGGGTTCTTTCAGGGGGTCTTCGTGTGTCATTTCTATTTACCCTGATCGGAGCTAATGATAGATTAGACGAAGACAGACTTCCATCTTCAATTGAAGTTTCTTCGTCTCCGTTTGGGCGCGTTAGATCTAATTCTGTGCAATTCATATCTACAGATACAGTGCCTAGTTTACCCTGTGGTAGTAGTGGAAGCGATACTACTACGGATTCATGGGTGTTTTCTTCGTCGACATTTGTAGTTATTTGTTCCAACTCGTTAGATACACAGCAATTTCCTTCAAGTGGAGAATGGAGGGGGTCGAGGGAGCTTTTTTCTGAGAAGGGTGAAGTGACATTTTCTATTTCGTCTTCCTCTTTGTCGTCGTCTGAGTCTAATTCTGCTATTTTGTTAGTGCTAAAACTATAATGTTTTATCATAACCTATGCTCCTGGCGTTCTTCCAATTTTAGTGATCTGGCGATTCTTTGATAAACACGTACTTGGACAATCTTGAGAGTACCCTATCTTACATGTAAGGAATAAATTAAACTCCCCATAGGGGGGATTTGCGCGTATCTGATTTTACTATAATATTTGTCTTAACAAAAAACTGTGCAATAGTTTCAGTTAGGTCTCATTTCTCTTCGTTTGAACAAATTAGGTCCAACTTTGTGTAATTGATATATCGGCTACACTACTTAATTCACCTTGTAATGGCAATGGTGCTACAAGTACATCTAACTTGTTTTTCTTCTTTGGCATGTGAAATGATGTACTCTAATTTAGTGGCGATACAGATACAATAATTTTCCTACAATGATAATTGCGCAATTATTTTGTGTTTTTAGTAAATAAAATATTGATTGCTATGGAAATGATTTATTGGTAATTTGAGTTGGTAATTTGAGTTTTAGAATTTGCTATTTGTGACTGAAGATTAAATATTATTGATTGCTGTTTTGTAGTGTCTCGTTTCATTGTTGTTCAAATTCACGTGTTACAGACTAATAACGAACGACAAAAGTATAGTGATTTGCTGTTCTCTGATTTTTATACAGGTGTTTTTTTCTATATATGATTAATGCTCTTGAGATAGTGTTATGAAAAATTATGCAATTGTAAGGAAGTTGATTTATCTGGGTTGAAGGACGATTTGTTGGGATTGACCCTTTTTAAGGGATAATAATTACACAACGCGAGTACCATGAAATGCTTCAACATGAAAGGATAAATAACATACAGACTGTATCTGCAGTTTTTGTTGAGGTTTGCTTTTGCGGCCATCGTTATTTGAGGTGTTGATGAAAAGAACACTTTTGTTTCGGTCGTGATTTTTTTCTTCTTTCGCTGCTATGAGTTATTGCGCAGTATCCTGTTTCGTCGTTGTTCAAATTGACGTATTGTACTGTTGCGTTCATGGCATAAGTAAATATGTAATCCCAATAAAACTAAAAGACCAAATCCAATAGCAGCAAGAACTATAGTGAATGATAATTCTCCTCTTTCTTGGGAGAGCAAGTATGCCATTGTTGCCATAGATAAAACTAACAGCGTACAGAAAAGGACGATGCGGTGACGTCCGAGTTGGTAGAGCATTTCCTTATCTCTGTCTCTTGTATAGGAATCTAACTCTATATCTGCATAGGTTCTTCGTGTGTTATTGCTATTTACCCTGATTGAAGTTAATGATAGATCAGACGAAGGCAGTCTTTCATCTTCAATTGAAGTTTCTTCGTCTTCATCTGAGCACGTTAGACCTAATTCTGTGCAATTCATATCTATGGATACAGTACCTAGTCTACCCTGTGGTAGTAATGGAAGCGATACTACTACGGGTCCATGTGTATTTTCTTCTTTGACATTTGTGATTATTTGTTCCAACTCGTTAGATACGCAGTAATTCCCTTCAAATGAAGAATGTGGTGGGTGAGGGAGCCCTCTTTCTAAGAGTGGTAATGGGATCGATATACAGTCAGTTTCTATCTCTTCTTCCTCTTTGTCGTCGTCTGAGTCTAATTCTGCTATTTTGCTAGTGCTAAAAACATAATCTGTTATCATAGCCTATGCCCCTCTTTTCCAATTTCGGTGATTGGTCAATTTTTTGATAAACACGTAATTATTATATATGTAGAGAAAAAATAAATTCCTACACTTCTACAAAAGCCGTTTGATTATCTGGATGGAAATACCTTTGCCATGTTTATTTCCTGTAAGTTGATGTTTTCAATAGTATATAATTACTATTTTTGGTAGTAAACTCTGCCATTTGATTTTCCATGATATTTTATACTGATCTGGGGCAATGACTAAAAACCCAAAGCCGCCGCTATTTTTTCACAATATTTTTCTTACCGTAATTTGGCGTAATCAGTTAATAAAACCATAATCGACAAAAATACAGTTGGATAGGTATGTTTAGGTACGATTCCCTCCCATTCTTATGATTTCAATACCTGCTAGCGACTTACTGGGGATCGGATGCTTATTTATTATTTTAGTATTACTTATAGTGATGCAGGTGAAGTAGTAGCTTGGTTTCAGTAATTTATCTTACTTGTGTTGCATTGATTTTTACTCCCAATAACGGTAAAACTGACAACTATGCTCTTATTTCATTGGACGACGGTCTTAGTAGTCTTTGATCTGCTAATTGCTTCCAATGTTGACGAACGCACCGTGCGTGTGGTGACACATATATAAGTGATTTTAATGGTTATTTTTCACAAAATGGAGGGAAAATTGTATATTATTGATAGTTGTTAATTTTATTTTTTAGCAAACATATTATTGGTTATTTTGATAATAAAATCATTTACGCTGGTTGCTATTTGTGTCATTGCAAGCTGTTGTGTATTTCCTTAATTTATGCCTGAAGGGCTCCGGATTTTAATATTATTTTTTATGAGATTAGTGTGTTAAATAATATATTTTTATTTCAGTAAAAATTGGTTGCCTTGGTTGCCAGTTGATTGATTTGCTAACGATGGAGTTTGGCTTTGATAATCGTGAGAGTACTTCATCTTATAGTGAGGAATAAATCAAATTCCCCATAGGGGGGATTTGCGCGTATCTGATTCCACTATAATATTTGTCTTAACAAAAAACTGTGCAATAGTTTCAGTTAGGTCCCATTTCTCTTCGTTTGAACAAATTAGGTCCAACTTTGTGTAATTGATATATCGGCTACACTACCTAATTCACCTTGTAATGGCAATGATGCTACAAGCACATCTAACTTGTTTTTCTTCTTTGGTATGTGAAGTAATGTACTCTAAATTAGTAGCGATACAGATACAATAATTTTCCTACAATGTGCTGAGATCGGGATAGCATACGCGGTGTATAGTCAGTTTCTATCTTTTCTTCATTTTTGCTACCATCTGATATGTAATCTGGTGCGCGTGGTGCAGAAAAAAATCAGATCATGTGATTTCATGATCGTTGTCTCATTTTAACACAGGATGAATACCTGATTACGACTAAAGGTTTGTACAATATCGGGTTTTGTTTTTATTAGATTCTCGTATAGTTTTCTATTGCGCGAGTAAAATAATTGAGTCATTCACTCCTCCTACTATACCAAATTATAAGTAAATGATGATGCAATTTTTATGCTGCATTTTTGGATGGGCCTGAAGGTATGTTTTCAGTCATATATGGTTGTTGGACTATGAATAGCTGTTATGTTATTTTTCTGAATTTGGAAAAGGTGGAGGATTAATATCCTAAACTTGATATGGCGGCAGGAAAACTACAATGGCATAGGGGCCGTGTCTGCAAATTTTATGGGATAACGTAATTGTGCTAACGCATGAAGGAAAGTCACATTAGTTCTAAAGAGCTTTCTTCTAATCGATGCCTCCTTGCGGTACGATAATAAACCACGAAATTATAAAGTTGGTCGATCAGGTGGTTGCTACTATGAGATAGTAACTATTTTGATGTGTTTACATCGATTTTGTGTGGAAATAAGTTTAATTTTTCATCTGCTGTAGGGTTTATTGTCGCTAACATTTCTTATGTATCGGAATTTTTGTAACGGTGCAAAATAACCAGTGACGCAAAGAAAGCTAACAACACCGAGAAAATAGAGAGCAATATGGCTCTGGTACAGCCTACATTGTGTTGCTCTTCTTCGTTACAAATTGGATATAATACAACCATAGACAGGAACACAAACGCTACAACGAATAAACTGAGGATTCCGTGTACAGAGTGGAGGGAATTGTTAATCCTACGTATCTGCCGTCTACGTTCTGGGCTTGTGGCAGTAACATGTGCCTCTTCTTGTTCTATAGGAGGGGGCTCCGTCGCCTCGTGTTGGTAATCTTCGGCAATTCTGTGTTGAGCCTCCGTGCCTACCTGGATTATGTGTTCCTCTGTATTGGTGTAGGGTGGAGATGCTACTGATACTACTTCATCCGTTTCAACTGAATATTCCCTCGATTCATTGCATGCTACGCTGTCAATATCTATATCTACCACATATGTAGTCCCAATCGAAGGTCTTGTATCATTATCAACATCTTCTTCTAGAGTGATTTGGTCGATAATTGTGTGGCTATTTCCTGCTACCATAAATTTGTTCTCCTAGTACAAAACGGCAGTACCTAAACGTTGGAATGGTAATTAATTGTTACCAGTAATAGTATTGGTCCGGTAAGGTACGATACTATTTAATAACCTGATAGGTATTTTTTCCGGTTACTGTCTATACTTTATCAAGATTGAAAATTGATTTTGGGGAATGGAGCCATGCAGCCTAATTTTTAGGCACAGTAGGTCTAAATGATTTTGTCTTTATTGATTATTGTCCGGATCATTATTGTTTCTTCTGGCTGTTGCTACTTCTTTTTTTTCTAAGCAGCACAGGGAGATGTGCGTGATCAACAGTAATACCAGCATCGATAAAGTAAATCCTAGTACTATTTTTCCACACTCTGTAGGTTTTGATTTTCTTCCGGAGCAAAGGGGATATACAAAAGTAACCATTATGAATATATATACCATAGAACATAAATGGACCAGTCCTCTCAGCCTGAGGTATGAAAGGGTAATTTTGTTTATATGCCTTCTGCTATATTCAAGCTCTGCGGCCGTTCGATTTATTTCTATTCTTTCTGATCTGGGGACAGGTGGTGTTTGTGATGATGGAGAATATTGCGCTATAGATAGGTCCCTTAGCATTATGCAATCAACATTACTTGGTGTGCTTTCTATCGATCCTTCAGATCCGTTTGAGGAAAGTGACCACGAGTATTCCGATGGTAGGTCTATATCTTCAGTTGCTATCTCGTTATCTTCTTCACATATTTCACTTAGACTGCCGCAATCAACAGCGATGCAGTTATTACCTGCTATCATGAATTTATTCTCCCATCGTATGACATATTCATTATTATTTCTAATTGACGCCGAATATCAATGCTAACTTATGACTATATCAATCAATGCTAAATCAACCTGAGCAATTTGCGATTAGCGTCGTGTTGATCTAGAATTTTACATGAAAATGTGTCGCTTGATACTAATATTTGATGTGTTCTATTTAATCGTGAAACGAATTTTTTTCTTTCATATTTATCAACGATATCTAGGATACTAATATGTTGGGGGGTTTATAAAAATTGGCTTATCCAATTTTTATCTGCAGCAACTTTTGTGTATGGGTAAAATATTTTTATTACAAATGGTGTAATTTTAGTCAAAGCAACTAATTATGACTTTAGCCGTTATCATCCATACTTCTTGATCAGGTGATTCTTGCAGTAAGATTATTTTCAGTATGGATTCTAGGAAAGTAGAAATTTTTATTTTACTGTCTGTCTCTATTTTGTGGATTTGGTGTTTATGCCTGTGCTGTTTTTATTTATAAAAGGATTATTAAGTGACAGTTATGTCAGTAAATAAATAGCATCTACATTTTTATTGTTTCCTGACTTTATGAAAATGCGTTTGCTAACATATTAATGAAGTTATGTGTGCGTATGATCGCCTTAGTAGGATGTAATTTACTTGCGTGTGTTCTGATTAGGTTTTAGCTTCTTTCTCAATATAATTTCTTTTAGACAGATAAAAAATAAGTGCACTGCAAGTGATAACAACAGTAATGCCAGGATAATGGATGAGGCTATTTTTTTCTCACATCTCATTATATTTTTAGCGAACGAGCAAATATAGTAGGTACAAACTATTGCTATAGGAAAAAATGATATGGAAAAGTAAAAGCAATTTACATGACATCTACGTATATAACGGGAAACTTGATTTCTAATCGCTTGTTCATTAAAATCGTCGGCCGCGATTATGTTTAAATTAACGTTATCGTCAGCCCTATTGATTAGATGAGCTTGTGAGCGATCAGGGTTTACAGCTACATCCCCTCTTTTTGTTTCTGTTTCTGAGATTTCGTCACTAGAGGCACAAATATTAACCGCAGGTCTATCCTCATCAGTTGTTATACCCCGCAGCGATGATGTTTCCTCGTCTTCTGTGGAGGATTCTTGTTCTTCCTCGATTCCGTTTGTTGTTTCTAGCTCAACAATTACACAGCCATTTTCTTTTACCACAAGCTCCTCTATCCTCTATTTAGGTGAGTATTACGGAATACAATAACACTTCCAACTGTGTCGATAATCTGGTGCCCATGGTATTTTGAAATTAGTTGAGATGCAGTAATTATTTACACGTAAGAGCAAAGAATAATTTTGTATATCAACTCAATAAATTTTCATTGTTGCGGTTTTCGATGTTTGGGGAGGTAACGAGTACGGTACTATTAACGCTAAATCGAGGCCATGCTGTCAGATTATTATAATATAAGTAGAATTTTTACACGAAAATTTGTGTTTTGATGCCAATATTTGATGTATGCGATTTAATCGTGAAATCAATTTTTCCTTCCATATTACCAATGTAGAATGGTTTTTATATTTGCAGATGGAGATGGATGGTATTAATTAACTGAAATAGTGTATTCATGTAACTGTTTCCGCAATATGCAGTTATTACAATGCGCCTGCTACTACTTACTGGGGTGTGGTTTGATTATGTTTTAGGTGATTTTTCAAGATGATTTATTTTAGATGGATGGGTGAGAATTATATGCACGGCAAACGATGATATCCAGTAATGCTGAAATAAGGGATAAGGATATTTATCCTTCACATGTCATTAAAAATGTTTTTTCTTTAGGTAGAGAATATATATAGTAAATACCAACTGACATTATAGTAGAGCATGTCATCTAACAGTATACCATTGACGTGTGACTATGTGACCTCGATATCTAGCCTCTTGTTCATGCAATGGATTTATAGCGATTGTATTCTCACTGTTGCCGTCAACTCTTTCGATCGGAGGTGATTTAGGGATATCTGGTTAAAACAGCTACATCATTTTTTGCTATTATGCGCAAAAACTATTGTCGTTTCTATATTGCCTAACTTTGGCCATAATTATAATTAGGGCTCAACAATTTCGTTGCAAGTATATTTGTACAGTTGATGATACAACTACAGCGAAGGTGGTTGTACAAAAGATTTTAGTTCAGGGTAATCGTGCGGAGGTTAGTTTACCGGCAAGGTTCCTACAAGAAGAATCAATTACACTGCGGTACATGATCACAAAATTTAGTAGCAACACAATTTATTGTGGGAATAAATTTTAACATTATCATTAAATTAATGGTTATGTATTTTCCTTAGGGTGCCTTCTCAAGAGAAGTATTTTTGAACAGTGCAACATTATGTGAGCAATAACGGAGAGTAATGTTGCTGACGCAGCGAAGATCAAAACTGATTTTTCGCACTCATAATTCCCAAGGTGGTCTTTTGGGCAAACCATTTGTGCAACAATCATCTCTATGAACAAATATGATACGTAAGAGAAAAAGTTTACCTTATGGTAGAAACGGATGCAACTGGAGATACTATCTCTACGCATTCTATTATATTCTAGATTAATGGCAATTTGATTTCTATTGGCATGTCCTATTGTTCTTGCCAAGGGTAGTGGGTGCTGGTGATTTTCTTCAGCACCTACTGATTCTTCCTCTATCGGCGCGATTGATGTTTCTTGATCAACAGCGTTGTGATCAACAGCGTTGCAATTGTTAGGTGCAATTTCATATTCATTGGGTACTGCACCTAACTGTAATGAAATCGGTTCTTCGTCCTCGGTTACAATTTTCTCTTCTTCTATGATATCGATAGATGAGTCCATATTAATAACTGCACAGCTATTAATTATCATGACAAGGTCTTTCCTTACGATTTGTAAAATATTAGTACCCTAACTGACCAAGTGGTGATGTCATCATGGATCAGATAGGATAGTGATCATAATATTTTGAAATCATTATTGATTCAGTAATTTTTTGCACTAGTTGATATTGAATAGTATTACAGGATTATTGTCAGCATCTACAATGCCGGGGGAAAGATGATTTGGTCATGCTGGAGAAAGGTTTTTCTTATTTCATAAATTAAATAAATTATTCGCTAATAAGTTAGGTGGATTACGAAATGAGATTTGGATAGATACGCTTCGTATGGTTTATCTTCCAATGAAGTACGTCAAACATTTTGGGTATGATGATTAATGTTCAGTCACTTTTTTATCCGGAGGATACTAACTAATCAAGACGGTAGGTCATTTCTGTTGGCTTGTGTCGTGCATGTAATTTGGTGGCACGTTAATCATAAAACTACTCAAGCGTCATTTTTATTGTGGCAAATAAATTAACTATACATATATTATCAGTGTAATTATAAACCAAGACATAGTTATTCGTCTGTAGATAATAGATGGATTTGTGTACCCACAGTATGATTTCATTTTCAGTTACTATTTTATCTTGTTATAACTTTATATGTTTCTAACATTGATTTCTGCGAACGGATATTTTGTAGATTAAGAAAGGGATTAGCTTTAAGAGTATATAATTGTTACTAAATGCAATTTATTAATTTGAGTAACTTTGAATTAGGGTGAACTTAATCTATTGGTTTAAGTTTGAAATTATATTTTTCTTCTGCCTGGTTAAGGCAAGGGTGGGTGATGTTTTTGTCACATTAAGATATTCGTAAATAACATTTAGTATAATCATAGCAAGTTTTGTGGTAACGAGGTGATTGGTAATTGCTTCTATTTTTGATCTAGATATTTGTGTAAGTGATGCCTATGCTGTTAACAGTTTAAGTCATACAATTTTGATCAATAAGTACAAATTATTTTGGTAAATTAAATGATACTGGTCATTTAAGCTTTGGGAAAGATTTTGATGCGTATTAGTGTGTGCCCCCGTGGTACTACAGAGGCGCTTAAACCTTTATCATGTTCATGTTTTTCTATAGTGTGATTATACTAACATTCACTAATGTAATCATGGCTTTGCATGTTTTGGAATATCTCCGATGGGGGTTACTATTTTTTATAACTTGCACAATGTTTTACACGGTTTTTTCTCAATAGGATTGATTTTAGACAGAGCAGGATGATATGTGCGATAAATGGTAAGGGTATGGATGACAAAATGATTATGAAAGAACCTCTTTCACAGTCCGTTTTTGAAACTTTTTTCGAGATTGAGCAAAAAAGGAAGATAGAAATTATTCCTAAAAATAAGCATATTATTGAACAGTGAAAAAACATTTTACGGTACTGAATAATGCGACGGGAGATAGTATTTCTGGGCTCTATGTTGTGCTCTGGATCGATATCTACCGTCATGTTTCTATTGGCTATTATAACTTCTGCTTTGTCGGTTGGTTCGGGTTCTTCTTCCGTGATTTCTTCTGTCGGGATTTGTATTCTTTGACCAACAGTTGTGTATATGCTAACCATAGTTTCGGACTTATCTGTGGAGGCTATTCTTGACAGTGGTGATTCCCTCGATTCCTCATCAGATTCAGTCGGAAAATCTTCATCTCCTCCTATGATCCACCTTAATTTTCCCATGCCAACAGCTGTAAAATTATTACGTTGCATTACTTTTTCCCCATTTTCTGTTTCAACTTCTATAGCTATGCCTCTGTTTAATCAACCAGTGATATTACTACGGTACCCATCAGCGAGTGTCATCGTATTCTGAAATCGAAAGAGATGCAGTAATTTTTTATGCGCGCAAATATTAAATAGTTTTATGGGACCACTGTTAAATCCATCATGTTGAGAAAGAAAGGTATTATGACTAGGAAAAATAAAGGTCTATCCTATATTTAAGAAATGAAATAAATTATAGGAGCATAGGTTAGTATAATTAATATAAGATCAAATTCAGGATGTGTAAGTATGATCAGGATCAGTGTGCTTGGGAATGATAGCATCTACCCTCCGTCATGTTCTTGTATATATTATGGATTAATGCAAACTGAAGATAAATTATGCCATATTCTTAAAAAACCTTATACTGCAAACATGAATTCCCTTATAAGTATAATTGAAAATAAAGTGAGCATTAGGTATAAAGGTTATGGATGCAAGTGTGATGCCTTAAGACAATCATCATCATTAAGCGACATCCGACCTATTCCTAGTTATGAAAAATGGAAATCAAGAATTAATATCGAGTTTAAGACAATTATCGAGAATTCACTTGCCTCATTTGCAGATAAGCTAGAAAAAATAGATTGCGGGTCCTTTGAGGAAAAAAAGTTTTTTTTATCTGGAATTTCCGGAGAAATAGCAGTCAATCATCCGTTTAAAATGATTAATAATTCAATGATAAGTTTCATGGACGATGTAATTGCAAAAATAATTCGCCATAACGTAGCAAAGGAAATAGAAGATATCACTAATGACACAAATAGAGATTATGGAAAACTTAAGGAAATAATAATTAAAAAATCGGAAGAAGCTATACGCAAGGAAGATAATAGGATGAACTTGATAAGCCTTATCTCCAATAAAATTATTGAATTCCATAAAAAAAAGTATACTGAAGAAGAACTTATGCTGCAATTTAATATAAATAAATTCCCCTTTAATATATTTACTGATCTCTATCGCGATCATTTATCAGAAAATTATGGATTAATCATATCCAATTCCATTGGAATACTTGATAATCTAGGACAAGATATGGAATGCTGCCTGTCATTCATATTTAATACATTTTTTGGAAAAATGTTAATGTTCGACAAAGCTAATGAACTATGTGATGTTATGCGACGCACTACATATGACGTTATTACAAGTGATTTAATGTCCTTTCTAAGAACTTCAGTTTCTTCAAGAAATACTTCTTACAGCATGTCCAGTGCCGCTAGAGGATACCATGTACATTTTTACAGCAATACTACTAATGAGGGATACCGTGAAGATTTTGAAGAATTTATTATACGGTCGAAGAAAAAACTAGAAATAAAAATCATAGAATGCCTGAAAGGAAATACTATCGTGATTGAAGAAAATAAGGTTGCACTTTGCAGCAAAAAATTTATGAAAGAAATAGTACATTCCTCTACGAAACACTTAGAGGAGGAAATCAGATCATCATTCTATTAACTAATTTAAAATAAAATTTACCAAAACTAAAAATGATATTGATACAGATAACGAAATAACTATGAATCGGTTTTGTTAATGAATATCTCATCATTCACATTAACACTAGAAACAAATAAAAACGAACAATGACTGTCAATAAATATCCTATCACACAACAACAACTCACCAGTCAGACCAGTAATAAAACTCATGATTATGCGCACACTATGTGTTACGGTTAATTAATAAAATGTTTCATTAATATGTATAACACGAGTTATTCTTATTCTGTATGGTAGCAATTAGAGTTGTTGCAATACAGAATACAATTTACACATAACTAACTAATGTATCTAACACATTACTAATATTGTGATTTAAATACTGATCTGCAAAATAAAATTTCTGTAAAATCTAATAATTATTTACAAAGTATCCATCAGTAAAAGATAAGTATGTAGCCGCACATTTCATGAATGACTACGTTGAAAACAAAATACATCATCAAAAAATATAGATATGATTACTTCCCCATCACCACACCTGATGATAAAATTATAATCTGTATAGGCTGAAAACAATGTGCCTATTTTAATTACTGTGATAGTATAATTTACAACCATATTCACTTACAGTTTTAACATATAATATGAATTTGGGATATATATATGATCAGGATTAGTAATGATGCCAGATACCCGTCATCATGCTCTTGTGTATATTATGGATTAATACAGACTGAAGAAAAGTTGCACCCGGTTTTTGAGAAACCGCATACTGAGAACATGAGTTCCTTACTAAGTATCATTAAAACAAAAATGAATGTTAGGTACAAGGTTTACGGTTGTGAATGTGATGCACTAAGACGCTCATTATCGTTGAGTGATATCAGGCCAATCCCTAATTATAAAAAATGGAAATCAAAAATTAATAGCAAGTTTAAGATAATTATTGAAAAGTCACTTACATCGTTTGCATCCAAGCTAGACAAAATAAACTGTGGATCTTTCGAAGAAAAGAAGTATTTTTTATCTGAAATTTCTGGGGAAGTAGCCACTAATTATCCATTTAAAGCAATTAATGATTTAATGATAAGTTTTGTGGATGAAAAAATTGCAAAAGTAGTGCGTAATCATACAAAAAAGGAAATAGAAGAAATGTCTAGTAATCACCATAGACATTACAATAAACTCGAAGAAGTAATACTTAAAAAAGCAAAAGAAACTATTCTTAAAGAAGATAATAGGATGGAATTGATAGATCTTATAGTCATTAAAATTAATGAATTACATAAAAAAGAGCTGTTGCACCTTTATAGAGGGAGACTTCCCTTCAATATATTTTCTGGTCTATATCGCTGTCATTTAGAAGAAAGTTACGACTTGATCGTATCAAAATCTATTGAGATACTTGATAATATAGCACAAGACGATGAATGCTGCATGTCATTTCTATTTGATACGTTTTTTGGAAAAATGATAATATACAACAAAGCTGATCAGCTTTATAGCCTTATACGGGACAACATCTGTAATACTACAATAAATGATTTGAGATGCTTTATGGCACACTCAATTTCTTCCAGAGGGTTGTGTTTTGGTACAGGTAACGTGAGAGGTTACCTCATATACAGCAGTGATAGTAAATACCGTGATGATTTTGAGAAATTTGTTATGCGGTCAAAAAAAAGTCTGGAAAAGAAAATTATAGAGTGTCTAAAGAACAATACTATCGTGATAGAAGAAAACAAAGTTACTATTTGCAACAAAAAATTTACGGGAGAAATAGTACGTTCATCTGTTAATCTTCTAGAGGAAGAGATTAGATCGGCTGTCCTGTAGTATTATACATTCCATATAGACAAAAGTTAAATCCACCTGGAACATAAGATCAACCTCCGCTGGTACTCTACCTATTTGATCCTAACATTTTAAGTCATTAACGGATATAAATTTAATAAAGTGTAGAATATCACTGATAATGAATCATCGTTAAATTATTATCCAACCTGATACAAATCAATTCAATTCATATATCAACTTTAATTGCTGCTATAAATTATACGGCAAGGTAATGTTGCTTATTTTTTGTGTGAATTTTTACATACAAGGTGTATTAATTCATGATTAATTCATCTACCACATCAGCTCTCTACAAATATTGTGATTTGGAGACTGAAAAAGAAAAAGCAGTTTGCGATCTCCCTAAACCTAACAATGTAGATATGGATGCTCTCTTAGACATAATTAGTGTTAATTCTTACGTTAGGTATGCAAATTATAGATATATTGTGAAACAAAAATCATCACTGGATGATATCAACCCTATTAATAACAAAAAGTGGAAAGAAAGAATAAATGATGAGTTTAAATCAATAATTGAGAGCTCTCTTACTTTATTTGCAAGTAAATTAAACAAATTAAATTGTGGTTCTTGGGGGGAAAAAAAAGAATTTTTAGCTGCCATTTCCGGAGAAGTATCCTCTAATTATCCATTTAAAATTATTAATGATTTAATAATAGATATTATAGATAAAAAAATTGCAAACGTAGTGCTCAGTCATGCAGAAAAAACAATAGAAGATATAATCAATAATAGCTGTAGAAGTTACGATGAACTTTATAAAATTATACCCCAAAAAGCAGGAGAAACTTTGATTAAAGAAGACAGCAGATTGGGATTAATAAATAATATTGCTCATAAAATATCTGAATTTCATAAAAAACAATATAGATACATTGAGAAAAAACTTAAAAGATACTTTAACATAGCAAAAATGCCATTTATTACATACATCGAACTCTATCTTAATCATTTAGCAGAAAACTATGACTCTATGCTGATGAAGTCCATTGAACTATTGTATAGCATAGGATCAGATAATGAATGTTGCATGTCATTTGCATTTGATACATTTCTTGGAAAGATGATGGTGCACAATAAGGCCCAAAAAATACACGATATTGTCCTAAGTAGTACCTCGTATTATACTTCATTCGAGTTGAAAAAATTACTCAGAGATTCAGTTTCATCAGGAAAAATTAAGTCTTTTGACATAAGTATAGTAAGAGGTTATCGTTTACATGGGATCACACAGGAATACTGTAAAGCTTTTAGAAGATTTATTGAGAGATCACAAAAGAATCTGGAAGTAAGAATTATAGAATGCCTGACAAGAAAAGACACTATCATAATTGACAATGGCACAATTATTGCATGTGACAAAAAATTTATGGAAGAAATAGTATCCTACTCTATTAAACACTTGGAAGAAAAAATTATATCATCTATTAGACAAAATATTTAGTTACAAATATTACGAATATAAATTTAACAACTTAAGTTAATGCTATAAAAAATATAACTCACAACAACAGCACAATTGTGAAACTCTCGATATCACCCCTAGATAAAGGTAAAATTTATAAGCCTAAACAATATATCAAGTTATTTTGTAATCAAACTTAGCATATTTTCTGATATAAAAACCCATAAATAAATTACTTAACAATCTCAACAGTAAGACGTTATCATCAGGAAAAAATCAACATTTTTACTATACTGATAGAGCTTGAAGAAAATGAAGTTGCAGTTTGCAGAAAAAAATTTATGAAAGAAATAGTACATTCCTCTATGAAAAACTTAGAGGAGAAAATCAGATCATCATTCTATTAACTAATTTAAAATAAAATTTACCAAAACTAGAAATAACATTGATACAGATAACGAAATATCTATGAACTGGTTTTGCGGTTTTGCTAATGAATATCTCATCATACACATTAACATTAGAAACAAATAACAATGAACAATAACTGTTAATAAATATCATATCACACAACAATAACTCAGCAGTCAGACCAGTAATAAAACACAGGATTATGAGCACACTATGCGCTACGGTTAATTAATAAAACGTTTCATTAATCTGTGCAGCATCTATCTGTATAGCACGAGTCATTCTTATCCTGTATGGTAACAATTAGAGTTGTTACCATACGGGATGCAGTTTAACCATGACTAATTAATGCATCTAATGTATCACTAATATTGTGATTTAAAAACCGATATGTACAAAAAAAAGTTCTGTAAAACCTAGTAATTATTTACAAAGTACCCATCCGTAAAAGCCAAGTATGTAGACACACATTTCATGAATGACTACGTTGAAAGCAAAATACGTCATTCAAAAAATACAGACATGATTACTTCTCCATCACAATACCAGATGATAAGATCATAATCTGTATTATAGGTGGAAAACAATGTACCTATTTTAATTAATATGATAGCATAATTACAGGTCTCTCCATTTTATGGTATTAACATATAATATGAAGTTAGGGTATATATATGATCAGGATTAGTAGGATTGGTAGTGATGCTACATACCCGTCATCATGCTCTTGCCCTTCTGTATATTATGAATTAATACAGACTGAAGAAAAGTTGCACCCAGTTTTTGAGAAGCCGCATACTGAGAGCATGAGTTCCTTACTAAGTATAATTAAAACGAAAATGAATGTTAGATGCAAAGTTTACGGTTGTGAATGTGATGCACTAGGACGATCATTATTGTTAAGTAATATAAGGCCAGCCCTTGACTATGAAAAATGGAAATCAAAAATTAATAGCAAATTTAAGATAATTATTGAAAAGTCACTTACATCGTTTGCAGCCAAGCTAGACAAAATAAATTGCGGATCTTTTGAAGAAAAGAAGTCTTTTTTATCTGAAATTTCTGGGGAAGTAGCCACCAATTATCCATTTAAAGCAATTAGTGATTTAATGAAAAGTTTCGTAGATGAAAAAATTGTAAAAGTAGTACGCAATCATGCGGAAAAGGAAATAGAAGAAACTAGCGATATACATAAACATTACAATAAGATCGAAGAAATAACACTTAAAAAAGCAAAAGAAACTATACTTAAAGAAGATAATAGGATGGAATTGATAGATCTTATATTTATTAAAATTATTGAATTACATAAAAAAAATCCGTTACGCATTGGTAGAAAGAGATTTCCCTTCAATATATTTTCTGATCTATATCGCTGTCATTTAGAAGAAAGTTACGATTTGATCGTATCAAAATCTATTGAGATACTTGACAACATAGCACAAGACGATGAATGCTGCATCTCATTTCTATTTGACATGTTTTTTGGAAAAATTATAATATACAACAGGGTTGAGAAGCTCCGTAGCCTTATACAGAACAACATCTGTGGGATATACAGTATATATATCGGTGATGGTGGATACCATGATAATTTTGAGAAATTTGTTATACAGTCAAAAAAAAGTCTGGAAAATAAAATTATAGAGTGTCTGAAGAGCAATACTATCGTGATAGAAGAAAACAAAGTTACTATTTGCAACAAAAAATTTACGGAAGAAATAGTACGTTCATCTGTTAATCTTCTAGAGAAAGATATTAGATCGGCTGTGATCCAAGTAATCCGTGATCATAAATATCCGTGGTCGTAAATCATAGAATGCCTGATAAATAAAGACAATATCATAATTGACAATGGCACGATTACCGTATGTAACAAAAAATTTGCGGAAGAAATAGTGTCCTACTCTATTAAACACTTAGAAGAAAAAATTAGATCATCTTTATCTATTAGACAAAATATTTAGTTACAAATATTACGAATATAAATTTAACAACTTAAGTTAATACTATAAAAAACATAACTCACAACGACAGCGAAATTGCGAGACTATTGAGATAGTTACCCCTAGATAAAGGTAACATTTATAAGCTTAAACAATATATCAAGTTATTTTGTAGCCAAACTTAGCATATTTTTCTGATATAAAAAACCGCAAATAAATTACTTTACTGACAGAGTAATAGCGTGCCATAAAAGCATTTTGGGGCTAACAACATTTACAATATAAAAAATATATTAAAATCAATCTATGTACAATCTATGTAATTTAATGAATATTAATGGATAATAAGTTATTCATATAACAATTAAAGCTATATATTTTTATAAATATACGCACTAAAATCCATATAATCTAAGTACGATGGCAATTAGTAATTACCTAGGATAAAAAATATTTCGGCTTTATCGACAAACAATACAAATTACCAGTTTGAATGAACTAATAATATCTGTAAAAAATATCATCCATAGCACAATACATTTGCTATATCGACTTTAATCCATATGATATTATTAACACAATAAATCTCATATTATCATTTTATATATATTTTTCGCATAAGGTGTAATTGACACATGGTTAATCAATCTCACTCATCACTTTTTTGTAGATGTTATGATTTACAAATTAAAGACGGAGAAATAGTTTCTGAAACACTCACGACTGAAAGTATCAATTTAAGTTTCTTCTCTAGTATAATTAGAAAAAACGCACCTATTAGGTATAAAGATTACTGGTATTACAACTGCGATGCATTGGGTCAAACAGAGTACATGAGTGAAATTAGGCGCACCCATAATTATAAAAAATGGAAATCAAAAGTTAATAATTCTTTTAAATCAATTATTGAGAATTCACTTTCCGCATTTGCAACTAAACTAAACGTAATAAATTGTGGATCTTGGGAAGAAAAAAAGTGTTTTTTGTCTGCAATTTCTGGAGAAATTGCATCTAACTATCCATTTAAAATGGCCAATGATTTAGTAATAAATTTTGTAGAAAAAAAAATTTCAAAAGTAGTAGGCTTTTATCTAGAAACAGAAATAAAAAACATAGCAAATAGTAAAGATAGAAATTACAATGAACTTAAGAGCATAATAGCTAAAAAAGCGAATGAAGCTTTAATTAAAGAAGATAACAAATTGGAATTAACATATAATATTTCCGGCATGCTTTCTGACTTCCATGAAAAGCAATTTATTAAAGAAGAATTTAGATCTAAATTTTCTATGCATGAGGTAGAAACAACTACCTTTAGTATCTTTATTGATCTCTATAGTAATCATTTGGCAGAAAACTACGACTCTATATTATCAAAATCCGTTGAGATATTTGAAACCCTAGATCAAGACGAAGAAAGTTGTATGTCATTTGCATTTGATAAATTCTTTGGAGAAATGATTTCACATCATCACGCCAAGCAACTACATAATTTTATACATGTAAGTGAATTTTACTTAAAAATATTACTGGACAATTTATTACTTTCAGGGAAAATTAAATTTTTTAGTACTAACGGAGAAAAAAACTTATTCCATAACAATATTGACACCGCAAAACGCTCTGTTAACGTTATGAGCTTTATTGAAGAATCTAAAAAAGAATTAAAAGAAAAAATTACGAAATATCTTATAGAAAGTGATACGATTGTATTTGATGGGGGAACAATTACTATCTGTGATGCAAGTTTTACAGAAAGAGTATTATATTATTCTACCAAATACTTGGAGGAAAAACTTACGTCACATGTTAGTAAAAGTTAGGAAATAAATTACTTACCATGTAATATATTTTTATGTCTTCAGACAATTTAAATTTTCGTAAAGACAATATCTATACATTGCGGATTCTTACTCCATAGATATAGCAAGAGATAAACTAATACATGGCACGCACAACATGAATACCATAATGATTTTGAAAAATTTATGTATGTCCACAAAAATACTTAATTGTAATTTATAATATATTCCAATACCCAAAAGAAGAAAAAATTATGCTGAACTAAAAGTCAATCAATAAAAACACTTTGATTTTATTCACAAGTACCACACACCACACTATTTAAAAGTCAAGACAACAATATCTTTAAAAAACTTCACTCGACATAATGCACTTACTATGTATACTTTAATTACTGTGATACCTTCGCCGAAGGTGTTTTTGTCAACCCTTAATTTTTCTACATTTTTTTCTTAAGGCGTATTTAATACATGGTTAACCAATATAGTCCATCATATTTTTGCACATGTTATGATTTACAAACTAAAGAAAATTATGAAACACGTACTTTTGAAAATGTCAGTGTGAATGCACTATTAGATATAATAAAAATTAATGAGCATATTAGGTACAAACATTATTGGTATTACAATTGTGATGCATTAGGACAAAAAGAATACACGAGTGAAATCAGGCGTATTTGTTATTATAAGAAATGGAGATCAGAAATTAACAATGCTATTAAATTAATTATTGAGAGCTCACTTTCCTCATTTGCAATTAAACTAAGTGGAATAAATTGTGGATCTTTGGAAGACAAAAAGTGTTTTTTAGATGCAATATCTGGAAAAATTGCATCCGATTACCCATTCAAAATTATCAATGACTTAATGATAAATTTTGTAGACAAAAAAGTTTCAGAAGTAACTCTTTGTTATGCAAAAAAAGAAGCAACAGATATAGCTAATAGTAAGGATAGAAGTTACAATGAGCTTAAACATATAATCTACAAAAAAGTAGAAGAAATTACAAATGAAGAAGATATAAAGTTGGAATTAATAGCAAGCATATCAGATGTCATTTCTTCTTTCGACAAGAAACAATGTGTTAAAGAAGAATTAAGTATTCATTTTGGTGTATACAACATGAACACAACTCCATTTGTTATATTTAATGATCTATATAATAGCCATTTAGCAAAAAATTACGATTTTGTCATATCGAAATCCATTGAGATATTTGAGAATATAGGAAGAGACGAAGAAAGTTGTATGTCATTTGTGTTTGATAAATTATTTGGAGAAATTGTTATACATCACAATGCAGTACAACTAAGAAATTTTATACACATGAGTGAATTTTATTTAATAGAATTACTAAAAGATTTATTATCTTCAAGAAAAATTAAATTTTTTAATGCAAGTAAATCAGCCCACAGCCATATTAGCATCTTAGAATACTCTAGTGATTTTATGTACCTTATTAATGAATCTAGAAAGAAATTAGAAGAACAGATTAATTACTATATGACAAAATGTGATACTGTAGTAATAGAAAGAGGAACAGTCACTGCTTGTGGTAAAGATAGTATGGAAAAAATATTATATTATTCTTCAAGACACTTAGAGGAAAAAATTACAGCATATATCAGAAATAAAGCAGCTAATGGAAATTATTGATTTATGTCATTCAAATATAAATATAACAAGGTTTCGTACAGCGTAAATACAATATACTACCACTTCCAAAGGAAATTGGAAAAATTGTTCGATTTATAAAAAATGAAAAATTACCTACTATTAATACTCCACTAGCATCATTTACAAAAAATGAATTAAATAGTAAATACAATTTGTGTGTGCGATAGTAAAAAAATATATTATATATGTGATTTATTTCAAATATTAAGTTATGGATTATAAATATTAACATCCACAACTTAACATATGTAATTCATACAAATTCAAGAAAAAATTATTTTTCGCAACTAGCTAATATTTTAGATGACATAGTTAAATTGCTATTCATAGACATATAATGATATTATTGCAATCGCTGCAGAAATTGTGAGAAGCATAGTAATTATTTAATTACTAGTTACTTAATATAGTAAAATTTAATATCTATTATTAGACAATAATAACATTTATAGATGCATTAAAAAGTGAAATTAAGAAAACAAAAAAACACCATAAAACATAAACATAAACATAAACATAAACATAAACATAAACATTTTAATCAACTTTCTTACTTCTAGAAATCATACTTTATAAAAAATAAAGCACGAAATTTAAAGTTATTAACTTAGGAAGTATAAATAAAAATTTTATATTGATATACATCTACTATATAATGTAGTACTACCACCATCCCAGATTTAAACTTTAATTACTGTAACGCCATGCTCAGGATTGCACATACATTTTTTGTAAAGTATAATTAAATCACCATCATCTCTATATGGTGATCGTGATTTAGAAGAGAAAAATAAGTTCGCTTTCGATATTAATTATTAAAAATACTAATTGGAACAAAATAATTTGTTGAGCACAAAAACTGCAGAACTTGTGCTTATGCTTTACCTTCTTTTTTTCAAGCAAGGTATATTAGTGCAAAGGAAGATAAAATTGTGATTAATCAACCCACTTTATCATCTTCTTATGAATATTATGACTTAGAAAATAAAGAAGAGGAAAAAAAAGTTTGTGAATCAAACTCTACCTTTGATGTAAGAATAAATACCTTATTAGAAATAATCAAAACAAAAGAACCTATTAGGGAAAAAAGTTATGGTTATAGCTACGATAGATTAAATAGACCACCATCTCCGGCTGAACTCAGAAGGATCCTTATCTATAAAAAGTGGGAGTCGGAAATCAATAATAAATCAAAATCGATTATTAACCCTTTACTCAATTCATTTGCAAAAAAACTAAATGAAATAAATTGTGGATCGTGGGAAGAAAAAAAAGAATTTTTATCTATACTTTCTGGAGAAGCCTCAACTTATTATCCATTTGAAGTACTTAATAATTTAATGATAAAATTTGTAAATGAAAAAATTTCAAAAAAGGCGATCCGTCTTGCAAAACACGAAATAATATACTTACTTAATAAATGTGAGAGTAGCACTGATATTAAGGGAACCATAATCAAAAAAATAAAAGAAACCATACTTGAAGATGATAACAAATTTGATTTAGTAAACAGTATATTCATAAAAATAGGTGATCTACATAAAAAGCAGTGCATTAAAAAAAATCTTGCGGCACATTTTTATGAGAAAAAAATTTCATTTGCTACATTTAGTGATCTCTATGTTGAGCATATAACAGAAAATTATGAATACATATTGTCAAAATTTGTTGATATTTTTGACAACTTAGGACAAGACGAAGAATGTTGCATATCATTTGCATTTGATACATTTCTTGGGGAAATGGTATTAAGTAGTATAAGTGAAGAATTAGATGATATTATTTTCACTGTAGAGAATAATTCAAAAATGGGATTACGAGAATTGAGGCGTAATAATACCACACCAAGACATGTCAGAGATTTTATAAAACAATCGAAAGAACAACTAGAAGAAAAAATCATGGAATATATGACAAAAAACCCCAGCGCCAGCGTAATTGAAGATAACATAATTATTGTTTGCAGAGGGAGTTCTATGAAAAAAATATTATACTATTCTAAGAAATACTTAGAGAAAATATTAGAGGAAGAATTAAGTAGCAAATATTACTAATACATTGGAAAGCAATGAAAATAGATCTCAGATTTATTAAATATCAATGATTTAATCAAGCAAATGATGAAAAAATTATATAGGCTAAAAAATAACTACTACCTCTGAGTAATACCTTATAAGAAAAATACATGACAAAGCCTAAAATTGCCAATCCCTATAAAAGATTTATATTAATAAATCTCTATAATTATGCTAGTGGGTGGTAAAATTATTCATACCATTCTTTATCTCAATTGTTTTCTGGGAGTCGTTTTTCAATTTCTTGCTTAATACAATAACTTTGTCTAGAAAGTATGCTCATAATTAAGTATGCCCATAATTTATATCACTAAATAATATTATTAAGTGCTAGAAAAGTTCCCATTGTGACCACCCATTGTGAAAATTAATTATTTATTTCGATAAGAATAAAATCAAACATAATAAACTTAGTGCGCTTATTTTTAATTCACTAATGATAAAGGTGCATCCTTTATGTGCTACTTTTTGGGAAATTTAAATTTCGTTTTAGATTAGATTAAATAAATTTATCTAGATTGTAATATTAGTGATAATTTATTACTTGTGTTTGGCTGTTTTTTGTTGAATGTTGTGGTGACTTCTGTGGATTTTTATTTTAGAACGTGGCTTTGAAATAAGTTTTATTATTGATTTACAACAAATTTTTATGGTGCGAGTTTTTTGATCAGAGTGGATTTTTAGAATGAGGGTTTATGGTTGGGTTTATAGGAAGTTTATTTTTCTGGTAAATTATCTTATTTGCTCTAATGTTATTATTTAAGATTATTATGCGATACCTTGGTGTGTACTACTGGTGGTGACATGATCAGAAGTAGAGATTAGGAATCTCTAAACTGTATTGCTAATGGGTGCTGTCGTGTGATTATTACAGTGCTAAATATAAATTTTTTCACGGATTTCTCTGAGTTTCTATCTACGTAATTGCCGGATGTTATTTATTTTCCTGTATCGTAAGATAGAAGGGGTATTTCTTCTATGTCGATATATGTGTTTTTGAATAACCTTCTTCTCTTAGGTGTATATTTTACTACTCTGTAATTAGACTATACACATTTAGTTTAGGATTTGATAAACTTATTTTTGTTCCTGAAGGATCCTGAAGGATTAGTATTTATTTGATCTCGATTTAATTATATTAATTTAGATATAGGCTAGACTTACCAAATTTATACTATTTTTTTGTTATGAATGTGTTTTTTAATCTAATTATCCCGAGAATATCAGTGTTGCTTTTTATCTGTTGGAAATGGTTTTCATATCATTCTTATATAAATTTAAAATTTTTCACAAGTGTTTCTTTGCCTTCTTTTTTCATTGATTTGTTTTGTGTTATTCCACTGTAGACAAAAATTATAAAACTACCTAGGTCATAATAAGATACTGACGGAGATGATTATATTTTTTGACTTTTATTGGTAATGCAACATAAATTTTTTGTGCGACCTTCACTGTTATATGTTGCTGCATAAACTGCTGTAACGGACTTGTTTGTGATAAATTGCGCTTTCTAGATAATGGTTGATATTAACGTCGTAGATAATAAGAGCTATTTATGCTATTCTGAGTAGAACTATTTCTGATCGTACATCTGTGTGTCGTTAGTGCGTTGTGATTTCTAGAGGTCGTTTTGTTTTAACTTAATTAAACAGATTAATAAATAGATAATTATTTTCTAAGAGAGGTATGAGTTTAATCTAGTTGTTGTGCTACTATATTTTACCAATTTATACAGATTTTATTCATAATGTATTGACATAGAATCACGGATAATAATACAAGCAATTATTTTAATAAAAATAAATGATATTTTATTAAAACTCATAGGTGCTTCTGTGGCAACATGTGATGTATTATTCACAATTATATTTATATAAAAGGTAAGTCTATTATAATGTGCCTTTGTTCCACACTTTAATGTATTTTACCATTGATAGCTGTTCTTACTGATAATCAAGTTTGACATTAAGATTAAATTTTTATTTCCTATTTTCTGATGCTACTTTGATCATAATATGTTCTATTTCTTAAATCTCAGAAAACCTCTACGTTTTTTCTTGGTTAACAACGCAGCATCTGCTTCTGCCTGGCCTCCAACCTTATTTCTTTCTGGTAGAAGAGGAGGGGCATCGTGCATGGAACGAGGGGATTCGCCCACCACTGTATTTGTTGCTTCCATTCCCACAGTTGAATGTTCTTGTTCGTTGCCTGTAGGTTCGATTTCAGCGTATATACGTTCCCCATTACTTGCCAAATGACGATTACCACGGACTTGGTTTGTGGCAGCATCTATTTTCTGTAAAGGAGGGGTGTCATATATTGGAGATGGTGTTCTACCTGTATTCTGTAAAGGAGGGGTGTCATATATTGGAGATGGTGTTCTACCTGTATTCTGTAAAGGAGGGGTGTCATATATTGGAGACGGTGTTCTACCTGTATTCGGTAAAGGAGGGGTCTCAGGAGGGGTGTCATATATTGGGGACGATGTATCTGTACGGCAATTTTCGTATATAGATACAGAGCTATTATCGAAGTCACTGTCGTCGAATTCACTATCATAGCTATCGAGTTCACTATCATAGCTATCGAATTCACTATCATAGCTATCGAATTCACTATCACAGCTATCATCTAATTCTTGGTGTGCATAACTACTAGCACTGTTTAGTTTTTCTTGCGTGCCATACATCATTTTATTTCCTGGACTTGGGGTTTCTTTCTTTCCACGAGTGGGAAATTTAAATTCTATTGAATTGGATAGTTTTGATAATTTTAATTTAATTTTTTCAAGTCTTGATTCAGGTTTGCTAGCATTTTCTCTTGAAGAAATATCTGGAGCACTTTGTGAGTACTCTCTGAAATTTGACACGCCTGCTTTTGATGGAATATTAGGTTCTGATTCAGACCTATGATTAGTGCCCGAAGTTTTTGTTCGTAATTTACCGAAATGGTTTCTTATCTTATGCATCACTTTTCCTAATTTTCCCTTACCATTACTCCTAGTGTCTGGTGAGTCTCCGGGGCCGTGGTCCCCTCGAGAGCTGCTTGCTTCAGCCGAGTCTTGTGGTCCCATATTCCCAACACGAATATTTAATCTGGAGGAAGATGATGCACCTCCTCGATAAGATGAAGTCGATCTTGATGCTTTGCTTTTATTGTCAGAAGAAACTCCTATGTTACTTTCAGTAACTTCCTGTGTATTTTGTTGAACTCTGTTTTCTCTTTCTCTACTTCCTCTGTCAGCATTAATATTATCCATTTTATTCTCTCGTAATCATAATAATTAAATGGGTTAGTCAACATATTTTTATTTTGTTGTACAATTTTTTACCTAGAAATGTTTCCAGGTAGATTCAATATAGTGCTCACATAAATTAAATTTCGTTTTGACGGAAGGATAAAATGTTGGTTTTTATCTATCTCTGAGTTCATGTGGTATTGACGTTTTGTTGTTTCCGTAGTTCACTTTATTTATGGTATTTTTGATAAATTATATTGAGATAAAAATGTATAATATTTTTCAATAGGTATGTATATGTATTAGATAGAAATATTTATTTGATAGTATCAGAAAAGTTGCAACTAGCAATAGAATTATATAAGGAAATCTTGCTACTTTTACCTGATAAATTAATATTATTGAAGTTGATTTAATCTATTTACACGCACATATCTACGGATGATTGGCTTATAATTAACGTATTTTTAGGATCGACTTTTATTGATGTTAATATCCAATTTTGTAATTTTTTTATAAAAATAAATATATATATTTTTCCTTATGAATTAGATTGCAAGTTATATCATAATAGCCCGTTTGTTCCTGATGTAACTCATGATACTGCTCTTGCTCAAATTCAGTAGAGGTTTTGATCTATTATCATATTGGGTGAGTTTTGTTTTATAAGGTGGAGGTTACCCACATAAAAAATGTCCCTAATATTATTCCAACAGTTTAATTTTTGTATGAAATTTTTGAGAGTTTGAAATTATATTAAAAATTTTTTAGTAATTTATAGTGGATGTTTTGTATTATTCCATCCATAAAATATATCTGTTTTATAGCAGGTATAGTTGTAGGATATGGGTAAATGTAAATAATGTATTTTTTATTGATTAGCAGACCAATTTTAGATTATTATGTGTTTTGACGTGATAAATAATATTGATATTCTATGAGATGGTATAAAAAATCTTCAGGAGTTATTGATATTTTTTGGGCATAGCTTTCCAATGATCATTGATGACTTATTATCGAAAGATAACTGTACATTATGTGGTTAATGATAATGGATTAATGATTGAGAAGTTAATTTTTATAGTTTCTTGGTCGGCAAGCTATCATATTTGTAATTACGTAGCTATTCCTACCAGCAGTTCAAGGATTACCTGGAAAGTCCAATAACGTGTATTCCTATTATAGTGACAGTTAATATCATAGATAGTGTTGTCTCCTCCTAAGTTCTCTGTTGATTTTATTCTTATGCGACTATGCTACTGGCCCAGTTGAATTTCATCAACAATAATGTTCAGGGGGGTGATGATGAACTTGTGGTTGTTATAGGTATAAGAGAGGGTACTGTGCTTTTCGTAAAAAATAAATGGTCCTTCAATTATTTAAAATTGCATGTTTGTACGTGACACCATGCGTATCGTGCGGCGCTGTATCTATAGCTATAATTTATACAAAAGGTGGATATACCACAGATTTCTCATTTTGTTGCATACTTAGAATCATTTTTATAATACTAGAGATTGTTACTAATTTTATGCTTAGTTTCATGTTGCCTGCCTAGGAAGTGGAGCTCTTTGAGCGGGTCCTATAATCTTTGTTTGCTACATCTGATTTTTATGGCAACGTATCATCTTTTGCTTCATTTTTTCTTGGATACATAGGACGAGGCGTGTTACTGCTTCTAGGATGAGAATATTCTGTCGTTTCTATTTCCACAGGATAGTTTTGGTATGCAGAATCTGTTTCTGCTTCCACAGGATAGTTTTGATATGAAGAATCTGCTTCTGCTTCCACGGGATAATTTTGATATATAGGAGTTGCTTCTTCTTCCACAGGACTGTTTTGGAGCACAGAATCAATAGCTACCTCCCCATCAGATGGAATTGATGCGCTGTTCACACTAGCGGTTTCATCGTATTCGTCAAGAATGCTGTCGTTACTTATAACAGAACGCGCAGACCCATAATATGTAGAATTCCCATCTTGTGATTCTTGACTGGAGAGCGCAGATTCATAATATTCGGAACCGTTATCTTGTGATTCTAGGTATACGGAATCAATGGATTCATATGTGTGCTCCATAGCTGAAAGCGCGCTTTCTCTGAGTACATCATTGTTTCTTGGGGAAAGATCTGGAGCACTTTGTGATCGTTCTCTGATACCAGTGTTTATATAAGCTTCTTCTTCAAGCATGCTTCTGCTACTTAGATTGGAGAGAGCAGACCCATAGTATGTAGAATTTCCACCTTGTGATTCTTGGTACACAGAATCAATGGATTCGTATATATGTTCCTCACTTGGATGAAACGTGCTTTCTCCGATTACATCATTGTTTCTTGGGGAAAGGTCTGGAGCGCTTTGAGAACGTTCTCTGATATCGGATTTACCCAATTTTGATGAAACTCCCAATTTTGATGGAATATTAGGCTCAGATTTAGATTTATGATTAGCACCCATGATTCGTGTTCGTAATTTATTAGCGCCACTTTTTATCTTCTCTCTTATCTTAGCTAATCTACCCTTAGCTCCCTTAGCTCCCTTAGCTCGATTTTCAAAGGAATATGATAATTCTTCATAGATATGATCATCATACATGTCACTATTTTCTGATTGGACATTTGTAGCTGCTCTGTTTTGTAATTCTCTATTTCCAACAGAAATGTTGAGCTCATAGGAAGGTGATGATTCCACTGAAGAAGATGAAGAGGCTCTTGGTTTTTCGCTCTCACTGTCAGAAGAAACGCTCACACCACCTTCAGCACCACCTGAAGCATCAGTCTGTGCATTTTGCGATATCCCTCTTTCTTGGTTAGGATTAACACTATTCATTTTATTCTTTCGTATCTATAACAATTTAACAATTTAACAAGATTAGTTAACATCGGTAATTAATCTCATTTCTATAAATAGAGTTTATCATCGTTATCGAACATTTATCTAGGACAAGGATAATCTTGGTTTTTATTGTCTGGTTGAGTTGGTATTGACGTCCTGTAGTTTTTGTCGTTCATTTTATTTGGTCTATTTTGAATAAATTATATTAACATACAAGCGGATAATATTTTTCAATTGATATGTAAAGTGCTGGGTTAGTACGTTTATAGTAGCGCTGTGGAGATTAATCGTGTCGTAGTAAATCTAATTAATTTAACAAATGTTAAAGATAAATAGTTTATGGTTTCGTGCTGTGTAATAAAAACTAGAAGTGTAGATACGGCCTAACCTCATTTGAGTTACATATTTTTGATATTTTTTCAGGGCATAGGTTTGGTAATTCATATCGTACTTTAATTACTTCCACTGATCCATCCTGTTTTATTCGCAATTCTATATTTGATTTTAGTTCAATTTCATTTACTATAGACGATAATTCATGCTCTGTTGGAGCAATGGCAATTATGTTTTTAATATATCCTTCCCTATTTTTTGTGATGTCTATCAGTTCTTTTTCTTGAGCATGTAATATTTTCCCATGTCCAGATATGGAGGCCTTTATTATGTGCTCACCTGACGTAGACCTCTCCAGGGTGAAAATAGTATCTTCACTTAACATAGGAGCAATTCCCAGCCCTGATTTTAGAGGGAACATAATGTGATTTGGTACCCACCCAGCATTTAGCATTACTGCTGCAGTATATTGGTTCATAAGGGATGCGGCAACTTCTATAGCTTCTTTTGATAATCCAAGTTTAATAGCTCCTTCAATGAATTGAACTCCTAGTTCTAGTTGAATATCTTGTTCATATTTTTCTTCTACACCAACTATTTTTGATCGTAATATTTTATCCTCTCCTATTTTGTACGATGATCTATCAAGATCTTTTAACAAAGTTACCGGTAGTTTGTATTTTACGCCATTAACAATTAACTCTTCAAGTATGTCTGAACTTGTTGATGGTAACAATACATTCTGCACCATTCTAACATAGCTAACAGGGAGATTGTTTCTGTGATGATATGAGTGGCTGTACTCACTACAGTAACTAAATCCAAGAACAGATAGTACTGTGTTTTTAACCTCAGATTCATCAAATTTTTCTTCATGGAATAATACCTTGGACTTTCTTAGAGTCATACTTGATGGTAAATTTTTTAATATTATTTTTTCAAATTTTGAAATCATATCCAAAGTTTCTTGTGGAAGTAGTGACTTGGAGGTTTTTCCAAGCTTTGTGATGGTTTTTTTTGCAATTTTCATCCATTTACTGGATAAAAATTTTCCGGTTAATATTATAACTTCCTCAGAGGAAACTGATTGTATAGATTTTTCTATCAGTTTTTCAAAAGATGTTGGGCTATCTGGGAGGTGGATTAGCTCCACTGACACTTCCTCCAGTAGACTTAATAGATTTGTGAAAAATGATTTTGTACAACCAGGTTCAGTTTTCTTTGTTTCTTCTAAGAATAAAACTATTTTTTGGGATAAATCATCGATTTTGGAATTGAATTTTATATGTAGATTGCTGGATATTTCAGGACATTGAGGGTGTTTAAAATATTTTAGTAACTTTTCAGAATGGCTAAGAACTTTTACAGATGTATTTTCAGTTTTTAATGATAATTTGCTTAGTAAAAGGGAAGAATATTTACTTATTCTGCTTTGATTTGTACAATACCCTTCAATGAATAACTCTAAAAAAATTAATTTTTCTAACGATTTGGGATCAATTCTAGCTGCGTTTGGACTTATGTAATTATGATTGTTAGCATCAGTCATAGATACAGGTGATTTATGCTCAATTGCGGAAACTATCGCATTTACGAAAGCAGTATCTAGAAACTCTCTTTGTTCTGATGCTGCAGTCATTATTTTTCTATTAATAATTTTTCCCAGTTCAGTATTGGAAGATGATTGTATTGCGAGTAAAGTTTTTATATCCTTTGCAAAACTTCCATCTTTTTGTTCTTGTTTTTGTTTCGATAGAATTTGCGATAAAAGATTCCAAAAATCAAAAGGTATGCTAGCGCATGTAATTGATTTTACAGTATCAGAAAATTGGCAACTAGCAAATGAATCATATAGAGATGGTCTGTTATTTTTACCTGGCAAATCAAGAATAAATTTGGTGAATTTATTTTGACCACAAATTTCACCAATTGATCTAGACATCATACATAGCATTACTGGAGCACTAGGAACATTAACCCGTTCTTCTATATATTTCAATTGATATTTATCAACATAGCAACGAATAATTTCTTTGATTTTAGTGTGCTCTGAAATCAATACGGGGGATTTATGCAGCCCGTTATCAATTAGCATACTTAATACTTCTTCCAGCGAACTAAGGCTATAGTCTTTGCTAGCAGCACTTATTAATGAATCTAAAATTGATCCAATAATTGTTGAAATATCACATCCTACGTGATCTATATGAGTTTCTGCAATAGTATTAATAATAGATACATTTTCTAATATAAATTTCCCATTATTATCCTCTGTATTTTCGGCATTTATTCGTTCTAAAAAGCATAGAAATAATTCATTATTTTTAATTAGTGCATCTTCGCTTTCTATTCCAAGTACGCCTCCTTCTAATTGAACCTCAGTTTCCATTTCTTCTTCGTCAAATTCAATTCCTTCTTCAACTTCTAATGCAACTTCACATAGGTTATATCCTTCTGGGATAAGGTAAGTGTCACCTGATAAGTAAGCAGATAATTTTGTAGTAGCATTTCGTGCAAGTATACATTTTTCTTCACTATTAAGAGATTTTGCATGCGATAATTCATTCCATATATAATTAATTTTTTCTAACTCATCTTCTATAATTGTTTTAGCTAAATTTATTTCAATATGTCTAGATAGTCGGTTAAGGCAAGAGGAGTAGATTGGAAGTAATATTTCTGTATTATTAGTTATTGAGGATGATGTTTCCCCTTGGTCTTCATAGTTTTGGGCGCCAGCTATACGTAAATCACCATATATCATAATTCGTACTTCCTAAATGTGTTCAAATATCTATAGGTTAAGATTAGTAAACAGAGTAGCGTATAATATTTATCTATTAGAAATATGATGTTGCCTTTAATAAAGGTAGTCACTTAAAAACATACAACTGTGCGCGGCGAAAATGTTTTACTTATAGGTATGCTAGTACAATCAAAAATATAATCTATCAGTGATAGTTCTCACTAGATTTTTAATATGTAATGGTTTGCATTTAATTTTTGTATCGGCAAGCATTGTAAATTAATGGCAGAGCTCATATATACAATGACAATGATTTATTTTTCTTTTCTAATATATATCGGGTATTACTCTTGGGTTAATAATCTGAGTGACAAATATTTTATTTATTTTTGTAGATCCATATTTAGCGATAGTAAATTTTTTCTTTTTTACGTTTTATATTTCAGTTTTGTACAAGTAAGCGTATTCCAGGGTAGGGAGTTGTGTTTTTCTTGGTTATAATTATACTACTTACTGCTAAATGTTATAATTGATTTCTACTAAAATGCATTTGGCTATGTTGGTGAGTTAATACTTTTAAAGTAATAGTTAATTATTTTGCTCCGATACTTATACAGTATATGTTAAAAACAAGATCTATGATTTGTTCTTGATATTTATAGTGTTAGTATAAATATGTTAATATCATACTAGGTTAGTAACTTAAAGACTCTTAGTTTATAACTGTTTATGTTACACCACGTATTGATTTTGGTGACTATGGCATTTTTATGACTATTATAAGTTTATCTATTTGGTAACAGTCAACACATAAATACACGACATTGTACTTATGTGTTAACCCTAATACATTGATAGCTTATATTTATGGTAAATAAAACTTGTATTTATTTAATTATGGAACGAGATTATTATACATAGTTTTACTTCTACCATGCTTTGTGCCTATCAAAGAATAGACATATGGATGTTAGGTATAAAATTTTCCCCTACATTAGTAGTTATCATTTTATGTGATCTATCTTTTTCCCCGGCGAGGGGGGATAGGCGGAGCTTTTGGTTTTTGTTGGGGTGCACTTCTACTAGCATTTTGGCTCAAGTTAGTTGGTTTAGGAGGAATTTCTGGTTTTTGTTTGGGAGTATGTACAGCATTCTGGCTCAAGTTAGTTGGTTTAGGAGGAATTTCTGGTTTTTGTTTGGGAGCACGTCCGGTATTCTGGTTTAAGTGGGTGGGTTTAGGAGGAATTTCTGGTTTTTGTTTGGTACCATGCTCAGCATTCTGGTGCTGCAAATTTTGTCCTAGTCTTGCTGTAGGGGTGGGATTTGTTTTTGCTGTTCTAGGGGGGGCTACTGGTTGTCTAGTTCCAAGGTCGTAATTTTTATATTTATCAGATAAATCTTTCTGTGTTTTTTCAATGTCTTCAATTAGTTTGTCCAGTGATTCCATTACTTCTACAGATTTTTCTCGATTAGCGACACGAGGTGGTTTTGTCCTAGGAGCCGCTATTGGTGTCTGGGGTGTTGTATCTCTTTTTGTTCTGGTAGGTACTATTGGTCTCTGCGTATTTATATTTTTTTCCTCTGGCGTGTTTTTTACAGTGTTAGCGCCTGTTTTTATTCTAGGAGCAGCTACTGGAAGTGATGTAGGAGCAGATAGTTGCTGTTGTTCAATTTCCAGCGCTTTCTGTGCGGTGTGTACTTCTGCCGCCAGGTTACTCAACAATTTCGATATGTCTTCCAGTTGTTCCTTACTGAGGTTGGATGCCAGTCCCTTCTCAGTTTTGCCATCATGCGATCTTATAAGCTGTTCCAGTAATCCCCATAACGAAAGCAAGTTTCTCTCTGACTTTGATGTTATTTCTTCTAGAGGAGATATCGTATATGTACCAGCTTCCGATCTTCTGGTAAATCTTTTTTGTGCTGCTTCTTTAATTTCCCCTCTTATTATCTCCATCATGCTAAGTATCTGAGTTCTAATCTCTGCTCGCAGATCATCATCATTTTCTGTACTAAGAGTTGATTTAATTCTACCTATTGATTTTTTAGCTACACTCCTAACTTTTTCTGTGGCACTTTTTATTTTATCTGATAATAACGACAAGTTGCCCTTTGATGAAGTGATGCCAGATTTAGATTCCAAGCTTTCAGAACTAGTCGTTTTGTATATGGGACCATGGGCGCCCATTTCCTCTAGTGGTAGAGTTAAATTTTTCCCTTCGCTCGAGTTTGATGGTGCTTTTGGTAATGTGTTTGAGCTTGATACAGTTCTACTCTTATTGCTGGTGTCACTAGAAACGGAAAGTCTGCTTTTGCTACCGCTTTCTTCGCTATCTTTTTTTTCATCTACACTAGATGCTCTTTGATTTGCACCAGCATTCCCGCCTGCTTTATTAGGGTTTATACTATTCATTTTATCCTCTCACAAAATTATTTCCACCCTATTGATTTCTTATATTCATATTCGAGATAGGAGTTGACAAAATATACCTATATATACCTATCTTTATTAGATTGTACCCTATTCTTTCTTTGCGAAAAAATATAAAGATCAACTAGTTGATGACTAACCCCCAGTGGATTCTTCGAGATGGTTTATTTGAGTTAGTTCAATAGAATTTTTTTACACATTACCATATAATTAGTAATTTAAATTGTAATAATCAAGTACATTGTAATTTTTAATTATTACTCTGTGCTGTTTTTTATCCATTTTGTTTTTGATGGTGAATGGTGATTGATTATTTTTTGATGATGGTGAATATTTGTTACAATGTATTAATTCAGGTAAATTTACTTCAATTTTTTTAAAAGATATGTAAATACGATAGTAATAACGTGTAGTAATTTTTCTTTAAAAAGCTTTTGAGTTTCATGCAATTTTGGCATTTATTATTAAGTTGATTTTTTAAGTTGATGTTTTAGTGTAAATGTGGAAATTGTTTTTGTAAGAAATAATTATGCGTGGTTTGGTTGAGTTTAATTTAGTTTAAGCTATGAGTTTTTTGTTAAAATTTTACATATATTCTTTTATGTAATTAATTATAATGTCATATTTTTGAAATATCATTCAATTGTAAGTGATAGGTAATTAATTTTGTAAAATGTGGCTCCATTTATTGGAATTCTTATGAAAAAATTTATCCTCATTGGAAGATATTAAAGGAATAATTTTTATAGTGATTTTGAATATAGTTTAATGTTATTTGATTTTTAATCTATTAGTAGGCTCCCCTGATAGAGTAGGGGTTAAATTTTTTTCACCATAATAGTAATATACATAACTACATATCAAAAATAAAGCAATATTTATTTTCAAATTTTATCTTATACTAAATTTTAAGATTTCTAATTAGGATTATTTTTTGTTAAGTTATGGAAAATGAATCATAAATTAATATATACAATAATTTGTTTTTACGAGATGTACCATGCCTTACCCTTAGGTTAAGTAGTACGATGGGTAAAATTTTTATTGGTTTTTGGTAATAATACTTTTATTAAGTGCAATAGTCATAATATTTATTTTACGAAAAAATTTTGTAGGAATTCATTTTTCTGTGATTGTAGTTAACTTATGATTTTGGTATATAAATATAACCTTTTGGTTTAGAGGTATTTGAGACGAAATCAATCATAGTTTTCTTTCAGTGCTATTTTTTTGAGAGCGTGAGTTTTACTATTATTATTTTGCAAGTTGATTGGATTTATGGGTTTTATTCAGTTAATATTATCTTGTGAACTAATATGTTATAGATTTTTTGTAAATCTTATTTGGATGCATACTTAATTATGAGCATACTTTCTAGACAAAGTTATTGTATTAAGCAAGAAATTGAAAAACGACTCCCAGAAAACAATTGAGATAAAGAATGGTATGAATAATTTTACCACCCACTAGCATAATCTTAAACATATTGATTTGCATTAGTTACTTGTAACTTTTGAAATTTGATGAGAGTAGAAATGAACATAAACCCTAAAGTAACCACCAACATCTCTAATGAAAAAAATAAAGAAGTTGAGGAACAAGAAAGGGGCAACGTAAGTCAAACACTCTCCGAATCTGATATTACCCCAGAAAATAGAGGACAATCTTCACTCAGAGATAGAACTCAATCTGCATCTTTGTTAACGAGATCAGTAAGAAGTAGAATGGGATCCATGACAGCCAGCGCCAGAACATATGTTTCTAGGAGAAGTAACGTTAGTAATAGCAGGACAGAATCCTCTGGCAGAAGAACTGCCAGTAACCCTCTTGAATCCATGGCCACCCAGACAGACGATGTAAATTCTGTCGCAAAAAAAGAAAGTGTTAGTACAAGGGCTCTACATACCCTGCGTTCTATCGGTAGTAGCATGAAAAAAATGGTAGGAATAAAAGGAAGTAACGAGAACAATTCCAGTAGCACAAGACATTCGTCAAAAAGCCATAATCTCAGTCTTACCAACGCATCTAGGCAACAAACTAGATCAACAATATTAGGTAGGTTTTCTACCAGACCTGTACCAACGATTGGAACCGCTATTAGTAGAATACTACACCAAAGAAAATGCAAAGGAAAATTAAGCCCTAAATCTAACAGCAAATCTGCAAGTAGAATCTCATTTGATATAGATGAAGATCCAGTGTATGAATCAGTGAGCATGAATGATCATGAATCCTCTTCTGAGGATAGAGGTTGTAACAGTCAACAACAATATGATGATCACGAAGAAAATACCAGTAATCCATCTATAACAATTACTACTGAGGCTGTAGTTCATTTAGAGCCTAAAACTCAAGCTTCATCACAAAAAAGTGAAGATATTTCACTACCGGAAGAAAAATTAGTAAAGCTAGAAAAATCTTTTGATGAAATACTAGGAAATTTTGATGAAATACTAAGAAATATAGGAAAAGATGAATTTGTAATCGTAAGTACTGATCTTCCTTCTACTTCTAGCCTTAAAGAAGAAATAAAAGATTCTGGCAAGTCAGCAGCAAAAAAACAAAAAGCAAAAACAATGGACCAAGAATCTGAAATTAGCGAAATCTCTTCTAGTAGCACCATAAAATCAGATGGGGATACTAGTACTATTGATTCCGGCATAAAATTACGTATTACCAGTGCAAACAAAAAATCAGTACTATCCCAACTTGAAGAAATATCCAAAGAAAAATTTGAGCTTAGTACTAAGCAAAGGAAAGAGTTTAATCGTAGAAAAGATAAAGAATTATACAAAGATCTTTTCGGAAAAAATTCAGGTGACGAAATGAAAGAAAGACCTACAGATGAATCAAGCACAAAACTAAGCGTTCATTCTAGTTCTAGTATAGAAAATATTAGCGCATGCGAACAACCAGAACCTATAGAAGAAGGAGCTTCTAGTAAATCATCTACAAAAAAATCAAAATCTACTATAAGGGGAAAAATATCACAATTTGTAACAAAAGCAAAAAAATTATCCAAAAAGTTTAAAGTTATTAAAAGTAACTCTGAGATAAAAACAAAAAGCAAAAATGAATATGGGGCAGAATCTAGTAGTAAAATGGAAGAAGACTTTACTAGTGAAACGAAATCAGACTATGCTGCCAGAATGCAGGCTTACTTAAGTGACGAAAGTATTTTCGAAAGATCATTAGCCGCAGTAAGAAGAGAAAGGACAATATCTAATGCAGCAAGAAGAGAAAGATCAACATCTGATGCGGTAAGAAGAGAAAGAGCACCATCTGATACCTCAAGAAGAGAAAGGACAATATCTAATGCAGCAAGAAGAGAAAGATCAACATCTGATGCAGTATTAAGAAGAGGAAGATCAGACTCGGGTAATGTCGTCGCTGCAACATCAAGATCAGGATTTAGTAACGATGAAGGTCACCTTTACGAAGACATGAACCCCAAAAACCCAGAAGATAGTAGCGAGGAAGAACACTTTTACGAAGAAGTAAGAAGAAGATCAAGATCTGATGCAATATTAAGAAGAGGAAAGTCAGCACTTGATGTATTAAGAAGAGGAAAATCAACATCTGGTGCACTAAGAAGAGGAAAGTCGGTATTTGATGTATTAAGAAGAGGAAAATCAACATCTGATACACTAAGAAGAGAAAGATCAGACTCGGATAATGTCGTCGCTACAACATCAAGATCAGGATTTAGTAACGATGAAGGTCACCCTTACGAAGACATGAGAGAAAAAACTTCAGAAGCCGCTAGCAGTGAAGATAATACCTACGAAGACATGAGAGAAAAAACTTCAGAAGCCGCTAGCAGTGAAGATAATACCTACGAAAACATGAGAGAAAAAACTTCAGAAGCCGCTAGCAGTGACGGAACCATTTACGAAGACATGAGAGAAAAATCTTCAGAAGCCGCTAGCAGTGAAGATAATACCTACGAAGACATGAGAGAAAAAAACCCAGAAACTAGTAGCAATGAAGGTAGCATTTACCAAAAAATGGGAAAAACACCATCAGAAGACAGTGGAGATGAAGGCGGCGCTTATGCAAATATTAGTAAAAAGTAATTATAAAAACATACGAAGAAAAAGTACTAAAAATGGTTTCTAGTTTTATAAATTGTAATAATACTGGCAAATCAATATATTAATCATTAGTAATAATACGGTAGAAACATACCCTAGTCACAATAAGTTCAACTTACATGTAGGTATCTGTACTAGTAATAGATAATACTCAAATACATATTGAGACGAATATAAAAATATTATTATATAATTTTTTTCTCAAACGATCACATGCAAAGCAAAATCCCCCCACTGCTTTGTATGTGGCTCTTCTTTTTATCAAAATAGTTAATTTCCATGATGGGGATTTTTCTAGAGTTTAATGATTCCTATTTAGTGATATAAATTATAACTTAATTATTTACTAGAGAAATTATTCTAAAGTAGAACATCAAAGTGTAGAGTTAATACATTAAAGATAATGCTATGAACAATTTTGTTTGCAGTTATTACTAATCAGTAAAAGTTTATGCATATTGCTCTACTACAAAATATTATGTATTAATTATTTGTAACTTTCGGAATACTATGAAAGATAGAGATGAACATAAATGCTGGCACAAATAGCACTAATGAACCAACTCAAGAAAATAGAGCTCAACAACTAGATAGTAATGTCCAAATTCTGTCAGAATCTGATACTACTCCTGCAAATAGAGGACGATCTTCTTTTACGTCTAGACTTAGATCTGTATCTTTGTTCACAAGATCAGTAAGAAATAGAATAGGATCTATAACAGCCAGAGCTAGAATATATGTTTCTAGAAGTAGTAGCGTTATTGGTAATAACGTTTCATCTCGTATAGGAAGTGCCCGTGAATCACTTGCAAATGGCTTAACCAGAGTTGGAAATAGGATTAGAGGAGTAAAATCTGAAGATTCTGGTAATAAAAAAAGTAGTATTCGCGTAAGAACATTACAGGCTCTTCGTTCCATAGGAAGTAATGTGAGAAAAAGAGTAAAACTGTTAAGAAATACTTCTTCTAGCGATTCCAAAACTTATCCCCAAAAATCTAGTTCCAGCCTTACAAACACACCAAAACAGAATACCAAATCAGCCTCAACATTTAGTAGATTTTCTATTAGACCTACATCATTAGTTGGAAGCACAATTAACAAGATACTGCACCAAAGGAGGTGCAAGGGAAAACTGGGATCAAAAAATAACAATAAATCTACACGTGAAGAATCTGCAGATAAAGATGATGAGCAAGGATACGAAATTGTAGAAATGAATGACCATGGTTCTTCTAATGATGAAGGTGGAAGTTATAACAACCAGGGACAAGATCAGGATCTTGAAGAAAATAGTCCTAAACCGTCAACCTCAATTACTACTGAGGCAATAATTCATCGCGAAAATCAACATGAATATGATTTCAATGTTACCGATAATTCATCCACACAAGAAGTTACATCTCAAAACAGTGAAACAAGATCAATACTGGAAAATGAACTAGAAGCTTTAGAGAGCTCTTTTGATGAAATTTTAGGAAGCATAGCGGAATCTGAACCACAAAGCAGATCAAACACTACTAAGTTATCACAAAAAGAGCCAACTAATGATGAGTCAAAATCATCAGAAATTTATGTTAATTTCAGTGAAGAAACTTCATCTGATTCTATATCTGTAGATAGCGACAATGATAGTAAAACGTCAGAAAAATCAAAAAATAAGAAATTACGAAAAAAAATATTATCACCCATGAAAAAATTTATTGGTTCAGTAAAGAGTAACCTGGGCAGTCTAACTAAACCAATTAAAACAAGATTATCGAAAAAACAAGGAAATGATCGTTTAGAGTATTTACTTGCAGAAGCAAGAAACAGCAATAGAGACATAGACGGTTATGAAATTCCAAATCCGCCCGAAATTCCTGCAAGAAGTCCAATTGGCAGTCAATCTGAAAGACCAGTTTCTTCCAAGGAAGAAAACGATGCCTATAATTTAGCTGGAGCATCTAGTAACTATGATTTAGCCAATGCTTCAACGGAAGAATTACACATTCAAGTTAACAGAAACACCAATGATCTAGAAGACAACTCATATGAACCGGTTGAACTTCAAGCAGCAAAATTACAATTTCAGGATGATGATATCATCTACGCTGATGATGATTCTGAATATGAACCGGTTGAACTTCAAGCAGCAAAATTACAATCTCAAAATGATGATATTATCTACGCTGATGCTGATGCTGATGATGAATACGAACCGGTTGAACTTCAAGCAGCAAAATTACAATTTCAGGATGATGATATCATCTACGCTGATGAGGAATACGAAGACATCTATGAACAGGTTGACTTTGGTGAAGGAAAAGCAGCTTCTTCGATGGAAAGTACCACGGCACGTGCCGATGCACATTCTTCTACTGGTATTACAGGAGCTTCAGTTAATAGCAGCAATACTAACTCAATGAAAAGAATTTTTGGTTCAGTAAAAAAAGCTATCGCACGTAAATTATCAAAATCAGATTCAAGTGATAGTGAAACAAACACTACTAAAGCAGAAGAACATGATAGTGATGCTTATGAGCCAGTAACACCATCAGTAGTAGGAAGCAACTATGATACTCCTGGCTACCGCAAATCTGCTACCCCACCTCCACTTCCTAGAAGAAATTCAATTGGAGCTCAATCAGAAGAAGATAATAGTAGTTACTATGAGGATATATCAGGATCAGAAGAAGGTGATAGTAGTTACTATGCTGATATATCAAGTTCAGATTCAAGTGATAGTGATACTTATGAGCCAATAACACCATCAGTAGTAGGAAACAACTATGATACTCCTGGCTACCGCAAATCTGCTACCCCACCTCCACTTCCTAGAAGAAATTCAATTGGAGCTCAATCAGAAGAAGGTGATAATAGTTACTATGAGAATATGTCAAGTTCAGAATCAGAAGAAAGTAGCAGCAACACCTATGAGGAAATGGTAATTACATCCTCAACGTCTCGAAACGCACAAGAAAGTACTTATGATTTTCCTAGCACACAAGGAAATAGAAACGAAAAGAGCAAACTCTCATCCAGTGCTCCAGAAATTTATGACATACCAAGAAGTATGAACGCAGGTAATAGCATCTATGATATCCCTAGTCCACAGGGGCATAGAAACAATCATTCATCCAGTGCTCCGGAAATTTATGACACTCCAAGAAGTATGGGCGCAGGTAATAGCATCTATGATGTCCCTAATCCACAGGGGCATAGAAACAATCTTTCATCCAGTGCTCCGGAAATTTATGACACTCCAAGCAGTCTGGGCGCAGAAGAAAACATATATGATGTCCCTAGTCCACAGGGGCATAGAAACAATCTTTCATCCAGTGCTCCGGAAATTTATGACACTCCAAGAAATATAGGCGCAGAAGAAATCATTTATGACGTTCCTAGCAAACCTGGATATGCTAACTCCAGTGCTTCAGAAATATACGATACTCCCAAAAATAGAGCTACAGCTGATAGCCATCTAAGTAGAAATTTGTTCAGTAGCACTGAAATGTCAGTTGGCATTACGAATATTGGTATTGATCCCGACGAAGGAACATCATCTCAATCAGCTGGTAATAAGGAACAACTAAAAGAATCAACAAAGATCAAAGAATCGTCCCCCGCTAAAGTAGCAGCATTTAAAAAAATTATACTTTCTGCCAAAAGTGGTGCATCCAATATTAGCAAACCTGTTAAGAATATACCTAAAAAAGTAAAGGATAAATTGGTATCATTAACTGCCGATAAAGAGATAGAAATACAAGATGCTGTTCCATCTAAAGCCGCAATGATATTCATGTCAGATAGTGATAGTAAACTTGAAAATGTAGCTGGGACTTCACGTGATAGAAAAACTAGAAGTACAAGAGGCTTTAAGTCTGTATTACAAAAAGTTAAGATAAGATCATCATCTACAAGCAGTTCAGATGAATCAAGTAATGATGATAAGCCAAGCACATCAAAACCCTTTAAAAGAATTATAGGTTCAGTAAAAAGTAGTATGGGAAATATAAATTTAGCAATACCAAAAATTAAGAGAAGATCATCCTCATCTTCAAGTAGCTCAGATGAATCAAGTAGTGATAATGTACCTAACACATCAAAATCTAAAAAAAAGAATCCCAAAATTAAAGACACGTCATTTAAAAAAACTATACGCTCACTAAAAAGTAGTAATCTAGGTATAGATCTGTCAATGCTAAAAATTAAGAGAAGATCATCCTCATCTGCAAGTATTTCAGATGAATCAAGCAGTGATAAAATTATTTCTACAGAAAAAAGCATGTCTTCAATAAGGAAAAGAATTCTTCGTCTTTTTGAAAAACAACCTTCTAATAGAGAAATTATTGAACTGCTGCTCAACGCAGAAGATGAGTTCCTGACCACATTAGATAGATCGTATTCAAATTTATCATTAAATTGTGTTTTACTAGCTACAGCAATATCTGATTTAGAAAAATCAGTTAAATTATCAGATTTTTATTTGTCAGCTTTCAGCAAAATGGAACAAGAATTAACAAGTAATGGTTGCAATATCGATAGATTAAGATCCGTAATGAGTACAGCTTGCAACAACTACTCTGCAGGAAATTTAGAAGAACTAAAAGACAAATTTTATTCTGAGTTGGAAAAAAGACAACAAGAAGTAAAATTATCAGCGGAAGAAATAAAAATTGCTGTAGATTCAGAAAAGGATGTCATTGGGTCACACCCAGAAAATCAATCTACCAGAAAAAAACAACGCAAAATTGAATCTACTATAGAAAAAATTTCACAAATTGCATCAACTGTATCTGTTAAATCAACTTTAGTTAGAGAAGAAATATCTATAGAAATATCTCTTTTAGAAAATAGCACTAAACCTTTAGTTGCCATACTTACTGAAACAAGGATTGGTATTATAACCGCATCAAAATTAATCCTATCTAATTTAATGTCAAATGGATTAGATAAAGATTTAGCATCTGAAGTTAAATATCTTTTATCTGAATGGGAAAAAAATATCATTACAAAAGAAGATGATGAAATGTCAATAGCATCCATATTACTTGAAGATGCATTAAAAGCCAGAAAAGCTTTATCATTATTGATAAAGGCAAAAAGATCACTGGATAAATCTTAATATATCAAGTGCTATATTAAGTAACTTGGATAATAAAAATGTAACTTAATGCTTTAATTATATAATTTAATAATTAGATATGATTACACTTACATATGGGCTAACTGATTATATGCAACAGTGGAATATGTAAGAAGAAAAAGAACAACTATTAATTAGCTTGGAGTAAAAAATGAGTCCGAACTCACCTTCATTTGCTAGAGTAGAATTAGCAAATGAGCCTCTAGATAATTCAGAATCTACATCTGATTCATCTCTAGAGTCAACCGAATCATCTCCCATAGCATTATTATCTGATGATGAAACTTGTAATGCTCTGGAATCAGAATTTGGGATTGAAAGTAAAAAATTATCTGGCAAACAAACAAGCAAAAGAAGAAGTTTCAGTCTTAAAAAATTATTTAGAACAGCATCCACTACTTCACTATGCGAACCCAGTACATCTACAATATTAACATCATGCGAAGGAAAATCTCCCAGTGATACTACGCCAGCACAACTCGACGTTGAAACCCAAAAATCACCTGAAAAATCAGAAGCAAAAAGTGTAAGGGAAAGAAGCACAAGAACAAAAAGCGCTACTCTTCCTGCACAGACTACTAGTAAAGACAATGCCTTCAAATCATCTAGAGGTGAAAATATTTATGGCAGTAATACGGAATTACAACATGGAAACGTAGCAAAAAAAAGCACGCAATGGAAACGTTTTAGCTTCAGAAAATCAACCAAATCAATAGTATATGATTACAATTCACCTGAATCAATCGAAAAAATACTAAACGCAAGCATTAGAATGAATCTATACCAAAAAGCAGAAATAATATATTCATTGGTGGACATTATATCTTATATTAGATTTGACATTTGTTCATCATATGCTAATTTCGCAACTTCTATTGGGTTAGAAAAACTATGTCTAGAAGAAGCAGACAGCTTATCAGCTTTATGTGACGTGTCTTATTCATCATTAAATAAGTACTCAGATAAAGATCTTATGTCTGTACATACAAAAGCAAAAGAATTAATTAAAGAGGTTATTGATTCCACAAACGAACCAGTTCCTAACCCTGAAAGTATTATAGATTCACATTTATCAGAACTTACAAAACACTGCGACACCCTCACCAGTGCTGCAGTAAATTGCAGAAACTCGATGATATCACTGACTGAGAGGGTATTATCATATATCACTGGCATTAATGCAAATAGTAAGGAAGAATGCGAAAATCATATGTATATGTGTAAAAAACTTAGAACGGGCATTGCAACTACACTTCAAACAAAACATATGACTAAATTCATACAAAACAACAAAGAAGAAGGTAGAACCGTAACGGATAATATTAATATTGATGAAGAAGCATGCGAAGAATATCCTTCAACCAGTTCAGCTGCGGATAAGTCAACTATCAAAACCTCATGCTTGGTGACAACATCAGCCGGAACAAGCTGCCTATTATCATCACTCGATGACTGGAAAGATCATCAATTAACAGCTCCAATTATGAGTTATAGCACACAAAAACCCGAGAAAGAACCGGAGGAATCAAAATGTACGGCGATCGGATTAAATTTTATTGCAGATCATTCATACTCTGAATTTTTATTTGATTCAATTATGCGTGTTGTTAATAAAACAAGCGATGGATATATTATAGGAAAAGAAGTTTTTGCAGAAAGATTAATCAAAAAATCAATTAGTTGGAAATCACATAAAATTTCAGTCGATGACGAAAAAACCGAAGATAAATTATCCTCGGTGAGAAAATTTATTGGTTCCGTAAAAAGAAGCATGACTGGGAAAAAATCATCAAAAGCAGACCAATGTACTGAAAAAGAAAAACCCACGACATCTCAAGAAAAAGATAGCAGTAGTACTACACCTAAGACAGATAGTAGTAGCAGTAGTTCTAGCAGCAGCAGTTCTAGCAGCAGCAGTTCTAGCAGCAGCAGTTCTAGCAGCAGCAGTTCTAGTAGCAGCACTGCAACCAAGACAGAAAGTAGCACTGATAATGATTCATTACTCTGTTCCTTAGAAGAATACTTGTCAAAACAAGGGTTACACCCAGATGACAGTAAAGAAAAAACAACTACATCCCCAGAAGAGGGTGATAGTGAGGATGAGTCCCTACTAGAATTCTTAGGAGAAAATTGGTACAAATTAAAGCAGAAAAAACATTAGCATTAGAAATAATTGTAAATATTTATGAAAGCTAAGCAACCACACCTTTTTGGGCATGTAATGGACACCATAATAAAAGCACATGGAATTAGATCAACACAATCAAAAAATTCCTGTATTACTAGTGTAACTATAATATAGGATGCGCCGGTAGTATTAGCATCAAGATAATACCATTATTTTTAAGTAATTATAATTACTCAAGTAACGGCAAAAATATATCTTAGATAAAAACCGATACAACTAATATTATATTGATTAATTTTATGACAACTATAAAAAGTTAACAAAAGGAAGCTGCTAGACCATAATCATTCAAACACGTAATAGTATTAGAAATATTTTTTCTAAAAATCAATTAAACTTTAGTTGCGTAAATAAATATGCCTAAAGAATAGAAAGAACTTAGTTTGAAACGAATGTAGATATACCCTATCTCATACCAACTCCTAGAATAAATTTTTTATCCTTATATACCAAGCAGTTGGCATATATTATAGTGGTACTAATAAAAACTCACTCCACGAAACCGTTACCAATGATGATGAAGTAAAATAAAAAATTAAGTTGGAACTCATCTAACCTAAAGTTACACAATAAAATAATATAAATTAGGATGTTGAATATAGAATTAACCTATTACTACGATTAAACTAGTACCATGAAAACATAAAAATCGTCATTGTTAAATACATTTTTATAGTATATGTATGAGTACGATACAAACTATATTATTTGTTTACGATTAATTATTAAAAAACCTACAGCCAATGAAAAGAGATAAAATACCGACAAATACGCAATTTTTGGGGGAGAAGTGAGACCATATTCACATTTAGATTCTATTGACAGCTTAAAAATAAATGAAGAAATATCTGATACCACAGAACAACTCGGTGCTGCTTCTTGCTCAAATTCACCTTATACACCTAACCTACCATCGTCGCATGATTACAGCGCCCTAAACAATAATCGACCAGACTCCCCCAGCAATAATACAAGGTCACAGCATATAGATATTATAGATCAAGAAGATAGTAAATTAGTAGTTAGAAAAGCCAAAAGCTTTAATTTTAGGAAATTATCAGTAATGTTTAAACATCAGCCTAAAAGAAGCAACAGCCTAAATGAAGAACTTCGTTCAGAACCCAAAAACACTACCTCTTCCTCATCTACACCGAATACGTCTTCCATCTTCGCACCATCATACATTGATGAAATACCTGGCAGCACACTAGTTAACACTATGGAGTCACAAGATTTAGCTGCAACTAAATTTGGCAAATCACAAACGAAAGAAACTATCACATTATCATCATTAAAAAAAAGGGTTAATTTATGTAATAAAAAAGCAAAAAACCTATCTGATCTCGTGTCAGTCATAATTTTTCTTAGATCCGAAATCTACCCATCGTACAAAAAATTCTCTAATTCCATATCACTAAAATATATTAAGCAAAGAGAATTATATAACTTATCAAGTTTATGCGAAATTTCCGATTTATCTTCATCTAAGTATTCAGATAAAAAACTTGAAAATACTATCTCAAAAGTAGAATCACTCCTAGAAAAAATAGAGCATTCCACGAAGTTTCGAACTATCCGTGATATTGAAGAAGAAACATACTCCGTATGGGAAAAAAACACCGACGCAATATATCACACAGAAAGTATACCAGATTTATGTAATAACTGCTATGTTAAAGAAGAAGGTAATGGAAATTTAGAAGAAAACAACCTTTCAATTTCTGAGCTAGAAAGTATTATAAATTCAAGCTTATCAGAACTTACAGAACTCTATGATAGCATCATAAAATCAGCATTAATTTGCAGAAAATCAATGATATTGATAGCCGAAAGAATAGTATATATAATTACTGGCATCAACACACGTAACACGAATAAATGCATTAGTCATATTAATAAGTGCAAAAAATTTACAATGGCTATTAATATTATGATACAGAAACAAGCAGAAATATACTCTATGGAACAAGACATAAACAAAGAAACTGCAACTATCAAAATTAATTTAGATCAACCATCAAATAGGAAATTACTTCCATTTAAGTCATCTACAGCTACATCCCTAATCCAAAATTCATGCTTAGCAAAAACATTATCTGGAATGAACTGTATAATTTCATCACTCTATGATTGGAAAAATAACGAATCATTAGTGCATGCTCCACTAAATAACATTGGCTTAAACCTTATCGTAGATCATTCCTACGCTGAACATACACTAGGGTCGATTACAAGAATTATTAGCAAAAAAATAGGAACTATTATGGGAAAAGAATTAATTGGCGGAATAATCATCGATGCATCTATTACCACTGATAGTAAATAAAACATCCCATATGTATTGCAACCAGTACTTGGAAATATAAGCCCTCACATCTATTGAATTAAACTATTATGAATCTCAGATTGCATACAAATACGTAAGATTGGCATGTAATAACTAATTAAATTAGTATGCCATATAATTTATAAATAAAAATCACCTAGATAATAAAAAAATATAATCACTTATTTTTATAATCACCATTAAAAGCATGTGACTTTTTATAAATAATAAGGTCGAACCACTACTAGTGCTGTAATCTGATAAAAGGAAAATAATAATATGAGGATCAACAGAGGCGCTTCTAATGTAGAAAAGGAAACTAATAATACAAACAATGAGGGTAATGCCGGAAGCACACCCAATACAGATCGAAATATAGCGCAAGGATCAAACGCTCAGCGTAGAATATCTCCTAAAATGGCGAATCTAATCAATTTTTTTTCTCGAGAAATTGAGCAACAAGCAGATGCAGCCCAATTTACATCACGAGCAAACAAAAACAAGGGTAAAGCAGAATCTGCAGCATCAAGTAGCAATACAAGACATGGCCCCAATAGATAAAAGGGGGAAATGTTTCCAAAATATAATTTTTAACATTGTTATACGTTATAGAAAGATCAATATTAATTTTTTCTTTTTCACTAAGATGTTTTATCACAAAACAATAGTGCTTTAATTTATCTACTAAGGAACATTCAAAATCACTTTTGTCAATATCAATTCCTGATAAAGCTAATTTGTATATAGAGATGGGCGACATAGGATTATGGCTCCACTTAAATTTTTTTCGTGGAATAAGTAGTGGTTTTTTTAATAATGATATCTTCATATTGTCACAAATATTAGTTTCAGAACTTTTTTCATAATTACTTTCTGATATGTCATCTTTAGTATGTTTATAAAGGGTAAGTTCTTTATGAATTTTGGTGGGTACTCTGTACATATCTGATAAAAGGTATTTAGATAGTAGTTTTGCTGTATGTTCTCCTAGAAAGAATATCTTTCCCTCATGTAATACCGGGTGAGATTCTACTTCTATAAATATCTTTGTAAGTAAATTGTTGAGTAATTTTAAATTAGATATAAATTTATTATTTGGTAGTTTATTAGAATTAAAAATTAGTTCTATTTTTCTCATTAATGATTTTTGTAAATGTATATTATGTATATTTACAAATAATCCATCATAGATCTCATTTGGATTAAATTTTTTGAGCTCATGGATAATATTATTCGGCAAATTAGATATTGTTTCTGTAATTAGCAGCTTTATCGCTGAACATAATTTATTTTTCTTGCTAGTAATTATTAAACGTTCAGGTGAGTCAAAATAAATATGACTTTGAATAATGCTTGAGAAATAATTACTAGGAACTAACTTTATATTTTTTACAGCTTCTTCACAGATTTTACTTAATTTTTCAAAGAAAATACTATTTGATACGCAATTATATGCTAAATCTGATAAAGACATTCCCGGAGTTATCAATACATCAGTATTGGTTATGGCATCACTAATGTATGGGAAAATTTTATCCAAAACATATTTGCGCACATTTGCATAGGTTTTGGAGATATTAAGGGATGACTTTGTGAATCCCCTACTTGTAATATTAGCTCCTAATTCTTCTAATACACTATCCTTAAATTGGCAATTATTATCTACATTAATTTTTTTAATGGCATATTCATATATATTTGATGTATTATCTGCAGAAAGTAGTTTAGTTTTACGATACGGTTTTATACAAAATTCTTTTTTCATTGTTTTTTGTTCTGATGGATCAGTGTTTCTTGTAACGGATGTTGTAACATCTTTTGTACAATTGCTCTTCAAGTTAACATTGTCAATTGATTCTCTAGATTTTTGTGTATTTTGACCGAGTAACTTAAGTTTTTTATTAAACTGGGGATGTACGCCATACATGTCTGACAACAGGTACTTAGATAGTTGTTTTACCGTAGATTCATCTGGTAAAAAAACCCCGTCATGAAATATACAAAATTTTCTTACTATATTTGCTATTTTTTCTAGTAACTTATTGAACAAATTTAAATTATCATCAAATCTTTTATTTGCAAATTCAAATTCATGTCTATTGGACGCAAATAATAAGTTCATATTTTTTATCAATGATTTTGATGCTAATACACCATGTACATCTGAAAATAAATAATTAACAATGCTTTCTGGATCGATCTTCTCAATTTCACAAGTGATACTGTTGGGTAAATTGGATACCGTATCTATGATCAACTCTTTTAGATCCGGGATAAATTTACCTTTTCTAGGCTGAAATCTAATATTGGCCTTAGTTTGATTTAGGGAGCCACTATTGTTTATAATAATGTTATTTTGAAATATATGTGAAAAATAATTATTAGGAGTTACTCGTATATCCTTTGCGATTTTTTTACAATACTCTCGTAATTTTTTAAAAAACATATTATTTGATAGGCAGCTTGATCGTAGATCTGAAATAGACATTCCTGGAATTATCAATATACCTGAGTCAATTGTATCATCTTCAAGTAATGAAGATATCTTATCTAAGACATACTTGCGTATATTTGAATAAGTCTGAGAAAGGTCAATGGATGATTTTAATAAATTTCTTCTTTCAATAATTTCACTCATTTTTTTTAATACGCTTCTCTTAAATAATCCTTTATTATCTATAACTATTTTTTTTATCGCATCTATGTATACTATTCTTGAGTTAGATTTCGTATGCCACAAATTGATGCGATGCTGCCGATAAGATTTTAGGATTATATTTTTTTTAAGCACATTTTTGTTGATTGATATTTTTTTAGGTTCTAATCCTCTTAGGTTTTGTGTTATTGACAGTGTTTTATTGTCGGTGAATGTGTTTTTTGCAGTAATATGTTCTGTGGAAGTTAAAGGCAAGTCTCTGCAAGATTTTTCTTCACACATGATTTCTCTAACATCACAACGATGTAACTTTATACGTATTTCTTTTTTAATTATAGGCCAACCCGGTATTTTTGATTTATCTAAATTTTTTTTTTGTTCAATATTTTTCAAATTTGAAGATTTTGTTACTTTTTCTGTAAAAGATAGTGATGCTACGTAATTTTTTTCGTTCCCCATGATTTGTTTAAGGCATATTACTTTGGGGATTGGTTCCATTGATAGATATTCATATTCAATGCATTGGTGTTTTAAAGCACGAGATGTAGATGGTTGATCAGTGTCAAAACCGTAAATTTTAGTCAATTTAAATATATCAGGGGGCAATAAATTTTCTTCACGATTATTATATTGGTACGATGCGTCGTGAGTACAAAAATTTAAAAATGGGGTAGAGAGCTCATTTTTTGCTATAATGCCTACACGATGGTCAAAGCGATTCGAGTCTTTGTGATATCCATACTCAGTAGTATTATCATGGGTCTCGTTTTTATTATCATCAATGTTGCTTTCCGTAAAATTGTTTCCTGAATGATATGGGTACATTAGATAAAACCTAAATAACGATTATTCAAGTTACCATCCATTTTACACTGGTCCCGATTTTAGTGAAAATAAATTATTCCTAGTTGCTTCATGATGATAAAGCTTGACAATAATAATATATTTATTATGCATAATTATGCATTTTGTTTTCTATTTAGGGTGATAGTATCAGATATTAGTTTAGACTTTAGTAGTTATATGTTGTCAACATACATATCATGATCATTATTCTTATCTAATTTGTGTTTATTATAGCCAAGTAATAAGATTAAACTTTTTATAGATGATTTTGATATTAATATGCCATGAATATCTGAAAGCAAAGCACTTACAATACTGTTTTGATCTAATCTTTGAATTTCGTAAATGATGCTGTTTGACAAATTATATATAATATCTATAATCAGTTCCTTAAATTTGTGGAGAAGTTTATCTTTTCGATAAGAAAATTTGGCATTTTTACTATTTGGATCTATATAATTTACATTTTTTATATACAACCGGATCGTATACCTGAAATAAACATTCCTGGAGAGATCAATCTAGGATTATGATAAACCTCTTATTATAATACTTTCACTAATTTTTTCTAATACACTATTCTTAAATAATCCATATATTGTCAATATTAATTTTTTTAATGGCATCTTAATGCCATCTATATATACTGTTCCTGAATTAGTTTTTGTATATCATAAATTGATGCGACGATAAAAGTTTAGGCTTAGACTTTTTTAATCTAATTTTCATCAAACGGTATTTGTTTAAATTTTTTTTCGTCTCCCATGATCTGATTAATATTTGATCTTTTGTGGATTGATTCTGTTGATAGTGGCTCATCTTTAATGAATTTACGTTTTACAGCACGAGACGTAGATGGTTGATTGGTGTCAAAACTGTAAATTTTGGATGATAAATCAGATCCACTTAATCTAGTTAAATTAAATATATCCGGCGGTAACAATTTTTCTTTATAATTATCATTCAGTGATGATGCAATGTATAAAAAATATTTATTTGACCAATATATCTTTATTCACCTGTGATTATACTCTGAATGGGTATTGTTTTTGCTATTTTTATTCATCAATTATTCATAATTTTTTGAAATTGAATAACATATTATATGTTTTGTAGGAGTTAAATATGATGTATTGCAATTTTTTTCATCATTATATATGTTTTGTTTAATGTCTTTTTGACTTCGGTGTTGTTGAGTGTGGTTTGTCTTCAATAACTTTAAGTTTTATATGATGAAATGTAGATGGTTGCTCAGCAACAAAAATTAAAATTATTTCAGGGTCACTGTAATGAAAGTGTACACTGGTATTAATTTTCGTAGAAATAATTCTTATGAAATTTAGTTTATGTCATTGATTACAAAACCTATTGCTAATAGTTACTTTAGATTTTAAGTTAACTCATTTTTTGATTATTGTGCTTTAAGGCATCTTCTGGCAAGCTTTTTCTTTTACCTTATAGCGTGGTTTTATATTTATCATTTTTGACTTATATGCTCTGTATTTCTTAACGCATAACCTTCTGTATGAATTTATGGTTGTTGCAATTAAGTCAGATCTTAGTCTCTCCAATATTTCACCCCTTATTTTTTGATCCGCCGCTTCAATTTTATCATTACGTATGATCATAATGGTGTTGCTTAGATTGTCTTTAATGGCAGGAAACTCTTCTTTTACGAGTTTTCTTATGTAACTGTATGTAGATAGTCTTCCGTGTAGAATGTGCCCATTAAGGATAGTATATATGTTATTTTCTTTTTCAATTTTATCAATTATATCTAAATGAATCCTATCTAATAGTCTGTTTAATAAATTATCATTAGATACTTTTTTTTGCACAGAATCAAATACCAATTTGATTTTCAGTAGTGATTCATTGTCAATATACATATCGTGAAAATGAGAAAAACAGCCTTCCATAATTTTGGAGTTAGGTATTGATTTAATCGCACTTACAATCATATCCTCAATATTTGAGATGTTTCTGACTAACAATTCCGATATCGTATCATTATAATATTTAACTTTCATGTTTTTTTTTATTGCTACTGATTTTAAATTTTCTAAATGTACATGGTACTGAATAAGATTTATCAATGTATTGTTCCTACAGTTTTTAATGCGATTGATTATTTTAGTACTAAATTTGCGTAATTTATCAAATAATTCTTTATCTGATATGTAAGTGCTTCTTAATTCATCTATAGTCATACCGTTAACAGGTTTTGTTTTTGATTTTGTTCCTTCTTCAATTTCTTTCAAGAAAGGACAGAATATTTCCAAGATATATTTTTTAACATTGTTATACGTTATAGAAAAATCAATATCAATTTTTTCTTTCTTTCTAAGGTGTTTTTTCATTAATGGATAATGCTTGAATTTATCTATAATAGAGTCTTCGAAATCTCCTTTGTCAATATCAATCATTGATATGGCTAATTCATATATATTTAGGGATGTTATAAATTTTGGGTTCCATGCATAGTCCGCGGTCGGAATAAGTATGGTTTTTTCTAGTAATTGTGGTTCTATATTAACGTAATCATAATGGCTGGCATTTTTTGTACAATCTTCATCTAAATCATTACTTGATATACTAAGTTTAAATTTTTTATGAAATTTAAATGGAATGCCGTACATATCTGACAATAAGTATCTAGATAGTAGTTCTGCAGTGGATTCACTTGGAAAAAATAGTTTTTCCTCATGTAAAATGGGTGATGACTTTACTTTACTTAATACTTTCGCAAGTAACTTACTGAGCAAACTTAAATTAGATTTAAAATTGCCATTGTCATTTGTGAGCTTATTAGAGTTACAAAACAATACTAATTTCCTTATTAAAGATTTGGGGATGTATACACCATGTATATCCGAAAATAAACCGCTTATAATTTCACTTTGTTTAAACCTTTTAAGTTTGTCAATGGTGCTATTGGGTAAATTTAATATTGTATCCATAATTAACGACTTTACTTCTGAGCAAAGTTCACTTTTTTTACAATCAATTCTAAAACGTTCATTTAAACCAGAATATACATAACTTTGAATAATATTTGAGAAATAATCGTCAGGAATTGAATTTATGTTTTTTGCAATTTCTTCACATTTTTCAGTAAACTTTTCAAAGAAAATGCTATTTGATATGCAATTAGAACTTAATTCTGAAATGGGCACTAAAGAAGTTATTAATAAATCTGTAGAGGTTATTATACTATTAATGTATGGGGAAACTTTATCCAAAACATATTTGCGAACATTTGAATAAGTTACATAAAGGTCAAGGGATGATTTTGTAATTCCTCTGCTTATAATAAAAGTTCCTAGTTTATCTAATACACTCTTAATAAATAACCCATTGCTGTCAATATCAATTTTTTTAATAGCATCTTCGTATATGATTGATGTAAATTCTGCGGAACATAAGTCAACCTTGCGATACATTTTTAGATTGAATTCTCTTGTAGTTACAGATTGTTCTGATTGCTTAACATTTTTTACATTGATATCGTTACCTAATTTGAGATGTTTTTCTATATTTTCAGGAGATAGTTTAAGTTTTTCGTAAAATTTAGCTGGTATGCCATACATGTCTGATAATAAGTATCTGGATAATTTTTTTACCATATGTTTATTTGGTGAAAAAACTCTTTCATGGAATATATATGATGATCCTACTATGTTTTCTATCTTATTAAGTAAACTGTTAATCAAATTTAAGTTATCATCAAATTTACTATCTATAAATTTATTTTTGTTGTAATTAAAAAATAATCTTATTTTTTTTATTAGTGAGTTATATACTAGCACACCATGTACTTCTGAAAATAGAGAGTTAACAAGATCATTCTGATTAAATCTATTTATTTCACAAATGATGCTATTAGGTAAATTAAGTATGGTATCTATAATCAAGTATTTCAATTCTGTTAGCAGTTTATTTTGATCCGAACAAAATTTAATCCTCTTGTTCTTATAAGTTTGATTTGAACGATCTTTATAATTAACACCAACAGAAGTTTGCAATATGCGCGAAAAAGAGCTATTAGTAGTTACTCGTATGTTATTTGCAATTTTTTCACACTTTTTTAGCAACTTCCTAAAAAAAATGGTATTTGATGTGCAGCTTGATCTTAAATCTGAAATAGACATCCCAGAAGTTATTAATATATCTTCCTCCATTTTTTCAAGAAATGGATAAATCTTCCATAAAGCATACATGCGTATGTTAAAATAAGTTCTAGATAGATCGATGGATGATTTTATAAAATTCTTATTTCTAGTGTACTTATGTATTTCTTTCAACGCACAGCTCTTAAATAATCCATTGCTGTCAACGTTAATTTTTTTAATGGCATCCCTATATACATTTGAATAGTTCTTTGTATGATGCCAGTTACTGGGATGGTAAGATTTTAATCTTATTTCTTTTCTTATTGCATACAGTTTTGATGTTTCTGGAGTGACTGTATGGTTTCGTGTATTTTTTGAAACGGAAGTGCTATTTATTATTTGTTCCGTAGAATTTATAGATGGTACCACGCGTGTTTTTTTATTTTCCATTATTTGTTTAAGGCTGCAGCGATGCAGTTTTATGTGTAATTCTTTTCTAATTGTGGGTAACTCTGGTGTTTTACAACTATTATAATTATTTTGTATGTCTTGTTCGATATTTTTTGAAGTTGTGGTATTTATTGATTGTCCTGTACAATTTATGGACGATTCATCATTGCAAATTATTTTATTTTCCATGCTTTGTTTAGTATTGCAACGATGCAGTTTTATGTGTAATTCTTTTATAACTATAGGTGAATCCACTATTTGGGGACTAATCGAGTGTTTTTGTGCTATTTCTTCTATATTTTGGGGGTAGGGCAGTGGTGTTGATGGTGATTCATCTTCGACTAGTATTCGTTTTAGTGTACGAGACGTGCATTGTTTATCAGTGTAAGAACCTTTGGTTTTAGATAATAGGTCACATTCATCTAATTTGTTCAGTTTAAATATATCAGGAGGTAATAACCTTTTTTGATAATCATCTTCTTGAAATAAATCACCACTATTGTGAAGATTTAAAAAATCGTAATATGGTTCGTGTTTTGGTAAAACTCCAGTATGAAAATCATAATTTTCATTATTAGTCATGTATTTGTTTTGATAAGACAACTGCTCAGTAGTTATATCATTAATTCCACTGTTAATCTCTTTTTTTTCATCAACACCATCTACATTAAAGTTACTGCCTAAGAGATATGAATACATATAGTAAGAAATATAATTTATTCCAAAGAAATGGAAATTGTACACTGATATGCATATTAGTAGAAATAAATTTATTGAAATCATGTTGCTGATGAAAAACAATATAAATATATTTACTGCTAGTAGTTATATGATCTAGATTTTTATTTGAGTATATAAATTTATACTAATCATAATTTTTTAGTATCCATTTTTTGATTTGTATCTTTCAATACATAATTTGTTGTAAGACTTTATACTTGTTTTAATTAGGTCTAATTCTAGTTTAATCAGTACCTTATCTCGTGTCTTTTGATCTGCAGTTTCAGTTTTACTATCGAGATATATTGCTATTGATAATCTTGCCTATTCTATTTCCTTCTCTAATTTTATCATCCATATTTAAGGAAATTTTGTCTGCTATTTTTATTAATAAGTGATCATTGGCCACTTTTTTATTTACGTAATCAAATACTGATTTAGCTTTTAGTAGCGATACATTATCAACATATATATCGTAAAAATTAGAAAAATGTTCCTCTATAAATTTAGTGTTGGATATTAATTTAATAGTATTTACAATTGCTTTAGGGATATTTAAAATGTTTTTAACTAGTAGATTTTCTGTTTCATTGAGAAATAAATTTTTTCTTTTTTTATTTACCCGTATTACTTTTGATATTTCCGTTCTTAACGGTATACGGAACTGTACCAGATCTGATAATGTGGTATTTCTACTACTATTAATACGATTGATAACCTTAGTGCAAAATTTACGCAATTTATCTAAAAACTCTTTATTTGATGCGTATATTAATTTTAATTCATCTATGGTCATTCCATTAGTTATTTTTATTTTTGCTCTCGTTTCTTTTTCTATCTCTTTCAGAAAAGGGGAAAATGTTTCCAAAATGTAATTTTTAACATTGCTATAGGTTGTAGAAAGATCAGCGTTAATTTTACCTTTTTTACTAAGGTGTTTTGTTACCGACGGATAGTTCTTAATTATATCTATAAAAGAGTACTCAAAATCAGCTTTGTCAATATCGACCATTGACAAAGCTGATTTGTATATATTTAAAGGTGATACAAGATCAGTTTCCCACTTTAATTTTTTTTGTGGAATGAGTATTGGTTTTTCTAGTAATGATGGTTCTATATTATCATCATCATTATTAGTTGCTGAACTTTTTTTATAATTACTTTCCGATATGTTATCTTTAATATTCTTATTAGGGGTAAGTCTTTTCCTAATCTTTGCCGGTATTTTATACATATCTGATAAAAGGTATTTAGATAGTATTTTTGCTGTAGATTTTTCTAGAGAAAATATTTTTCCTTCATGTAGTATGGGGTAAGTTTCTACTTCACTCAATACTTTTGTAAGTAAGTTGTTGAGTAAATTTAAATCAGGTCCATATTTGTTGTCTGGTAGTTTGTTAGAATTTGAAATTAATATTATTTTTCTTATTAATGATTTGGTGATGTATACACCATGTATGTCCGAAAATAATCCTCTTATGATTTCACTTTGTTTGAACGTTTTAAGCTTGTCAATAGTGCTATTGGGCAAATTTAATATTGTATCCATAATTAATGATTTTACTTCTGAGCAAAGTTTATTTTTCTTGCCATAAATTCTAAAACGTTCAGATAAATTAGAATAAACATAGGTTTGAACAATATTTGAAAAATAATCTTTTGGAATTGAATTTATGTTTTTTACAATTTCTTCACAGCTTTTACGTAGTTTTTCAAAGAAAACGTTATTTGATATGAAATTGTGTTTTACGTCTGATAACGACATTCCAGGAGTTATTTCTACATCTGCAACAGTAATAATATTGATAATGTAAGGAGAAATTTTATCCAAAACATACCTGCGAACATTTGAATAAGTTACAGAAAGGTCAAGAGATGATTTTGTAATTCCTCTGCGTGTAATAGAATTACTTAGTTTATCTAATACACTCCTAATAAACATCTCGTTGCTATCAACATCGATTTTTTTAATAGCATCTTCGTATATGATTGACGTAAATTCTTCTGAACATAGGTTAATATTACGATATCGTCTTAGATTAACTTCTTTCATCATTACATATTGCTCTAATTGATTAACATCTCCACTCGATTTTCGATGTTCTGTTATATTTTTAGCTGCTATTTTAAGTTTTATGTAAAAGTTATCTGGCATGCCATACATATCTGATAATAAGTATTTAGATAGTTTTTTTACTATAGGTTTACTTGGCAATAAAACTTTCTCATGAAATATATACGACGACCCTACTATATTTTCTATCTTTTCAAGTAAATTTTTAATCAAATTTAAATTATCATCAAATTTACTATTTATAAATTTGTTTTTATTGGAACTAAAAAACAATCTTATATTTTTTATCAATGAGTTGTCTACTAGAACGCCATGTACTTCTGAAAACAGAGAGTTAACAATACCATTTTGATTAAATCTATTGATTTCACAAATGATGCTACTGGGTAAATTAAGTATAGTATTTATAATTAACTCTTTTAATTTTTTTAGCAATTTGTTTTGATTCGAACAGAATTTAATCCTCTTGTGTTTATAAGTTGAATCTGAATGAGATTTATAATTAATACAAACATACGTTTGTAATATACGCGAAAAATATCTGTCAGTAGATGCCCGTATACTTTTTGCAATTTTTCCACATTGTTTTTGTAGCTTCTTAAAAAAATTGGTATTTGATGTGCAGCTTGATCTCAAATCTGAAACAGACATCCCAGGAGTTATTAATATATTCTCCTCCAGTATGTTTTTTTCAATAAATGGAGCAATCTTCCATAAAGCATACATACGTATATTAAAATAAGTTCTAGATAGATCGATGGATGATTTTATAAAATCCTTATTTTTAATACACTTGCGTATTTCTCTCAATGTAGTACTCCTAAATAATCCATTGTTGTCAATATTAATTTTTTTAATGGCATTCCTATATACATTTGAATAGTTCTTTGTACAGTGCCATCTAATGGGACGGTATGATTTTAATCTTATTTCTTTTTTTGTTGCATTCAGTTTTGATGCTTCTGGAGTGGTTGTATGGATTTGTGTTTTCTCTTTGAGATTTTTTGAAATATAGGTATTTATTATTTGTTCCGTGGAAGTTATGGATGCTCTGCATATTTTTTTATTTTCTACTATTTGTTTAAGACTACAGCGATGCAATTTCACATATAATTCTTTTATAATTATGGGTGGTTCTGGTGTTTTACAACTAATAGAATGTTTTTGTATGGTTTGTTCGATATTTTTTGAAGTAGGAGTATTTATTGATTGTCCTGTAGAATTTATGGACGATTCATCATTGCAAATTATTTTATTTTCCATGCTTTGTTTAGTATTGCAACGATGCAGTTTTATGTGTAATTCTTTTATAACTATAGGTGAATCCACTGTTTTGGGACTAGTATTCGTTTTAGTGCGCGAGATGTGCATGGTTTATCAGTGTAAGAACCTTTGGTTTTAGATAATAGATTACATTCACCTAATTTGTTCAGTTTAAATATATCAGGAGGTAACAACCTTTTTTGATAATCATCCTCTTGAAACAAATCACCACTATTATGAAGATTTAAAAAATCGTAATATGGTTCGTGTTTTGGTAAAACTTCAGTATGAAAATCATAATTTTCATTACTAGTCATGCATTTGTTTTGATAAGATAAAGGCTCAGTAGTTATATTATTAGTTTCACTGTTAATATATTGTTTTTCATCAACGCCATCTGCATTAAATCTACTGCCTAAAAGATATGAATACATACATTAAGAAATATAATTTATTTCAAAGGAATGGGAATTGTACACTTATATGAATATCAGTAGAAATAAATTTATTGAAATCATATTGCTGATGAAAAAAATATATTTACCGCTAGTAGTTATATGATCTAGATTTTTATTTGAATGTATAAATTTATACGAATAATAATTTTTTAGTATCCATTTTTTGATTTGTATGTTCTGTATTTTTTAGTACATAATTTGTGGTACGACTTTATGGTTGTTTCAATTAGGTCTGATTCTAAGTTAATCAGTATTTTATCCCGTGTTTTTTGATCTGCAGCTTCAATTTTATCATTGCGAATAATCATAATAGGATCTACTAGTTTATATTTAAGTGTCTGTATATCTTCTTTTATCAATTTTCTTATATACTTGTATGTAGATAGTTCTCTACAAGCTATGTAGCGATTAACAATCTTAGGCGTGATGTATCTTTCTGTGCTCTTTTTATTAACCATATCCAGAGAAATTTTATCTGCTATTTTTATTAATAAACAGTCATTGACTACTTTTTTGTGTACACCGTCAAATACTGATTTAGCTTTTAGTAGGGATATGTTATCAACGTATATATCGTAAAAATTAGAGAAATATTCCTCTATAAATTTAGTGTTAGGTATTAACTTAACCATACTTACAATTACCTTAGGTACATTTAAAATGTTCCTAATCAGTAGATTTGCTATTTCTTTATGTAATGAAATTTTTCTTTTTTTGTCCAGTCTAATTACTTTTTGCGTTTCCGTTCCTAGTGATACAACGCACTGCATCATATATGTTAATGTATAATTACTACTATTATTGATACTATTTATCATCTTGGTACAAAATTCGCTTAATTTGTCTAAAAAATTTTCTTCATTTGATACGTAGGCTAGTCTTAGTTTATCTACAGTCATTCCATTAACAGGTTTTATTTTTGCTCTTATTTCTTCTTCAATCTCTTTCAGAAAAGGGGAAAATTTTTTCAAAATATCTTTTCTAACATGGTCATACGTTATAGAAAGATCAATGTTAATTTTTTCTTTTTCACTAATGTATTTTATTACTACCGGATAGTTCCTAACTTTATCTATAAAAGAACACTCAAAATCAGATTTGTCAATATCAATCATTAACAAAGCTGATTTGTATATATTCAAAGGTGATATAAGATCAGTGTCCCACTTCAATTTTTTTTGTGGAATGAGTATTGTTTTTTCTAATAACGGTGATTCCATGCTATCATCATTGTTGGTTGCAGAGCTTTTTTCATAATCACTTTCTGGTGTATTTTCTATACTATGTTTATGAAGGGAAATTTTTTTATGAATTTTGTCATGGATGTTATACATATCAGATAAAAAGTATTTAGACAGTATTTTTGCAGTAGACTTTCCTAGATAAAATATTTTTTCTTTATGTAATACGGGGCATGTTTTTATTTCACTCAATATTTTTGCAAATAAACAGTTGAGTAAATTTAAATTGGGTCTGGATTTATTGCCAGGTATCTTGCTAGAATTAAAAATTGATTCTAGTCTTCTTACCAAGGATTTTGGTAAATTTACACCGTGTATGTTTGTAAATAGTCTGTCGGCTATTTCATTTGGATTAAGTTTTCTTATCTCATGGGTAATATTATACGGTAAATTAGATATTGTTTCTATAATTAGCAGTTTTACATCTGGGCACAATTTTTTTTTCTTTTTATTAATTCTTAACCTTTCAGTTGCGCTCAAATAAACATAACTCTGAACTATTCTTAAGAAATAATGATTAGGAATCGAAAGTATACCTTTTACAATTTCTTCACAGTTTTTACTTAATCTTTCAAAGAAAGTTCCATTTGATAATAAATTATATGCTAAGTCTGATAAAGACATACCAGGGTTTATCAGTACATCTGCATTGGTTACAGCATCATTAATAAAAGGAGTAACTTTATCTAAAACATATTTGCGTACATTTGAATAGGTTTTGGATAGATTAAGGTAAGAGTTTGTGAATCCCCTACTGGTAATAAAAGAGCCTAATTCCTCTAATGCTCTATTCTTAAATCGACAATTATTATCTATGATAATTTTTTTAATTGCATCTTCATATATATTTGATGTATTACTTGCAGAAAATAAGTTGTCTTTACAATACGATTTTAGGCTAAATTCTTTTATCATTGCTCCTTTTTCTGATTGATCTACGTTACTTACAACTGACGTTGTTGCAATTAGATCACTATCACAATTATCATTAATTTCCATTTTTATGGCTGATACACCTTTTGCATAATTGCTATCTAAAATAAAGTTATCAATTTTTAATGTACTTTGAGCGTAAAGTTTAAGTTTTTCATGAAATTTGAAAGGTATGCCATACATATCTGATAATAGGTACCTAGATAATTTCTCTGTCGTTGGTTCATCAGGTAAAAAAACCCCTTCATGAAATATACAAGATACTTTTACTATATTTACTATTTTTTCTAGCATCTCATTGAATAAATTTAAATTATCATCGAATCTTTTATTTGCAAATTTATTTTTGTTGTAATCAAACAATAAGTTCATATTTTTTATTAGCGATTTTGATACTAGGACGCCATGCATATCTACAAACAAAGCATTCACAATATTTTTTTGATCTGTTTTTTCAAGTTCACAAATAATGCTGTTTGGCAAATTAGATATTGTATCTATAATCAACTCTTTAAGTTTAGAGAGAAATTTGTTTTTTGGTGGATATAATTTAACCTCAGTATTAGCTGAATTTGAATGATCATTAATATTTAAAATAACACGACACTGTAATACGTGTGATAGACAATTATCTGGAATTTCTCGCACATCTTTTTCAATTTTTTCACAGTACTTTCGTAATTTTTTGAAAAACATGTTATTTGATATGCAACTTGATCTTATATCAGAAATAGACATTCCAGGAGTTATCAACATATCTGGATCAATTTCATTATCATCAAATAATGAAGATATTTTGTCTAAGGTAAATTTTCGTATGCTTGAATAGGTTGGAGAAAGGTCAACAGATGATTTTAATGAACTTTTCTTTTTGATAATTTCGTCTATTTTTTCTAGTAAGTTATTCTCAAATAATTTATTACTGTCAATATTTATTTTTTTAACTGCATCTCTATATACTATTAATGAATTAGTTTTTTTATGCCACAATTTGCTGCGAGTGTACAATTTTAGGATTAGATTTTTTTTAATCTGATTTTCTTCTTTGGAGGGTATTTGTTTTATCTCTGCTCTTCCTAGATCTGCCGATATTGATGGTGTTTCATCACCAATGAATGTATCTTTTTCAGTAATCTGTCTTGTGTCTAGATCTTTTTTAATTATTGGTTCTGGTACTTTAATCATTTCTTCTTCAAAAATATGACTTTTTTCGTTATCAGAAATTGGTTTGGGATTTATTCTTTTGGTCTTGGTGGGTAGGGTCGACGATACATCTTCGACGAGCATGCGTTTTAGTGTACGAGATGTGCATGGTTTATCAGTGTAAAAATCTTTTGTTTTGGATAATAGATTACATTCATCTAATTTGCTAAGTTTAAATATGTCAGGAGGAAATAATCTTTTTTGAAAATCATCCTCTTGAAACAACTCACCACTATCATGAAGATTTAAAAAATCGTAAGGTGGTCCGTTTTTTGTTAAAATTCCAGTATTAAAATCATAATTTCCATTATTAGTCACGTATTTATTTTGATAAGATAAATTATCGGTACTTATATCATTATCCTCACTCTTAATATTTTCTTTTTTATCAACGCCGTCTACATTAGAGTTACTTCCTAAAATAAGATATGAATACATATAATAATGGGTATAATTTATTCCAAAGGGATGATGATTGTACACTGATATTCATCTTAGTAGAATGAATTTATTGAAATCATGTTACTGCTGATGAAAAAAATACCTACTGCTAGTAGTTATATGGCTATTCTAAATCTTTATTTAAATATATAATTTATACGAATCATAATTTTTTATTATCAGTTTTTGATTTGTATAACCTATATTTTTGGGTACATAATTTTTTGTACGACTCTATGCTTGTTTTAATTAGGTCTGATTCGAGGTTGATCAATATTTTATCCCGTGTCTTTTGATTTGCAGTTTCAATTTTATTATTGCGTATAATAAGAATGGGATTACTTAGCGTATCCTTAAGGGTAGGTAATTCTATTTTTACTAATTTTCTTATATAGTTGTAGGTAGATAACTTACCACAAACTACATTGCTATTGATAATCTTGCCTATTCTATTTCCTTCTATAATTTTATCGTTAATATCCAAGTAAATTTTATCTGCCATTTTTATTAACAAATTGTTATTGGCAACTTTTTTATGTACGGTATCAAATACTGATTTAGCTTTTAGTAGCGATACATTATCAACATATATATCGTAAAAGTTAGAGAAATATTCCTCTAAAAATTTAGTGTCAGATATTAATTTAATCGCATTTATAATTACTTCAGGGACATTTAAAATGTTTTTAGCCAGTAGATTGGCTATTTCATTATGGAGTTCAGTTTTTATTTTTTTGTCTATTAGAATTATTATTTTTTGTGCTTCTATTTCTAACGGTACACGTGACTGTATCAGATTTGGTAATGTAGAATTTTCTACACTACTATTAATACGATTGACTGCTTTAGTACAAAATTTATGTAATTTATATAAAAAATCTTTATTTGATACATTTAATACGTATGTTAATTTTAATTCATCTATGGTCATTCCATTAGTTATTTTTATTTTTGCTCTCGTTTCTTCTTCAATATCTTTCAGGAAAGGGGAAAATGTTTCCAAAATATAATTTTTAACGTTGTTATACGTTATAGAAAGATCAATATCAATTTTTCCTTTTTTGCTAAGGTATTTTATTACTAACGGATACTTCCTAATTTTATCTATAAAAGAATACTTAAAATTAGCTTTGTCAATATCAATCATTGATAAAGCTGATTTATATATGTTTGAAGGGGATATAAGATCAGTGTTCCATTTCAATTTTTTTTGAGGGATGAGTGTTGTTTTTTCTAGTGATGATGGTTCCATATTATCATTATTATTAGTTGTAGAACTTTTTTCATAATTACTATCTGATATATTGTCTTTAATATGTTTATGAAGTGGTAGTACTTTATGAATCTTGTCAGGTATCTTGTATATATCTGATAAAATGTATCTGGATAGCATTTTAGCGGTTGACTTTCCTAGAGAAAATATTCTTCCTTCATGTAATACGGGACATACTTCTACTTCGTTCGATACTTTTGTAAGTAAACTGTCTAGTAAATTTAAATTAGGTTTATATTTTTTGCCATGTATATTGATAGAATTAAAAATTAATTCTAGTTTTATTATTAATGATTTAGGCAAATATACACCGTGTATATTTGCAAATAATTTATCGGCTACTTCATTTGGATTAAGTTTTTTTATCTCATGTATAATATTATTTGTTAAATTAGATACAGTTTCTATAATTAGCAGTTTTACCTTTGAGCACAATTTTTTTTTATTTTTAGTAATTAATAAGCGTTTAGTTGGGTTAAAACAAATATAGCTTTGAATAATGATTGAGAAATAATCATTAGGAATCAAATTTATATTTTTTGCAATTTCCTCACAGTTTTTGCTTAATCTTTCAAAGAAAGAGCTGTTTGATACTAAATTACATGCTAATTCTGATAAAGACATCCCGGGAGTTATCACTACATCTGTAGTGATTATAGCATCACTAATTAATGGACCAACTTTATCCAAAACATATTTGCGTACATTTGAATAGGTTTGGGAGAGATTAAGGGATGACTTGGTGATACCCATCCTTGTAATAAGAGATCCTAGTTCTTCTAACACGCTATTCTTAAATCGACAATCATTGTCTATGTTAATTTTTTTAGTGGCATTTTCATATATATTAGATTTATTATACGCAGAAAATAAGTAAGCTTTACAATACGGTTTCAGACTAAATTCTTTTATCATTGTTCGTTTTTCTGATTGATCTAGGCTACTGATAACTGATGTTGCCGCAATTTGATAACTATTACTAATTTCTTTTTTTATGGCGGATACACATTTTGCATAGTTGCTGTCTAAGATAAAGTTATCAGTTTTTAATGTATTTTTAGCAGGAAATTTAATTTTTTTATGAAATTTTAAAGGTATGTCATACATATCTGATAATATATACCTAGATAATTTCTCTGCAGTGGATTCATCTGGTAAAAAAATTCCCTCGTGAAATATACAGGATATTCTTACTATGTTCACTATTTTTTCTAGCAACTCCTCGAACAAATTTAAATTATCATCAAATTTTTTATCTGCAAATTTATTTTTGTTGGAATTAAAAAATAAGTTAAGATTTTTTATCAATGATTTTGATACTAGTACGCCATGCACATCTACAAACAAGGCATTTACAATATTTTTTTGATCAGTTTTTTCAAGCTCACAAATAATGCTGTTTGGCAAATTAGATATTGTTTCTATAATTAGCTCTTTTAGTGCAGGAAGAAATTTTTTTTTATGAGGAAATCTAATAATGATATTACTTGCGTTTGAATAACCTTTAATATTGAAATTAGCGTAGCTTTGAAATATATGTGAGAAACAATTATCCGGAGTTGCTATTACATCTTCTACAACTTTTTTACAATACTTTCGTAATTTTTTAAAAAGTATATTATTTTCTATGCAAGTTGCTATGCAAGTTGATCTTAGCTCTGAAATAGATATTCCAGGATTTATCGACATATCTGAATCAATTGTATTATCATCAAATAATGAATAGACTTTGTCTAAGGCAAATTTTCTTATGTTTGAGTATGTTAGAGAAAGGTCAATAGATGATTTTAATAAACCTCTCCTTTTAGTGATTCTACTAATTTTTTCTAATATAGTGTTCTTAAACAATCCGCTACTATCAATATTTATTTTTTTAACGGCATTTCTATACAGTTCTCCTGAATTGGTTTTTGTATGCCACGCCTTGCTGCGAGTGTACAATCTTAGGATTAGATTTTTTTTAATTATTGTCTGTTCTGGTGCTTTAATTATTTCTTCTGCAAAAATATTACTTTTCTCGTTATTTACGATTGGTTTGATATTTGTTCTTTTTGGGTTGGGGGTCGACGATTTATCTTCGACGAGTACGCGTTTTAGTGTACGAGATGTGCATGGTTTCTCTGTGCAAAAACCTTTGGTTTTGGATGGTATACTATATTCATCTGATTTGCTAAGTTTAAATATGTCAGGAGGAAATAATATTTCTTGATAATCACCCTCTTGAAGCAAATCATCACTATTATGAAGATTTAAAAAATTGCAAGATAGATCGTGTTTTGGTAAAAACCAAGTATTAAAATCACAATTTTTATTGTTAGTATCACTTCTAATATCTTCTTTTTTATCAATGCTACTCACATTGTAATTATTACCCAAAGTATATGAATTCATATAGTAGTAAACGTAGTTTATTTCATAGTAGTGACGATTCTACACTAATATTCATCTTAGTAGAAATAAATTTATTGAAGATCATATTACGGATGAAAGACAATATTTTATTATTAGTTTTTTGATTTGTATGATCTGTATCTTTTAAGAAATAATTTATTGTATGACTTTATTGTTGTTTCAATTAAGTCTGATTCGAGGTTAATCAGTATTTTATCTCGTGTTTTTTGATCTGCAGTTTCAATTTTATTGTCTCTTATAATAAAAATAGGATTATTTATCGTATATTTAAGGTTAGGTAATTCTTTTCCTACTAATTTTCTTATATAGTTGTAAGTAGATAATTTGCCACAAACTATATTGCTATTGATAATCTTGCATATTCTATTTCCTTTTCTAATTTTATCAACTATATCTAAGGAAATTTTGTCTGCTATTTTTATTAATAAATGATCATTGGCCACTTTTTTATGTACAGTATCAAATACTGATTTAGCTTTTAGTAGCGATGCGTTATCAACATATATATCGTAAAAATTAGAAAAATGTTCTTCCAGAAATTTAGCGTTAGATATTAATTTAATCTTATTTGTAATTACTTTTTGTGCATTTAAAATATTTTTAACTAGTAGATTTGCTATTTCATTTATAAATAAATTTTTTCTTTTTTTATTCATCCGTATTACTTTTGATATCTCTGTTCCTAAAGGTATACGGTACTGTATTAGATCTGCTAATGTAGCATTTCTACTACTATTGATACGATTGATAACTTTAGTGCAAAATTTATACAATTTATCTAAAAACTCTTTATTTGATGCGTATGTTAATTTTAATTTATCTATGGTCATTCCATTAGTTATTTTTATTTTTGCTCTAGTTTCTTCTTCTATCTCTTTCAGAAAAGGGGAAAATGTTTCCAAAATGTAATTTTTAACATTGTTATACGTTATGGAAAGATCAACATTAATTTTCTCATTTTTACTAAGGTTTTTTGTTGCCGACGAATAGTTCCTAATTTTATCTATAAAAGAACACTCAAAATAATCTTTGTCAATATCAATCATTGACAAAGCTGATTTGTATATATTTAAAGGTGATATAAGAGCAGTATCCCAGTTTAATCTTTTTTGTGGAATGAGTATTGGACTTTCTAATAATGGTGGCTCCACGTTATCAGCATTATTAGTTGCAGAACTTTTTTCATGATTACTTTCCAGTGCATTGTCTCTAATATATTTATGAGGGGCAAGTTTTTTCTTAATCTTTTCCGGTATGCTGTACATGTCTGATAAAAGGTATTTAGACAGTATTTTTGCGGTAGATTTTCCTAGAGAAAATATTTTTCCTTCATGTAATATTGGGCATATTTCTACTTCACTCACTACTTTCATAAGTAAATTGTTGATTGAATTTAAATCAGGTTTAGATTTTTTGACTGGTAGATTGTTAGAATTAAAAATTAATCTTAGTTTTCTTATTAACGATTTGGGCAAATATACACCGTGTATATTTGCAAATAATCCATCGACTACTTCATTTGGCTTAAATTTTTTTAGTTCGTGAATTATATTATTTGTTAAATTAGATATCGTTTCTACAATTATCAGTTTTACCTCTAAGCACAATTTTTTTTTCTTTTTAGTAATTAACAAGCGTTCAGTTGGGTTAAAATAAATATAGCTTTGAATAATGCTCAAAAAATAATTATTAGGAATCAAGTGGATACTTTTTACAATTTCCTCACAGTTTTTACTTAATCTTTCAAAGAGGGCTCCATTTGATACTAAATTATATGATAAATCTGATAGATGCATCCCAGGAGTTATTAATACATCTGTAGTGGTTATAGCATCATTAATAAAGGGAGTAAATTTATCCAAAATATATTTGCGTACATTTGAATAGGTTTTGGAGAGATTAATTGATGACTTTGTGATCCCCCTACTTGTAATATAAGTGCCGAATTCTTCTAATACTTTATTCTTAAATAGACAATTGTTATCTATGATGATTTTTTTAGTAGCATCCTCATATATATTTGATGTATTCTCTGCAGAAAACAAGTTAGCTTTACAATACGATTTTAGGATAAATTCTTTTATCATTTTTCGTTGTTCTGATTGATCTATATTGCTTGTAACTGATGTTGTTGCAATTTGATCATAATCGTGGTCATCATTGATTTCCATTTTTTTAGCTTTTATATCTGATACAGATTTTTCATTGTTGCTATCTAAAATAAAGTTATCAATTTTTAATGTATTTTGAGCAGGAAATTTAATTTTTTTATTAAACTTTGAAGGCAAGCTATACATATCTGATAATAGGTACCTGGACAATTTCTCTGCTGTGGGTTCATCCGGTAAAAAAATTCCTTCATAAAATATACAGGATGCTCTTACCATATTTACTATTTTTTCTAGTAAATCATTGAATAAACTTAAATTATCATCAAATTTTTTATTTGCAAATTTATTTTTGTTGGAATTAAATAATAAATTAAGATTTTTTATCAATGATTTTGATACTAGTGCACCGTGAACATCTACAAACAAAGCATTCACTATATTTATTTGATCAAGCTTTTCGATTTCTAAAACAATACTTTTGGGCAAATTAGACATTGTATCTATAATTAGCTCTTTTAGCGCGGGGAGAAATTTGTTTTTTTTAGGTGAAAGTTTAATTTTGATATTGTTTGTGTTTGAACAATATTTTAGATTGAAATTAGCATAGCTTTGAAATATATGTGAGAAACAACTATCCGGAGTTGCTAGTACATCTTCTGAAATTTTTTTGCAATACTTTTGTAATTTTTTAAAGAATATATTATTTGATATGAGAGTTGATCTTATATCTGAGATAGATATTCCAGGCGTTATCAACATACCAGAATCAATTGCACTGTCATCAAACAATGAATAAATTTTGTCTAAGGCAAATTTTCGTATGTTTGAATAGGTTGGAGAAAGGTTAATAGATGATTTTAATAAACCTCTCCTTTTGGTAATTATACCAATTTTTTCTAATACGGTATTCTTAAATAAGCCGTCATTGTCAATACTTATTTTTTTAACGGCATCTCTATACAGTACTCCTAAATTGGTTTTTGTATGCCACAAGTTGCTGCGGGTGTATAATTTTAGGCTTATATTTTTTTTAATAGTATTTTCTTGGGGGGGGATTAGTTTGAGCTCTGCTCTTCTTAGGTTTGTAGATATTGACGGTGTTTCATCTCCAATGGATGTGTTTTTTTCAGTAATCTGTTCTATGGGAGTTAAAGATGAGGTAGTACAAACTTTTTTTGTATACATGCTTTGCTTAATATCATAACGATATAATTTTATGACTAGCTTTTTTTTTATTATCGGTTGTACTGGTACTTTACAGCTAGCTGAATGATTTTGTCCTTTTTTAAAATCTAGTGCCGTTATTATTTCTTCTGCAAAAATATGACTTTCTTCGTTATCTATGATCTGGTTAAGATCTATTTTTTTGGGGGGTGGTAGTTGTGTTGATGATTCATCCTCGACTAGTGTGCGTTTTTGTGAACTATATGTGAATGGTTTGCTAGTGTAAATACTTCCAGTTTTAGATGATAGAGTACATTCATCTAATTTGTTAAGTTTAAATATATCAGGAGGTAATAATCTTTTTTGATAATAATCATATTGAGGCAACTCACCACTACTTATATTTTTTTTAATAGTATTTTCTTGGGGTGGTATTTGTTTGAGTTCTGATTTTCTTATGTCTGGTGATATCAATACTTCTTCATCCTCAACGAATGTACTTTTTTCAGTAATATGTTCTGTGAGAGTTAAAGGTGAGGCATTGCAAATTTTTTCTGTACACATGATTTTCTTAATATCACAAGGATACAATTTTATGTATAGCTCTTTTTTAATTATCGGGCGCTCTGGAACTTTACGGCAGGTTGAATGATTTTTTTTGTTATCTGCGATTGTTTTAAGATCTATTTTTTTGGAGGAGGGTGGTGTTGACGACGGTTCATCTTCGGGTAATATACGTTTTAGTGCGCGAGATGTGTATGGTTTATCAATGTAAAGACTTCCGGTTTTAGATGATGGATTACATTCATCTGATTTGTTCAGTTTAAATATATCTGGAGGTAATAATATTTTTTGATAATCATCATCTTGAAACAATTCATCACTATTATGAGAATCTAATAATCTGTAAGATGGTTCATGTTTTGCTAAAATATTAGTAACGTATTGGTTTTGATAAGACAAATGCTCAGTAGTTATATTATTAGTATTACTTTTAATATCTTCTTTTTCATCAACGACATCTGCGGTAAAGTTATTGCCCAAAGAATATGAATTCATATGTTAATAAATATAATTTATTACAAATTAGTAACGATTGTACACTGGTATTTATCCTAGTAGAAATAAATTTATTGAAATCATGCCACTGATGCGATATGTTCATTGCTAATAGCTACATAATCCATATTTTTATTTAAAAATATAGATCTATACGAATAATAATTTTTTATCACATAATTTATTATTACATAATTTATTGTACGACCATGCTTGTTTCAACTAGGTTTAATTTGTATGATCTGTATTTTTCTATGCATAACTTGTTGTACGACTTTATGGTTGTCGCAATTAGGTCTGATTCGATGTCAATCAGTATTTTATTCAGTGTTGTTTGATCTGCAGTTTCAATTTTATCATTACGAACAATCATAATATTATTACCTAGTTCATATTTAATTGTGGATATGTCTTCTTTTATTAATTCTCTTATATAATCGTATGTAGATAGTTCTCCGCAAACTATGTAGCTATTAACTATCTTAGGCATTACGTGTGCTTTTGTACTATTTTCGTAGATCATATCCAGAGAAATTTTATCTATTAGTTCGATTAATAAATGGTCATTAGCAACTTTTTTATGTACAGTATCAAATACTGATTTAGCTTTTAGTAGCGATACATTGTCAATGCATATATCGTAAAAACTAGAGAAATATTCCTCTAGAAATTTAGTGTTAGGTATTAATTTAATATTATTTACAATCACCTTAGGGACATTTAAAATATTTTTAACCAGTAGACTTTTTATTTCATCATGAAAGTCAATTTTTCTTTTTTTGGTCATTCGAATCATTTTTGGTGTTTTCGTTCCTAAACATATATAGCCCTGTAATAGATCTATTAAGGTGATACTACTAATATGATCGATAGTCTTAGTACAAAATTTATGCAATTTATCTAAAAATTCTTCTTCATTTGATACGTATGATAATCTTAATTTATCTATATTCATTCCATTGAGAGGTTTTATTTTTGCTCTTGTTTCTTCTTCTATCTCTTTCAGGAAAGGCAAAAAAGTTTCAAAAATATAATTCTCAACGCGATCATAAGTTGTAGAAAGGCCAAGATTAATTTTTTCTTTTTTAGTAATATCTTTTTTTATTGAAGGATGGCGCCTGATTTTTTTTATAAAAGAATTCTCAAAATCAGCTTTGTCAATATCAATCATTGACAGAGCTGATTGATATATATTCAAAGGTGATATAGGATCAGTATCCCACTTCAATCTTTTAATTGATTTTTCTAATAATGGTGATTCCACATTATTATCATTATTAGTTGCAGAACTTTTTTCATAATTACCTTCTGGCATATTGTCTTTAATATGTTTATGAAGGTCAGGTTTTTTCTTAATCTTTGTCGGTATTCTGCACATATCTGACAAAAGGTATTTAGAAAGTATTTTTGCTGTATGTTTTCCTAGAGAAAATGTTTTCCCTTCATGTAATACGGGGCATATTTCTACTTCACTTAATATTTTTGCAAGTAAATTGTTGCGTAAATTTGAATTGGATCTAGATTTATTGTCTTGTAGCATGCTAAGGTCAAAAATTAATCTCAGTTTCCTTATTAAGGATTTTGGCAAGTATAAGTTATGTATATTTGCGAATAATCCATCGATTACTTCATTTGGCTTAAACTTTTTGAGCTCATCAATAATATTTCTCGGTAAATTAGATATTGTCTCTATAATTAGCAGTTTTACCTCTGGGCACAACTTTTTTTTCTTGGTGATTCGTAAGCGATCAGTTGAGTTAATATAAATGTAACTTTGAATGATGTTTGAGAAACAATGATTGGGAATCAAATGTATACTTTTTGCAATTTCCTCACAGTTTTTTCTTAATCTTTCAAAGAAAGCCTCATTGGATACTAAATTATGATCTAAGTCTGATAAAGACATACCTGGATTTATCAATACATCTATAGTGGTTATAGCATCATTAATGAATGGGTAAACTTTATCCAAAACATATTTGCGTACATTTGAATAGGTTTTGGAGAGATCAAGGAATGACTTTGTGAATCCCCTCTTTGTAATATAATCACCCAATTCTTCTAATACGCTATTCTTAAATCGACAATTAGTATCTATGCTAATTTTTTTAGTAGCATCCTCATATATATTTGATGTATTCTCCGCAGAGAACAAGTAAGATTTATAATGCGATTTTATATTAAATTCTTTTATTATTGTCGGTTGTTCTGATTGATCTATGTTGCCTATAATTGGTGTTATTACAATTTCATCGTTATTGCGATTATCGCTAATTTTCGTTTCTATAGTTGGTGCACTTTTTGCGTAATTTTCATCTACAACAAAGTTATCAATTTTTAATGTATTTTTATCAGGTAATTTAAGATTTTTATGCAACTTGAAGGGCACGCCATACATATCTGATAACATGTATCTAGATAATTTCTCTACCATGGGTTCATCCGGTAAAAAAACTCCTTCATGAAATATACAAGATGATCTTACTATGCTTGCTATTTTTTCCAGCAACTCACTGAATAAACTTAAATCATTATCAAATATTTTATCTGCAAATTTATTTTTGTTGGAATTAAATAGTAAGTTCATGTTTTTTATCAACGATTTTGATACCAATACGCCATGCAAATCTACAAACAAATCGTTCAAAATATTTATTTGATCAATCTTTTCAATTTCTAAAACAATACTTTTGGGTAAATTAGATATTGTTTCTATAATTAGTTCTTTTAATTCCGGTATAAACTTGCCCTTTAGGGAATGCAATTTAATCTTAGTGTTTGCTGAATTTGAGGGATCATCAATATTTAAAATAATACGAAATTGCAATAAGTGTAATAGAGAATTATCAGAAGCTACTAGTATATCTTTTTTAATTTTTTCGCAATACTCTCGTAATTTTTCAAAAAAAATATTATTCGATATACAACTTAATCGTAGATCTGAAATAGACATTCCAGGAATTATAGATATATCTGAATAAATTTCACTATCATCAAATAACGAATAGATCCTGTCTATGGCAAATTTACGTATGTTTGAGTATGTTGTGGAAAGGTCAATCGATGATTTTAATAAATCTCTCCTTTTAGTAATTTCAGCAATTTTTTCTAGCATGGTATTCTTAAACAATCCGTTATTATCAATATTTATTGTTTTAACGGCATTTCTATATAGTACTCCTGAACTGATTTTTTTATTCCACAAGTTGCTGTAAGCGTAGGATTTTAGGTTTAGATTTTTTTTAATAGTATTTTCTTTGGGTGCTATTGATAGCGCTCCATCTCCAATGGATGTGATTTTTTTAGTAATCTGTTCTATGGGAGTTAAATACGAGGCGTTGCAACCTTTTTCTGTATAGATGATTTGTTTAATATCGTAACGATATAATTTTATGCATAGATCTTTTTTAATTATCGGCTGTTCTGATACTTTACTGACGGTTGAATGATTTTGTCCAGTTCTAGAATCTAGTGATGTTATTGTTTTTTCTACAAAAATATGATTTTTTTCGTCATCCACTATTGGTTTAAGATATATTTTTTTGGGGGAGGGCGATGGTGTTTCCGATACATCTTCGACGAGTATGCGTTTTAGTGCACGAGATGTGCATGGTTTCTCAGTGTCAAAGCTGTCTGTTTTATATGATAAATTGCATTCATTTGGTCTGTTAAGTTTAAATATGTCAGGAGGCAATAATCTTTTTTGATAATTGTGATCTTGAAGTAATTCCTCACTATTATGAATATTTAAAAAATTGTAAGACGGATCATATTTTGGTAAATCCTCAGTACTAAAATCATAATTTTCATTATTAGTCTCACTCTTAATATCTTCTTTTTTATTAAGACTATCTACATTAGAGTTACTTCCTGAAAGATATGAATGCATATAGTAAAGTATATAATCTGTTCCAAAGTGGTGAGAATTGTACACTGGTATTAATCTTAGTATAAATAAATTTATTGAATCTAGGCTTTTATTATTTGAATATATAAACTTATATTTATAATCCATATCTAAGTAAATTTTATCTGCCATTTTTGTTAATAAATGGTCATTGGATACTTTTTTATGTACAGTATAAAATACTGATTTAGCTTTTAATAGCGATACATTATCAACGTATATATAGTAAAAGTTAGAGAAATGCTCCTCTAGAAATTTAGTGTTAGGTATCAAAGTAATTGCATTTACAATTACTTTAGGGACATTTTAAATGTTTTTAACTAAATGGACCCTGTTTAAGGCAAATTTGCGTGTGTTTGAGTAAGTTGGAGAAAGGTAAATAGATTATTTTAATAAACCTCTCCTTTTAGTAATTCTAGTAATTTTTTCTAAAATAGCCTTCTTCGACGAGCATGCGTTTTATTGCACGAGATCTGCATGGTTTATCAGTGTAAAGACTGTCAGTTTTAGATAAAAAATTACATTCATCTAATTTGTTAAGTTTAAATATGTCAGGAGGAAATAATCTTTTTTGATAATCATAATCTTGAAATAATTTATCACTATTATGAATATTTAAAAAATACCATGATGGTTAACTTTTTTCCAAAATTACAGTATGAAAATCATAATTTTCATTGTTAGTTACTGATTGATTTTGATGAGATAAATGATCAGTAACTATATTATTAGTCTCATTAATATCTTCTTTTTTATCGACACTATTTGCAGTGAAGTCATTACCTAAAAGATATGAATTAATATAGCAAGAGATATAACCTATTACCAAGTAAATAGGAGATCGTACACTGATGTTAATCTTAGTATAAATAAATTTATTTAATATAGACTGTTATTATTTAAGTATATAAATTTATAAGGATCACGTTTTTTATTATTCATTTTTCTATTTGTGTGACATGCATTTTTTAGTACATAATTTGTTGTACAACTTTATGGTTGTTTCAATTAGGTCTGATTCGAGGTACATCAGTATGTTATACCGTGTTTTTTGATCCGCAGTTTGGATTTTATCATTACGAATAATCATAATAGTATTGCCTAGATTATATTCAAGTGTAGGTATGTCTTCTTTTATTAATTTTCTTATATAATCATAGGTAGATAGTCCTCTACAAACCATGTATTTATTAATGATCCTATGGACTATGTGTTTTTTTGCGCTATTTTTATGAATCATATTCAGAGAAATTTTATCTGCTATCTTTATTAATAAATGGTCATTGGCTACTCTTTTGTGTACGGAATCAAATACTGATTTAGCTTTTAGTAGAGATACATTATCAACATATATATCGTAAAAATTAGAGAAATGTTCATCCATAAATTTATTGTTAGATATTAATTTAATAGTGTTTACAATTACTTTTGTGGTATTTAAAATGTTTTTGACTAATAGATTTGTTATTTCATTAAGAAATCTATTTTTTCTTTCTTTATTCATTAGTATTGATATTGATTTTGACATTTCCGTTCCTAAATGTATACGGAACTGTATCAGATCTGTTAACTTAGTATTTCTACAACTATTAATGCGATTTATCGCCTCAGTACAAAATTCATGAAATTTACATAAAAACTCTTTTGATACGTATGTCAGCCTTAATTCATCTAGGGTCATACCATTAGTTAATTTTATTTTTGATCTTGTTTCTTCTTCTATATCTTTCAGAAAAAAGGAAAATGTTTCAAAAATATAATTTTTAACATTGCTGTACGTTATAGAAAGATCAACATTAATTTTTTCATTTTTACCAAGATGTTTCGTTACTGACGGATATTTCCTAATTTTATCTATGAAGTAGCACTCAAAATCATCTTTGTCAATATCAATCATTGATAAATCTAATTTATATATATTTAAAGGTGATATAATATCAATTCCCCATTTAGTTCCCCATTTCAATTTTTTTTGTGGAATGATTATTGATTTTTCTAATAATGATGGTTCCATATTATTGTCATTATTAGTTTCAGAACTTTTTTCGTGATTACTTTCTGATATATCATCTTCAGTATGTTTGTGAAGGATAAGTTTTTTCTGAATCTTTACCGGTATGCTATACATATCTGATAAAAGGTATTTAGAGAGTATTTTCGCGGTTTCTCTTTCTATAGAAAATATTTTTTCTTCATGTAATATGGGGCATATTTCTACCTCGCTTAATACTTTTTTAAATAAATTGTTGAGCAAATTTAAATTAGGTTTGTATTTGTTGCCTGGCATATTGTTAGAATTAAGAATTAATTCTAGATTTCTTATTAAGGTTTTTGGTAAGTATACATCGTGTATATTTGTAAATAATCCATCAATGATTTCGTTTGGCTTAAATTTTTTTAGCTCATTGACAATATTATTCGTTAAATTAGATATCGTTTCTATAATTATCAGTTTTAACTCTGGACACAATTTTTTTTTCTTTTTATTAACTCGTAATCGTTCAGTCGGGCTCAAGTAAATATAACTTTGAATAATGCTTGAGAAATAATCATTGGGAATAAAATTTATACTTTTTGCAATTTCCTCACAGTTTTTGCTTAATTTTTCAAAGAAAGCACTATTTGATATTAAATTACGTGACAAGTCTGATAAATGTATCCCGGGAGTTATTAGTTCATCTGTAGTGGTCATAGCATCATTAATGAATGGAGAGACTTTATGCAAAACATATTTGCGTATATTTGAATAGGTTTTGGAAAGATCAAGGGATGACTTTATGAACCCCCTGCTTATAATATAATGACCTAATTCTTCTAATACTCTATTCTTAAATCTACAATTACTATCTATACTGATCTTTTTAGTGGCATCTTCATATATATTTGATGTATTATCTGCAGAAAATAAGTCAGCTTTATAATACGATTTTAGATTAAATTCTTTTATCATTATTCGTTGTTCTGATTGATCATTATTGCAATTACTACTAGTTTCCGTTTTTATAGCTGATGCACCTCTTGCATAATTGCTATCTAAAATAAAGTTATCAATTTTTAATGTATTTTTATCAGGAAATTTAATTTTTTTATGAAAATTTAAAGGCATGCCATACATGTCTGATAATAGGTATCTAGATAATTTCTCTGCTGTTGGTTCATCCGGCAAAAAAACTCCTTCATGAAATATACAAGATGATCTTACTATACTTACTGTTTTTTCTAGCAACTCATCAAACAAATTTAAATCATCATAAAACCTTTTGTTTGCAAATTTATTTTTGTTGGACTTAAATAATAAGTTCAAATTTTTTATCAACGATTTTGATGCTAGTGCACCATGCAGATCTACAAACAAAGCATCCACAATATTTTTTTTATCGGTCTTTTCAAGTTCACAAACAATACTGTTTGGTAAATCATATATTGTTTTTATAATTAACTCTTTTAGTGCAGGGAGAAATTTATTTTTTTTATGAGAAATTTTAATCCTAATATTATCTTCACGAAAATAATTTTTAAGATTGAAATTAGCATAGCTTTGAAATATATGCGCCAAACAACTGGCCGGAGCTGCTAGTACATCTTCTGCAACTTTTTCACAATACTTTTGTAATTTTTTAAAAAATATATTGTTTGATATGCAAGCTGATCTTATATCTGAAATAGACATTCCAGGAGTTATCAACATATCTAGATTAATTGCATTATCATCAAATAATGAATAGACCTTGTTTAAGGCAAATTTCCTTATATTTGAGTAGGTTGGATAAAGGTCAATAGATGATTTTAATAAATCTCTCCTTTTGGTAATTTCGCCAATTTTTTCTAATATGGTATTCTTAAAAAATCCGTTTTCATCAATATTTATCTTTTTAATGGCATTTCTATACAGTACTCCTGAATTAGTTTTTGTATGCCACAAATTGCTGCGAGCGTATAATTTTAGGATTAGATTTTTTTTAACAGTATTTTCTTTGGGTAATATTTGTTTGATTCCTGTTTTTCTTAGGCCAGGCGATATTGATGGTAGTTCATCTCCACTGAATGCAATTTTTTCGGTAACCTGTTCTACAGGACTTAAAAATGAGGAGTTGCAAATTTTTTCTGTATGAATGCTTTGTTTAATACCACAACGATATAATTTTATGCATAGCTCTTTTTTAATTATCTGTTGTCCTGGTAATTTACAGCCGGTTGAATGATTTTGTTCTGTTTTAAAATCCAGCGCTGTTATTGATTCTTCTGCAAAAATATTATTTTCCCCGTCTTCTACGATTGGTTTAAGCTCTATTTTTTTGGGGGATGGTTTTGGTGCTGAAGATTCATCTTCGACGAGTATGCGTTTTAGAGCACGAGATGTGCACAGTTTCTCAGTGTAAAGATTGTCAGTTTTAGATGATGAAGTACATTCAACTAATTTGTTCAGTTTAAATATATCAGGAGGAAATAGTCTTTTTTGATAATCATCATCTTGAAATAACTCATCAGTATTATGAATATTTAAAAGATCGCAAGATGGTTCATGTTTAGCTAAAACTTCAGTATTAAAACCATAATTTTCATTACTCGTCTCACCTTTTATATCCCCTTTTTCATAAATACCACCTACAGTAGAGTCGCTACCTAAAAGATATAAGCGCATAAGATATTTGATTTATTTCAAGTGAACAGTAATTGTACACTGATATGAATCTCAGTAGAGATAAATTTACTGAAATTATGTTACTTATGATAAATGTTGGCATAACATATTAGTTATATTATTCAAATAAACTTTTATTTAAATATGTAAGATTATACTAATAGTAAGTAATTTTTTAGTTCAAACTTTTGATTTATATGTTTTGTATTTTTTAAGGCATAACTTGTTGTATGATCTGATGGTTGTTTCAATTAGATCTGATCTAAGTTTATCAAACATCTCATTCCTTGTTTTCTGGTCTACTGTTTCAATTTTATTGTTGCGTATTATAAAAATGGGATCACTTATTGTATCTTTAAGGAGGGGTAATTCTTCTTTTACCAATTTTCTTATGTAGTTGTAGATGGATAATCCCCCAGAAATTATATTGCTATTGATAATCTTGCTGATTCTATTTCCTTTTCTAATTTTATCAATCATATCTAAGGAAATTTTATCTACTACTCTGATTAATGAATGGTCATTGGCTACTTTTTTATGTACATAATCAAATACTAATTTAATTTTTAGTAGTGATTTATTGTCAACATACATATCATAAAAATGAGAGAAACATCCATCAATAATCTTAGTATGAGGTAATAGTTTGATTGAGTTCATGATTGCTTCCGGTACATTTAAAATGTTTTTAAACAATAGATTTGATATGTCATTGTAAAATGCAATTTTCCTTTTTTTGTTCATTCGTATTGCTTTTAGTGTTTCTATTCCCAGTGGAACATAGTACTGTATCAGATTGATTAATGTAGTATTGCTACTATTTTTAATACTATTAATCGATTTATTACAAAATTCACGTAATTTATTTAAAAAATCTTCATTTGATATGTAGGTTAATCTTAATTCATCTACAGTCATACCATTAATAGGTTTTATTTTTTCTTCTGTTTCTTCTTTAATCTCTTTCAAGAATGGGAAAAATATTTCCAGAATATAATTTTTAACATTATTATACGTTATAGAAAGATCAATATTAGTTGTTACTTTTTTACTAAGGTATTCTTTTATTACAGGGTAATTATTTATTTTATCTGCGAAGGATTTTTCAAACCCTCCCTTGTCGATATCAATCATAGAAATGGCTAGTTCGTATATATTCAAAGATGTTATAAGGGTAGGGTTCCACTGTGACTTTTTTTGTGGAGTGAGTATTGGTTTTTCTAATAATCTTATTTCCGTATTATTGTAATTATCAACTACATCACATTTTGTATAATTAGTATCTAATGCCATATTTTTAATATGTTTCTGAGGTTTAAGTTCTAAATAAAATTTAGTAGAAATACCATACATATCTGACAACAAATATTTAGATAGTAGTTTTGCTGTAGATTTACCAGGGAAAAATGTTTTTCCTTCATGTAATATGAGAGATTCTTTTACTTTGATTAATAATCTTGTAAATAAATCATTAAGTAAATCCAAATTATCAACTAGATCATTATCAGGTATTTTATTAGAACTAAAAAATAAACTTATCTTTCTTATGAAAGAGTTAGTCACATATATGCCATGTATATTGGAAAATAAGCAGTTTACTATTTCACTTTGCTTAAATTTTTTAATCTCATGAATAATATTATCTGCTAAATTGGATATAGTTTCTATAATTAGAGATTTCATTTCTGAGCATAAATTGGTTTTCTTATAAATAATTGTTAGTCGTTCAGTTGGGGTAAAATAAATGTAATCTTGAATAATACTTAAGAAATAGTCGTCAGGAATTTCCTTTATGCTTTCAGAAATTTCTTCACAGTGTTTACGTAATTTTTGGAAGAAAGGGATATTTGATATGCAGTTACATCTTATTTTTGATATCGATATGCCAGGAGATATTAATACATCTGTGGTGATAATAATATCATTAATGTATGGAGATAATTTATCTAAAATATATTTACGAACATTTGAATACGTTCTTAAAAGGTTAAGAGATGATTTTGTGAATCCTCTGCTTGTAATATAGGCACCCAATTTTTCTAGTACACTATTCTTAAATCGGCAATTATTATCTATAATAACCTTTTTAATGGCATCTTCATATATGTTTGATGTAGTTCCTTTATAGCATAAGGTAGTCCTATGATAAGATTTTAGATTAAATTCTTTTATCATTATGTGGTGTTCTGATTGATTAGTGTTTTTTATTACTGTTCTGGGGGACATAGTATCTACTGTGCTTATTAGATCGAATTTTGATGTTTGTGGTTCTTCTTCTGATGAAGATGGTAAATTAATTACTGCACTTTTTATATGATTGCTATCTAATTTAATACTATCAATTGATTCTTGAGGTTTTGATATATCTTGAGAAAATAGTTTAAGTTTTTTATGAACCTTGGAAGATATTCCATAAATATCTGATAGTATGTATTTAGATAATTTCTCTGTTGTGGATTCATCTGGCAAAAAAACTCCTTCATAAAATATACAAGATTCTCTTACTAGATTTTCTATTTTATTAAGTAAATTATTTAATAAATTTAAATTGTCATCAAATTTTACATTTTTCAAATTTACAAATTTATGTTTATTGGAGCTAAAGAATAAATTTAAATTTTTTATCAATGATTTTGATACTAGTACACCGTGTACGTCTGAAAATAAAGCGCTGACAATATTTTTTCGATCAATCTTTTCAATTTCATAAATAATACTGTTGGGTAAGTTAGATATTGTATCTATAATTAGCTCTTTTAACTTTGGGAGAAATTTATTCTTTTTGGGATAAAATTTAATCTTATTATTTGGTGAATTTGAAGAAGCATTAAGATTGAAAACAATACGACATTGAAATACATGTGATAGACAATTATCTGGAGTTGCTCGTGTATCTCTTACGATTTTTTCACAAGTGTCTCGTAGTTTTTTAAAAAAGTATTGATTAGATATGCAGCTGTATCTTAAATCTGAAATAGACATTCCAGGAGTTATTAATATATCTGAATCAATTATATCATCATTAAGTAATGAGGATAACTTATCCAAGGCATATTTACGTATGTTTGAATAAGTTGGGGTAAGATCAATAGAGAATTTCAATAAATCTCTTATTTTAATGACTTTACCCATTTTTTCTAATACACATTTCTTAAATGATCCATTACTGTCAATATCTATTTTCTTAATCGCATCCCTGTATATTACTCGCGAATTATTTTTTGTATGCAGTGATATGCTCCGAGTGTACAACTTTAGGCTTATATTTTTTTTAATCACTTTTTCGTTATCAATCCCTTCTTTAAGGTTTGTCATTTGGGATGGCAATGTTAATGATTCTTGTTCCTCTTCTATTTTTTCTGTAGATATAGGGGAGGATGTACCGAAAGTTTTTTCGTTAACCATGCTTTGTTTAAAATCGCAACGACATAGTTTTATACGTAGTTCTTTTTTTATTATAGATTTTCTTGATATTTTGCATCTAGCTGAATAATTTTGTACTGTTTGCCCAAAATTATCAAAATTTGAGTCAGATGTTATTTTTCTCGTAAAATTTAGTGATGGTGATATGCAAATTTTTTCATCAACAGCGCTTTGTTTAATTTTAATTCTTTCTGGTTTTTGTGATACTGATAGTGCTTCTTCTTCAATGAATTGATATTTTATATTATTAGATGTATATGGCTGACTAGTATCAAAATTTTCAATTGTAGTTGATAAATTAAATTTATCTAATTTAGTTAATTTAAATATATCAGGAAGTAGTAATTTTTCTTTATAATCATCATCTTGATATAATCCACTAGGAGTATGGAGATTTAAAAAATTACAAGATTGTTCATTTTTTGGTAAAATTCCCGCAGAATTAGGCTCTTCTTGTTTTTTGCAAGATGTATATTTTTCAGTATCGTTATTGTCAACCTCATCTTTGATGGCTTTATTTTCGCTAACAGTGACTATAGTAAAATTACTTGAATGCATATATTGTAGCCTAGAAGTGAATTTATTTCACATGAATAAAAATTGTACACCGATATTAGATTTAGTAGAAATAAATTTCTATTAAATTATGTAGCTGTTATTACATATAATTATTTTTACTTATGTTTTTAATGCATGATTTTTCATAATTTTGTGAGTCTCTAAATTAAGCATAATTAAAGTGTATCAAATACTTATTATTCCTTTATTATTTATTTGCATTTTAAATTTTATCATTCCTTCTAATTAATATTACTAAGTTTATTGGTACCTAAATAAATTTTTGATTGTCTATTTTTTGACTTGTATTTTTTGACGCATAGTTTGGTGTACGAGCTTGTAGTTATTGCAATTAAGTCTGATCCAAGCTTATCTAGTATCTTAATCCTTGTTTTTTTATCTACAGTTTCGATTTTATCATTACGTATAGTCATAATAGGATCAGTTATCTTATCTATAAGGGTAGGTAGTTCTTTTTTTACTAATTTTCTTATATAGCAGTAGGTGGATAGATTTCTATAGACTATATTACTGTTAACAATTTTATATACATTTTCTTGTTTAATTTTATGAATAAGATCTAAGGATATTTTATCTACTAATTTGATTAATAAATGATCATTAAGAACTTTTTTCTCTATGGTATCAAATGCTAATTTAGCTTTTGTTAGTGACTCATTATCAACGTACATATCATGAAAATGAGAGAAACATTTCTCTATCAGTCTAGTATTGGGTATTAATTTAATTGAATTTGAAATTGTTTCAGGTACATTTAAAATGTTTCTAATTAACAATTTCTCCATGCAGTTGCGAAATACAATTTTTCTTTTACTTTTTATTTTCATTACCTGGTATATCTCTGTTTCTAAACCCACACGATGTTGTATCATATTGGTTAATATAATATTATTACAATTTTTGACATAACTAACCATTTTGGCGCAAAAGTTACGCAATTTATCAAAAATATCTGTATTGGATATGTAGGAATGTCTTAATTCATCTATACTCATTCCGTTAGTAAGTTTTATTTTATGTTCAATTTCTCTAAAGAAAGGGATAAAAATTTCCAAAATATAATTTTTGGTACGATTATACGTTTCAGAAAGATCAACATTGATTTTACCTTTTTTACTAAGGCATTCTTGTACTACTTTGTAGCGCCTAACTTTATCTATGAAATAATACTCAAAATCTCCTTTATCAATCTCAATCGTTGATAATGCTAGTTCATATACATTTGAAGATGATATACGCCCAGGGTTCCATTTATATTTTTTTTGTGGAACAATAGTCGTTTTTTTTAATAATGGTTCCATACTATTGTAAGTTTCAGTTACAGAATGTTTTTTGTGGTTACTCTCTAGTATATTGTCATTTATATGTTCCTTGGGTGTAAGTTTTTTATGAAATCTAAATGGTATTTTATACATGTCTAATAATAAATATTTAGACAATAGATTAGATGTGCGTTCTCCTGTAAGAAATATCTTTCCCCCATATAATATAGGAGATTTTTTTACTTTATTTAATAAGGTTGTGAGTAAGTTATTAAGTGAGTCTAAATTAGAAATGTGATCGTCATTGGGAAATTTGTTGGAATTGTAAAGTAGTCTCAAATTATTTATTAAGGGTTTGTGTAAGTATAATCCATGTATTTTTGAAAACAATCCATTAACCATATCGTTTGGGCTAAATTTTTTGAGTTCATGGATAATATTATTAGGTAAATTAGATATTGTTTCTATAATTAGCATTTTTACTTCCGCACATAATTTATTTTTCTTACTAGTAATTTCTAAACGTTCAGGTGATCCCAAATAAATATAATTTTGAATGATGCCTGAGAAATAATAGTTAGGAGTTAGATGTATATTTTTTACAATTTCTTCACAGTCTTTGCCTAGTTTTTCAAAGAAAACGTTATTTGATATGTAGTTATATCTTATGTCTGATAAAGACATCCCGGAACTTATCAATAGATCTTGATTAGCTACGATGTTCCTGATGTAAGGTGAAACTTTATCCAAAACATATTTTAGAACGTTTGAATAAGTTTTGGAAAGGTTGAGAGATGATTTTGTAAATCCCTTACTTGTAATATAGGTACCTATTTCTCTTAATACACTATCCTCGAATCTAAAATTATTATCTATGATAATTTTTTTAATTGCATTTTCGTATATGCTCGATGTACGTTCTGTAGAACATAAATTATTCCTACAGTATCTTTTTAAACTAAGTTCTATTGTCATTGATTGTTGTTCTGATCGTTCAATGTTTTTGATAGGCTGTACTACATCGCCTTGATTATAATTACAATTATTTCCTATTTCTATTTTTTCAGTTTTTGTTTTTATGTTGTATATGTTATCTAAACTAATATCATCAATTGTTTCTTGAGATTTTGATGTTTTTTTATCTAGCAGTTTAAGCTTTCCATGAAACATGGAAGATACGCCATACATATCTGACAATAGGTACTTAGATAGTTTTTCTACCGTGTATTCATCTGGCAAAAAAACTCCGTCATGAAATATACAAGATTCTCTTACTAAATTTCCTATTTTATTAAGCAAATAATTGAGTAAATTTAAATCGTCATCAAATTTGGAATTTATGAATTCTCTTTTATTGGAGATAAATAACAAGTTTAAATTTTTTATTAATGATTTTGATATTAATACCCCATGAATTTCTAAAAATAAGGCATTTACGATGTCACTTTGGGAGAGCTTTTCAATTTCGCAAATGATACTGTTGGGTAAATTAGATACTGTATCTATAATTAACTCCTTCAGCTTTGGGAGTAATTTATCTTTTCGGGGAGATAATTTAATCTTAGTATTAGTTGAAGTAAAAGAATCATAATGATCGAAAATAATCTGACATTGAAATACATCTGATAAACAACTTTCTGGAGTTGCTCGTGTATTTTCTGCAATTTTCTCACAATTTTCTCGTAATTTTTTAAAGAAATATTGATTAGATATGCAGCTAGATCTTAAATCTGAAATAGACATTCTAGGAGTTATCAATATATCTAAATCAAGTGTTTCATCATTAAGTAATGAGGATAACTTATCCAAGGCATATTTACGTATGTTTGAATAAGTTTTAGAAAGATTAATAGATGGTTTTAATGAATATTTTTTAATATGGTTATAAATTTTTCCTAATACACTGTCCCTAAATAATCCGTTATTATCAATATCTATTTTTTTAATGGCATCTCTATATACTATCCTTGAGTTATATTTTGTCATCCAATGACTTCTGCGAGAATAAAATTTCAGTGATATATTTTTTTTAATAACGTTTTCGTCATCCACTCTTTGTCCAATATTGCAACGACATAATTTTATGCGTAGCTCTTTTTTAATTATTGATTGTCCTGTCCTAGTTGAATGGTTTTGTATTGTTTGTTCAGGGTTTTCAACATTTTGTTTTGTTATTATTTTTTCCCTAAAAGATAGTGAGGATATACAGTTTTTTTCATTGCTCTTGATTTGTTTAAGGCATATTATTTTAGTTATTGGCTCTATTGATAGCGGTTCGTCTTCAATTAATTGGCGTTTTATAGTTTTAGATGTGGGTGGTTGACTAGTATCAAAACTGTAAGTATCAGATGATGAATTAGATTCATCTAATTTAGTCAGTTTAAATATATCGAGAGGTAATAATTTTTCTTGATAATCATCGCCTTGGTATAACTCAGGATGAGTGTTAATATTTAAAAAATTGCAAAATAGCTTGTGTTTAGGCGCAGTGTTTGTATTCGTGTCATGGTTATGATTATTGCTTACACATATGTCTTTACAACATACATTTCCAGAAGTGCTTTCATCGATGCTATTAATATTAGTAAAATGACATGGATACATGTAACAACGAAATCTAAATTGGACACAGCCATATGGTATCATGAATTATATACCGGTCTTGGTTTTAGCAAAAAATTTAGTTTCATATACATATGATAGCACGATGATTACTAATTATTACGTGGTCTGAGTTTTTGTTTAGGTTTAAACTCTTGACTTATGTGATTTATATTTTTTAACGCATGACTCATTGTATGATCTTATGGCAGCTTGAATCAAGTGCGATTCAAGTTTATCCAGTATTTTACACTTTGTTTCTTGATCTGCAATTTCAATTTTATCATTACGAATAATCATAATATTATCAACTATCTTGTCAAGCGTAGGTAAGTCTTCTCTTATTAACCTTCTTATATACTTATAGGTAGATAGTTTATTGCAAACCATGTAGCTATTAATGATTTTTCGCATTACAGTTCCCTTTATACTATTGCCCTTTCCAGCTTTATCAATCATTTCTATAGAAATTTTATCTACTAATACGTTTAATAAATGATCGTTAGTAACTTTTTTCTGTACATAACTAAATACTGATTTAGATTTTAGTAGAGATGAATTGTCAACATACATATTATCAAAACGTGTGAATTGTTTCTCCAAAAATTTATCTAGGGGTATTAATTTAATCGCATTTGCAATCATTTCAGGTACATTCATGATGTTTCTAGTTAACAGTTTTTCTAGATCACTACGAAATAAAATTTTTCTTCTACTTCTTATTATAATCGTTTTAAATTCTTTTATTTCCAACCGTACAGAATTTTGTATCATGTCGTTTAACTTAGAGTCACTGATATTTTTAATTCCAGTTACAGTTTTAGTGCAAAATTTACGCAATTTATCAAAAAATTCTTCATTTGATATATATGATAATCTATATTCATCCATAGTCATGTTGCAAACAGGTTTTATTCTCTCTTCAATTTTTTTAAAAAATGGTTGCAATATCTTGGAAATATAATTTTTTATGCGATAATAAGTTATAGAAAGGTCAACATTAATTTCCTCTTTTTTGATTGAATATCTTTTAACTGTGGAATAGTTCTTAATTTTATCTACGAAAGAATTTTCAAAATCTCCTTTGTCAATATCAGCCAGTGACAAAGCTTCTTCATATATAATAGAAGAAGATATAAGATCAGGGTTCCACTTTGAACTTTTATGCGGAATGAGAACTGGTTTTGCTAATGACGCTGATTCTATATTATCAGAAGTATTAATTAGAGTAGTGGAATTTTTTTCACAATCATTCATCAATATGTTGTCACTAATATGTTTATATGGTACGAGTTTTTTATGAAATTTGAATGGAATATTGTACATATCTAATAATAGGTATTTAGAAAGTAATTTTGCTGTGGATTCTCCTGGAAAAAATATTTTTCCTTCGTGTAATATTGGGGACAGTATTACTTGATTTAATAGCTTTGTATGTAAATTATTAAGTAAATCTAAATTAGCAATGGGATCGTTGTTAGGAAGTTTGTTGTAATTAAATAATAATAGCGCATTTCTTATTAAGGATTTTTGTGCATATACGCTGTGTATATCTAAAAATAAACCGTTCACTGTCTCACTTTGATTAAATTTTTTAAGTTCATGAATAATATTATTTGGTAAATTAGATATCGTTTCTGTGATTAATGATTTTATTTCTGGGTAAAGTTTAGTTTTCTTCTGACTAATTTTTAAAGATTTATTTGAATCACAGATGTAATTTTGAATAATTATTGAAAAATAATAATCAGGAATTACATTTATGCTTTCTACAATTTCTTCACATTTTTTGTTCAGTTTCTCGAAAAAAGATTTATTTGATATGCAATTATTTTTTATGCTTGATAATGACATTCCAGGAGTTATCAATGTATCTGTGGTGGTAATAATGTTACTAATGTAAGGAGAGACTTTATCCAAAACATATCGACAAACATTCGAATAAGTTCTAGAAAGGTTAATGGATGATTCTATGATACCTTTAGATGCAATATAACTACCTATTTTCTTTAATAGACTATTCCTAAATGTCTTGTTGTTATCAATATTTATTTTTTTGATGGCGGTCTCATATATGGTTGTAAGATCTGCAGTAAATAAATTTATTTTATAATAATATCTCATATTAAGTTCCTTTGTTATTATGTGTTGTTTTGATTGATGAGTATTTTTTATAAGCGATGTTGTTTTTACTTGTGCATGTTCACAATCATTTCTAGTTTTTTCCCTTTTAGGGTCCATTGATTCCGATGGCAACTCAATGTTACAACTTGATCCTTGAGATTTGTGTATACTTTCATCGCACAGATTAAGACTTTTATGGACTACGGATGGTATGCCATACATATCTGACAATATGTATTTGGATAGTTTTTCTACCGTAGATTCATTTGGCAAAAAAACTCCGTCATGAAATATGCAAGACACTCTTACCAGATTTCCTATTTTTGCAAGAAAATCATTTAGTAAATTTAAATTATCATGAAATCTTCCACTAAATTTGTTTTCATTATTGGGTAATGATTTTAAATTTTTTATCAATAATTTTGATATTAGTACTCCATGAATTTTTGAAAACAAAGCATTCACAATATTTCTTTGATTGATATTTTTAATTGCATAAATAATATTGTTGGGTAAATTAGATATTGTGTCTATAATCAGCTCCTTTAATTCCTGGAGAAATTTATTCTTTTGGGGATAAAACTTAACCCGGGTATTAGCTGAATTTAAATGATTACTAATATTGAAAATAATACGACATTGAAACACATGTGATAAACAGTCACTTGGAGTTGCCCTTGTATCTTCTGCAATTTGATTGCAATTGTCTCTTAGTTTTTTAAAAAAATATTTATTTGATATGAAAGTTAATCTTAAATCTGAAATAGACATTCCAGGAGTTATTAATACATCTGAATCAATCAGATCATCATTAAGTAATGAGGAGAGTTTGTCCAAGGTATATCTTCTTATGTTTGAATAAGTTGCAGAAAGGTCTATAGATGATTCTAATAAATTTCTTCTTTTAAGGTCTTTGGCCATTTTTTCTAATACATATTTCTTAAATAACCCATTACTATCAATATCTATTTGTTTAATAGCATCTCTATAGAGTGTTCTTGGGTAATATTTTGTATTACATAAACTGCTACGAGCATATGATTTTAATCCTATATCTTTTTTAATAGAATTTTCGTTGCTGATAGGGTAGGTTTGTGCTGTTTGTTCAATATGTTCCATACTAGAATCTTTTATTGCTTGTTCTGTAAAATCTGGTGATGCTGATGCGTGTGTTTTTTCATCATCCGTCAGTATTTTAATGTCTATTCTTTTAGGATGTGGTTCTGTTGATAGTTGTTCGTCTTCAATAAGTGTATGTTTTGCAGCATAAAGCGAATCTGGTTTATTATTATCAAACCTATTAGTTTTAGATAATAAGTTATATCCGCCTAATTTAAATATATCAAGAGGCAATAACTTTTCCTGGTAATAATTATCTTGGCATAGGTCATCCTGAGTATGTATACTTAAAAAGCGGCAAGATTGCTCATGTTTTGGTAGAATAGTCGAGCTCAAGTAACAACCTTGGTTATTACTCATATGTTTGTCTTCATAAGCTGCATTATCATCAGCATTGTCATAAATTTCATTATTTTTAATATTTTTATTTTCATCTATATTGTTGACAATAGAGCTATCTGTAGAAAAATGTGCGTTCATGTAATAACTAAATCTAAATGGTAACCAGCAACATGTTAGCATGAATTGTACATCGATCTTAATTTTAGTGTAAATATTTTGTATGAATTTATGCTAGTTTCAATTATATATGATATGGTTATTGATAATAGTATTTATGTTGTTTGTTTTTTTGTTTTATCTTATTTAATGTTTTTGTTTTCATTAATAGCCTTTACAGTAAGATAAAAGATTTATAGATAACGATACATTCATTAATATAATTTTTTATTTCTTATTCTGGATTTGTATATTTCAATGCATAAATCGTTGTATGATTTTACAGTTTTTGCAATTAAGTCTGATCTAATGCCACCAAATATTTCGTCTCTTGTCTTTTTATCTGCAATTTCAATTTTATTGTTATTGACAACTATGATATGGTCACTTAGACCTGCTTTAGGTATACATAATTCTTCTCCTACTAATTTTCTTATGTAATTGTATGTGGATAGTTTACCGCAAATTATGTTATTGTTTACGATCTTGCGTACCACGTGTCCTTTTATGATACTTTTCCCCCCCATTTTGTTAATCATTTTTAGGGAAATTTTATCAGCTAATTCTATTAACAAGTGGTCATTAATCACTTTTTCTTGTACAAAATTAAATGCTGATTTTAGTCTCAGTAAAGATTTATTGTAAATATAGATGTTATGAAAATGAGAAAAGTATCCTTCTATGATTTTAGAGTCTGGTATTAGTTTAATTGCACTTACAATTATTTCCGATGCATTTGAAATATTTCTAATTAGTAAATTCTCTATTTGTTCACGAAATGAAATCTTTATTTTTTTATTAATTTTTACAACCTTTACTGCTTCTGCTTCTGTTTCTGTTTCTAAATATACGTTACGCTGCATCAGATCTATTAACATAGTATCACTGCAATTTTTGATGCTATTGATTACCTCAAAGCAAAATTTGTGCAATTTATCAAAGAATTCTTCATTTGATATATGGGCTAATCTTAATTCTTCTATCGTCATGCCAGGAAGAGGTTCTATTTTTTTTTCAATTTTTTTCACAAAATCGTAAAGTGTTTCCGAAATATAATTTTTGACATGACTATGCGTTGTAGAAAGGTCTATATTAACTTTTTCTTTTTTATTAAAATATTCTTTCATTAACGGATAGCGCTTTAAATTATCCATGAAAGATTCATCAAAATCTCCTTTGTTGATATCAATAGTTGAAGCAGCTAGTTCGTATATATTTAAAGATGGTGCAAAAACTGAGTTACGTTTTGATTTTTGACATAGTATGAGTTCTGTATTTGTTACATCTGGTTCTTTTTTAGCCGATTCATTGGTTACTGAGTTATTTGTATAATTGCTTTCTAGCCTAATATTATCAACTGACTCTTGAAATGCCGATACATTTTGAACAGACAATTTAAATTTTTTATGAAAGTTGGTTGATAATCCACACATGTCTGACAACAAGTATCTAGATAACTGTTTCGACGTGGATTCATCTGGCAAAAAAACCCCTTCATGAAATATACAATATGTTCTTACTATATTAACTATTTTATCAAGTAATTCATTGAACTGGTTTAAATTATCAGCAAATTTTATGTTTATAAATATATTTTTATTGGAATTAAAGAACAAGATTAAATTTTTTATCAATGATTTTGATACCAGTACGCCATGAATTTTTGAAAATAAAGAATTTACAATATTGTTTTGATCTAATTTTTCAATTTCACAGATAATACTGTTTGGTAAATTAGATATGGTATTTAATATTAATTCTTTTAATTTTGGGATAAGTTCGTCTTTTTTATGATACAACTTAATCTTATTGTTGGTTGGGTCCAATAAATTATCCACATGTACAATAACACAAGATTGAAATATGTGTGACAAGAAATTTTCTGGAGCTAATTTTATATTTTCTGTAATTTTTTCACAGCACTCTTGTAGTTTTCTAAAGAAATTATTATTTGATATGCAACTTGATCTTAAGTCAGAAATAGACATTCCAGGAGTTATCGTTATATCTAAACCCGCGATATCTTCATTAATCATCGAAGATACTCTATCCAAGGCGTATTTACGTATATTAGAATAGGTTGCGGAAATGTCAACAGATTTTACCAAATATTTTTTCTTAATATTGTTACTCATCTTCTCTAGTACGCTGTTCCTTAATAACCCATTAGGATCAATATCTATTTTTTTAATGACATCTAGATATACCATCATTGAGTTGCTTTTTTTATGCCACAAAGTGCTGCGAGTATATGAATTTAGGACTATATTTTTTTTAATTACATTTTTGTTGTCCATGTATTGATCGAAGCATAACATTCTGGAGGTTGGTGATTTTGATAGCGATTTGTCTTCAATGAAGGTACGTTTTATAGCACTAGATGTCGACGTTTCTTCAGTTCCAGAACTGTAAGTTCTAAACGATAAATTAGATTCATCTGGTTTAGTCAATTTAAATATATCGGGAGTTAATAATTTTTCTTGATAATTATCATCTTGATATAGTTCTTCATGAGTGCCAAAGTTTAATAAATGTTGGGATAAATAATCCTTGGATACAAAGCTTTTATTACTATCTGGATATTGATTTTTACAAGAGATATGATTGGTAACTATTTCTACCAGCTTACTTTTAACATTGTTCTTTTCACCAATAACTGATGTACTAAAACCATTGCTTGAACAGCGAGTATACATATACAATAAAACCCAAGGTATGATTCACTTCGAGAAATTATACATTGATCTTAATTACTATGGAAATAAATTTTTTGAAATTATGTTTCTGATGGCGGTTATTACATATAACCATGTAGTATAAATTTGAACTACTATTTTTTAGTTTCCATTTTTGATTTGTACAATTTGTATTTTTTAACGCATAATTTGTTATATGATTTTATGGATTCTTCAATTAGGCTTGATCTAATTCTATCAAATATATGATCTCTTATTTTTTGATCTGCAATTTCAATTTTATTTTTATTTATAATCATAATAGGATCACTTAGCTTATCTTTAAGCGTAGGAAACTCTTCTTTTAATAATCTTCTTATATAGCCGTAAGTAGACAATTTTCCACAAACTATGTGGCTATTGATGATCTTGGGTATTCTATTTCTTTTTCCGGATTTATCAATAATATCCAAGGAAATTTTATCTGCCAATTCTCTTAACAAACGGTCGTTAATTATTTTTTCTTGCAGGCAATCAAATATTGATTTAACTTTCAGCAAAGATTCATTATCAAGATACATGTCGCAAAAATTAGAAAAATATTCCTCCACAATTTTATATTGAGGAATTAATTTAATTGCATCAATAATTAGAATTGATGCATTTGAAATATTACTGATTAACATATTAGCTATACAGTCATGAAATTCAATTCTTCTTTTTTTTCTCATTTCTATTTGTAATGTTTTTGTTTCTAAATGAATGCGGCATTGAATTAGATCGATCAATGTGGTATCTCTACAATTTTTAATGCGACTAATTAGTTTGGTGCAAAATCCACGCAATCTGCTAAAGAATTTCTTGTTTGACGTGTATGTACGTCTTAGTTCATCTATAGTCATACCATGAAATGGTTTGATTTTTTCTTTTATTTCTCCTTCAATGCCTTTTAGGAAAGGTTGAAACATTTCCAAAATGTAATTTTTGACATTATCATATGTTGTAGAAAGATCAATATTAATTTTTCCTTTATTTCTAAGGCATTTGTTAGATAGATGCTTTTTTTTGACCTTATTAATGACATAATTTTCAAAATTTCCTCTGTCAATATCAATCATTGACAGAGCTAGTTTATATATATTTAAAGACGATATACGATCATTGCTCCATTGGTATTTTTGTCGAGGCATGAGTATTGATTTTTCTAATAATGGTAATTTAATACTATCAGAAATATTAATCGCTACATTTTTTTTATAATTACTATCTAATATTTTGTCCTTGATATTCTTCTGTAGTAGAATTTTTTTATGTAATTTTAATGGAATCTCATACATATCTGATAATAAATATTTAGATAGTGATTTTGCTGTAGATTCTCCTAAGAAAAATATTTTTTCTTCGTGTAATACAGGGGATTTTATTACTATGCTTAGTAGTTTTGTGAGTAAATTGTTAAGAAAATTTAAATTGACAATATTATTATTGCGAAGTTTGTTATAACTAAAGAATAATCTTATATCTTTTTCTAAAGATTTAGTGAGGTGTACGCCATGTATATTAGAAAATAAACTATTTATAACCTCACTTCGCTTGAATTTTTTAAGTTCATTAATAATAGCAGTGGGTAAATTGGATATTGTTTCAGTAATTAATGACTTTGCTTCTGAGCAAAGTTTGTTTTTTTTATAATCGATTCTAATGCGATTAATTGAATTAAAATAAATGTAGTTTTGAATAATACTCAAAAAATTACTCTCAGGAATTAAGTGTATGTCTTTTACAATTTTCTCACATTTTTTATGTAGTTTTTCAAAGAAAACATTATTTGATATTGAGCTGTTTTTTATGTCAGATAGAGACATTCCAGGAGTGATCAATATATCTGCATTGATTACATTATCACTAACGTATGGACGAACTTTTTCTAAAACATATTTGCGAACATTTGAATAAGTTACGGAAAGGTCAAGAGATGATTTTGTAAAACCCTCGCTTGTAATGTAAGTTCCTAATTCTTCTAATACACTATTCTTAAACTGGAAATTATTATCTACGACAACTTTTTTAATGGCATATTCGTATATGTTTGGTGTGATCTTTGTAGAAATTAAGTTAGTTCTATGATACTTCTTTAGTTTAATTTCTTTTGTCATTGTGCTGTATTCTGATTGATCAACATTTTCTGTAACCGATTTTTTATTTCCTATATCCTTTGAGTTTGATGATGTATTACCTATTTCTATTGTTAAATCTAATTCTGATGTTTGTAGTTCTTTTTTTGACGCTGTGTTAGTTGCTACAGATTTTTTACAATTGTCATTTAATCTAATGTCATCGATTGGTTCTTTATGTTTTGATGTGTTTTTATTGAGTACTTTATTAATCTTGGGAGATAAACCACACATATCTGACAACAGGTAATTAGATAGTTCTTCTGCTGTGGGTTCATTTGGCAAAAAAACTCCTTCATGAAATACACAAGATTTTCTTACTAAATATCTTATTTTATCTAGCAAGTCATGAAATAAATTTAAATTATCATCAAATATTGCGTTTACAAATTTGTGTTTATTAGAATTAAATAACAAGTTTAAACTTTTTATTGATGATTTTGATATTAGTACCCCATGAACATCCGAAAATAAAGCACTTACAATATTGTTTTGATCTAGCCTTTCAATTTCGTAAATAATACTATTTGGCAAATCGGATACTGTATCTATGATTAATTTCTCTAATTTGGGGATAATTTCATCTCTCTTGAGAGAAAATCTGATCCTAGTATTGGTAGAACTTGAAGGATCACTCTGATTGAAGATAATATTGCGTTGAAACAGATGTGAATAATCATTTGGGGTTGCTCTTATATTTTCTATAATTTTTTCACAATATTCTCGTAATTTTTTAAAAAACATATTATTTGATATGCAACTTGATCTTAAATCTGAGATAGACATTCCAGGGGTTATCTGTATATCTGAGTCAACTGTATCCTCATCAAACAATGGAGATATCTTATCCAGGGCATATTTGCGTATGTTTGAATAAGTTTTATAAAGGTCAAACGTTGACTTTAATAAATCTCTCTTTTTAAGGGATTTACTAATTTTTTTTAATACACTTTCCTTAAATGATTCGTTATTATCAATATTTATTTTTTTAATGGCATTTCTATATATCACTTTCGAACTAGTTTTTTTATGCCATGAATCTATACGACGATAAAAGTTTAGCTTTATATTTTTTTTAATTTCATTTTCGTTAATCGTTATTTGTTTAGACTCTATTCTTTTTAGGTTTTGTGATATTGATAGTAATTTACTTTCAGTAGATGTATGTTTCTCAGTATTAGACGTTGGGTCAAAACCGTCAATTGATGATGGTATATTAACTTTATCAAATTTATTAAGTGTAAGTACACCAGAAGTCGGTAATTTTTCTTCATAATTTTTTGAGGTTGAGGCACTTGTTGTCTGTTCTGTAGAAGTTAAGGATGATTCATTGCAAGTTTGTTCTGCATATATGCTTTGTCCAACATCGCAACGATATAATTTTATACGTAGTTCTTTTTTCTTAATTATCGGCTTTCCCATTGTTATGCCATTATCGGGAGAATTTTGTACTGTTTGTCCAGTGTTTTCTAAGTTTGGTATTGCTATTATTTTTTTTGTAAAAGATATATTTTTTTCTCTGTCTATTCTTTGATTGATGTTTGATCTTTTGGAGCTTGATTCTATTGAAAGGGGCTCATCTTTAATTAGTTTATTTTTTACGGTGCTAGATATGGATGATAAATCAGATTCATCTGATTTAGTAAATTTAAATATATCGGGAGGAAGTAATTCTTCTTCATAATTTCTTGAAATATTTGTTATGTTTTCTGTAGAAGCTAAATTTGATGTATCACAAGCTTGTTCTTCATACGTGCCATTTCTAGTATTGCAACGACACAATTTTATACGTAGCTCTCTTTTAATTATCGGCCGTTCTAATATTTTACAGTAAGTTGTATTTGGGGCTGTTATTATTTTTCCCGCAAAACCTGGTGATGATATATGAGTTTTTTCGTTTTCTGTGCTTTGTTTAAGTTTTAATCTTTTGGTGCTTGGTTCTGTTAAGAGTGGTTCATCTTCAATGAATTGACGTTTTACGGCACTAGATGCATATATTTGATCAGGATTAAAACTGTAATTATTAGATGGTAACTTATATGTGCCCAATTTATTTAATTTAAATATATCAAGTGGTGATAATTTTTCTTCTTCATTGTAGTTTTGGTACGATTCTTCATGGGTCCAAAAATTTAAAGAACGCTGAGATAACTCATTTTTTGGTATAGTGCCAGAGCAATTATAAAATACTTTATTGTTAATTTCACTTTTATCTTTATAGGGTCCATGACCATCACTTATATCATAAATTTCATCTTTAATATTTTCGTCAATGTTGTTTGTGGTAAGATTATTGCTTGAATGATGTAGATACATAAAATAATAAAGCACAGTCTATCTTGAAATATTACTCATTGTACACCAATATTTATTTTAGTGTGCAATAAATATTTCTAGATTGTGTGGCCTATTAAAAATAACAAACATAACATATTCATTGCTAATAGTTATATAACATAAAGTTATATAACATAAATTTTTATTTAAAAATATAAAATTATTATAGTCATAATTTTTTATTTTCCATTTTTGATTTGTGTGCTTTGCATCTTTCAAGACATAATTTTTTGTATGATTTTATGGTAGTTTTAATCATGTTTGATCCAAGTTTATCAAATATTTCATCCCTTATTTTTTGATCTGCTATTTCAATCTTATCATTACGCATAATCATAATAGTATTTCTTAGCTCACCTTTAAGAGAAGGTAGGTCTTCCCTTACTAGTTTTCTTATGTAATTGTGTATAGATGTTTTTTTACAAATGATATGATTATTAATAATCGTATTTATGTTCTTTGTTTTTTTTATTTTGTTAATTATATTTAGGGAAACTTTATCTACTGATTCACTCAATAGAGGGTCTTTAATTACTTTTTCTTGTACGGTATTAAATACTGATTTAGCTTTTAGTAGCGATGCATTGTCAACATATATATCGTGTAAATTAGAAAACCATTCATCTACAAATTTAGAATTGGGTATTAGCTTAATTGTACCCAGAATTATTTCTGGGGCATTTGAGATGTTTCTAATAAGTAGATTTGTTATATCCTTTCTAAGTGCAATTCTCGTTTTTTTATCGATTCTTATCGCTTTGTCTGTTTCCTTTTCTAAACATACATGGTATTGAATCATATCAGTTAATGTGTTGTCATAAGAACTTCTGATGCTATTTATTACTTCGTTGCAAAACTTACGAAATTTATCAAAAAATTTTTCATTTAATATATAAGCTAATCTTAATTCACCTACAGTCATGCCAGGAGTAGGTCTTACCTTTTCTTTTGTTTCTTTATCTATTTCTTTTAAGAAAGGTTTAAATATTTTAGAGATATGGTTTTTAATTCTAGAATAAGTCGTGGAGAGATCAATATTGATTTTTTCTTTTTTGCTAATGTATTCCTTAATTAAAGAATAGTGATTGACTTTATCTATGAAATAATCCTCAAAATTTCCTTTGTCAATATTAATCATTGATATAGCTAATTCATATATATTTAATGATGGTATAAGATCATAATTCCATTTAGATTTTTTTTGTGGTACGAGTATTGTATTTTTTGATAAAGATGATTCTATTTTGTTTCTAATATTAGTTACAGAATTTTTTTTATAGTTGCTCTCTAATATACTATCATTGATATGTTTCTGATGTTTAAGTTTTGTGCGCAATTTAAATGGAATGTAATACATATCTAATAATAAGTATTTAGATAATAGTTTTGCCGTAGATTCTCCTGGAAAAAATATTTTTCCTTCGTGTAGTATAGTAGATCTTTTTACTTGACAGAATAATTTTGTGAGCAAATTATTAATTAATTCTAAATTATCAATGTGATCGTTATTGGGGAGTTTATTAGAATTAAATAATAACTGTATATTTCTTATTAAGGATTTGCTCAAATATACACCATGTATATTTGCAAATAGTCCATTAACTATCTCACTTTGCTTAAGTTTTTTAAGCTCATGAATAATTTTATTAGGCAAGTTAGATATTGTTTCTATAATTAGTAATTTTACTTCTTGGCATAATTTATTTTTCTTATGTGTAATTACTAAGCGCTCAGTAGAACCAAAATTAATTATACTTTGAATAATGCTTAGGAAGTAATTATTAGGAATTGGGTGTATATTTTTTACAATTTCTTCACATTTTTTATGTAATTTATCGAAGAAAACTATATTCGATATATATTTATATCTTATGTCTAACAATGATATACCTGGAGTTATTAATACATCTGTAGTGATCATAATATCATTTATGTGAGGTGAAATCTTATCCAAAATATATTTGCTTACATTTGAGTAAGTTTGAGAAAGATTAAGAGGTAATTTTGTGAAACCTCTACTTATAATATAAGTACCTAGTTCGTCTAATGCACGATTCTTAAATTGGTAATCATTATCTATGTCAATTTTTTTAATGGCATCTTCATATATGTTTGATCTAATATCCATGGAGAATAAGTTGATTCTGCGGTATGAGTTTAAGTTGAATTCTTTTATTACATGTTCATAATTATCATTGGTTTCTATTTTTTTCATTTTTATATTTATTAATCTAGATGATATAAGATATTCTTTTGGGATTTGCAGTTCTTCTCTATCAGTTGTATTAATTGCGATACTTTTTGTATGATTGCTCTTTAAGTAAATAAAATCACTTGATTCTTGATGTTTAAGTATATTTTGAGCAGATAATTTAATTTTTTTATGAAACTTTGATGATATGCCATATATATCTGACAATAGGTATTTGGATAGTTGTTCTACCGTAGATTCACCTGGCAGAAAAACTACTTCATGAAATATGCAAGATGTTCTCACTAAATTTCCTATTTTATCAAGTAAGTCATTTAGTGAATTTAAATTATTATCAAATTTAATATTTACAAATTTATTTTTATTGAGGTTAAAAAATGAGTTTAAATTTTTAATCGACGATTTTGAAATTAGTGCGCCATGAACATCTGAAAATAGGGCATTAACGATATTGCTCTGGTCTAAATTTTCAATTTCATAAATAATACTTCTGGGTAAATTAGATATTGTATCTACAATCAATTCCTTCAATTTTGGGAGAAATTTGTCTTTTCGTGGAGAGAATCTGATTTTAGTATTAGTTGAATCTAAACTATTTTTTTGATTAAAAGCAATATGACGTTGAAATATACATGATAAAAAATTATCTGGAGTTGATAGTATATTTTCTGTAATTTTTTTACAATACTCTCGTGTTTTTTTTAAAAAAATTTTATTTGATATGCAACTATTTCTTAAGTCTGAAACAGACATGCCAGGAGTTATTAATATATCTACATCAAGTAGATCCTCGTTAAGTAATAGGGAAAGCTTTTCCAGAGTATATTTACGTACATTAGAATAAGTTGGAGAAAGGTCAATAGAATATTTTAATAAATCTACCCCCCTTTTTTTTATAGCTCGAGCCATTTTTTCTAATACATAATTCTCAAATGATTTGTTACTGTCAATGTTTATTTTTTTAATGGCATATCTATATACTATTATTGAGTCAGTTTTCGTATGCCATAAACTGCTGCGGGTATATGAGTTTAGGCTTATATTTTTTTTAATCTCATTTTCATTACCTATTCTTTGCTTAAGGTCTATTATTTTTGGGCTTAGTGCGATTGATAGTGGTCCGTGTTCTATGAACTTGCGTTTTATGGGACAAGATATTGATGACTGCTCTGTATCAGAACTTTTGGAAATAGATAATAAACTAGGTTCATCTGATTTAGTTACTTTAAATATATCAGGAGGTAACAATCTTTCTTGATAATTATCATCTTGGCATATATCGTTATAGATATGAAAACCTAGATAACAACCTGCTAATACATCTTTTGGGATAATGTCCACACGATAATCAACTTTTTGATTTTTAATTATGTATTGGTCTTGATAATATGTATGGGTAATATCGTCTTCATTCTCCGCTTTAATGGTTTTATTTTCATCAATAACCTTCACAGTAAAATTGTTTCTTGAATGATATGTACACATGTAGCAAAACCTAAAGAATAATTTATTTAACATTAATATCGATTGTACACAGATATGAATTTTAGTAGAAATAAATTATTCTAGATAATACCATTGATGTCAAAATTTGATATGACAATATACTAATTACTAATAATTATGCGCTCTACCTTATTTAAATATATATAGTAATTTTTCTTATGTAGTTGCGGGTAGATAGTTTTTCACAAATGGTTTTTTAGTTTCGGTTCTATTTTTTGATTTGTATATTTTAATGCATAACCTTCTGTATGACCTTATAGTTATTGTAATGAGGTCCAACTCGAGTTTATCAAAAATTTTGTTCCTTACTTCTTGATTTGCAATTTCAATTTTATTGTTACGGATAACCATGATAGGGTTATTTGTTTCATATTTAATGGCAAGTAATTCTCGTTTTACTAACTTTCTTATATACTTGTAGGTTGATAGTTTTTTGTAAATGATGTGGCTACCAATAATCTTATATACACTACTTACTTTTTTAGTTTTATCTGTTCTATCTAAGGAAAGTTTATTTACCAATTTTTTTAATAGATGATCATTGGCTACTTTCTTTTGTACATTATTAAACACTGATTTAATTTTCAGTAGCGATGCATTGTCAACATACATGTAGTAAAATATAGAAAAAGATCCTTCTACGAATTTAGAGATAGGTATTAATTTAATTGATTTTACAATTATGTCAGGAAGATTTAAAATGTTTCTGATTAATAAATCTTCCATATCATTGCAAAATGCAATCTTTCTTTTCTTTGTTATTTCTACTACTTTAGGTTCTTCTGCTTCTAAGCGTATGCGGCATTGCATTAGATCTAACGCACTATAGCTGCAATTTTTAATACTACTAATGACTTTAGTGCAAAATTCACGTAACCTGTTAAAAAAATCTTCGTTCGATACATAAGCATATATTAATTCATCTATAGTCATACCATTAATAGGTTTTATTCTTACTTCTTCTTCAATTTTTTTTAAGAAGGGGTAAAAAATTCCCAGAATATGATTTTTGACATTATTATATGTAGTAGAAAAATCAATGGTAGTCTCCCATTTTTCACTAAAGTATTCTTTTACGAGAGGGTAGTTCTTAAATTTATATATGAAAGAATTTTCAAAATTACCTTTGTCAATATCAATCATTGATATAGCTAGTTCATATATATTTAAATATGTTATAAGATTAGGGCTCCATTTTGACTTTTTTTGTGGAATAAGTATTGATTTTTCTAGTAATTTAGATTCTGTCTCATCATAATTATCAGATATAGTGCCTTTCTCATGATTAGTTTCTATTACGTTATTACTGATATGTTCCTGGAGTTCAAGTTTTGTATGAAATTTAAATGGAATCTCATAGATATCCAATAGTAAGTATTTGGACATTAGTTCTGTCGTATATTTTCCTGGAAAAAATAACTTTTCTTCATGTAGCATAGGAGATGTTTTTATTTTATTTAATAACTTTGTAAACAAATCATTAAGCGAATCTAAATTAGCAATGTGGTCATTGTTGGGAAGTTTGTTCTGATTAAAAAACAAGTGTAGGTTCCTTATTAAGGATTTTGGTATGTGTACACCATGTATATTTGAAAATAAACCACTCACAACCTCGCTTTGTTTAAACTTTTTTAGTTCATTAATAATATTAATTTTCAAATTTGATATTGTTTCCATAATTAATAGTTTTACTTTAGATAATAATTTATTCTTCCTATTGGTAATTCTCAAACGTCCGCTTGAATCAAGAAAAATGTAATTTTGAATAATGCTTGAGAAATAATCGTCAGAAATAGTACTTATATTTCTTACAATTTTGTCGCATTTTTTCGTCAATTTTTCAAAAAAAACATTATTTGATATGCAACTAGATCTTAAATCTGAAAGGGTTACTTCAGGAGTTATTAATACATCTGTAACGGTAACAATATTTCTAATATAGGGAGAAACTCTCTCTAAAATATATTTGCGAACATTTGAATACGTTTGGTAAATGTTAATAGATGACTCTGAAAGCCCCCTAATTTTGATATAAGCACCTATTTCTTCCATTACACTACTCATAAACATTTTATTGCTATCAATATCTATTTTTTTAATGGCTTCTTCATATATGCTTGATGAATTTTCTGCAGAATATAAGTTAGTCCTACGGTACATTCTTAGATCAAATTCTTTTATCATTAGAGATGGCGTAGGTTGATTAATATTTTTTATAATTGATGTTGTTGCAATTTCCTCATATCTATGGTCATTACTAGCCTCTATTTTTCCTGCTTTCATATCTTTTGATTTAGATGACATAGTATTTATTATACTTGTTGGATTTAATTTGAGTGTTCGTATTTTTTCTTTAGTCAGGGTGCTAATTGCTATACCTTTTCTATAATTTCTCTCTAAAGCAACATTATTAGATGATAATTTTATCTTTTTATGAAATCTGGAAGATATACCATACATATCTGAGAGGAGGTATTTAGATATCTGCTCTGCTGTAGATTGATCTGGTAAAAAAACTCCTTCATGAAATATGCAGGATGCTCTTACTAGATTTCCTATTTTTTCAAGTAAATTATTAAAAAAACTCAAATTATCGTCAAACTTCCCACTTGCAAATTTGTTTTCATTGGACTTAAATAATAAGTTTAAATTTTTAATCAATGATTTTGATACTAGTACACCATGCGCGTCTGTAAATAAAGAACTTACAATATTTTTCTGATCTATCTTTTTAATTTCACAAATAATACTGCTATCTAAATTAGATACCGTATCCATAATTAACTCTTTTAATTTTGGGAGAAATTTTTTTTTTTCAGAAAAACGGATAACAGCAGTATTAGTTGAAGTTAAAGGACTAGCCATATTTGAATCAATTAGACTGAAAATAGTGTTGCTTTGAAGTATATGTGTTAAATAATCATCCGGAGTTTCTTGTATGTCTTTTACAATTTTTTCACAGGCATCTCTTAGTTTTTTGAAAAAACTAGTATTTAATATGCAACTAGATCTCAAATCTGAAACGGACATTCCAGGAGTTATCAATATCTCCGAGTCAGAGGTATCCTCATTAATTAATAAAGAGATCTTATCTAATATATACTTGCGTATATTTAAATAGGTTTGAGAAAGATCAATGGACGATCCTAGTAAATATCTTTTTTCGATAATTTTACCAATTTTTTCTAATACACTGTTCTTAAATAATTCTTTATTGTCAATATCTATTCTCTTAATGGCATCAATATATACTATTCTCTGATTATATTTTGTATGCCACAAATTACTGCGGGTATATAAATTTATACTTATATTTTTTTTGACTATACTTTCTTTGTTAATGCTTTGTTTAGGTGGCAGTATATTTGGGTTTGTTGATTTTGATAGTGGCTCATCTTTAATGGGTGTACATTTTGCAGTATGAGAAGTGGATGATTTTTTAGTGTCAAAACTTTTAGTCAATTTAAATATATCTGGAGGCAATAATTTTTCTTGATAATGACCTTCTTGCAATAGTTCATCATGATATTGGGATAGATCATATTGCGACGCAACACCTACGCAATAACCAAAGTCTTTATTATCTTTGCAAGATGACTGTTCAGTTGTGCTGCCATCAACATCATTTTTAATTTTTTTATTTATATCAATGCTACTTAAGGTGAAGTCGTTGCTTGAATTATATGGATACATTTATCATAACCTAAAAAACAACTCATTACTTCATTGTAAATGGAACCCCATTGTACACTCATTTTTATTTTAGTAAAAATAAATTTTTTAAAATTATCTTACTGATGTTGCTGATAATAAATTTTACATACTAATATATTAATTGCGTATAGTTACCCATTATAAATATTTATCAAATTAAGTTATATAAGGTTATGCTAATCATAGTTTTTAAGTTTCCATTTTTTAATTATATAATTTGCATGTTTTAATACATAATTTGTTGTGCGGTTTTATATTTTCTTGGATTATGATTGATTATATACATTGTTTTTTTGCTTGTTTTTGTTTGCAGTTTCACCGTTAATCATAATTATCCACGTAGGAGGAAAGTTAACTTTATGATATCCCCTAAGAACAAATCTATATACAATAGATGCTAAAATCATTGATTGAGTAGTGTGGGTTATTATAATAAGACCAAAAGCAGAATTTATTTTTACATGATTAATTTTACAGGTAGGTCTATTTTTTTATAGTACTTGAATCTCTTTGTGTTATTTTTTCTATATTTTTTGAAGTTGAGGCACTTGTTATTTTGGTAGGATTTTATAAAAATTGTATCAATGATGACAAAATCACATACATCACATGTATGTGATTACCAAATTAACTGCTAGTGATTAACTTTTATATATTAAAATAATCTTCAAAATTTCATTTCTCAATTTCAATTATTGGTAGAACTAGTTCCTAATTAAATATATTATGAGGGGATGGTTACATTCCTAATGTTTTAGGAGGAGGGGGGGGGCTTTCACTTGATGTGAAATAAATATTATGTTGATGAAATTTTTCATCACTAGTTTCTATTTTACCATTTTGTATCTATCAATCCCGATTGTACATTTGTCATGCTTACCGGATCTAATTTTGGCATTTCTACTTCTACTTTTGTTAATATACCACTTACTATATCTTAGTGTATAATTGTGATCTAACTTAATATTATCAGCTAATATTTGTAATTCTTCTTTCGTCAAGACAACGGTTACCATATCTTTTGTATAGTTGTGATCTAACTTAATATTATCAACTAATTCTTGAGGTTTTAGTATGTTTTGAGCTGATAGTTTTAGTTTTTTATGAAGCGAGCAAGATACACCGTACATATCTGACAATAGGTGTTTAGATAGCTGTTCTACCGTTGATTCATCTGGAAAAAAAAAACCGTCCTTAAACATACAGAACCCCCTTACCAGATTTGCTATTTTGTCAAATAGCTCATTTAATAAATTTAAATCATCATCAAATAAATCTTGATTGCTATCAAATCTTAAATTTATAAATTTGCTTTTATTGGAATTAGAAAGTAAGTTTAAATTTTTTACCAATAATTTTGATACTAGTACACCGTGTACGTCTGAAAATAGGGCCCTTACAATATCATTTTGATCAAGTTTTTCAATTTCACAAATAATACTGTTTGGTAAATTAGATATAGTATCTATAATCAAATCTTTTAGTCTAGGGAGAATTTTTTTTTTAGGTGGGTAAATTTTAATCTTAGTATCTGTTGAGTTTAAATAACCACTAGGACTAAAAAAAATATAGCTTTGGAATACATGAGATAAATAACTGTCCGGAGTGGTTCGTATATCTTCTGCGACTTTTTCGCAACTCCCTCGTAGTTTTTTAAAAAAAGTACTATTTGATATGCATTTTGATTTTAAATCTAAAATAGAAATACCAGGAGTTATTAATACATCTGAGACAAACGTATCTTCATAAAATAATGGATAAATTCTACCTAGAGCATATTTGCGTACATTATAATAAGTTTTAGAAAGATCAGGAGATAATTCTGAGAAATTTATTTTTTTAAAAATTTTACTAATTTTTTCTGATACACAATCCTTAAATAACCCATTACTATCGACACCTATTCTTTTAATAGCATTTCTGTATATGCTTGAACTTATTCCTTTGCAATAAAAACTACCAGGGTGGTATGATATTAGTTCCTTTCTAATTACAGACTGTTTTGATGTTTTTATTGTATCTAAAATTTTTTGTTCTATTTTTTTTAGTGATGGAGCATTGGGATTTTTTTCAGAGTTAATGTCGCAACGATATAGTTTTATACGCAGTTCCTTTTTAATTACATATTGTTTGGATATTTCCCTTGTATTTAAAGTTTTTTGTTCTATTTTTTTTAGTGATGAAGCATTGGGATTTTTTTCATAGTTAATGTCGCAACGATATAGTTTTATATGTAATTCCTTTTTAATTACGGATCTACTTAGCATTTCACTGGTAGATGGATAATTTTGTAATGTTTTTTCGTCATCTGGAGATTGTTTAAGGTTTACTATTTTGGGTTTTTTGGTTGTCGAAGACGACTCATCTCCAATGAATGAGCGTTTCACCGTACCGGATTTTAATTGATGGTCATTACTATTGCCATCAATTACATTTTTAATATTTTTTCTTTCATCAATATTATCTGCAGTAAAGTTACTTCTTGAGAGATGTGGATACATATAATAATGCCTAAAAGATAATCTATCCCACAGAAACAGTCATTGTACACCTATTTCGTGTTTTAGCAGAAAAAAAATATTGAAAAGTCATTTTACTTATGAAAAAATAATATATCCATTGCCAATAGTTACATGATCTGGACATAATTTTTTGTGCGACTTTATAGTTGTTTCAATTCGGTCTGATTCTAGTTGCCCGGTATTTTATCCCGTATTTTCTATATGCAGTTTAAATTTTATATTATTCATTATCAAACATAATCACTAAACTCTCATTGATGATCTTGCATGCTTTACTTTATTTCCTAATAGTCGTTATTAAACTTTTATTGCATTCCCTATTTTTAGTTGTGATTAGTTATCAACATACATTTCAGAGATTTTGAGCTTTTTATGAAGTTTGAAAATACACCATATATATTAGTTAAATTTAAATAATTATTAAGATCTGAAATAATATGGTACCGAAAAATATGTTATGAATAGTTCTTAGTTCTATCCAATCTGAAATTGACATTATATTAGCTACTAATGTGCTTAAATAAAGTATATTATCATCAAGAATGGTGATAGTTTTAGTAGAGGCAAATTTTTTAACCAAAATCCAGAGTGCTAATTATGATGCCTATTTATTAGGTATTATTTAATAATTTTCCCATATTAATTTTTTAGATTTCATTTTTGAATTGTATAGTCTGTATTTTTTTATACATAAATCTCTATATGACTTTATAGTGGTTTCAATAAGGTATGATTTAAGTTTATCAAATATAGTGTCCCTTGTTTTTTGGTCTGCTATTTCAATTTTGTCATTACGTACAATCATAATTGGGTCACTTATTTTATCTTTAAGGGCGGGCAATTTTTCTCTTACTAATTTTCTTATATAGTTGTAGGTAGATAAATTTTCATAAACCATATGGCTATTTATGATCTTTGATGTTATATTTCCTTTTTCAATTTTATTAATCATATCTGTTGAAATAGTATCTACTAATCTGTTCAATAAATGGTCATCGGATACTTTTTTTTGTATATAATCAAATACTAATTTTGATTTTAGCAACGATGCATTGTCAACATACATATCACAAAAATGAGAGAAGCATCCCTCTAGAAGTTTAGTGTTTGGTAATAATTTAATCACGTTTGTAATTATTCTGGGGATATTGGAAATATTTTTAATTAATATTTTTTCTATGCCATTATAAAATCTGATTTTCTTACTTTTTTCTATCCATATCACTTTAGATACTTCTGTTTCTAATGGTACTCGGCATTGAATCATATCTACCAATGTACTATCACTGCGATTTTTAATGCGATCAATCACTTCATTACAAAAAACACACAATTTATCAAAAAAATATTTATTTGATATATAGGCATGCCTTAATTCATCTACAGTCATACCGTGAAGTAGCTTTACCTTTTTTTGTGTTTCTTCTGCAATTTCTTTAAAGAAAGGGCTAAATATTTCCAGGATATGATTTTTGATGCGCTCATAGGTTACAGAAAAATCAAAATTGATTTTTTCTTTTTCAGTAAGTAATTCTTTTATTAATGGATAGTGGCTAACTTTATCTATGACATAATTTTCAAAATCACCTTTGTCAATATCAATCATTGACAAAGATAGCTCATATATATTTATAGATGTTATAAGATCAGGGCTCCATTTAGATTTTTGAGGTGGGATGAGTATTGGTTTTTCTAACAATGGTAATTTTGTATCATCATAAGTATTAGCTACAACAGTTTTTTCATATCCACCTTTTAAGGGGCTATCGCTAATACGTCTAGGGGTAAGTTTATTATGAAGTTTACTAGAAATACCGTACACATCTGACAATAAGTATTTAGACAATAATTCTGCTGTATATTTTCCTATATAAATCATCTTTCCTTTGTGTAATACAGGTGATATTGTAATCTGGTTTAATAATCTTGTAAGCAAGTTATTAAGAAAACATAAATCAGAAGCATTGTTTGGAAGTTCGTTAGAATTAAAGTATAAGATCATCTTTCTTATGGAAGATTTTGGTATATGTATACCATGTACTTTTGAAAATAAACCATTTATTATTTCACTCTGCTTAAACTTTCTAAGTTCATGCCCAATACTGTTGGGCAAATTTGATATTGTCTCTGTAATTAGAAATTTTACTTTTGAGCAAAGTTTATTTCTCCTATTAGTAATTTTTAAACGTCCAGCAGAACCCAAATTAATGTTGCTTTGAATAAGGCTTAGGAAATAATCATTCGGAATTAGATGTATATTTTTTACAATTTCATCACATTTTTCATTAAATTTTTCAAAAAAAACTTTGTTTGATATGCAATTATGATTTATTTCAGGTATGTACATTCCATGAGTTATTGATACATCTGCATAATTAATAATATCTCTAATGTAAGGGGAAACTTTATTCAGGATGTATTTGCGAACATTTGAGTAAGTTTTGGAAATGCTAAGAGATGATTTTGTAACGCACATGCTTATAATAGAAGATCCTAATTCTTCGAATACACTATTGATGAACAATCCATTACCATCAATATCTATTTTTTTAATGGCATCTTCATATATGGGTGATATAATATCTGCAGAAAATAAATTAATTCTACGGTATGATCCTAGACTAAATTCTTTTGTCACTACACTGTGTCTTGGTTGATTAATACTTTTTATAACTGATGTTGCTAAAGTTTTATCATGAGTATAGTCATTATTGATTTCCTTTTTTATGTTTACTGATCTAGTTAGTGCAGTGTTAGTGAATATTAAACTTGATTTTGGTGTTTGAAATTTTTCTTTCGCCGATATATTTGTTACTACATATTTTTTATAATTGTACTCCAAATTAACGTCATCGGTTAATTTTTGAGTTTTGTGTGTATTATGAGCAGGCAGTTTGAGTTTGTCATGAAATTTTGAAGATATACCCCACATATCTGATAGTAGGTATTTAGATAACTGTTCTACTGTTGGTTCATCTAGTGAAAAAATTCCTTCATGAAATATACAAGATGATCTTACTAGATTTCCTATTTTATGAAGTAAATCATTAAATAAATCTAAATTATCGTCAAATATTCCATTTATGGATTTGTTTTTATTAGAATTAAAGAGCAAGTTTAAATTTTTAATCAATGATTTTGATACCATTACACCATGAAGGTTTGAAAACAAAGCATTTACTATACTATCTTGATCTAACTTTTCAATTTCACGAATAACACTATTGGGCAAGTTAGATGCTGTATCTATAATTAATTCTTTTAATTTTGCGATAAGCTTATCTTTTTGTGGAAAAATGGAAATTTTAGTATTAGTTGAATTTAAAGAGTCATTCGTTTTGAAAATAATACGACTTTGAAATACATGTGATAAATAATTATCGGAAGCTATACGTACATCTCTTGCAATTTTTTCGCAATTATCTCGTAGTTTTTTAAGAAAATTATTATTTGATATGAAATTAGATCTTAAATCTGAAATAGACATTCCTGGACTTATCAATATATCAGCATCCATTGAATCTTCGTTGAGTAATTTAGACAGCTTTCCCAGAACATATTTTCGTATATTATGATAAGTTGTGGAAAGATTGGGATGTGATTTTAAGAAATTTCTTTTTTTAAGAGCTTTGCCCATTTCTTCCAATATAAATTTCTTAAATAATCCATTAGCATCAACATCAATTCTTTTAATGGCATCTCTATATACTATGCTTAAGTTAGTTTTCGTGTAGCATAAATTGTTGCGACGATAAAATTTTAGGGTTACATTCTTTTTAACTGCATGATTTTGTGTAAGTTGCTCAGTATTTTTTAAATTAGGATCTTTTATTATTTGTCCCGCAAAATCTAGCGATGGAGATATGAAACTTTTTTCTTTGTCAGCTCTTTGTTCAGGGTATATCTTTTTTGGATTTGGTGCTGTTGATAGCACTGCATCTTCAATACGTGGACGTTTTACTGCATAAGATGTAGATGGTTCATTATCGTCAAAGTCGCAAATTGAATTTATTGAATTAGATTTGTCTAATTTAAATACATCAGGAAATAGTAATTTTTCTTCATAATTATCATTTTGGTATAATTCACAATAAGTATGAGTATTTAGAAAATTGCAAGGAAGTTTGTCTTTTAGTTCTATTCCTGTAGAATGATAAGTGTCTAAATTTTTATTTGCATATTTATCCTGATAACATGAATTCCCAGAAACTTTATCATCAGTCTCGTTTTTAATATCTTTCTTTTCACTGATACAGCATACATTAGAATTATTACTTAAGTGATATGGATACATAATGAATCCTGATGGTGATAATTTATTCTAAAGTAAGTAAGATTATACACTGATGTATATTTTATCTAAAATAAATTTCTTTAAATTGTGTGACCTATAACAGGAATTGGTATTTGACCATTGATAGTTATATACCGTAAACCTTTGTCTTATGAGACTTGGAAAATATGCCGTATATGCCCTTGTTGAAATGAAAGATGATACATTAATTTCTTACGATTATATCGTTGTAATCCTTTTTCCTGTTTAAATAAATTTAATCATGTCAATATGTTATTTTTTATTTTGATTTGTACGATTTGTATGCTCTGGCACACAAATCTCTGTACGACTTTATAGCTGCCTCAATAAGAGATGATTTAATTTTATCAAATAGTATATTCCTTGTTTTTTGATCAGCAATCTCAATTTTATTATTTCGCATAATCATAATAGGTTCACTTAGCTTGTCTTTAATGAGATGTATATCTTTTCTTACCAGTTTTCTTATATACTTGTAGGTAGTTAATTTTTCGCAGACTACGTGAGTGTTAATTGTTTTACATATATTTTTTCCTTTGCTAGGATTACTAATCATATCCAAGCAAATTTTGTCTGCTAATTTGATTAATAGGTTATCATTAACCACTTTCTCTCTTACATAATCCAATACTAATTTGGCTTTTATAAGAGATTCATTATCAATATACATATCGTAAAAAAGAGAAAAATATCCCTCCACAATTTTAGAGTCGGGAACTAATTTAATAGCATTTGTAATCATCTTCCTGTAATTTGAAACGTTCCTAACTAATAGATTTTCTATTACGTTACGAAATTTAATTTTATTTCCGTTTCTAATCATCTTATGTCCTTCTTTTACTAGGATGATTCTGCATGGTATAAGATTTACTAATGTTCTATCATCGATGCCTTTAATACGATCAACAACTTTACTACAAAAGTCATTTAATTCATTAAAAAATGCCTCATTTGATATGTAATTGTGTCTTAATTCATCTATAGTCATGCCATCAGTGAGTTTTATTTTAGATTTTGCCGCTTCTTCTGTTTCTTTTAAGAAAGGGTAAAATAGTTCCAAAATATAATTTTTGATGCGATTATATATTTTGGAAAAGGCAATATTAATTTTTCTTTTTTCGCTATCGTGTCCTTTTACTATCTGGTAATGTCTGACTTTATCTATGAAAGAATCTTCGAAATCTCCCTTGTCAATATCAATCATTGATATAGCTAGTTCATATATATTTAAAGATGATATAAGATCCAAGTTCCATTGCGATTTCTTTTGTGGTATGAGTGGAGGTTTTTCTAGTAATTTAGATTCCATTATGTCATAAGTATTAGTTACAGCACCTTTTGTAAAAGTATTATCTAATGCAACGACAGTGCTGTTAATAGATTCCTGGGGTTTGATTTTTTTGTGAAGTTTAGAAGGTACACTGTATATGTCTGATAAGAGGTATTTAGATAGTAATTCTGCTGTAGATTCATCTAGGGAAAAAATTTTTTCTTTATGTAATATGGGTAATGTCTTTACTTGAACTAATATTTTTGTAAGTAAGCTATTAAGAAAATTTAAATTTGTAACAATATTACTATCTGAAATTTTATTGTAGTCAAAAAATGATTTCATATTAATTGCTAAAGAATTTATTAGTAATTTTGGAATGTATAAGCCATGTATATCTGAAAACAAACTATTAACGATCTCTATTTTGGTAAACTTTTTAAGTGCAATGGCAATTTTATTTGGCAATTTTAGTATTGTTTCCACAATTAATAACTTTACTTTTGAGAACAAGTCATTTTTCTTGTTTACAATATAGGAATGCTCAGATGAACTAAAACAAACACAATTTTGAATAATCCCTGCGAAGTAATCATCTGAAATTTCATGGATATCTTTTGCAATTTTTTCGCAACTTTTGGCTAGTTTTTCAAAAAAATCTATATTTGATATGTATTTACACCTTATGTCTGATATAGACATTCCTAGTGTTATTGATATGTTTTCAGTGAAGATGATATCACGAATGTAAGGTGAAATTTTATCCAATACATATTTTCTAACATTCGAATAAGTTGTAGAAAGATTGAGGGATGATTTTGTAAGTCCTCTGCCTGTAATATAATAATTTATTTTCTCAAATACACTATCCCTAAACATATCATTACTGTCAATATCAATTTTTTTAATAGCATCTTCATATATGTTTAATGTGAATTTTTCAGAGCATAAGTTGATCTTATGATGTGCTCCTAAGTCAAATTCTTTTGTCATTACACATTGCTCAGATCGATTAATATTTATTGTATCAATATCATTACTTAGTCTACGGTTTTCAGGTGCATTTTTAGAAGATAGTGTAATTTTTCTATAAAATTTAGTTGGTATGCCATATATATCTGACAATATGTATTTAGACAGTTGCTCTGCTGTTGATTCATCTAATAAAAAAAATCCTTCATGAAATATAAAGGATTTTCTCACCAGGTTTCTTATTTTTTCGATTAAACTGTTAAATAAATGAAAATTATCTTCAAGCTTGCTATTTAGAAATTTATTTTTATATGGTCTTAAAAATATATTTATGTTTATTATCAATGAATTACATACTAATACGCCATGCAGATCTGAGAATAAAGCATTCACGATATTATTTTGATCAAGTTTTTCAATTTCGGCAATGACGCTGCTGGGCAAGTTTGATATTGTATCCACAATTAGATCTTTTAATTCTGGGAGGAATATATCTTTTTTATGAGGTAATCTGATCTTAGTACTGGTTGAATTCAAGGAATCATTAATATTACAAATAAGTATTCTTTGAAAGATATGTGATAAGCAATTATCCGGAGTTGCTCGTACATTATCTACAATTTTTTCACAATTTTCTCGTAGTATTTTAAAAAAATTTTTGTTTAATATGAAGTTGTATTTTAAATCCGAAATAGATATCCCGGGAGTTATTAATTTTTCTAAGTTAGGAGTATTTTCATTAAAAAATGTTGATAGTTTCTCTAAAGCGTATCTGCGTATGTTAGAATAGGTCGCGGATAGGTCTAATTCTACTAAATCTCCTCTTTTAACATTTTTACTTAGTTTTTCTAATATACATTTTTTAAATAATCCGTTACGATCAATACTAATTTTTTTAATGGCGTCTCTGTATATTACGTTTGAGTTAATTTTTGTATGACATAAATTGTGTCGATGATATGCCCTTAGGTTTATATTTTTTTTAACTGTTGATTGTTCTGGTTTTTTACAAGTGGTTGGATTATTTGATGCTGTTTCCTCAGTGTTTTTTGAAATTGAGGGGCTTACTATATCTTCCTTAGAAGTTGAATATGTAGTATCTAGATTTTTTTCGTCATTAGTGTTTTGATTGAATTTTATTATTTTTGGATTTAGGGCTATTGAGACTGGTTCTTTTTCAGTTAGTAGGTGTTTTACCGCAATGGACGTAGATGGTTTATCGGTATCAAAGGTTTCATCCGTAGCAGATAAATTAGATTCATATGATTTAGTCAATTTAAATATATCTGGAAGTAGTAATTTTTCTTGATAATAATTATCTTGGGATAATTCAGAGTGAGGAGTATTAGGGTTTAAAAAAACACAAGATGGCTCATTTTTTTGTAAAATGTCTGCACAATAGCTATAATCTTCATTTTTACTTACTTTTTGTTTCTTGAAGGACACAGCTTCTTCAGTAGTGTTTTTGTCATCCTCATCTTTAATACTTAGATTTCCATTGCCGCCCCTAATAAAATCATCTTTTGAATGGCATGAATACATGTGCTGTAACCTATCAAATTAGTTTATTCACAATAGTGATAATTGTACACTGGTATTAGTTTTAGGATAAATGAATTTTTTAATACATCTCACTGATAATCAAAATTGATGTGATACTATTATTAGTAATAATGATATGATATGGATTTTAAACACATAAAATTGCACTACACTGGTACAATAGATGTGATTTTTTAGTTTTAATTTTCATGTTTTTAAAAATGAAGTACTGTATGATCTTATGGTTTTTTAATTAGATCTGATTTCATTTCATCAAATATATCATTCCTTTATTGTTTATCTGTAGTTTAAATTTTATCATTTTTCCTAATCATAATGGGCTAACTTAATTTTTTAGAATTTTATTATCATTGATCATTGACGCCATTATAAAATTTATCTTTATTATGAGATAATGGTATCTGATTAACTGTTTCTTTTAGTACTGATTACAAAAAAAATCTTATTTTTATTGGTGGTTAATGATCAACATATACATTAAGCAAAATTACGAAATCAGCGTCTAAATGAGAGATATGTAGTTTATTAAAGAAAATATCATTCAATATTAAATTTTTCTCTTGAACTCCTCTATTATTAATTTTTCTGGTATTTATATTTTTTTATAAATTTAAAATTTGGTTTTTTTCGCTATGGTATAAACAGATTATAAGCATGTATTTTTATCATTGTTAGTAATCTCAAATAATCCTTCAGCTGTATTATTTTTTTCAGGGATAAATTTATCCGCAATATCAATATATGGCCTTTTTAGGTCATAGTATGATGATTTTTTCCATAGTTATTTTGGTCCTTATTATATTCTATGGTTGGTTTTATATCTACGATACTAGCTGATATTAACATATTTTACATTTACGGGGCTTATTTGATTAATACTTTCTGAGTTTAGACATTGATATTGTATAAAGTGTTACTTGAATGGTAGTTTATATCATCGATATCACTTTAGATTTTGGTAGAGATAAATTCTTTAAAAAAGTATTAATAATGATGATGTTACATCCCTTAGTCAATGTTTAGTTCCTAATTTTGACTTATAGGCCTTAATACATGAATTTTTGTAGGCTTTTATAGATGCTGCAATCAAATCAGATTCAAGTTTATTTAATATCTCAGATCTAGTTACTTTATCCGTGTTTTCAATTTTATCGTTATTCATAATCATGATGGTATCACCTATATTATTTCTAAGGGCAACCAGTTCGTTTTTTGCTAATTTTTTTATGTAACTATATGTGTACAATCCCTTAGAAGTGATATAACTATTAATGAATTTATACTGATTTTTTGATTTTATATTATTTCCATCGCATGAGTTGCCAATCATTTCCAGAGATACTTTATCTACTAACCAACTTAATAGCGGATCATTAATTACTTTCGATATTGCAGCATCAAATGCTAATTTTACTTTTAGCAGCGATATATTGTCAACATACATGTCATGAAAGGGGGATAGATGTCCCCCTGCGAGTTTGGAGCAGGGAATCAACTTTATAGAATTTATAATTACATCTGGAATACTTGAAATATTTATGATTAACAATCTTGTTATGTCTTTAAGTAGGTTTAATTTTATATTTTTCCTAATTATCATCTTTTTCTGTGTTTCTGTTCCTAAACATATGTATTCTTGTATCAAATTTATCGGGCTATTGTCAGTAAAATTTTTAAGTCTTTCTACAGCGTTGCTACAAAATATACGCAATTTTTTGAAGAACTCTTCATTTGATATATATGAATTTTTTAAATCATTTAAAGTTATACCGTGGTGTAATACTATCTTAGTCTTTGTTTCTTTTTCTATCTCTGTCAAGAACGGATGAAAGGTTTCCAGAATATAACTTTTGGCACGGGTGTAAGTTTCATGAAGGCCAATCTCAATTTTCTTCTGTTTATAAAGATATTTCTTTACCAATGGTATGTGCTTTATTTTATCTATGAACGAGTTTTCGAAGTTTCCTTTATCAATATTAATCATTGATATTGCTAGTCTATATATATTTATGGACCTTATTAAGGCTGGGTTCCAACTTGATTTTTTTTGAACAAATGTTATAGGTTTTTCTAGTAATTTAGATTCTGTATTTGTGAAAGTGTGATATGTTATATCTTTTCTGCAGTTAATATCTGTGCTAGCAATTTCAATTGACGAATGGGGTTTTGATATGTTTTCGCTAGATACTTTGATCTTTTTATAAAATCTAGAAGGAATATTGTACATGTCGGACAACAAGTATCTAGATAGCGCTTCTGCTGTGTGTTTTTCAGGAAAAAATAACATTCCTTCGTGGAATATAACGTGTTTTTTTACTAAAATTGTTAATTCTACAAGAAAATTATTAATTGAGCTTAAGTTGTATTCAATGCTACCGATTGGTATTTTATTAGAATTAAAGAAAAGTTTTAATTCCCTTATAAGAGATTTTGATACAAATATGCCATGTGTTTTGTAAAATAAACCATTTATAATTTCACTTGGTTTTAAATTTTTAATTACATTAATAATGCTATTTACCAAATTAGATATTGTTTCTGTAATTAATAATTTTAATTCTTGTAAAAATTTATATTTCTTATGATTAATGTTCAATCTTTCGTCCGAATCAAAGATAACGTTGCTTTGAATCATGGATAATAAAATTTTTTCTGAAATTGCAGGTACTTCCTCCAACGCCTTATCACAACTTTTGGCTAATTTATCAAAAAATAATTTATTTGATAAACATCTAGACCTAATATCTGAGATAGACATTCCCAAAGTTATCGGTACATCTGCTGTCTTGATTATATCCTTAATGTGGAGCGATAATTTACATAGAATGTATTTTCTGACATTAGAATAAGTTAAAGAAAGATCTACAGATGACTTTGCAAATCCCTTCCTTTTAATATGGGCATCTAATTTTTCTAATATGCTGTTTCTAAACATTCTATTAATGTCTATATCAACTTTATTAATGGCATTTTCGTATATGCTTGAACTAAGTTTATCCAAAAATAAGTCACTTTTACTATACTTTATAAGATTAATTTTTGGGGAGGATACGCACTGTTCTAAATTGGTATACTCTATAACTAATTTACTAGGGTCGTAATTACTGTTAATTTCTGTTGATATTTTTGTTCTGCTAGTTGGGTCCAATTTTGATAATTGTAATTCCATTCCGTCATCAGTATATGGTATATGATTGGCCACACGGCTATAATTCAAATAGAAGTTTTCACTTAATCTTTGACGTTCTATAATATTTTGGGGAGTAAGCTTGAGTTTTCTATGAAACTTAACAGGTATGTTATACATATCTGTTAATATATAGATAGATAATTGCTCTATTGTAGATTCTCCCAGTGAAACTACCTTATTTTCATGGAATGCACACGACGCCTTCACTATATTCTTCAATTTTTCAAGTAAATGTTTAAGTAAACTTAAATTATCATCAAAGTCATAATTTGCTAAAACTTTATTATTGTAATCGAAAAAACAATTTATAGTTCTTATTGATGATTTTTGTATTAATACACCATGTGTCTTTAAAAACAATCCATCTACAATACCGTTTTGGTCAGATTTTTCAATTTCAGATATAATATTACTGGACAAACTAGACGTTGTATCTATGATTAATTTTTTTAATCCCGGTAGAAATTTGTTTTTCAATGGAAAGAAACTAACTTTATTGTTAGTAGAATTTGTACAATTATTAGAATCAAAGCTAATGCTATGCTGGAACACGTGAGATAATGAAGCGTAAGGGGTTGATCGTACATCTTCTGCGATTTTTTCACACTCACTACTCAATTTATCAAAGAAGTTCTTATTTGATAAGCAGCTATGTCTCAAGTCTGAAATAGACATTCCTGGGGTTATTGGTATGTCCGAAGTAGGGATAAGATCGCTAAGAACGGAATAAAGTTTCTCTAAAACATACTTTCTAACATTAGAGTAGGTTTGGGAAAGTTCAATAGATGATTTTGATTTTACTAAAGCCGTTCTTTTATTTTTGAGAAAATCTGTTCCCATTTTATCTAATACTGTGTTTTTAAATGCTTCATTACTATCAATGGTGATGTTTTTTATGGCATTTTTATATACACTTGCATTAAATTCTTTGCGATACAGAAAAATTCGACGATATGACTTTAATTTAATTTCTTTGGGTATTACGCAACTCTCTGTATTTTCAGAATGAGAATTGTGTTTTTTATTAGATAATTCTTCATTAGTAACAGGACTTTTTACAGCATTAAAGGTGCGTGCCGTATTATCATTATGACTACAAACTAAAATTCCTAAATCGCATTCACATAATTTATTTAATTTGAATACATCACAAGCTAATAATTCTTGACCGTAATTATTATTTTGGTTCAGGTCATTACTGTCATATAATTTTAAAAAATCATTAGATGAGCATAGGATTTTATGAGGTGGATGATCAGCATCTATACTCCTCACATTGCCCGCAATATTTTTTGTTTCATCAACTTCATTTACAGAAAAACTATCCCCTGAATGACATGGGTACATATATCGAAACCTAAATAAAAAATTTATGCTTAGCTGTACATTGTACAGCTATATCGATTAAAGTAAAAATAAATTTCTAAGACATTAAATTGGCTACATATTTTTATATTCTTAAATTAAAATAAGATCCATTAAATATAATACAGCTAGTTATTTTTAAATCTATAAGTAATTTTTATTTTGCAAGTAAATGATCTTTATATTGTGGCAATAATTTGATTTTAATCGACATTAAACTTACCTTTATGTTGTGCAAAGAATATTTTTGACTTTTAAATTAATAATAATTAAATATAAATTATCTTCGAAGATAGCACAATAATTAATATATTGTTCTTGGTTGATGTTAATACCATATCGATTAAAATTTTTACATTAGGATGGTATATGGCAATAGATAAATGTAACTGTTAGTTGCATTTAATAAATTAAATTTTTGTTTGCTCCTTATTCATAATAATCTCATCAATATAATGTGTTATTGATGGTAAATTTTAAAAAGTGTATCTTCTGGTAATCACATAAGTCAAAGTTTTTTGCATTACAAAAGCATTTATGTTCACAATATAAAGCGTAATAAATTTTGGCCTCAATATAGGGTAGGGGGTATCTCGTATATTGCTATAGTAAACTTGTGGTTTGCATCTAAATAATTATCATCTTGATATGTTCATAGTCATGGGTAATAATTTCTTTGAAAATATACTAAATTTTACCAAAATCAATGCAATAAATGATCTTGCTGACAGTAATATGATATATGCTGTTTGTTATAATTTTAAGTTACTACTCTTGATTCGTACGTTTTGAGACGCAAATCTCTACATAGCTTTATGGCTGCTGATATTAAGTCCGATTCGAGATTATCTAATATTTTAGATCTTATTTTTTGATCTGCGGTTTCAATTTTATTATGATTCATAATCATGATAGGATCATCTAATTTATCATTAAATGCATTCAGTTCTTCTCTTACCAACTTTCTTACTCTGCAAGCAATGTGGCTATCAGCGAGTTTAGACTGCTGTCTAGACTGCTTTGCATCATTATTTTTTCTACTAACTCTATCAGCCATGTCTAGTGACATTTTGTCTATTAACCAACTTAATAGGGGATCATCAGATACTTTTTTTTGAGTAAACTCGAACAATGATTTTGCTTTTAGTAGCCACGTATTATCAATATAAATTTCATGGAAGGGAGACATATATTCTCCTATGATTTTATTGCGAGGCAATAACTTGATCAAATTTGTAATTACTCCTGGGGCAGTTGATATATTTCTGATCAATATCTTTGCTACATCTTTGTGAAATTTAACTTTACCGCTCCGTCTGATTAATATTCTTCTAGGCATTTCTTTTTCCGTTTTTAAATATACAACATTTTGCACCAAGTTAATTAATGTGCTATCAGTACATTTTTTAATATGTTCGACCATTTTGCTACAAAACTTACGAAACTTATCAAAAAAATTATCATTTGATATGTACGAATACTCAAATTCATCTAGAGTCATACCATCGTATATTACTATTTTAGGCTTTGTTTCTTCTTCAACCTCATTCAAGAAATTGCAAAATAAATCCGTGATATATATTTTAACGCGATTATATGTTTCAGAAAGGTCGACATCAATTTTTCCTTTTTTATTAAAATGATTTTTAACTGAGGAAATGTGCTTGTTTTTATCTATGAAAGAGTTTTTAAATTCTCCTTCATCAATATCAATCATTGATATGGCTAATTTATATATATTTAAAGATGCTATAAAAGTTGGATTCCACTTAGAATTTATTTTATGATAACTTATTGATTCCTCAGTTGATAGTAATTTTGATCTTATGATTTTAGACGTATAAATCATGTTATTTATATGTGTTCCATCTAAATCAACACTACTTATTAATGTTCTAGGATTTGATATATTTTTACGAGATACTTTAAGTTTTTTATGAAATTTAGCAGGAATAGCGTACATATCAGCCAGTAAATACTTAGATAGCTTCTCCGATGTATGTTTATTTGGAAAAAACAATTTTCCTTCATGAAATATGGGTGATGTTTTTACCATATTTATTAAGCTTGCAAGTAAATCATTAAGTAAGTTTATATTATCTTTAAAGCTATTAGTTGGAAGCTTATTGGAATTAAAAAATAAATTTAAATTTCTTATTAATGATTTACTAATAAATATGCCGTGTATACTTGAAAATAAGTTTCTCACCATTTTATCTTGATTAAATTTATTTATTTCATTGACTATTTTATCTTGTAAGCTAAATATTGTTTTCATAATCAATAATTTTACCTCCGAGCAAAATTTATTTTTCTTGTGATTAATATTCAAACGTTCATGATGACCAAAATTAATGCAACTCTGAATAATATTTGAGAAATATAAATCTGGAATTATATTTATCTCTTCTACAATTTTTTCACATTTTTCACTTAGTTTTTCAAAAAAAATGATATTTGACATGCATTTATGCTTTATATCTGATATGGACATATGAGGAGTTATTATCACATCTGCATTAGTAATAATGTTATTAATGTGGGGTGATACTTTTCCTAAAATATATCTTCTAACATTTGAATAAGTTAATTCAATGCTCATAGATAACTTATCCAACCCCCTCCTATTAATATGATCGTACAGCTTTTCTGCTATTGTACGGCTAAAAAATTCGTCACTATCAATGTCAATTGTATGGATAGCATATTCATATATACTCGAAGTAAATTCTGCAGAATGTAAATTATGGTGATGATAGGGAACTAAATACAACTTTTTCAACACTGTACATCTCTTCAACTGTTTGGTGCCATTTATATCTGACGTTGTTGCAATGGGTTCGCAGTTGTAATCTTCTATTTTTATATCTACTGTCGTTGACGAGAAAGCATTTGCTACATCTACTGAAGCATTTTCAGTAGCTAGTTTAGTGTTTTTACCAAATCCATCATGTTCATTACGTATATCTGATAGTAGGTATTCGGATAATCGTCTTATCATTGTTTTACTTGGAAGAAATGTTTCTTTACGGAACAATATGCATGACGTTATTATTAAATTCTCTACCTCCTCAAGAAAATTGTTAAACAAGCGTGAGTTAGCGGATAATCTACTATTAGGAAGATTACTTTTATAAGATTCTGATAAGGATCCTAATTTTCTCATAAAAGATCTGGATATAAATACATCATGCATTTTAAAAAATAAACATTTTACAATTTCATCGTCATCAAATTTTTTAATTTCAAAAATAATGCTATTGGGCAAATTATATATTATTTCTGCAATTAGGTATTTCAATGCTGAGGTAAATTTATTTTGTTGAGTGTATATGATATTTCCATCATTAACTGCTGAGTTCAAGCAAGAACTTAAATTAAAATTAATATATTTTTGAAATAAATATGACAAAGAATTATCTGAAATGAGAAATATATTTTTTGCTATTTTTATGCAATTTTCATGTAGTTTTTCAAAGAATAGGTGATTTAATAAGCAACTAGATCTTAAATTTGAAATAGACATTCCTGGAGTTATTAATATATCTGAAGTAGTAGGATCATTAAGGAAAGGGCATACTCTATCCATAATATAATTGCGTATGTTCGAATAAGTTACAGAAAGATTAATGGATGATTTTGAAAATCCCCTGCTTTTAATAATGCCATCAAGTTCTTTTAAGACTATGTTTTTAAACAATCCACTGCTATCGATATTAATTTTATTAATAGCATGGATATATATACTCATGGTTATTTCTTCATAACAGAAATTACTCATACGACATGTTTCAAGATATAGTTCTTTTTTAATTGAATTTTCTCTTGGAGTTTTGGTATCTACATATTGCTTGTTTTGTGATAATTCATTTGTGATCTTTATCGATGACGGATGATTTCCTTCTTTGGCATATGTGCTTTGAGGATTATCTGTGTCCTTAGTCATTAGTGCCGTTGACGATGACTCAACTACCGTTGGTAGTTGTTTTTCGTAATCAAACGATTTATCGTAATATGAATAATTTCCGATTGAACAACTGCCAATATTTTGTTCGAAATTTATTCTTTTTGGTTCTGGTAGTGCTGTATGTGTTTCGTTTTCAATCAATGGACGTTTTGTTGAGCAAGACGTAGATAATTTAGTATTGTCATAATTAATAATTGCTGTTTCGAGGTTGGATTCACAAATTTTATTCAATTTAAATACATCAGGAAAGAGTAATTTTTCTTCCTTATATATATCATCTGGATTTAAATAATTATGAGCGGGAAAGTTTAAAAAATCATATAATGATGTATCTTTTTGTAAAGTATCTACAAAGGAACTAATATCCTGATTGTTACTGCATAAAACCCGGTTGGTATCCATAGATGACATGTCATTGATATTTTTATTTCCATCAGTATTGCTTACAGTATAACCATCTCTTGAATGACACGGATACATATACATAACCTAATAATCGAAAAAATAATTTCCTCTATCGAAGCCGTAAATTGTACACTTATCTTAATTGTAGTAAAAACAATTTTTTAAAAAACAGTTCTGATAACAGTGCTGCTTATAAGAATAGTTTATTTAACATATTGTATTTATTTAAAACTTATGTATTTACTTTCTGATTTTGGGATATATGTAAATAAGCATAGGATATGTTATCTACTTTTATTGATTTGTATGTTTTAAAGTATAAATTATTACAAACATATTTAATTAAATATCTATATTTAATGAGTAATTTTCAACTTTAACTTATATGCTTTGGTGCATAATTTTTTGTATAGTTTTACAGAAGATGTAATCAAATCTGATTCAAATTTATCTAATATTTTACATTTTATGTCTTGGTTTGCTATTTCGATTATATTGTGATGCATTATAATTATATTATCACCTATGGTATTTCTAAATACTATCATCTCCTCTTTCACCAATTTCCCTATATGACGGTATGTTGATATTTTTTTGCGAGCAACATTAGAATTAATAGATTTATTACTTCGTTTTGAGGGTGTTATACTTTTTTCTTCTTTAAATTTACAAATCATATCTGTGGATGTTTTGTCTATTAACCATCTTAGTAGTGGGTCATCAGTTATTTTCTTATGTGTAGAATCAAATAATAATTTTGCTTTTAGTAGAGATGAATTGTCAACGTATATATGATGAAAAGGAGATAGATGTTCCTTTACAAGTTTAGACCTGGGTAATAATTTTATTGCTCCTATAATTATTTCTGGAACGTTTGAAACATTTTTAATTATCATTTTTGCCATATATCTGTGAAACTTAATTTTACTGTTTTTTTTCATGATTATCTTTTGGGCTTTCCCTCCTTCTGTTTCTGGATGTATAAAGCACTGTATTAGATCAACTAATGTACTATCGACACAGTTTTTAACGTTATTTACAATTTTGCTGCAAAACTTTTGTAATTTTGTAAAGAATTCATTATTTGATGTATATGCTTGTTCTAACTCATCTAAAGTTATGCCATGATATATTTTTATTTTGTTTTTTGTTTCTTCTTCATTTTTTTTCAAAAAAGGGTACAATGCGTCCAAAATATAACTTTTAACCCGATCATATGTTGCGGAAAGATCAATATATACTTTTTCCTTTTTACTAATGTATTCTTCCACTAAGGGTACATCTTTAATTTCATCCATAAAATGTTTTTCAAAATCTTCTTTATCAATATTGATCATCGATATAGCAAGTTCATATATATTTAAAGATGTTATCGAATTAGGATTCCATTTTGAATTTTTTTTTGAATTGAGTGTTGTTTCTTCTAACAATTGGGAGCTTAAATTTGTAGAAAAATCAAGATTATTTTTGTAGCTACTACCTAAATTAATAATCTTAATATATTTATGGCATTCTTCTTTTTTAGTTAATTTTTCAGATTCTGGTATATTTTCATTTAGCAGTTTGAGATTTTTATGAAGTGTAGATGGAATATTATACATATCTGATATCAAATATCTAGATAGAATATTTGCAGAATGAGTGTCTGGGAAAAATAACTCCCCTTTGTGGAATATAAAAGATTTCTTTACTATATCTACCAATTTTCCAAGTAAAATACTAAGTAAATATAAATTTTCATTTAAATTATCGCTTAGGAGTTTGTGCGATCTACCAAATAAACTTAAATTTCTTACTAGTGACTTAGATATGCTTACGCCATGTACTTCTAAGAATAGACCATTAATTATTTCACTTTGGTTAAAATTATTAATTACTTGGGCGATATCATTGGGCAAATTAGATATTGTTTCTATAATTAACAACTTTAGTTCCGAGTAAAACTTATTTCTTCTCCGGGAAATATTTAAACGGCCATCAAATCCAAAATTGATATGGGTCTGAAGTATATTAGAGAAATGATCATCCCTGATAAAAACTATATCTTTTATAATTTTTTCACAGTTTTCACGTAATTTTTCGAAGAAAACTATATTTGATATACAATTGTGCTTAATATCTGATATTGACATGCCAAAATTTATTAATATATCCGAATTAGCTATAATCTCCCTAATATAAGGAGAAACTTTATCTGAAATATATTTGCGAATGTTAGAATAAGTCGATGAAATGTCTAGGGATGACTTAACAAATCCCTTCTTAACAATATAACCTTCTAGTTTTTCTATCACTGTTTTTTTAAATAATTCGTCGCTATCAATGTTAATTTTTTTAACGGCATCTTCGTATATACATGAGCTAAGTTCTCTTTGGAGAAATTTATTTCGTCGATACAGTCCTATTTTTAATTCTTGGGGTGTTATATATTTTTCTGGCTGATTAATATTTTTTGTTACTGATGCTGTTGAAATTTGTTCAAGTTCATGGGGGCTCCCTATTACTTTATCTACTGGGGTTGATATCACGGTAGCTGTCATATTTTCTAAGTATAATTTTGTTGGTTGCAGTTCTTTTTTCTCAGAGACATCATTTGGTCTACCAGTCGGGTAATCATTTATCAAATTAATGTTATCACTTAATTCTTTATCCTTAGTGGATAATTTAAGTTTTTTATGAAATTTAGCAGGCACGCCATACATATCTGATAACAAGTACTTAGATAGTTTTTCTACTATGGATTCATTTGGTAAAATTATTCTTTCGTGAAATATGCATGATGTTTTGATTAAATTTACTATTTCTTCAAATAAACTATTTAATAAATTTAAATCATCGTTATTCTTGCCATTTATAAATTTAATTTTATTAGAATTGAAGGATGAGCTTAGACTCCTTATTAAGGATTTGGATAAAAATACACCATGCAAATCTAAAAATAATCCATTTTTAACTTCATTTTCATCAAATTTTTCAATTTTTCCAATAATGCTATTGGGCAAATTGGATATCGTATCTATGATCAATTCTTTCAATTTCGGCAAAAATTTATGTTTCTTCGGAAGAAGCTTAACATTACTATAATTAGAATTTGAGTAATCCATTGAACTGAAATTAATATAACTTTGAAATATATGTGATAAATAATCATCAGAAGTTACACGTATATCATTTACAATTTTTTCGCAACCATCACGAAGTTTTACAAAAAAAATGTCATTTGATATACAAGCAGATCTTAAATCTGAAAAAGACATGTTTTCGGTTATCAATATATCTGTAAAAGGTATAATCTCATTAAGGTAAGGAGAAAATTTTTCTACAATGTATTTTCTTACATTTGAATAGGTTACAGAAAGGTCAATAGATGAAGTTATAACAGCTCTATTTTTTAGAGAATTACCAATTTCTTCTAATACGCTGTTTCTAAATAATTTATTATCATCAATATCAATTTTTTTAATGGCATCTTTATATATACTTGCATTGAATTCCTTATAAGATAAATTATTTCTACGATATAATCTTAGTTTTAGTTCTTTTTTTACCACAGATTGTTTTGGTTGCTCACAGTTAGTATTTTTATTATCAGTTGTGTAGAATTGTGAAAATTGTTCAATGTTTTTTGTAATGGGAGCCGTTGTAATTTGTTCAGCAAATGCTAGATGCGATGTATCATAAGTATCACAAAATTCTTTATCCCCAATATCATGAAAACTATTTTCTTCTTGGATTGGTTGTGCTAAATGAGGGGCATATTCGTTAAATTCACAGCTAACATCATAAGATGTAGATGGTTGTTCATGGTAGTTAAAGAGAGGTAGTTTTTCTTCATAATCACTATTTTGAGGTAAGCTATCATTAGTGGAGATGTTTAAAAAATCACAGGATGATCTATCCTTTGCTAAAATACTAAGATAATAATTATCATTTGCTAAAATACTGAGGTAATAATCCAAATCTTGGTCATTGTTTGGTAATATATTTATTTGTGGTATTTGATCAGCTGTACTATTGTTAATATCACCTGTGGTATTGTTAGTTTCGTCGACGTTGCTTGCGGTAAAATTGCTATCGAAATTATACGGGTACATGTAGCAAGACCTAAATTATAAAAATAAACTACACTGCCTGAATTGTACACCTGTCCTAATAAATATATCATAAAGTAATAATTAAATTAACTATTATTAATTTGGTATAATTAAAGTTTAAAAAATTGATATCAAAGGATATTATACTTATATCAAATTGTTAATTATCATTTACTTACTAGATTATATATCTCATACTATTCTGAGGTAGTAACAATTTTAATCAACTTCCTTACTATTTGGGGGTAGTTTATATATTTATATAAAGACATAAAATTTAAATTTCACATTTTTAGTTTTGTGAATTCGTTATCAATATTAAATAAATATATTGATGTATTTAGAGTTTGTTAATATGGTATATCGTGTGCTCTACAATATTTTCTGAGGGTTTTCATTAAATCTAAAATGAACACCATACATATCTGAGAGTAAATATTTAGATATTGTTTTAGCCTCGTAGATGTCTGGAAAAACTAATTTTCCTTCGTGGAATATAAGTGATGTTTTTACTAAATTTAGTATTTTTATAAGTAATTTGTCGAATAAATCAAAATTACCCTTACTTTGAATTTTGTTAGAGTCAAACATCAATTTTATATTCCTTACTAAGGATTTTGATAAGAATGCGCCATGTATCTTTGAGAATAAACCTCTTATAATCTCACCTTCTTTAACATTTTTAATTTCATTGATAATATTATCAGGCAAATTAGATATTGTTTCCATGACCAAAGATTTTACTTCTGAGTAAAATTTGTTCTTCTTGCGACGAATGCTTATGCGCCCAGAGGAGCCAAAATTAATGTGAGTGGGAATTATATTTGAGAAAGTAGTTTCTGGAATTAAATGAGCATCTCTTACTAGTTTTTCACATATTTCACGCAACCTTTCAAAAAAAAAGTTATTGGATATGCATTTAAGTTTCATGTCGTGGATAGACATATCAGGAGTTATTAAAATGTCTGTGGTAGTTATAATATCGTTAATATATGGTGATACTTTATTTAGGACATACTTGCGAATATTTGAATGAGCTAATGAAACATCTATTGATGATTTTATAAATCCTTTACCTATTATGTCACCATTAAGTTCTTTTAATACACTATTCTTAAATGTTTCTTCATCATCAATACATATTACTTCAATGACTTTTTCATATATACTCACAGTATTTTTGGTAGAAAATAAGTTGATTTTATGGTAGGCTGAAAGATTGAATCTTCTTGAAATCACTCCTCCTTCTAGTTGACTAGAATTTTTTATGGGTGATTTTTCTACTATCTTACTATGTTTGTATTTATCGCTAATTTCTATCTCTTTATCCGCTATATTTGATGTTACAGGATCTGATTTTTTTATATTGCTTAATTCTGAAAGTTGATATTTTTCTTTTACATAAATATTAGTTTCTGAGCTTTTATTGTAATTATTATCATTTGAGACTTGACGCTCATCTGCTTTTTCATTAAATAAACTAAGTTTATTATGAAATCTAGAAGATACACCATATATGTCTGATAATAGATATTTAGATAATTTTTCAAGTGTAGGTTTGTCTGGAAAAAATACCACTTCATCGAAAATATATGATGTTTTTACTAATTCTCCTATTTTTTTTAGTAGGTCGTTAAATAAATCTAAGTCATCATCAGATCCACCATTTATAAATTTGTTTTTATTGGAATTAAAAAGTAATTCAAGATTTCTTATCAATGATTTGGATATCAATATACCATGCATTTTTAAAAAAAAACTATTCAAAATATTATTTCTATCAAATTTTTTAATTTCACTAACAATACTGTCTGGTAAATTAAATATTGTATTCATAACCAAAATCTTTAATTCAGGTAGGAATTTTTTTTTCAATGGGGAGAAATTAATCTTTTCGCAAGTGGAGTTTGTACTGTCATTAGAGTAAAAACTAATACTATATTGAAATACATGCGACAAAGAATCATAGGTGCTCATACGTACATCTTCTGCAATTTTTCTACAGTTTTTACTTAATTTCTCAAAGAAAATTTTATTTGATAGGCAATTATGCCTCAATTCTGAAACAGACATGCCAGGTGTTATTGGTACATCTAGGGTGAGAATAATATCGTCAAGAAAAGGATAGAGTTTCTTTAAAATATATTTTCGCACATTAGAATAAGTTCGGGAAAGGTCAATAGATAATTTTGATTTTACTAAATATTTTATTTTATTTTTAAGATAATTCGTCCTTATCTTCTCTAATACAGCCTTATTAAACAAATTATCAGCATCAACTACAATGCTTTTAATGGCATCCTTATATATGGTTGTGGTAAATTCGCTACGCGATAGGTAATTTCGACGATACGATTTTAATTTCAGTTCTTTTTTTACTGCATAGCAAGGTAGTTCGTGTTTAATGTGTATATTTTTTACATCAATAGATGTAGGTGCTCTATAGGAATCAAGACCTTTAGTCTTGGTCGTTAGATTAGTACACATATGTACCTCAGGTGACTGCGCTGATTGTTCAATGTTTTTTATTATTGTCATTCGTTCATTAAATGTTGAATATGATGTACCTTCCTCTTCATTGTTATCAATGATAAGGTTAATACCTATCCTTTTTATATTTATTGATGGTGTTTCATCATCATTAAATGGTCTCTTCAATGAACAAGACTCATGTGGTTTCTCAGGGTAACAATTATTAATATCTACCTTTAAATTACTTTCTTCTAATTTATCTAATTTGAATATATCAGGAAGCAACAATTCTTCCGTATAATTATAGTTTTGATGTAACTCTAAAAGATCTTTGCATGAGTAGCAATTTTGGTAATTTGTAATATCTTTTTTTTCATCAACATCACCTACAGTAAAATTATCTCCTGTGTGATACGGATGCATATATTGTGACCTAAATGACAAAAAAACAAATCAACACCAGCAAGTTTAGTGGCAATTGTACATCCATATCAATTAAAGTGAAAATAAATTTTTCAAAACCTATTGTACTGACGGCATAAATTTTACTTAAATATCATAAATCCAAGCATTTGTTTTCTATTTTTGACTTGTAGGCGTCAAGACATAGCTTTCTATATATATTTATGGATACTGAGATTAAGCTCAATTCAACCATACATAATATCCTACGTCTAGTTTTTGGATCAGCTGTCTTAATTTCATCATTATCCATAATAAGGATAGGAGCACTAATATCGTCCTTACGTGCAGTCATAAGATCCCTTGCTATTTTTTTTATGTACTTATATGCAGATAGCTTTATGCAGGCAATATGACCATTGATGAGTTTATACTGCTGCTTTGATACTTTCGTTCTATCTCCAGTGCTAAATTTATCAATCATATCAGTAGATACCTTGTCTACTAGCCAGCTTAATAGTGGATCATCAATTATTTTATCATGAGCACAATCAAATATCGACTTTACTTTTAGTAACCAAATATTGTCTATATACATTTCATAAAAGGGGGATAGGTGCTCTCTAGCAAGAGTAGATTTTGGCAATAATTTAATGGCACTCACAATCATTTCCGGGAGATTAGAAATATTTTTGATTAATATTCGTGCTATGTCCTCATGAAACTTTATTGCCATGCTTTTATTTATTACCAGTCTCTTTGGTCTTCTAGACTCTGAAAGTATAAAGCATCTCATAAGATCAATTAATGTAGTATCAGTAATACCTTCAATACTCTCGGTTAGGCTAGCACAAAATTCACGTAACTTACTAAAGAATTCTTCGTTTGATACGTAGTTATCTTCTAGTTCACGTATACTCATGCCCTGATACAATTTTATTTTCAATCTTGTTCCTTCTCCTATTCCCTTCAAGAAATGGTAAAATTTTTCCAAAATATAACTTTTTATACGATCAAACGTTACAGAAAGATCAATGTTGACTTTTCCCTTTTTTTCAAGATATTTTTTAACCAATGGTGAATGTTTAATTTTATCTATGAAAGAATGATTAAAATTTCCTATATCAATTTTAATCATTGATATAGCTAATTCGTATATATTTAAAGATGTTATGAGAGTTGGGTCCCATTTTAATTTTTCGTTTGAAAGATCTGTTTCTTTTTCAATGGATTGTGCCCCCATAGTTTGGGGTAAAACCATTGGTGCCACATTATTTTTATAACTAGGATTAACATTAACAATGTTAATGGACTCCTTAAATTCTTCTTCACCTTCACTGTTTTCAGTTTTATCAGATATTTTAATCTTTTTTCTAAGTTTGGCGGTAATAGCATACACATCTGACAACAAATACCTAGATATTATTTCTGTCGTATACTTGTCTGGAAAGAATAGTTTTCCTTGATGAAGTACGGGGTATTCATCAACTTTTTCTACCAATCTTATGAGCAAATTATTAAAAAAATCTACATCATATTTAAAGCTTTCTTCTACTTTGTTAAAATCAAAGAATGACTTCAGGGTCCTTATTAAATGCCGGGAGACAAATATACCATGAACATCTAAGAACAAACCTTTTACAACTTCAGTTTGTTTGAAATTTTTTATTACGTGAATAATGCTATTTGGTAAATTAGATACTGTCTCTGCTATCAATGTCCTTAATTCAGATAAAATTTTGTTTATCCTAACAAAGTGAGATATGTTTATTCGTCCGTCAGAACCAAAGCTTATATTAGACTGAATTATTTTTAACAAAACATCGTCCGTAATCATTCTTGTATCTTTTTCAATTTTTTCACAGCCTTCACGCAATTTTTCAAAAAAAACTTCATTTGAAGTGCAATTAAATCTCATATCAGATATAGACATTCCAACAGTTATTAATACATCCATGTTTTTTAAAATGTCGTTAATATAAGGAGATACTTTATCTAAAACATACTTGCGAACATTTGAATAAGTTAATGAAATATCCATAGATGACTTTACAAACCATCTCTTTGTAATATAGCTATCCAGCTCATTTAATAAAATGTTCTTAAATGATCCCTTGTCATCAACATCAATCTTTTTAATGGCATCTTCATATATATTTGCAGTAAATTCTCTAAAAATAAATCTATTACGATGGTATACTCTAGGTCTTAATTCTTTTAAAGTTATGAATCTTTCTAACTGAATGCTGTTTTTTGCGGCTAGAGTTGATTCGGTTTGTTTGGCCTCATTTTCAAATTCATTTTCCGGAAAATCATCAGACTCTTCTACATTTTCATCACAAGCCTTAAGTCTATGGTGAAATTTGCTAGATATACCATACATATCAGAGAGTAGATATTTAGATAATAGCTTTACTATAGATTCATTAGGTGAAATGACTTTTTCGTGAAATATACATGATTCTTTTACTAACCTTTCTAATTTTCCAAGCGATACATTAAATAAATTTAAATTATCATCAAAATCATTACTTATCGGTTTATTTTTATTGGATTTGAAAAAATAATTTATGTTTCTCACTAATGATTTTGAAATGAATATGCCATGCACGTTCAAAAAGATACTGTCCACAATATCATTTTGACTGAATTTTTCAATTTCACTAATAATGCTGTTGGGTAAATTAGATATTGTATCGATAATTAACTCTTTTAATTTCGGAATAAAGATACTCTTGTTTGGGATAAACAAAACATCCTTATGCATTCCGCTCAAGTCATTAGTTGCTTCAAATCTAATAGAAGACTGGAATATATGTTCCAGATTATCATTATAAGTGCAAATAATATTTGTAACAATTTTCTCGCAGTTTTCACGTAATTTTTCAAAAAAAACATCATTCGATATGCAAGCTGATCTTAAATCTGAAACAGACATTTCAGCACTAATCAATATATCTGCAGTAGGCATTATCTCATCAATGAAAGGCGAAAGTTTTTCCAGGATATACTTTCTAAGATTTGAATAAGTTTTGGAAATATCAACTGACGATTTTACGATAGTCTTTCTTTTAAAGTTATTTTCTGTTTTTTCCAACACAAAATTAATAAATGATTTATTACTATCAACAATAATCTTTTTAATAGCATCTCTATATATATTTGCGTTGGTTTCTTTATAAGACAAATTATTCCTATGGTACGATTTTAATTTTAGTTCTTTTCTTACTACGTGTATTCCTGACATTTCATATACATTGTGTTTTCTTTCGGTAAACATTACAGATGACGAATCAGAATATTTTCCATTATCTGTGTCTTGAATATCTTCTGTTTTAGGGATTAATTCTGTTGAAGATGCTTCATATTCAGCTAGTGGAAGTTTTTTGGCACTAGACTGATGAGCATTACAGCTATCAGTAGCGCTTACCAGTTCAGATTTACTTAACTTAGTGTTTTCAAAGGTGTCGCTAAAAACATCAGGTACTAATAATCTTTCTATACAACTATCATCTTGGCATAAATTATCATTAGTAGGAAGTTTTAAAAAATCATGTAAAGATCCAGATTCTGGAAAAAAACCTACGTAATTATACGATTCTTGATCTTTATTCTCACATTGATTTATGCAAGATACTTTACTAACACTGCTATCACTTGCAATATCTTTAATTTCATCGGCATTAGTTACATCAAAATCATTTGTTGAGCGGCATGGATACATTCAAAGAACCTAAGAAGTAAAAAAACAAAAGACAAAAGAATACCTACAGCTGGAGTAAGGATTGTACACCCATATCAATTATAGTAAAAATAATTTTTTTAAAATTACTGTATTTAATTTTGACTTATATGTTTTAATGCACAGCTCTCTGTATGATTTTATAGATATTCCAATTAGATCTGATTCAATTTTATCGAATATTTCAGATATCATTCTTTGATTTGCGGCCTCGATTTTGTCATTATGCATAATCATGATAGGATCATTAAGAGTCTTGTCTTTAATAATTGGCAATTCATCTCTTACTAATTTTCTTATATAGTTATACGTGGATAATTCTCCACAAACAGTATAGCTATTAATAATCTTATACAGGTAGAGTGATATGCAGGCATTCTTTCCATCTCCAAATTTATCAATAATATTCAGAGAAATTCTATCAACTAGTCCAGCTAATACCGGATCGCAAATTATTTTTTTTTGAGTAAAATCAAAGGCCGATTTTAATTTTAATAATGATGAATTGTCAATATATATACCGTGAAAAGGAGATAAATATTCCTCCACAATTTTAGGGCGTGGTAATGATTTGATGGAACTTATAATTACTTCGGGTACTATCGAAATATTTCTAGTTAAAAGTTTTACCATATCTTTATGAAACGCAACTCTTCTTCTTTTTTTTAGCACTATTTTTTTTTTGAATCCGTCATTTAAACGTAAAACGCACTGCATTAAGTCAATTATTCTGTTAGTGGCGCAGTTTTCTATGTTCTTAGTGACTTTATTACAAAACTCACGTAACTTACTAAAGAATTTCTCATTTGATATATATGAATACTGCAATTCATCTAGAGTTATACTGGGATATATATTTATTTTTATTTTTGTTTCTTCTTCAATTTTTTTTAAGAAAGGGTAAAAAGTTTCCAAAATATAATTTTTAACACGAGCATATGTTATTGAGAAATCAATATTAATTTCTCCTTTTTTACTAAGATGCTCTTTTATCAAAAATGTATGTCTAACTTTATCTATGAAAGAACTTTCAAAATCTCCTTTGTCAATTTTTATCATTGATAAAGCTAGTTCATATATATTTAAAGATGTTATAAGGGCTGGTTCCCACTTCGATTTTTTTTGAGGTGCGAGGATAGATTTTTTTAGCAATTTTGATTCTATATTCATGTGTTCATTAACCATATTGTCTTTTTCTAAATTAATACTATCAATGAACTCATGAGTTTTTTCGCTGCTTTCAGGGGATATTTTAAGTTTCTTGTGAAACTTGGCAGGAATGCCGTACATGTCCGACAATAGATACCTGGATAATGTTTCTGCTGTAGGTTCATCTGGAAAAAAAATATTTCCTTCATGGAATATAAACGATGTTTTTACTTGGTTATATACTTTTATAAATAAATTTTTGAGTAAATCTAAACTAAGTCTGTCATTTGAAATTTTACTATAATTGAAAAATAAATTTAAATTTCTCATTAGGTTTTTTGATATAGATACACCATGAATACATGAAAAGGTGCCTTTAACAATTTCATGAGGCTTAAATTTTTTAATCTCATTAATAATGTTGCTGGGTAAATTATTTATTGTATCAATAATTAACAATTTTATTTTTGAGCAAAATTTGTTTTTTTTGTGACGAATGTTAAAGCGTCCATCTGAACCAAAAGAAACATGACTTTGAATTATGTTTGAGAAAGTATTGTCTGGAATTAATTTTATTTCATCCGCAATTTTTATGCAATTATAGCTTAATTCTTTAAAAAAAATCTCATTAGATATACAGCTATACTTAATGTCTGATACAGACATATTAGTATTTATTATAACATCCGAAGTAGTTATAATATAAGAAATGTAAGGAGAAATTTTATCTAAAATATATTTAATAATATTTGAATAAGTTAATGAAAGGTTGATAGATGATTTCATAAATCCTTTGCCTACAATAGAACTTTTTATTTCTTCTAATACAACATCTTTAAACAAAGCATTACTATCAACGTCAATTTTTTTGATGGCATCTTCGTATATATTTGAAGTAAACTCTGCAGAGTTCAAGTTGCTTCGATTGTAAGGTCTCAGATTAAACCTTATTGATTTTGTATGCTCTTCTAACTTTGTTTCATCTTTTTTGAGCAATTTTATTTCATCCTGATCACTATTGTATCCAATATCTATTTTGGTGTTAATGACGTTATAAACTATAGTATCAACTTCAGATAGACCAAACTTTTCTTCGACAGTATTAATAGGTGAAACATGCTTTTTATGTTCTGGCTCGAAACTAACATCATCCTGAGATTCTGGTATATCTACGGTAGTTAGTTTAAGTTTTTTATGAAATGAGGCAGAAATACCGTACATATCTGACAGGAGATATTTAGAAATCCATTCTACCATGGGCTCATTCGGTAATAACACTTCTTCATGGAAGATACAGAACGTTCTTACCAAATTTCCTATTCTCCCAAGCAACTTATTTAATAAATTTAAATTATTATCACCATCAACATTTAATACAAATTCATCCTTGCTAGAATTAAAAAAAGATACTAAATTTCTTATTAATGATTTTGATATAAATACACCATGAGAGTCTAAGAACAGACTGTTAATTATCTCACTTGGATCAAATTTTTTAATTTCAGATATAATACGATTAGGTAAATCAGATATTGTCCCTATAATCAGGTCTCTTAATATTGGTAGAAACTTATTTTTCTGCGAACTAATTCTTCCTTTCTTATTATCGGAACAGAAATTTATATAACTCTGGAATAAACGTGACAAAGAACTATTAGAAATTTCACGTTCATTTTTTAATATTTTTTCACAATTTTCACGCAATTTATCAAAAAATACATCATTTGTTGTACAACTAAACATTAAGTCTGAAATAGACATTCCAGGTGTTATTAATATATCCGAAGTATGAATGATATCATTAATGCATGGAGAAAATATTTCTAAAATATACCTGCGTACATTTGAATAAGTTGCAGAAAGATCAATGCGTAACTTCATAGGATCTCTGTTTTTAATGGTATTCCTTACTTCCTCTAATACAATATCATTAAGCAACCCTTTACTATCAATATCAATTTTTTTCATAGCATCTTTATATATGCTTGCATTGAACTCTGCATGACACATATTATTTCGATGATATGACCTCAATCTTAGTTCTTTTGGGGTTACATATCCTTCTAACTTTTTACAATTTTTAAGTTGTTTGTTAGTTGAGTACTGTAGTGATGATTGTTTGATATTTCCAATGATATCTATTGTTGGTTCGGTAACTGTTACAAGTGGTATTCTTTTTTTGTTTGATAATTCCAACTCAGGTTCATATTTAACAAAGGGACGTTTTAGTGCGCTAGGAGTAGTAAGTTGTTCACTGCCTGAACAAATAGTTGTTTCTAATATGTTAGATCCACATACCTCATTTAATTCAAACACACTAAGGGGCACTAACTTTTCTTCACAATTATTATCTTGGTATAATTTTTCATGGGTGGAAACAGTGTCAAAATCCAAACGATCATAGCAAGACCCACCTTCAGGTAAAACACTAGCATAATAATCTAAATCTTTATTCTTACTTTCGCACGAGTACTTACATGGGACTTGGTCACTACCGTCAGTGCCATGAGCAGTATTAGTTGAAATATTTTCTGCTTTGCTAACATCGCTTACATTGAGATTATTGCTTGAACAATATGGATACATATATGTAAAAACCTAAACAAACTAAAATAACCCAGTTCTTCATGACAGGTGTAGATTGTACACTTATCTTAATTTTAGTAAAAATAATTTTTCAAAATCATCATTTATGTTTTTAAACTTTTATTTAAGTACCATAAGTGTGATTATTAGGAATTTTTATTTCCTATTTTGATTTATATGCCCTATACGGCCCTATACGTAAATTTATGTGCGCTGCATTTACAATGGGTTGATAGAGTTACACATAGTATCTCTAAAATTTTATTTTTTATCTGCAGTTTCAATCTTATTATGAATAATATTCATTGTATGATCACTTATGTTGCATGATTGCATTGTCTTTTCCTTGCTAATTAATATTAAGTATGTGTATAATCTACCACGGGTGGTGTAGTTAGAATGTATGTATTTATGTTTTCTTTTGCATTAGAAATTTTATTGAGCACAGTTGCCTTATGTAATTTTACTATTTTCAGTGAATTTACGTAAAAGGTTGTTTTTGGTGTTAGCACGTAGTGCATAGGTAACTTATAAAAAATACATTTTATTCTTATGCAATGACTTGTTGTTAGTGTTGCTATTTTGGCCCTGTATTTTTATTAATGCTTGTAGTACCGTATTTATTGTTATGTGTTTTGTGGTGGCTAAGTATGTAATGCTATTTTTTGCTCATGATCTGCTTTAATTATATTTTTTTAGTTGGTATTTTAAGGCATAAAATATGGGATGATTGTTTATCATCGCAGTTATTTGGTGTTTTTCATAATTGTGAATGGAGTTTAGATAAATAAGACAGTCAGCTGCGTCTTAATTATTGATTTACATGTTTTAATACGTAAATTTTGTATGAATTTACGCATATTTCAATTAAGTGCGATTCAATATTACCTAATATTTTACACATTATTTTTTGATCGGCATTTTCAATTTTACCATTATTAATAATCTTCACGGATGCAGCTAAGGAATTTTTAAGAGCATATATTTCCTCCTTTACTAACTTTGTTATATAATCATAGGCAGTCATATCCTCAAAAACGATGTGACTATTGATAATTTTATTAAAACTACTATGCTCGTATTTATCAATAGTATTTACATTTAGAGCAATTTTATTTACTAAGCTAATTAATAGTTTGTCATTTTCCACTTTATTTTGCGTATACTCGAATGCCAATTTGATTTTTATTAAAGATGTATTATTAACGTACACTCCATCTAGCAAAGAGAAATGCATTTTTACAAGTTTGGATTGAGTTAATGATTTAATTGCAGTTACAATTGCTTTTGATGCTTTAGGGATATTTTTAATTAATAGCATTGATATATCTTCATGAAATACAGCTCTCATATCTTTTTTTAGCACTATCTTTTGTGATGATTCTATCTTTGAATATACAACGCACTGAATCAAATTAATTAATATGCTATTAGTGCAATTTTTAATGAAGTCGTTTAAATCACTGCAAAACATTCGTAATTGATGAAATAATTTTTCATTTGATATATATGATATTTTCAAATCATCTAAAGTCATGCCATGATACAATTTTATTTTTGTATTTTCTTCAACTTCTTTTAAGAAATGGTAAAACTTTTCCAACATATAGTTTTTAACGCGAGAGTAGGTTAAAGAAAGGTCAATATCGACTTTTCCTTTTTTAGTGAAATATTTATCTAATTGTGTTGTCTGTTTAAGTTTATCTATGAAAGAATTTTCAAACTCTTCTTTGTCGATTACAATCATAGATAAATCCTGTTCATATATACCTAGGAGGGGCATAAAATTTATATCACAATTTAATTTTTTGGTGATTGTTTTGTCATAAATTCCATATATGTCACCCAATAAGTATGTAGATAATGTTTTTTCTGCATATTCGTTTAGAAAAAACAATTTTCCTTTGTGGAATATAGGGTATTCTTTTACTATATTTCCTATTTTTCTAATCATACTACTAAGATATAAAGTACATTCGAAGCTATCATAAGAAAGCATATTGCGATTAAAAAGTAAATTTAGAGTCCTTATCAAATTCTTTGGTAAAAGTATTCCGTGTGTGACTGAAAATACCCCTGTTAATATTTCATTTTGTTCAAATTTATTAATTTCATTGATAATGCTTTGGGGGAGATTAGATATTGTTTCTATAATTAACGACTTTATTTCTGAGAAAAATTCATTTTTCCTATGTGTAATATTTAGGCGCCCTTCAGAATCAAAATTAATGTGACTTTGAATAATATGTGAGAAATTATCATCTGGAATAGTAACTATTTTTTCTGCTGTTTTTTTGCAGACTTTATCTAATTTTTTAAAAAAAACAGTATTTGATAGACATTTATACTTTATATCTGAAATAGACATTTCATGAGTTATTTTTATATCTGCAGTAAGTATAATGTTATCAATGTGTGGGGAAATGATATCTAAAACATATTTACGAACATTTGAATATGTCAATGAAAGATTGATAAAAGATTTAGTAAAATTCCTTCTTTTTATGATCACATTTAGATTTCTTAGTACGCTATTCTTAAATAATTCCATATTATCAATGTTAATCATTTGTATAGCATGTTCATATATGCTCGAGGTGTGTTCTCTATGGCGCAAATTATTTATATGGTATGACCGTAAATTCAACTCTTTTATTGCTATGTATTGTCTTAGTTGATTATTATTTTTTATGATTGATGTAGCTTCTGCTTGTTTTAAACTACCATCTATTTCAATTATTTTGTTAATTACTTCATAGCTATTGGTATTTGCTATATTTTCTAAATTTATTTTTGTAAATTGCTGTAATTCTTTTACGGAGGGGGAGGTTACCATGTTTTTTTTGCAATGCTTATCTAAATCATCATAATCAATTAGTTTTTGGTGGTCTTCTATATTTCCAAAATTTAATTTAAGTTTTTTGTGAAATTTAGCTGGCATGCCACATATATCTGACAATAGATATTTAGCTAATTGTTCTACCTCATATTCTCCTAGCAAAATTACTCTTTCATTGAATATACAAGACGTTTTTAATAAGTTTCCTATTTTTTCAAGTAAGTTATTAAAAAATATTAAATTATTATCAACTTCTTTATTTACAAATTTATTTTTATTGGAATTAATGATGGGAATTATATTTCTTTTCATAAATGATTTCGAGATAAAGACATCATGGAAATCTATGAACAAACTACTTATAACTTCATTTTGATCAAACTTTTCAATTGCATGAATAATACTATCTGGCAATTTTAGTACTGTATCTATAACTAATTCTTTTACTATTGGGAGTAGCTTTTTTTTATTTAGGAAAATTTTAGTTTTCTTAAAAGAATCATTGTGTTTAAAATTGATGTAATTTTGAAGTATATGGGGTAATACCTCATCAAAGGTTGCTCTTATGTTTATTAACATTTTTCTACAGTTTTCACTAAGCATTTCAAAAAAATTACTATTGGATATGCAATTAAATATCAAGTCTGAGATGGACATTCCTGGAGTTATTACTATATCTGAAGTAGGAGTAATTTCGTTAAGGAAAGGATTAACTTTCTCTAAAATATATTTTTTTAAGTTAAAATAGGTTGCAGATAAATCAGCAGAAGATTTTATAAACCCTCTATCTTTAATGGTGGGGTCTAGTTCTTCTAGTACACTATTCTTAAATATTCCTTTACTATCAATGTCTATTTTTTTAATAGCATCTTTATATATACTTTCATTGAAGTCTGAAACATATAGATTATTGCGTCGATATGATTTTAGTGTAAGTTCCTTTTTTATTCTTTTTGAATTTGTTACTGACGATGGTTCATCTTCTGCTAATGTTCTCTTTACAGAACTAGATGTATATAATTGTTCAGTATGGTAATTAGTTAAATTAGAGTTATTTAAGTAGGACAATTTAAATATATTGGGAGGTAATAATTTTTCTTCGTAGTTATCTTCTTGATATAATTCATCATGACTAGACAAATTTAAAATATCATGTAATGATTTATATCTTTGTAAGACACTAATACAACAATTTAACTGTTTATTTTTACTTATGTTTGGGTATTGACAGGATGATTGTTCAGAAGTGCTACCACACTGATCGCTTTTAATATTTTTATCAACGTTACTTACATTGAAATTATTAACTGAATTATATAGACACATATACAAATACCTAACTATGGAGATTAATTTTTACTTTATTAACTTGGCATAATAATCCATAGTTTATACCTTCTCTAGTATTAACAATAAATTTTTTTAAGATTAATTCCTCATATCTAGTTATCAACGAATTTATCAACTATCACTATTAAATTTATCCAATTACAGGCTACACTTCTGGCTAGTTGCTATTTTTGATTTGTATGTTTTAACACATAAACCTCTATATAGTTTTATAGACGTTTCAATTAGATCTGATTCTAGTTTATCTAGTATTTCATTTTTTATTTTTTGATCTGCAGTTTTAATTTTATCGCCATACATAACCATAATAGATTCACTTATATTGTTTTTAAGTAAAATAACCTCCTCTCTTACTAATTTTCTTATATAGTTATAAGTTGATAACTTGTCAGTAACAATATTACTATTGATGATTTTATAAGTACTTATTGATACTCTAGAATTCTTTCTATTTCCGAATTTACTTACCATATCTAAAGAAATTTTATCTACTAACGAAACTAAGATAGGATCATTCATTACTTTTTCCCGTGTAAAGTCAAACGCTGATTTTACTTTTAGTAATGATACATTATCAATATACAAATTATAAAAAAGAGAGAAGTGTTCTTCTACAAGTTTAGAGGGAGGGAGCATTTTAATTGCATTTACAACTTTTTCTGGAACGCTGGAAATATTTTTAATTAATAGCTGTGCTATAGATTTGCTAAATGTAACTCTCCTCTTTTTTTTCATCAATATTTTCTTATGAGCTCCTGTTTTTGGTTTCAAATGTATAAGGTATTGGATCAAATCACTTAATGTGCTATCACTGGAATCTTTAATACGTTTTATTAATTTTCCACGGAATTCGCGCAACTTAGTGAAGAATTTTTCATTTGATACATAAGCATGTTCCAGTCCAGATAAAGTTATACCATCGTGTATTTTTATTGTATTTTTTATTTCTTCTTCGCTTTCTTTCAATAAAGGATAAAATGATTCTAAAATATAACCTTTAATGCGGGCATATGTTATAGAAAGGTCAATAGCAATACTTTCTTTTGCATTAAAATGTTTTTTTACTAATGATGATTGCTTCATCTTATTTATGAAATGATTCTCAAACTCTTCCTTGTCCAGCTTTATCATTGATAAAGCTAATTCATATATATTCAAAGATGTTATAAGCATTTGATTCCAATTTGGATTTATTTTTGGAATAAACTTTGACTCTTCTGGTAAATTTGATTCTACTTTTGTATAACTATCAATCGTATCATCACCAGGTGATTTAATATTGTAAGTTGATACTGGATCATCAGATAATTCAATCTTTTTATGGAATATAGACGGAATACCGTACATATCTGATAAAAAGTATTTAGAAAGTATTTTTGCTGTATGCATATCAGGAAGAAATAGTCTTCCCTCGAATAATATACAGGACTTTTTTACCATATTTAACACTTTTTCAAAAAAACTATTGAGCAAATCCCAATGATCATCAAAGTTACTACTTGGAAGCCTATTGTAATAATAAAATGAATTTATATTCCTTATTAATGATTTAGATATAAACATTCCATGAGTATATGAAAACAAACCTTTTACTATTTCACTTTGTTTAAATTTACTAATTTCGTGAATAATACTATTTGACAAATTAAATATTGTTTCTATAATCAACTCCTTTATTTTTGAGGAAAACTTACTTCTCTTATGAACTATATTCAAGTGTCCGTCTGATCCAAAGCGAACATTGCTCTGAATCATATTTGAGAAAGTGCCCTCAGGAATATCACGTATAATTTCTGTTATTTCTTCACAATTCTTATTCATTTTTTCAAAGAAAATTTTATTTGATATACAGCTAGACTTCATGTCTGAAATAGACATTCCAACTGATACCAATATGTCTGCAGCAGTAATAATATCATTAATGTGTGGAGAAATTTTATCTAAAATATATTTGCGAACATTTGAATATGTTAAAGAGAGGTTAATAGATGATTTTATGAAACCCTTGCTTATAATATTATTAGCTAATTCTTCTATTACGCTATTTTCAAATGATCCTTTAGTGTCAACGTCAATTTTTTTGATAGCATCTTCGTATATGCTTTCGATAAATACTTTTGAACGCAAGTTATTTCTGTGATATGACCCTACGCTGAACCTTTTTTCTAATTGTTCTGTGTTTACTATACCTGACACAGTTGAAATTTGTTCGGTTTTATAATAATCATCACTATTATTTTGTTCTGCTATTGAGTTTAATTCTGATAGTTTAAGTTCTTTATGAAACCTAGATGGTATACCATATATATCGGACAAAAGATATCTGGATAGCTGTTCTACCGTGTGCTCACTTAGAAAAAACACTCCTCCTTCGTGGAATACACATCTCTTCCTTACTAAACTGCTTAACTTTTCAAACAAATTATTAAGTAATTTTAAATTATCATTAAAGTCATTATTTATAAACTTATTCCTACTACTGGAATCAAAAGATGAATTTATATCTCTTATTAAAGATTTAGATATAAATACACCGTGTATATCTGAAAATAATCCTCTCACAATGTCATTTTGATCAAATTTATCAATTTCACGAATAATACTGCGTGTTAAACCAAACAACGTATCTATAATTAAAATTTTTAACGCCGGGATAAATTTAATTCTCTTTGGGAAAAGTCTAAATTTCTTGTTTTTCATATTTTCAGAAATTTCATAGCTAAAATTAATATAACTCTGAAATACATGCAATAAAGAATCATCGGGAGCTGCACGAATATCTCCTATGATTTTTTCACATTTTTTAGTTAGTTTTTCAAAGAAAATTTTATTTGACATGCAGCTAAACTTCATGTCTGAAATGGACATCCCAGGGGTTATCAATACATCTGCATTAGGAATAATATCGCTAAGAAAAGGAAAAATTATATCTGAAATATATTTACGCACATTTGAATAAGTATCAAAAAAATCAGCAAACAATTTCGTGAGACCTTTTTCTCTAAGAGTAGAATCAAGTTCTTTTAGTATCGTTTTTCTGAATAATCCATCATTATCAATATTAATTCTTCTAATAGCATCCTTATATATGCTTGCATTAAATTCTGTATAATAGAGGTCATTACGATGATACGATCTTAGAGTTATTTCTTTTTTCATTACACGTTGTTTTGTTGTATCGGGAGTATATTTTTGTTGATTAATTGACTGATTTTGTACCAATTGTTCTGCACTTTTTATTAGCGGTGCTGTTATTATTGGTTCTGCAGCAGTTATATTTGAATCACCTAAAGTATTTTCTTCATTAATATCCTGTTTAATTATTTTGTGACTTGGTTCTGTCTGTGGCAATTCACATTCAATTGATGAGCGCTTTATCCCAGCAGATGTAGAGGGTTGGCCATCATCAAAATTTTCAACAGCACCTTCTGCGCTAAGTCCATCTAGTTTGTTAAACTCGAATATACCAGGTAAACCTTCATAATTATTGTCATCGTAATTGTCCTGTAATAACTCATCGTCAACAGGGAAGTTTAAAAAATCACTGAATGATTGTTCGTTTATTAGTTTATCTATGTATGAACTTAAGGTTGCGTCCAAGTCTTGATTTAAGAATGGATCTTGATTTAATAACTGATCTTGGTATAAAACATTGTCATCATTACTACCAATTATACTATTTACAGCATTGTTAGTTTCGTCTATATCACTTATATCTAAATTATCTCTTGAGCAGTACGGATACATATGAAAATACCTGAACATTCTAAGGTCTAAAAATAAATTATATGTTATCTCCTATGATTTTAATTGTACACTAATCTATGGATTTAGTATAAAATTTTATTTGTGAACATGGAAACATCATTTTCAATTAAGTAGGCTAAAGAAATAAAAATAAGATTTTTAGACAAATTACTTATATTACTTGTTTTTATTAATTCACTTATTATTTATAATACATGCAATTACGTTATTTTGATAAGAAATTTAAATTTCGTCAAAATACATATTTTTATAGCATAATTTATTAGATTTAATTCGTAATAGTAGTTACTTCCTTTGATGTTGTACCTTTAGAGTAAGGCGAATTTATGCGAACAATATGATTACCACTATTGATAAGATTACATATTATCAATGTACTTGAAATTTGTCTTTCTCTCAGATAAATTCATAAAGCGTGTTCGAGTAAATTTAATGTTGTAACCCAATTACTATGCAGCATTGCTTATCATAATAGTAATTAATTATTTTTCTTATAAATAGTCAAAATATGAAATTTATGCACCATAATCATATCTTCTTTTTATCTTTATGTAATAAATTTTCTTGCTAGTTAATCTATATTCCTTAATTATTGATAATATATAGGCATATTTTAATTGTTGTGTAAATAACGTAAATTTTTATCTATCTTCTTTCTTATTTTATATGTTTATTTAAACAATAGATAATAGAGGCTTTAGTATATGAAATTAATTATTAAGGTGGTCATATGAGGGTAGTCATATGTTTTACAAATATTGAAATTTATGTATGTAATAAATTTCATTGCTAATAGTGATGATCATTAATCAATATTAATATGATTTTTTTACAATGAAGATAACGGCAAAATTTGTTGGCTATGATTATAGTGTGAAATTTGGATCTACTAAATCACAAAAATTGTTAGAAATAAATTATTAATTAATACGTTATGATGATAAATAAAAAATCACTGATTTTATATTTATAACAAATTATCAGTGAGTTATAAATAAACATATATTGAATGGTATCAATTAGTAGTGCTGCATTTGCACTAGATAATATACAGGAGTTGTAAGCTTTATCTATTTGAGGATGATTTGCAAATTTCTACTAATCTATTATTAGTAATATAATAAGTTTTATTTAATTAAACTGTGTAATAGTAAATCTTGGCATTGATATATGTGTCAGCATATAAGTATAAGAGTTCCTTTAGTAAAATATATCGTCCTATATAAAATATGGGAATACAGTAAATTTTATGGGAATGCTTACAGTGAAATCATGTGATAGTTATTTTTTTAGAGAGACTACAGAGGATGGTGATAGAAGTGATTCAAGTGATTCAGGCGTTTTATTAAATAATCATTTGTTGCTTAATTCAGTTTCACAGAGTTATATTTCTGGCAGTGATATTGTTACTGTGAGAAGAGGAATACTTAACAGATTTTTGAAAAGAATTATCTTACCAGCTAACATTATCATGTCATCAGCTATATTTATGAGCTTTGTCGTAGGCATTAATGCCGAAGATGAACAAACTGAAGATTGGGACTTGTTGCTGTCAAGGTTGTGTCTCCTAATTTTTTTACAGAGAACAGTTGGAAGTTTCAAGGGTGATCGTAAATTCGAAAGACAAGGTAATTTTCCTAGTATAAATGTTAAATCGGAATTGAAGTCGATCGTAGGCAGGTCTAAATTAATCAAGAGTGCAATGAGCCATGATAATGTGCGTGATGCTATTAAATCGTTATCAGATAGAGTATTAACTGTTATGAGTGACCTCAAAGTAAGGCTAATATCAGTTGGCATAGACAGGCAGCCTGTACGTCAAGCCCAACAGTTATACAGCAGTGCTAATTTAGACATTGAGAGTTGTTCAAATTTGCATGAATACTTGGATAATACAGCTCCTGAAACAACATCAACAACTCTTGCGTCTACTGTTGCTACGACTATACCAACAACTGCATCAACCACTGTACAAGTGACTGCATCGACAGTGCTTAAAAGTACCCTTGATACAATTTTATCTTCCTTTTATACAAATACACCAAATAGTGTATCTGCAGATACCAATAATGGTACAGTCGTGACTTATTCGATTGGGAATACCACCGCAGTATTACCTGATACTGAATTAACTTCTTCATCTTCATTTATAACAAACATATTAGTAATATTTATGGCAGCTTTATCACTATTTACTTTGATATTTTTCTATGCAAGATATAAAAAGCATCATGTTACTAATAGTGTCTTAAAGTATGTTCGCTATATAAGAATGGGAAGAGAAGAACGAGTAGTATTATCAGAAGAATTGGAAGAACGAGAAGTCCGTATTTTGCCACCATTACTGGTAGTGGAAAATGAATACGAGTGTTCACCACATTCTCATTCTGTTGGCAATGCTTGCTCAGCTAAGCCTGATAGCGATTTTATGAAAGATTTAGAGGTAGAGAATTTAGAAGAAAACATATATGAGTCCATAGATTGATATTTATTGATTTAAGGAAAGCGTATAGTGTATTTCGTAATAAAAATTAGATATTTTGTATAGCATAGTTGTGGATTAAGTTCTGTAGCCACTTTTTTGTTCTTTATTATTATTCTAAGAATAAATAATTTTTTACCTCGAAAAGAAATCCACAGCTGCTATACGATAAAACTATTTAAGCTACATCTCTTATATTTGTTAGTAGCTATAACTTTTGACTTTTAAATTAAAGTGTTATTGTAAGGTTTTTGTTCATGTGTTTTTAATTTTTTTATAATGAACGAGAGCTGGGCATGATAGTAGTTAACAGTTATTTATGTATTTACAAGTAGTTATATAAATTGTATCACTGGTAGTTAATATTAAATGATACTAATTAAAAGACAACGATTGCCATTTTTGAGCGCTGTTACGTATCCATGATTGCTTTGATATCTAGATTCAACAATACATTTTTACAAAAAACGTAACTTATAGATCAGACTACATGGACTTGAAATATGTCTTTCGTTTTTGTGCGTTAAAAATTATTTTATACGAGGGCGATAAAAACAGAATGGGCACCATCGCGTCACGAATGGTTGCAGAAGATATTATCCCTTCCTGATTCAAGATAGAGCACCAACGTCTGTTACCTTAGGATTGAAATAGATTTAATTGCCACGTATTACATAAAATCACAACTGCAAAAACGAGACATACACCCAAAAGAGTATATTTTCATTATGACCAGCGTAACCATCGATCACTTACAAATATCATATTTGCTACAAAAAAATACCCAAGATCAATGCTTAGGAAGTCAAGCTACCTACAAACTCAATCAGGCACCCATGGGTTAGAGATAACTATATTATGATTATACAACAACGAGAGGCCCACCACCACTACAGGATGACAGCAGGCCCCATTTCCAACCCAGCACAATAATACATACACGAAGCATAGTGCACTGATCGACGCACATCACAAACGTCATACTAAACAATTACATTATTATTATGTCATACACTAATACATTTAACAATAGAAATTAGACAAAATATACTACTAATAACTAAAACCTATTTGGGTGCTGCTGAAATTAGCAGTAAAGCTGTTATATAGTCGGAGGATAGCAATTATGACAAAGATGGATACAATGTGAAAGGATTTAATCAAAAGGGGTTATGTAGAGATGGTTCCAGGTATGATAAAGAAGGATACGATAGTGGAGGATATGACAGGGATGGATATAATAGGAGATGGTTTAATGTAAAGGGATTACGTAGAGATAGATCTGAATATGATAACACCGGATATGATAATAACGGATATGACGAAGACGGATTTGATAAACATGGATATGATAAAGACGGTCGTAAATATGGGTACAAGGATGGGTACGATAGGAATGGTTATGATTCTGATGGGTACGATAAACGCGGATATGACAAGTACGGGCGTGATCGTAATGGTTGCATAAAAAAGGATCCAGAAGGTGTATTTGATCAAGATGGCTTTGATCAAGATGGTTTTGATAAACGCGGATTAGATAAGAATGGATTTGATAGAGCTGGATTTAATAATGATGATGAATTTGATAGGGAAGGTTATGATCAAAATGGACTTGATAAATATGGATTGGATAGAGATGGGTTTTGTCACGATGGATATAATAACTATGGGTACAATAGGGATGGATTTGATGGAGACGGGTATAACAAGGATGGGGTTGATAAAAATGGATTCCGCAAAAATGGACTTTATGTAGATGGATCTAGATATGATAAAGAGGGTTACGACAAGTTTGGATATAATAAAGATGGATATAATAGAGAGGGATTTGATGGATATGGATACAATCGAGATGGAGTTAATAAGTCAGGATATAACAGGGATGGATCGAAATCTGGAAAAATAGCTAAATTAGTATTAGTAAATGATTATGGATATGATGAATTTGGGTATGATAAGGATGGATATGATGAATTTGGGTATGATAAGGATGGATATGATGAATTTGGGTATGATAAGGATGGATATGATGAATTTGGGTATGATAAGGATGGATATAAGAAAGATGGATATGATAAGCATAGATATGACAAATTCGGATATGACAGAGCTGGGTATGATCGATTGGATTTTAATAAATATGGTTACAACAGATATGGTGAGGGAGTTTCATTATTAAAATCATCATTTATTAAAAATTTAATGTCATCTTTAGTTTTTATTAATACGATGGAATATGCTAGTGGTATTTTAGGTGATTCACTTAGTCCTGCAACAAGTATGCCTCCAGAAATATTTTCTCCTACAATGTCTGATCCAACATCTTTGTCTTCAATGACTATGAAATTAACCAGCGTTAAACCAACAACTTTGATTCCTACAACTATATCTCAAACAACTTTGATCTCCACAACTATTAAATCAACAGCTACACCTCAAACAACTTTTATTCCTACAACTATAACTCCAACAACTTTGATGCCTGCAACTATTAAAGCAACAACTATAACTTCAACAACTTTTATTCCTACAACTATTAAAGCAACAACTATAACTCCAACAACTTTTATTCCTACAACTATTAAAGCAACAACTGTAACTCCAACAACTTTTATTCCTACAACTATTAAAGCAACAACTGTAACTCCAACAACTTTTATTCCTACAACTATTAAAGCAACAACTATAACTCCAACAACTTTTATTCCTACAACTATTAAAGCAACAACTGTAACTCCAACAACTTTTATTCCTACAACTATAACTCCAACAACTTTGATGCCTGCAACTATTAAAGCAACAACTATAACTCCAACAACTTTGATGCCTACAACTATTAAAGCAACAACTTTGGCAGAAACGGTGATAAATTCAACATCTGTCGCACCAACATTTTTGGAATCAACAACTATTAGATCTACATCAGCAGATGAAGAAAAAGATCATGCTGCAATTATTGTATCCTGTGTGCTGATTTTAGCTTTAGCTATTATTGGTGCTGCAGTATTTGCCTTGGTAAAATACAAACGCCGTAATGATCAACAAAGATTGCTGCAACAAAGACGAAGAGAAGATGTGGTTATGCTAGAGATGGTTAGTTCTGTATAATTGGCGATAAAAGTACTTCCGGAGTACATTGTTGAGATAAATTAGTGCAGTTGTACTCCGACCAGTAGTGGAAACTTCAAGTAAGATATTATAGTGATTACAATGAAAATTATGCTAGTATACTCAAAATGTAATCTTTACTTTAAAGTGATTCTAGTTTTATTCTTCAGTTGATGTCCTTCTTTCTTCAAGAGACCTGAGTTCTATTTCTAATGGATGATTTTGTCTCATATAGTAAGCGCCCCTGCTTTTATACCTGCGTCTTACTAAAAACATTACAACTCCAGCAATGAGTAAAAATAAAGTTAATGCACAAATTGTTGCCCAAATTTTTGCATTACTTTCTTCAGTAGTAACTATAGTTTCTTCGTCTATATCTTTACGATCTGACAAGTACTTAGTAATATTACTGCAGTACTTATTAATGACTTCCTGTCTCATATATGAACTGGACAAGCATGAAGAACGTATCTTACTAATTTCAGAAGTACAATTGTTAGCAGTAAGAGCAGACATATTTCTACGTATATATCTAGACATGCGATTCAATTGATCTCCCATTATGAAGAATTTTTCGTCTATGTCTCTAGAAACTGGAACTGTAAGAGGAAAACTCCAGTTAAACAACATATGTCTGGAGCTCTCTAATTCATTTGATGATCTGACAAAAGCATCATTAATTATACCCGTAATGTTATACGTATAATTACGGTAAGGAATGCAGTTTTCACTGTGAATTATACTGCAAACATCAGATTTCAATTGACAAAAACTAGAAGACAAAAAATCAAGTCCCTGAGAACTTACGGGCAATCCTAACATACTAAGAGCACCCAACATAGTAGGAACCAGACTTACTAATGAAGAATATCTAGTATTTTTTTTCTCTTTTTGTTGCGCATGATCAATTACAACATGATCCTCTTCATTTAATGAGGGAGTTTCATTATTAAAATCATCCTTTATTAAAAATTTAATGTCATCTTTAGTTTTTATTAATACGATGGAATATGCTAGTGGTATTTTAGGTGATTCACTTAGTCCTGCAACAAGTATGCCTTCAGAAATATTTTCTCCTACAATGTCTGATCCAACATCTTTGTCTTCAATGACTATGAAATTAACCAGCGTTAAACCAACAACTTTGATTCCTACAACTATAGCTCAAACAACTTTGATCTCCACAACTATTAAATCAACAGCTACACCTCAAACAACTTTTATTCCTACAACTATAACTCCAACAACTTTGATTCCTACAACTATTAAAGCAACAACTATAACTTCAACAACTTTTATTCCTACAACTATTAAAGCAACAACTATAACTCCAACAACTTTTATTCCTACTACTATTAAAGCAACAACTGTAACTCCAACAACTTTTATTCCTACAACTATTAAAGCAACAACTATAACTCCAACAACTTTTATTCCTACTACTATTAAAGCAACAACTGTAACTCCAACAACTTTTATTCCTACTACTATTAAAGCAACAACTGTAACTCCAACAACTTTTATTCCTACTACTATTAAAGCAACAACTGTAACTCCAACAACTTTGATGCCTGCAACTATTAAAGCAACAACTATAACTCCAACAACTTTGATGCCTACAACTATTAAAACAACAACTATAACTCCAACAACTTTGATGCCTACAACTATTAAATCTACATCTTTGGCAGAAACGGTGATAAATTCAACATCTGTCGCACCAACATTTTTGGAATCAACAACTATTAGATCTACATCAGCAGATGAAGAAAAAGATCATACTGCAATTATTGTATCCTGTGTGCTGCTTTTAGCTTTAGCTATTATTGGTGCTACAGTATTTGCCTTGGTAAAATACAAACGCCGTAATGATCAACAAAGATTGCTGCAACAAAGACGAAGAGAAGATGTGGTTATGCTAGAGATGGTTAGTTCTGTATAATTGGCGACAGAAGTACTTTCGGAGTACATTGTTTAGATAAATTAGTGCAGTTGCACTCCGACCAGTAGTGGAAAATTCAAGTAGGATATCATAGTGATATAATGAAAATTATGCTAGTATAATCAAAATGTAATCTTTACTTTAAAGTGATTCTAGTTTTCTTCTTCAGTTGATGTCCTTCTTTCTTCAAGAGACCTGAGTTCTATTTCTAATGGACGATTTTGTCTCATATAGTAAGCGCCCCTGCTTTTATGCCTGCGTCTTACTAAAAACATTACAACTCCAGCAATGAGTAAAAATAAAGTTAATGCACAAATTAATGCCCAAGTTTTTGTATTACTTTCTTCAGTAGTAACTATAGTTTTTTCGTCTATATCTTTACTATCTGACAAGTACTTAGTAATATTGTGGCAGTACTTATTAACGACTTCCTTGGTCATATATGGACTGGATAAGCATGAAGAACGTATCTTAATAATGTCAGAAGTACAATTGTTATCAGTAAGAGCAGACATATTTCCACGTATATATTTAGACATGCGATTCAATTGATCTCCCATTATGAAGAATTCTCCGTCTACGTCTTTAGACACTGGAACTATAAGAGGAAAACTCCAGTTAAACAACATATCTCTGGAACTATTTAATTCATTTGATGCTCTGACAAAAGCAGCATTAATTATATCCGTAATGTTATACGTATAATTACGGTTAAGGTTGCAGTTCCCACTGTGAATTATACTACAAACATCCGATTTCAATTGACAAAAACTAGAAGACAAAAAATCAAGTGCCTGAGAACTTCCGGGCAATCCTAACATACTAAGAGCACCCAACATAGTAGGAACCAGACTTACTAATGAAGAATATCTAGTATTTTTTTTCTCTTTTTGTTGAAGATGATCAGCCACAACATGAGCATCTTCATTTAACCATATCTGTTGTAACCATATTTATTAAAATCCAATCGATCATACCCAGCTCTGTCATATCCGAATTTGTCATATCTATGCTTATCATATCCATCTTTCTTATATCCATCCTTATCATACCCAAATTTATCATATCCATCATCATTTACTAATAATAATTTAGCTATTTTTCCAGATTTCGATCCATCCCTGTTATATCCTGACTTATTAACTCCATCCCGATTGTATCCATATCCATCAAATCTCTCTCTATTATATCCATCTTTATTATATCCAAACTTGTCGTAACCCTCTTTATCATATTTCCCCCAACACACTAAGTGTAATTTTGCGGAATCCATTTTTATCAACCCCATCCTTGTTATACCCGTCTCCATCAAATCCATTCCTATTGTACCCATAGTTATTATATCCATCGTGACAAAACCCATCTCTATCCAATCCATATTTATCAAGTCCATTTTGATCATAACCTTCCCTATCAAATTCATCATCATTATTAAATCCAGCTCTATCAAATCCATTCTTATCTAATCCGCGTTTATCAAAACCATCTTGATCAAAGCCATCTTGATCAAATACACCTTCTGGATCCTTTTTTATGCAACCATTACGATCACGCCCGTACTTGTCATATCCGCGTTTATCGTACCCATCCCTATTAAATCCTTGGTAGTTACATCCGCTCCTATCGTACCCATTTTTATCGTACCCATAATTGTCATAACCACTCCTATCGTACCCATCCTTATACCCATATTTACGGCCGTCTTTATCATATCCATATTTATCATACCCATTTTCATTATACTTAGATCCAGTTCTATGTAATCCCTTTACATTAAACCCTCTCCTATTATATCCATCTTTGTCATAATCGTAGTCCTTTATATAGTCGACAAAATTCTCCACCATAGGACTTCCTACTAGATATCTGTTTCCATCTTTATCGCAACCGTTTTTATCAAATTTATGATCTATATATTTATACCTATAACCATCCTTCTTATTCCTTATTCCGCAACCATTATGTTCGTATCCATCTTTATGATAACCATCTTTATCAAATCCATTTACATCAAACTCTTTTTTAAAGGTAAAAGAAGATGAATCTAACCGAAATTCTGATGATTGTGCCAACTCCGTAATCGAAGAAGGGACTGCACTTGTACTAGCAATTTCTTCTAAATCTTTTATCTCATTATCAGAAATGGACACTGTTTCAGACTTACATGCAGTAATAGAACAATTACTCATTGTTTAACATCCTTTATGTAATTAGTAAGTACACAAAAAGCGATCGCAATGGATACTATTGACATTTTATTCATCCCAAATATCATTTGGCCAGAGGCGACCAACAGTCGTACCCCCAATGTAACATTTGTAATATTTTAAATGCAATAAATATACCACGTTCATTAATACACGTTCATTAATAACGCCCATTAATTTTATTATCTAAGTGCTTATGACAATCATTTATAAGTATTTATTGTTTTTTAAATTTATATTTTTTTGCAGACTTAACATTTAAGTCGTGTGTATTCATCATGCCTGTATATTTGTTATATCCTTTTCCGTTTTTATCGTAATCACGAAATAAGAATTTGATAAATATGGAGATACATGTATGGATATGTAGATAGAATAAGTATAAAATGGTAACGGAGTAACATATAGGTATGATGAAGGGGTTATCCAAATTAGAATATTTTAGCGATAATTCATAATTAATCAGACGATATTTTGTTAATTAAAAAATCATGTGTTTTTATTAATTATTTTGCTTTTGATATTTAATGAATGTGATTTATTTGCTATAGTTTATGTATATAAATTTGTAACATAATCTATATCTAATACCGAGGTGGAAACTTCAGGATAATCTTCTAGTTTTAGTGCGCTTCCTACTTTGGCGCTTCCTACTTTGATTTTATGAATCAGGATTTGATCGATTGTTATTTCCCCTAAAAAGAATATTTGATAAAGATGGGAGTGGATATAACATAAAATGGTTTGATATAGATGGATTTAATAGAAATGGATACCACCGGTATTGATATGTGGAATGCGGCTGAGTATGGAGGAAGGTTCGGTTGAGGAGTTTCTGGCTTCTAGTTTCAATAACTATGCTCCTCGACGCCGAACCTAGGAAATACGTTAAGATGATTTATCCCTCATATTTTTCATATTTATATTCATTTCCATATCTATTGTAACCATATTTATTAAACTCTAATCGATCATACCCAGCTCTGTCATATCCATCCTTATCATACCCAAATTTATCATATCCATCATCATTTACTAATAATAATTTAGCTATTTTTCCAGATTTCGATCCATCCCTGTTATATCCTGACTTATTAACTCCATCCCGATTGTATCCATATCCATCAAATCTCTCTCTATTATATCCATCTTTATTATATCCAAACTTGTCGTAACCCTCTTTATCATATCTAGATCCATCTACATAAAGTCCATTTTTGTGGAACCCATTTTTATTAACCCCATCCATGTTATACCCGTCTCCATCAAATCCATCCCTATTATTGTACCCATTATTATTATATCCATCGGGACAAAACCCATCTCTATCCAATTCATGTTCATCAAATCCATTTTGATCATACCCATCCCTATCAAATTCATCATCATCCTTAAATCCGGATCTATCAAATCCATTCTTATCTAATCCGCGTTTATCAAAGCCATCTTGATCAAATACACCTTCTGGATACTTTTTTATGCAACCATTACGATCACGCCCGTACTTGTCATATCTGCGTTTATCATACCCATCCCTATTAAATCCTTGGTGGTTATATCCGCTCCTATCGTACCCATCCTTGTACCCATATTTACGACCGTCTTTATCATATCCATGTTTATCAAATCCGTCTTCGTCATATCCGTTATTATCATATCCGGTGTTATCATATTCAGATCCATCTCTACGTAATCCCTTTACATTAAACCCTCTCCTATTATATCCATCCCTGTCATATCCTCCACTATCGTATCCTTCTTTATCATACCTGGAACCATCTCTACATAACCCCTTTTGATTAAATCCTTTCACATTGTATCCATCTTTGTCATAATTGATATGATGAGGACGGTTTTGACAGAGATAGAGATGGATTACACAAAGGAGGAGGGACATAAGATGGGATTGATGGATATGACGCCTAGGTGCGGCGTAGAAGAACACCGCACCCGAAGTCATTCATTATCATGCACTTTAACCGTTATTACGTGCTACTTCAATTTCATTACCGCTGTCGTCATCACTACCTCCGTATCCATACCTATTAAATCCTCGACTATTAAGTCCATACTTATCGTACCCCTCTATATCATAACCTGACCTATTAAATCCCATGGGATCTAATCCTTCTACATCATATCCTTCTCCATCATACCCAGCAGCATCGTATCTAGATCCATCTCTGGTTAATCCCTCCCTATTAAATCCCCTTTTACTGTACCCTTCTGCATCATATACATTTCTATCTGTATGAGACCGATCTAACGTGAACTTATATTTATGCACTCTGGCATCATCTCTTTTAATATCCGTCCTACCGGCCCAGATCTTACAAGACCAGTATCCATCAAATCCTCGTCTATCAAGTCCTTTTTCATTGAATCCGTATATATCATAACCGTCTCTATCTCTAAAGCACTCATCGAACCAGCATCTATCAAACCCTTGTCTATCAAATCCTCGTCTATCGAATCCCTCATCATCATATCCTTCTTTATCATACCCAGCCGCATCATATATAGATCCATCCCTACGGAATCCTTCTTTATTAAATCCCTTTTTATTGTACCCATCGGCATCATATATGTCTCTATCTATCGGCGGATAAGGCAACTTAAACCAACGAAAATCTAGATCTTCAAATTTACTCCCATCTTTGGCATAACCATTTTCATCAAACCCATAATTGGTATCCTTATACCTATATCCGTCTTTTTTATCCCTTACTCCCATTCCATTATGCCCATATCCATACCTATGATATCCATTACTATTAAATCCATTCGTATCATACCCATCCATATCGAATCCTTCTCTATTAAACCCATTCATGTCATATCCCCTCTTATCATATCCACCATCAAATATTCTTTTTGGGTGAAAGCTTGAAGTTTCAACTTCAGTATTAGATATAGATCCTGTTCCAGATAACTGGATCAAAGTAGGAAGCGCACTAAAACCAGAAGATTCTCCTGAATTTTCCACCTCGTCATTGGATGCAGATCCTGTTCCAGATTTAGATGCATAAACTGTAGAACCAGCCATTACACAATCTCCTTATTAATTAACAAGCGTATAAAATATGACATACCATTACATTGTTTTATATAGATATGACACTAAATTAGCTAAAGTATATTTGGAATAATATAACTATAGCAAATAAATCACATGCGAATTAAATCACATGCATTAATAACATTCAACGTTGATTAATTTTGCATTTTATTATCTAAAATTATTGTTTACCTCACATTTGCTATGTACATATAAAATAAAATAATCTAAAACTATCATGGACACCTTCTAGAGTTGTAGTTATTTAGAGCTAAATTACTTCTAGTGATCTAGAAACATGATTCTGAGTTTGTGATGAATGAAAAATATAAAAGTGGTGCGCTGTACGTTTGTTTTTTTTGTGATTATTTAATAGTGTGTAAAAAATTTAGAAGAAGATTGCTTTTGCTTCATCTCTAAAAAAATAATTAATACTAATTTAAACAACAAAATGCTAAATGAGATTTATTAATTACAGTCAAATGAGTGATTGCTCTATGTCTTTATGTAATACTGAAACAGCCACGACACCTGATACGAAAATGGAATACCCAGGAGAATTTTTTAGTATGAGTTACCTTTGTTATTAACTTGATTGACGAATATGGATTCAATAAAAGGAGGGGGGATATATGATGAAATTTGGTGATTATAAATATGAGAGCGAGGCACACGTTGCGGCGTTGAAGAACGCCGCAACCGAAGTGATTAATTATCATGCACTTATATAACCATCATCATTTATTACTTCAATTTCATTACCGCTGTCGTCGTTATCACTATCTCTGTATCCATACCTATCAAATCCGCGACTATTAACTCCATACTTATTATATCCCTCTATATCATACCCTGATCTATTAAATCCCTTGGGATCGAATCCTTCTACATCATATCCTTCTTTATCATACCCAGCAGCATCGTATCTAGATCCATATCTGGTTAATCCTTCCCTATTAAGTCCCCTTTTACTGTACCCTTCTGCATCATATACATTTCTATCATATCTACATAATGTTAATCTATATTTATGTACTATCTCATCATCTTTAGTACAGAGCTCATCGGACCAGTATTTATCAAATCCTCGTCTATCAAATCCTTTTTCATTGAATCCGTAAATATCACACCCGTCTCTATCTATACCGTACTTATCGAACCAACATATATCAAATCCTCGTCTATCAAATCCTAGTCTATCGAATCCTTCATCATCATATCCTTCTTTATCGTACCCAGCCGCATCATATATAGATCCATCCCTACGGAATCCTTCTTTATTAAATCCCTTTTTATTGTACCCATCGGCATCATATATGTCTCTATCTATCGGCGGATAAGGCGACTTAAACCAACGAAAATCTAGATCTTCAAATTTACTCCCATCTTTGGCATAACCATTTTCATCAAACCCATAATGGGTATCCTTATACCTATATCCGTCTTTTTTATCCCTTACTCCCATTCCATTATGCCCATATCCATACCTATGATATCCATTACTATTAAATCCATCCTTATCATATCCCTTTGCATCGAATCCTTTTCTATTAAACCCCTTTATGTTATACCCCCTATTGTCATATCCATCGTTAAATATTCTTTTTGGTCTAAATGTTGAAACAGAGAGGGATTTCATATAATTAGATTCAGTATTAGATTTAGATTCTGCTTCAGATAACTGTGACAGCACTGGAATCGAAGTATGAAGCGCACTAAAACTAGAAGATTCTCCTGATGTTTCCACCTCGGTATTAGATTTAGATTCTGCTCCAGATAACTCTGACAACACTGAAATCGAAGTAGAAGTCGCACTAAAACCAGAAGATTCTCCTGAAGTTTCCCCCTCGGTATTAGATATAGATTCTGTTCCAGATTTAGATACATAAACGATAGAAGCATCCATTACACAATCTCCCTATCAATCAACAAGCGTATAAAATATGACGTACCATTACATTTATACATAAAACATAAATGATATGACATTAAGTGAGAGTAACATTTGGAATAACATAACTATAAGCAAGTAAATCACGTTCAAATAAATTTTATTAATTTTGCATTTTATTATTTAATTTTAAATTTTTTTGCAATTACATTGCCATGTTAATAATTTTTCTTCGCTAAAAAAGTGCTATGGTTGGTAATAATGTAATTATAACTAAATATCGTGGAATGAATTATGAATCTTCTAGTTTGGATAACCCGTGCATCATACCCATCTGTTTTAATGCAGTGTAATGGATATTAAAAGAAGTGTGATATCTTTTGACTGTACCTAGGTCTGGGGATTCATATACTGAAATCTAAAAAATTAATGAATACTAATTTTTTTTGATGAAAATGGGTTACACAAAGGAGGGGGGATATATGATGAATCTGGGTATGACAAAAATGGATATGATAGAGAAAATTTTAATATAAGAGGGTTTGATAGTTCAGGTTTTAATAAAGATGGCTTCGACAGGTACGGTAATGATATATATGGTAATGACATAATATAACATGACAAAAAATGCCTTAGCCAAGATGCCCTAATTTCCATTAGGGCATTTACCATCTCTATCTAATCCATTCCCATTAAATCCGTTTATATCAAACCCATCTCTATCTAATCCATGCTCATTAAATCCGTTTACATCAAACCCATCTCTATCAAACCCATTTTTATCAAACCCATCTCTATCAAACCCGTCTCTATCTATATTAACCCAATGTTCATTCCTGTGATATCCTGACTTATTAAATCCATCACGATCGTACCCATATCCATCATATCCTTCTCTATTATATCCATATTTATTATATCCAAACTTGTTGTAACCCTTTTCATTATATCTAGATCCATCTACATAAAGTCCATTTCTGCGAAATCCATTTTTATCAAATCCATCCCTGTTATACCCGTCTTCATCAAACCCATCCCTATTAAATCCATCTCTATTAAACCCACGCCTATTAAACCCATCTCTATCAAACCCATTTTTATAACCGTATTTCCAGCCATCTCTGTCATATCCAAACTTGTCTTCCCCTTTTTCATTATACTTGGATCCAGTTCTATGTAATCCCCCTTTGTTGAAGCCCCATCTATTGTACCCAAATTTATCATATCCCTTTCTATCATACCCATTGCTATTGTACCCATCCTTATCGTACCCGAATCTATTATACCCATCTTGATCATAATATCCGGATCCACTTTTATGTAGCCCATCCTTGTCGAATCCCTTTTTATCATACCCATAATCATTATACTTAGATCCACTTCCGTGAAATCCTTCTCTGTTGAAACTACTCCTATTATACCCAAATCTGTCATATCCATTTTCATTAAACCTTTGAGTGGCAAATGAAGGTCTAGATTGAATATCAGATAATGTTGACAACGCCGTAAGCGAAGAAGAGACTGTACTCGTACCAGAAATTTCTTCTAAATTTTTCATATTATCATCAGAAATGGATACTGTTTCAGATTCAGATTCAAATTCAGTAATAGAACAACAAAATTCAGTAATAGAACAACAATTAATCATCGTTTAATCCTTTATGCAGTTAGCAAGTACACAAAAAGTGATCGTAAGGAGTGCGCTTGAAATTTTATTCATCTCGAATATCATCTAGACAGAGGCAATCAACAATCTCACCCCCAATGTAACATTTGTAATATTTTAAATGCAATAAATAATTCGTCATTTCTGTATGCGTCATTTCTGTATATTTATTATATCCTTTTACATTTTTATTGTAATCACGAAAGGAGAATAGGTATTATGAAAGGGGTATCCAAACTAGAAGATTTTATCGATAATTCATAATTAATTCGACGATATTTAATTATATTTTGTTAATTAAAAATCGTGTTTTTATTAATTATAATGACATAAAACATGATAACTTAACCGTAAAAAGATTTAGATTTAGATAAAAATGCAAAATTAATGAATGTAATTTATTTGCTACCGAAGTGGAAACTTCAGGATAATCTTCTGTTTTTAGTGCGGCTTTTAGTGAGATTCCTAATTTGATTTATGGGAGTGGATATCACCGGTATGGGAGAAGGTTAGGTTGGGGCGTTTCTGGATTCTAGTTAATGAATATGACAAATAAGTGCATGCTCGATAGGTTAGCATCTCTGCCTCGAGCATGCACTAGTATGTTTTTACTGGAAAAAATTCCATAGTTTCCAATAGTCCATACTATTGGAAACATTGTACTAAATACTAAACAAGATCTTCTCTCTCAGCGTTTTCTGTGTTATCAGATTGTGATATGGGCTGAGGTTGTTGTGATCTAGAATGTTTGAGAGCTCTATGTCCTATAAAGGATATTAAAGCAAGAGCAAGAGATAAAAATACAATTAATACAATATTTGACGTACTAATAATACTAGCAGCAGATGGCAATTCAGATTCAGTCGCAGTCGAAATTCCAATTGTTGAACTTGCAACATTAGATGCTACAGTAGTTGCAGTCGAAATTCCAATTGTTGAACTTGCAACATTAGATGCTACAGTAGTTGCAGTCGAAATTCCAATTGTTGAACTTGCAATATTAGATGCTACAGTAGTTGCCACAGTCTCAGTAATTGTTGATTCTGATAATGATATATTAGGGTGAATTAGGTATGATCCAATATCAGAGCAACATTTACTCAAAAGATAATTATTTGGGTTTTTGTCGTGACCGCAAAGTTTATCAGTATCAAACCTGCATTCGGCAGGATTTATTAAGTTATTATCTTTAATATAAGAGTAAAGGTGGCCATTAACAAATGATAGTACACTTGCAGTGTTCTCTACCTTACTGCAATCGTCCTTAAAATAGTCGTAAGTAAAGTTTAAACTTAATGGAATACCATTATTAATAACATGGTTTGTTTTCTCCAAATTTTTCATTCTTGACACTGATACATTAATAGCTTCTCTAATTATTTCGTAAGAATCAATGACTCTTACTTTTTTACTAAAGCTAGAAATACTACAGATTTTTTGTGCTACATAGCATGAATAACGTTTAACTTTTATATAATTTATATAATTATTGCATTGAAGGTCAAGAGGGTCAAGAGGTTTAGGACGTCTACGTTCAGGTGCAGACCCAGTTGTTTCCCCCAACACACTAAGTGTAATTAAAGCACTAACTAAATTTTTACTGATGGAACGGTGGGTTTGTTGAAAACTTTCATCATGTTCATCAATAATTGTTACACATTCAATTCCTCCTTCAACTTTGCTTTCTGTTTGGGATTCAAAGTTATCGCTCTGAGAACAATTCAAACATTTACTATTAGTGCAAAACATTATTTTTCCTGTAAAAAATAGACTGTCTGAACTGTAGCATTTATATTTTTATTGCATAATTAATTATTGGACTTTTATTTATGACACTTTTATCATGAATAGTTGTAAAGTTCAGCAGTATCTAACCTGCACCTAATTTTGACGTACTAACCAGTGCAGCGCATGCTCGAGACGGCGGCACTAACCTTATCGAGCATGCAACTTGATTCACTCACGATAACAAATCCTCCCTCTTATACCCATTCCTATTAAATCCAAGTGAATCATACCCTGACTTGTTATACCCATCGCGATCATACCCATCGCGATCATATCCATCGCGATCATATCCATCTTTATTATATCCATACCTATCGCGCCCAAATCTATCGTATCCATTTTCATTAAATTCAGGTTCATCATTAACCGATTCGTATTTAGCTATTTTTTCAGATCTCGATCCGTCCCTGTTATATCCTGACTTGTTAACTCCATCACGATTGTATCCATATCCATCAAATCCATCTCTATTATATCCATCTTTATTATATCCAAACTTGTCATAACCCTCTTTATCATATCTAGATCCATCTACATAAAGTCCATTTTTGCGGAATCCATTTTTATCAAATCCATCCCTGTTATAACCGTCTCCATCAAATCCATTCCTATTATACCCATCATCACTATACCCATCTGGACAAAACCCCTCTCTATCTAATTCATGTTCATTAAATCCGTTTATATCAAACCCATCTCTATCAAATCCATCTCTATCAAGCCCGGCTCTATCAAACCCATCCTTATCTAATCCGTGTTTACCAAAACCATCCTTATCAAGACCATTCTTATCGAATACACCCTCTATGTCTTTTTTTATGCAACCATCACGATCACGCCCGTACTTGTCATACCCACGCTTATCGTACCCATCCTTGTTATATCCCTGAATGTTATAGCCACGCCTATCAAACCCATGTTTATCATACCCGCGAAGGTCATAACCCATTTTATCAAACCCATTTTTATAACCATATTTCCAGCCATCTCTGTCATATCCAAATTTATCTTCCCCTTTTTCATTATACTTGGATCCAGTTCTATGTAATCCCTCTTTGTTGAAACCCCATCTATTGTACCCAAATTTATCATATCCCTTTCTATCATACCCATTGCTATTGTACCCGTCCTTATTGTATCCGAATCTATCATACCCATCTTCATTATAATACCCAGAGCTAATTTTATGTAACCCATCTTTGTCGAATCCATCTTTGTTAAATCCATCTTTATCATATTCACTCCCATACCTGCATCCGTCTTTATTGTATCCAAATCTATCATACCCATATTGATTATACTCGGATCCAGTTTTATGAAATCCTTCTTTGTTAAAACCAAATTTATCATATCCTTTTCTATCATATCTAGATATGTCATATCCATCTCTGCCATATCCATCTTTATCATACCCATAATCATTATACTTAGATCCAGTTATATGAAATCCTTCTTTGTTGAAACCGCACCTATTATACCCAAATCTGTCATATCCATTTTCATTAAACCTTTGAGTGGCAAATGAAGATCCAGACTGAATATCAGTTGATTGTGACAGCTCCGTAATCGAAGAAGGTGCTGCACTCGTACTAGCAATTTCTTCTAAATCTTTTGTCTCATTATCAGAAATGGACACTCTTTCAGACTTACATGCAGTAATAGAACAATCACTCATTGTTTAACATCCTTTATGCAGTTAGCAAGTACACAAAAAGTGATCGCAAGGGGTGCGATTGACATTTTATTCATCCCAAATATCATCCGACCATAGGCTATCAACAATCGTATTCCCAAGGTAACATTTGTAATATTTTAAATGCAATAAATAAATCACGTTCATTAATAACTCCCATTAGTTTTTAATTTTATTGTCTAAATGTAGTGCTTATGACAATCATTTATAAGTATTTATTATTTTTTAAATTTATATTTTTTTGTCATGATTACTATATCTACTACTATCTTTCTTGTGTATTCGTCATGTCTGTATATTTGTTATATCCTTTTCTTTTTTTATCGTAATCACGAAATAAGAATTTGATAAATATGGAGATACATGTATGGATATGTAGATAGAATAAGAATAAAATGGTAACAGAGTAACATATAGGTATGATGAAGGGGTTATCCAAACTAGAAGATTTTAGCGATAATTTATAATTAATCAGACGATATTTTGTTAATTAAAAAATCATGTTTGCTTTTGATATTTTTCTGAGATACAAGTTGGTCAGTAATAACATAAATATTATTACATTATTACCAACCATAGTGACCAACCATAGTGATTTTTTAGTGAAGAAAAATTAACATGATAATGTAACCGTAAAAAGATTTAGATTTAGATAAAAATGCAAAATTAATGAATGTGATTTATTTGCTATAGTTTATGTATATAAATCTGTAACAGAATCTATATCTAATACCGAGGTGGAAACTTCAGGATAATCTTCTAGTTTTAGTGCGATTCCTACTTTGATTTGATGGATCAGTATTTGATCGATTATTATTTTCCACAAAAAGAATATTTGATAAAGATGGGAGTGGATGTAACATAAAATGGTTTGATAGAGAAGGATTCGATATAGACGGATATCACCGGTATTGATATGTGGAATGCGGCTGAGTATGGAGGAAGGTTCGGTTGAGGCGTTTCTGTGGATTCTAGTTTCAACAACTATGCGCCTCGACGCCTAACCTAGGAAATACGTTAAGATGATTTATCCCTCATATTTTTCATATTTATATTCATTTCCATATCTGTTGTAACCATATTTATTAAAATCCAATCGATCATACCCAGCTCTGTCATATCCGAATTTGTCATATCTATGCTTATCATATCCATCTTTCTTATATCCATCCTTATCATACCCAAATT
>NZ_LN906597.1:1587772-1817496 GCF_001460935.1 Candidatus Ichthyocystis hellenicum | reverse complement strand
CCTCTCCTATTATATCCATCCCTGTCATATCCTCCACTATCGTATCCTTCTTTATCATACCTGGAACCATCTCTACATAACCCCTTTTGATTAAATCCTTTCACATTGTATCCATCTTTGTCATAATTGTAGCCTTTTAGATAGTCGACAAAATTATCTCTTGGACTTCTTACTAGATATCTGTTTCCATCCTTATCGCAACCGTTTTTATCAAATCTACGATCTATATATTTATATCTATATCCATCCTTCTTATTCCTTATTCCGCAACCATTATGCTCGTATCCATCTTTATGATAACCATCTTTATTAAATCCATTTACATCATAACCATTTACATCAAACTCTTTTTTAAAGGTAAAAGAAGATGAATCTAACTGAAATTCTGATGATTGTGACAACGCCATAACTGAAGAATGAATCCTACTTGTACTAGCAGATTCCTCTGAAATTTCCATCTCAGTATTACTTGCCGATATTGTTTCGGGGTTATGTACATACATAAATCAATCACTCATTGTTAAATATTCCTTCTTAAACATTATCTAATATAGAAAACGGGTGTGCTAATACAGCGTCAATGTAGTGTAACATGCTAATAACATAACTCTAATAAATGCAATGAATATTGCGTCATTTTTTGCAACAAATTAATAAAGCGATATAACTCTGATAAAATTACTACAAGCGATAAATAAATATCGAAACGGAAGATAATTGTGAAAACATCATAAAATAAGAATGAACTGTACGTTTACTTGCATGATAGATATATTCATCAAATTTATTTCTGTCATATACATTCCCATAAAATTATTTTCTCGAAATAAAAGAGGAAAAATATAAATGAAATTCAGAAGATTATGACAATAACACACGCGAACAAATATCCAGTATCACATCATCACCAGACTATTGTAAAATTTTTATTTCAGCACCAGGGATTGAGGTTGTTTCAGAGTTGGCTTATTATATTTATACGACTATGTTTCAGTGCAGACGAAAATCAAATCAATCCCCTATCAGTGCTCAACATAAATGGCAGCTATAAAGCAGAATAACTATCTTTCTTAATATCTTTTTTATCAACTCCATTTATACTCATATCATTCCTATCAAATCCATCTTCATCATACCCATATCTATCAAATCCTTCCCGATTTAACCCTTCTTCATTGAATCCACATCTATCAAATCCATTCCTATCATATCCATTTATATCAAACCCATCTCTACTATATCCTGTCATATCCAATCCGTACCTGTTAAGCCATTCTTCATCATATCCGTTTCTATCAAATCCTTCTCGATCGAATCCATCTTCGTCATATCCTTTTTTATCATACCCAGCAGCATCATATATAGATCCATTTTTATGTAACCCTTCCCTATTAAACCCCGCTCTATTATATCCATCTTTACCATATTTACCTCTATCCAACCAGTTAATACATGAGCGCTCAGATACTCCAAATGCGTGCCCATTTTTATCATAACCGTTTTCGTCAAATCGATGATCTACGTATTCATATCTGTATCCATTTTTCTTATCCCTTATCCCACATCCACTATGTCCATATCCAGTTCTATGATATCCATCTTTGTTAAATCCATTTCTGTCATATCCATCTTTGTTAAATCCATTTCCGTCATATCCATCTTCATTAAAATTTTTTTTCGAGATAAAAGAGGAAGAGGTAGAATTTGACTGAAATTCAGATAGTTGTGATATCCCCTCAAGTGAAGAAGGAGTCGTACTATCAACAGCAGATCCTTTTGACGTTTTTACCTCAGTACTAAAATCAGTGCTGGATATAGGATCCGTTTCGAACTTATACATAGACATAAAGCAATCACTCATTATCATCATCCTTTCTATAATTGATGATATTAATATCTCTAAAGGAAAAAAACACCTAAAAGTACGCTCGACATAACATGTCCTGCCGAGCGTATAATTCCATTTTATTTATCCCTCATATTTTTCATATCTGTACTCACCTCGACACCTACCGTAACCATATTTATTAATCCCCAATCGATCATACCCAGCATTGTCATAACCACATTTGTCATATCCACGATTATCATATCCATTCTTATCATATCCATCTTTATCGTACCCAAATTTATCATACCCATCCTCGTTTAATGTAGATTCATCATGGAACGATTCATGCTTAGATATTTTTTCAGATTTAGATCCATCTCTATTATATCCTGATTTATTTGCCCCGTTCTTGTTGTATCCATAACCATCAAATCCTTCTCTATCATATCCCTCTTTATCATACCCAAACTTATCGTATCCCTCTTTATCGTACTTGGACCCATCTACATAAAATCCGTTTCTGCGGAATCCATTTTTATCAATCCCATCCCTGTTATACCCTCTTACATTAAATCCATCCTTGTTATATCCTTTTCGATCATATCCCTCTTCATCAAATCCGTTCCTATCACGTCCATATTCATTAAGTCCATTTCGATCATACCCATCCCTATCAATTCCAATTCCATCAGTATTAAAACCAGACCTATCAAAACCATCCTTACCTAATCCGCATTTATCAAAACCATCACCATCAAAACCATCTTCATCAAATACACCTTCTGGATTCTTTTTAATGCAACCATTGCGATCACGTCCGTACTTGTCGTATCCGCGTTTATCATACCCGTCCCTATCAAATCCTCGACAGTTATAACCACTCCTATCATATCCATTCCTATCATATCCTCGGCAGTCATAACCATTCTTATCGTGCCCATTCTTATATCCATACTTCCATCCGTTTTTATCATATCCATTCTTATCATATCCATCTTCATTGTACTTAGATCCAGTTCTATGTAATCCCTCTTTGTTAAATCCGTATCTATTAAATCCGTATCTATCATATCCCTTTCTATCTAGACCTTTTATGTCATACCAGTTTTTATCACATCCATTCCAATCAAATCCATCTTTATCAAACCCATCTTCATCATATTTACTCATGTCTAACAAATCAATGAGCAAGGGAGATTCCAGTTGAAATTTGCATCCACTTTTATCATAACCTTTTTCGTCAAACCTACGATCTATATATCTGTGTCTATACCCATCTTTCTTATTCCTTATTCCATATCCACTATGTCCGTATCCATGCCTGTGATATCCATTCCTGTTAAATCCATTTTCATCAAATTCTTTTTCCGAGATAAAAGAGGAAGAATCTGACTGAAATCCAGATGATTGTGATACATCCATAAGTGAAGAGGCAGCTGTACCAACGCTAGCAGACTTTTCTGCTGAAATTTCTATATCAGCATCAGGTGTGTAATTTGTTTCAGACCTACATGGAGACACAAAATAATCACTCATCACTAATATCCTTTGTACAATTAACGATTACAACCATGCCTTGCACTTTAACGTACTCTTTATTGTTAAACGCACACAACATATAAACAGAATATATTCTAAATAGATATCAATCCCGCATTTCATCAATGTAGCATTGTGACTTATTTATCTATAATAAATAAGTCACAATAATTAATTTTGTATTTTACTATTTAATGACATTCATATATCCAAATCTAGGCATTGTTGCATTATAATTATTTGGTTAGAAATACATGCATACATTTTCTTCACTATAAGTGATATGAGGTTATTAACCTGTACTAAATTCTTATCTTATTATAAGTTATGACAATTTATAAAAACATACTGATCTCATAGTGAAACTTATTTATCTTTATAGAATGATCTTCATTGAATTATCATATGTTAATATCTATGAACCTTAACAATTCAGCTACATCTTCTATATTGGTTTTATATAACAAAAATACTGTAGCAATAAATATCTACATGCTATTGAAATAATTTTTACATTCATTATTATACGAGATCTTCTACTTTTTCTATGCTTATATGATCTGTATCCTAGAAAAGATAATATTGTAAACAGTAGGCAAAAAAGCCAATATAATATTGGCTGTAGATATACCATTACTGATAATTATTATTGTGTCTGTTGAATTATAATTTTATGGTTTGAATGTGTTGAAATTATTAATTTCTGTTATTGCAGTCGCTACTATTGCTTCATGTTGCATTTAACGATAAATTGGGAGGTGGTACAGGTACGAGTAAGTGCTATTACACCAACATCAGATGAATAAATGTAAATTTTGATATCATGATTTCTATCATAGAATCTACCAACAGCATATACAGAGCAAGGATAATCATAATTATGAAATTTACATGGAAAATCACCACTTAATTTTCTACATAAATCCGCATTTTTACTTTGACATGATAAAAATTACTAGTAGAAGAGATATAATTCCAACATTTTCCTACTGCTACTAGAAAAATTAGTTGGACGTAATGTTTCTTCTTGTTCATTGATTACCATGTAAATTATTTACATTCACTATCTTCTACGACTTATAGTTTTGAGCAATTTAAACAACTTTATTGTTTTGTAAGTAACCATTTTTCATATATTGAATTTACATGATGGGGTATTCCTAAGAGGGAAGTATTATCATAAATTACATGACATTTAGGTAGATTAACTAATATAGTTAATCTATACCTTAGACAAGGTTTCCTTCATCTCCCTCAGTTTTAATGTTATCAGATTCTGGTGATAGATGTTGATGTAAATTAGCTTTGTTATTTTTATAAGCTCTGTATCCTAGAAAAGAAAAAATTGTAACAGCGAAAAATAAAAAAGCAATTAATGAAACACCAATTGCACTTATACCTTTGTCGGTTAATCTAGTAATTTCTGTTGAGGCAAAAGTTGCTGATTCAAAACTTGTCGTCAGTGCTTCTGGTGCCATAGTTGTTTTCAAGAATAAATTTCGGTGATATAGGTGAGAGAAAATACTACTGCAACATCCCTTCCAAGTGGGATTGTCGATATCATAATTTTCGTTACAAAATTTACCGTTATTACTCATTAAACCACAAATACTATTGCTATCTACTTTACAGCCAGAGTAACCATTTAATCTTACACATAAATTATTAATATTACTAGTAACAATTTTATTCAAAGTAGACAAGTTAAAATCATCTGTTGGTAGTTTCCAGGGCTTACTGAAATTACTATTGCTACTATTTAATATAATTTTTTGGTATGCCACAAAAGAAGATTTAAGTACCTTACTAACATAAGAATCGTTGTAATCAGTAACCCTAATCAAATTGCACACCGATTCCTGTATTTGACACAAAGTACGAGAAACTTCAATATCTCCTAATTGCGATCCACTTGCATTTTGGGGCATGCTAAAAATTAACAGTGCTAGTGCCACATATCTAATAGATAGAGATCTATTATTAATAAGAGAATGGAAAATAGTTATTTGTGAACTATCTTCATTTTTAGTGACTATAATTTTTGTACATCCTCTTCTTTCTCCATCTCCGAGGTTTTGCAACTCAAATGCATTAGTATCAGTATAATCAAAATCAGTATTACTATATCTGCGAATCATTATTTTTCCTTTGGAAATAAAATCAACCAAACGATAGCATTATAAATTATACCATCTAATGACTTATTATTAATTTTATCTAAAATACTTTCTTTGAATAAATAAGAAGGAAATTATCGCACAGCATGTATAGTATATGTTAATAAATTAATATAAAATATAATAGTGTTGTCAGGTGTTGTTCTTAATCTTAATTAATAATAATTACACTTATTCAACCCTCATTATTACATTGCGATAATTGATTATGCTCTATACTATCGGGTTAAGTTTGCTCTTTTATTGTTCTAAATTCATAGCATCATTAAATAAAATGTTTATTATTTTTCTTTGTCATAGATGTTTCACAATATCATGAAGAAAATTATTACTCATGATTAGCTTTAATTAAACAAAAATACAAGCCAAATAACATGACCTATTACTAGTGGTCGACTTAGGCATAGGTGTGAAATGATATTCCTATTACAATATAAGTTACTAGTTTCAATTATTATATATATGTAATAAACAGGAGTTATATAGTATTGATAAATGTCATTGCCAATAAAAAAGCATAAAATTACTTAACTAACTATTACAACATCCACATAATTTTTTTAATCAAAAATACGATTTTTGCAAGGAATTGATTCTAGTCTTTAATATTAGTTTTAATTTGGAATAATCGCAATACTTTTTAGCAATTACAATCCAGTTTTTTTATTTAAAAAGTAGTGTTTAGTTACCTATTATCTTGAAAATATAAAAATATTTTTTGTATCTCTATAATGAGATTAAATTTATACATTGATTCTAGTAATTAATTCTGCTATCTATGATAGCAGACCATGACGTTATCCCTAAACAAGAACTTCTTCTTCTTTATAAAATTTAACTCTCACTATCAGATAGTTTGAGCTAGTGTGGCGTTGATCAATTTCACTACTGCAGTATCGTCAATCTATATCCTAGAAAAACTCACGTAGCGGTAGCAATAAATAAAAATATAGCTGTTAATGTACCAGTAAGTACATTGTTATTGCCATTATCTGGAATTATTCTTTTTGGTGCCAAAGATGTCGAGTTAATAGTTGTCGTGTTTACAATTCCTGATTCAATAAGGGTCGAATTAATAACATTCTGTATAAAAGTTGAGGATTCAAGGGTTGCTGCATTATAATTTCTGGTGCTTGAGTTGTTGAATTCACAACTTCTGATGCTATAGTAGTTAGAGTAGTACTAGGTGGGATACATATGAAGATATGGTCTTACAGCAACTTTCATAAACGGCAGTGCTAATACTGTAATCTTTATCACAAAATTCTACATTGCTTTCAGAGCAAATGCCAACATCTTGGTGAGTTTTATCTTCGAAATAAAGAAGGTAATCATCTAAAATTTCATGATATTTTAGATCAACATATTGACTCATGCTGTTAAGTAGAGTGACAATATTTTTTCTTGTTTCATAATCTCCGCCATTAGTGTTAGGAATATGTAAAGCAGGATGTAATTTTTTACTTAATCTTTATAATGAATTTGAACTTGCAAAAGATTTTACTAATATACTGTGAACCCTAATAGTGTAGTCTCTTTTTTCAATGCTTATTAATCGACACATTGATCCTTCTAGACTACATAAAGATGAAAGGATGGTATTATCGAATCTGTACCCACTTGCACTTTTTAACACGCTAAAAAAATTATTAGCGTGGTTACCAATCCCACTTAGATGATGGTTTGCTAATTAATAATGAGCTAGTTGGTTTTAGATTTGTCGTCTCTTTTTTGATGCTAGAGTCTGCTTCTGTATCTTCAGTTTTTTCCTCAGCCAAAAATGTACTGATGCTTGAGAAACACAAATGTTTGAGTTTGGCATAGCTCATTTCTTTTCCTGTAAAAAATAAACTTGAATTAATCTATCATGATAATATTAATCTTACAGTTAGCTATTATTGATCTTATGTAGTAAAATTTTATTCAATATTAAGTAGTAATGATTTATTGGATTTATAATATATTTAATTTATAAATATGAATATGATACGTTAACACCGCGAAAATACTTTCGCAAGTTAAATGATTTAAATAATGAAATCAACTAATAACTAATATAAATTTATATATTACATTTTATGCTGCATTTCCCGTAATTAATAACACAAAAAGATCGTGTTTTGTCCCATATTTATATTATTAGATTTTTCATGAGATATTATATTAATATTATTTTTTATAAAATCAATAAGGCAACAAAAGAACACATAACATTCTTAAAAACATACAAATTATAATGATATACAATCAAATACAATATGCCTATAAATTTATTCTGGCCATAAAGTATGCTATCGAGGATAGCATACTATGGTATTAATCCTAAAGGAGAACGGCTTCTTCTCTAGAAAATTTAACTCTTACAGAGTTTGATCTGTTGTGATGTTTATTAACTTTACTGCTATGATATCTATATCCTAGAAAAATGCACATAGCGGTAGCAAGAAATAAAAATACAGCCACTAATGTACCAATAAGTACACGGTTATTACCATTATATGGACTTATTTTTTCTGGTGCCAAAGATGTTGAGTTAATAGTTGTTGTGTTTACAATTCCTGATTCAACAAGGGTTGAATTAATAATATTCTGGATAAAAGTTGATGTATTAATGATTTCTGGTGCAGAAGTCGTTGATTCGATAATATTTTTGATAAAAGTAGATGATTCAAAAGTTGATTCATTAATAACTTCTGGCGCTGAAGTTGTTGATTCAATAATATTTTGGATAAAAGTAGATGATTTTGCGATTTAGGAGATACATGTGACCATGATGGCATAGTATCGGGTGAATGTTATTCAGTTATTTGTGCAGAGGAATGTACCTCACCTAAATCAGGATTATCACTATCTGGAATCACAAAACTTAAAAGTCTTATATTTCCTTTATCTATGCTTAGCATGATAGATTCTTCTAGTGGACTGAAAACATCATGGTGTGTTCTAAAGTTGAAACTTTGCACCTTGGTGTATGCTAGGGATAGATTTAGTACTTTATCATCAGAAGAGAGGTTACCCCTTCTCGAATTTCGCAAAGTTGATGTTGATAAAGTATTTACTGATGTGGTGACTTGGTCTGGTTTAAGTTCGAAGCCATCTCTGCCATTGTCCCTGGATGATTATACTAACCCAAATGATCCTAGGTTTGATCAAGCATCAAGATATGTTAGATCTGCTTTTATTAGTATTGGACCGCATACGCCTTATATAAATACTAAACTTGCCTATAGTGTTTGTCCTGTAACTCATGAAGCATACCGCCGTATCACGAGTACACGCAAGAACTGTGGGATAGGATCCGAATTCCTTAATATGTCTTCTATATATTGCAAAGATATTAGTAAATATATTGTCGATACGGCTACAGGTAACGATAGAATTATAAGCAACAATATAATTCCATGTAACGGTACAATTACAGGAAACGATACAATTCCAGGTAATGATGTGATAACTGATAATTTTGACCTTGATAGTATAACTAAAGATCCAATGGTGGTAATACCATTGTTATTATCGTTAATTTTCCTTTTAGGGATGTTTGTTAATTTTGTTTTAGGAAAGTGTGGGAGTAGTAAGAGGACTATTATCCATTCAGTGAAGGATAAGATATCTGATCTGAGGGCAAGAAAATATCTAGTCTGATGGTAAGATATGTGAGTGGAGAATGATAATAGGTTATCGTTTCTAACATTCTAACATATGTATTATTTCCATGGATAACATTTAGTCACTGTGCTCGTATTTCATTGAGTGAACGTTTGATGATGCCAGCAAAAATTGATTGCTGGCGCCACTTTCTGTTGATATTAGCACTTGTGATGCTTTTAGTTTTTTACCATAGATGCATATCCTATCTTGCTTGTATTGAAGTTATCGATGTTATTATATTTTATCATTATTTGTGAAGGTATGCTTAAAATTAAGTATATATTATCATTTCTATTCCATGTGGTATTAGATTTATTATCGTGATAATTTAATGTGCTGTGTTGAATAAATTGGCTAGAGTTTTAAGGATTTTATGAGAAATTATAATTTGAAAATCTTAAATCTTATGTGTTTATTGTACCCGTATTTAATCCCGGCAATTGTTACTCAATGTTTTTACTTTACTTAAGTAATTTAAAGTAGCTATTGTTTGCAGTTGCTGTTAAAATAAGCTTACTTTGTTTATGATAAAATAATAATATAATATGTGACTTTCAACTGTTTTTATTGTATTTTTCATGATTAACACAATAGTTTTCTTTGGAAAAATTGATTATATTGTTGTTGAAATTAAGGATTATACTAGCAGATTGATTGCACGATCATACCTTTCATAATTTTATTAATAATAATTATTAATGTATTATTATCGTACTTTAACAAATTAATATTTCAACTTTTGTGGTATGAATTCATAGATTTTAATCATTATGTTGGTTAATAAATATGCCAATGTAGAAGTGATTATGATGATTTTGTCTTGCTGTATTATAAATGCGGTCTAAATTTACGCCTATTTGTATTAGAAAATAATATTTTTTCATACTTTAAATATAGAATAACAAAATTAAGTTGTAAGTTTTAATCAATAAATTATTGTGTATATTTTAATTGCCGGACAACATGTTTTGGGGTCGTATTATCTTAATTTATTTGCAACGTTTCATGCGAATTATAACAATTTGTATTATAGATTGTGTGATTGAGATAATTACTAATTTTACTAATATATAATTAATAATTGTTGTATTGTAGATCATATAAAATAAAAATACTTATAAGGTTGCAGTGCAAATTAAATAGTAAAGGTAAAAAATGTTAACATTAACTAGTAGCAGATGCTTAACAGGTGGGTGCGATTTAGGTGATACATGTGGCCATGATGGTATAGGATCGGATGAATGTTATTCAGTTATTTATGCATTATGCAGAAGAATGTAAATTACCTAAATCAGGACACCACTAACCACTATCTGGAATCATAAAACTTAAAAGTCTCATATTTACTTTATCTATGCTTAGCATGATAGACTCTTCTAGTGGGTTGAGAACAGCATGGTGTGATCTAAAGTTGACACTTTGTTCTTTGATGTATGCTAGGGATAGATTCGATACTTTATCATCAGAACTTCGTTTTCCCTTTGACAAAGTTAATATTACTAAAGTATTTCTTGATGCGTTGATTGGCTCAGGTTTAAGTTTGACTCCATCTCTGCCGTTGTCCGTGGATGATTATACTAACCTAAATTATTTTAGGTTTAAGAATGCATCAAAATATATTAAAGATGTTTTTAATGGTCTTGACCCGTATTCGGAAATTAGTCATATTTTTATGTGAGTATTAAAATTTATGTTGTCAATAGGAATGCTGTAACTCGTGAAACACACCGCAATATCATGAATACAGATAAGAACTGTGGTATAGGATAAAAATACCTTGATATGTCTTCTGTATATTGCAAGGATATTAATAAATATATTATTGGGATGATCCCAGGTAACGATATAATAATCGATAGTTTTGACCTTAATAGAATGACTAAAGAGCCAATGGTGGTATTACATCATTGTTTTTATCGTTAATTTTACTTTTAGGGATTGTTGTTAATTTTGTTTTAGGAAAGTGTAGGAGTAGTAGGTGGTGCAGAGCTACTGTCAATTCAATGAAGGATAAGATATCGGAGCCTAGAATGAGAATTGATTATAGTTTCTAACATAGGCCCTATTTTCATGGGTAATGTTTTTATCATACTTATTTGTTGTTTATGTTTTATGATATTAGGTACAAGTGAGTATAGCGATACTGTCGCAATCATAAATGATGATAATAAAATTTCAATTAGTCATTTATTGTTATTGTGTTTCATTGAGTAAGTGTTCAATATTGCCGGCAAAAAATTGATTGCTGGCGTTGCTTTATATTGATATCAGTACTTGTGATGTTTTTAATTTTTTACCATTGCTACGGATCCTGTCTTAGCATGTTTTTGATGCTCAATGTCCATCTGTGATTGTTTTATGGTGTATTTTTAGGCACTATAAAGATGATGATGTTGGTTTTAGATTCAGTGTTTGTTGTATTGTTAGGGCTAATGAAGTGATTATTGTTATTTTTAAACCGATTGTATTTATGGTATTTAATGATTTTTATCCTTAGTTCTAGATAGTATAAATTGTGTTGCTATTATATTGATATTTTTCTGGTGTAAATAATAATTAATTTTATTTCTGTTCATGTTATAAATAAATACAATTAACGAAAGTATTAGGCGTACTAAATTCAGAAGTTTTTATGATGTGTTTTTAATTTAACAAATGATAAATTTTGTTCATGTTTAATTAATAATTAGTCTAGATTTGTTGCAAATTTATTTTAATTTTTATTGTTTTAGAGCATTAACCAGAAAGTGGTTTTAGGGCAATTATTACTGCCATTATGTAAGTTGCTCTAAATTAATAATATGGCAGAAATATAATACATACATAGTAGTTTTTATATCGATGATAATTATTAGCTTATGCTTAAAATACTCATGCATTCATACTCTTATGAAATTACGTAACTTTATTTAATATCGTGCCTATTTTAAGTATATGTTGCATATATTTGCGCACTTGGTATTCATTGTAGTATCAATGATATAATTGCCTATTTTTTAATAAAAATTACCAACGTTATAGTTATAATATTATATTAAATAACCTGCATCTACTTACTGCTGCGAATTCTAATTATCATTAAATTATTTTTATATCATATATTGTTTAAATATAAACAATATATTAGAATTATATAAATCATCTATTGATGGTAGATCAGAGTCAGATACTGTATCTGAAGTTAAAACATCGGTAGTCAAAGGAGTAATTGTTGATGAAAAACTCTTAGAAGCTAAAAAACTACTTAACCCTTGACAGGCATTAAAAATTACCTTACCAACACCTACAGTTCGGTTAAAGCTAGGCGCGTACAAGTCAAATGCTCTAACTACAACACAATACCATCGCAATCAGATGGCAAAACCTTAATTAAGTTAAGTAGAGCAGAAAAATTTTAGCAAATGTAGTATTCGGTATCGATAGTTTTTAAATGAACAAGTTAATATTAATATTGAGTACTGAGTATCATCATCAAATAATATTATTCATAACAAATCCAAAATAACAGGGTTAGAATTAGCAGCAAATTATATTTGTTTCAGTCCCAGTTAACTAACACTCAAATATTAAAAATTATAATGCACTAATATAATTACCATCAAATTCAAAGTAAGGATATTTACTTCCTTACAATGAAATTGTGGATAGGCATTAAGAAAGAAATTTACTGATTTAGATCATAAGTACATTATAACCAACTGGACAATTATAATTACTCAATTTCGATACTAGACATCACAATTTCTCTTCCAGAATCCATATCTGACATTTGTAAAGATGGCAAATAATCAACTGAAGACCTCACTAACTCAAGATCTTTTATTCTATGACTATCTTTTTTTATAGACTTGCTTGGATATCCACCAAAAATACGTTTTTTTAGGCGAAAACACGCTAATAATAAAAATAACATGGAAAAAAATAATACTGTAGCTATAGAAATCATCTCTGCACCTTTTTTAGATAGCACAGATGGAGATATCGACGGAGACGGACAAACTAAATCCTTGGTCGGTTCCTCAAAAACAAAGAAATTACTTAAATCTTTGCAACCACCAAAATGTATCCTGCCACGATTATCAACATGGGAATAATAAAAATTTATATAATCTTCTGAATATACACCTTGGGATAGTAACCCATTACGTATACTATTGTAATAATAACTCACTCTACTAAACGAATCATGTAACTCATTATCTGAAAAAGCACTAGAAGTTACAATTCGGTCCCTACCGAATGAAGATATTAGTTCTTTTCTTACATCATAATCAGAAAGACCTAATTGTTCGAATACCATAGGGTAATCAACCCTTATTCTTTCAATATTTGATTTTAACACGATAAAATCACACACACGCGATGCAGATAACAATACAGATGGAAATTTCTCATCAAAGCTTTCATCAGTAAATACATTATCAACCATTTTTTGACCAGCAACACCATCAATAAAATAACCCAATACAGATGATACCATAAGAGACTTAGAGATAAAAATAATTGTTTTTTTGAGGGCTCTAAAATCCCACTTTATCACAAATCTATCATCTGCAACATCCTGAGAAATACAATGAAGCGAGGAACAAGATTGTGCATCTATTGTACTTAATGTACATTCCGTTGAATTACTAACTTCATCGTCAACTTGATTAAACGAATTAACATTAGATATCACCATCGCTAATACCTCGAAAATTTCAATAGTCGATATACTATACATCTCTATTTTTTACCTAAAATAACTTTCAATATTTATCAGACTAATTAATTAACAAGTTATGCATAAAATAATATTGTTTATCTTTAAACAATATATGATATTAAAATAATTTAATGGTAATTAGAATTCGCAGTAGTAAGTAGATGCTGAATTATTGATTTCCATAATTTTGGCATCCAGAATTGTATATGTTGTTAGTTCTACTATCTTTATTGAACACAATAATTTCCTTTGGCGAATCTGAATATATTTTTGTTGAGATTAAAAATTATACTCGACAACTGATTGCACGATCATATCTTTCATAATTTTATTAATAATAATTATTAATGTATTATTGTCGTACTTTAATAAATTAATATTTCAACTTTTGTGATATGAATTCATAAATTTTAATCATTGTATTGGTTAATAAATATTCCAATCTAGAAGTGATTATGATGATTTTGTCTTGCTGCATTATAAATACGTTCTAAATTTACGCTTATTTTTATTAGAAAATGATATTTTTTCATGCTTTAAATATATAATAACAAAATTAAGTTGTAAATTTTAATCAATAAATTATTGTATATATTTTATATTGCCGGATAACATGTTTTTGGATCTTAATCTTAGTATCTTAATTTATTTGCAACGTTTCATGCAAATTATGACAATTTGTATTATAGAAAAAATAGAAATTGTTTGTACGTGTTGTTGAGATAATTATTAATTTTATTGACACATAGTTAATGATTTCTGTATTTGTGGATAATATATAATAAAAACGTAGTGCAAATTAAATGATGTTGTCACTAAGTGTCCTGTAACTCGTGAAACACGCCGCAATGTCATGAACACAGATAAGAACTGTGGTATAGGATCAGAATGCCTTAATATATCTTCTGTATATTTCAAGGATATTAATAAATATATTCTCGGGATGATCCCAGGAAACGATATAATAATTGATAATTTTGGCCTCAATAGTATGGATAAAGAGCCAGTGGGGGTAATATCATTGTTCTTATCGTTAATTTTTCTTTTAGGGATTGTTGTTAATTTTGTTTTAGGAAAGTGTAGGAGTAGTAGTTGGTGCAGAACTACTGTCAATTCAATGAAGGACAAGATATCGAAGCTTAGAATGAGAATAGATTATCGTTTCTAACATAGGCACTATTTTCGTGGGTGATATTCTATCATACTTATTAAATCGGTGTAGTGGCTTGTTGTTTATGTTTTATGATAGTAGGTACAGTGAGTATAGTGATATTGTTGCAATCATAAATGATGATAATAAAATTTCATTTAGTCATTTATTGTTATTGTGTTTCATTGATTAAATGTTTAATTGCCAGCAAAAAATTGATTGCTGGCATCACTTTATATTGATATTAGTACTTGTGATGTTTTTAATTTTTTACCATTGCTACGGATCCTGTCTTACTTACATTGTGAAGTTATCGATGTTGTTATATTTTGGCCTTATCTGTGAATGTATGACTAAATTTAAGTCTATATTATCATTTCCATTCCATGTGGTATTAGATTTATTATCGTGATAATTTAATGTGCTATGTTTAATAAATTTGCTAGAGTTTTAAGGATTTTATGAGAAATTATAATTTGAAAATATTAAATCTTATGTATTTATTGTACCCGTATTTAATTACGACAATTGTTACTCAGTGTTTTTACTTAAGTAATTAAAAGTAGCTATTGTTTGCAGTTGCTGCGAGAACAAACTTACTTTTTTATGCTAATATAATATGTGACTATCAACTGTTTATTTATTGTATTTTTTATCAAAAATATTTCTTGGTGTGGCTCATAAGTCAAATAATCATGGATAAGAAGAGGTAGTTGTGATGTCTGATATTATTATTGAAGAGATTGATTTTGTATGTCGCTAGAAAAGTAGCATTGTTTGTTTTATTATTAAATATTGTTGTAATTTTTATTTTCTTATTAATGATTTATAACCTTGCGCACTAATAGTTGCTCGTCGGTTAATACGGTAACTATTTTTTTACAGTAATTATTTTGGTAATTAATTCTTTTTTCCAATATTATATTTGCAGTATGTATGGCGTATAATTACAATTACTTGTTTTTAGGAAATTAAAGTAAGGTGTGGTCATTTGCGTATTTTATTGAGATATAAATCAATCCATTTTGTTAATTAGTAATTAATCAAATCTTATAAATTTCTTTTATTAAGGATGTTAATCTGTATATAGTGTGTCGATAGTTGCAATTTTACAGGCGGTTCAGAAATGGAAAATCCTAATGTTAATTCCTTTAATTCATTTAGTGATTGTGAGTGCAATGGTTCAGCCAGGTATATATCGCGCTATCATCCTCCATTTAGTTTAGTTTCACAGATTACTACGGGTAGCGATTCTATAAGAGAAATTTGCAAGTTGGCTGCCATGAAAATTAAAAAAGCACCATGCTTTCTTGCTAGTGCAGTTATGTTATCGACTGTGTTTGGCAGTTTTATTGGAGGGGTTGATGCTCAAGTTTTTCGTGAAGGATCAATTGGTATGCTATTATCATTGAGTATATGTAAATTACTTATACTTGAATCAACTTTTGATAATATTAAGCTTAATCATCCTTCTTTAGTTAAACTAAGAGAGCTTCCTATTGTTGATGTTGGATCACATTTGAAGTCATTACTCGGGAAGAGTTATATTGAAAATGAAGAACGCATTTCAGGCTCAGTTGTTAATGAGATGTTAAAGTTTGAATCTTATTATGAAGAAATGTTGCTTAATATATTACGATTAGAGCACAAAGATCAAAAAATTATTTCGTCTTATATTCCTAATATCACTATAGCTGTTAACGATAATATGGTGACTTTTTGCGGTTGTCCAAGATTAAGTAAATTTTTTGTGTCTAAGCATCATAAATCAATACTTAACCATTTAACCGATATTTTTCCAACTCAGGTTACAGCATGTGGTGATTTGGTTGTTTCGCCAACATCTTATTTATCTAGAGATACTGTAGCGATTATTTTTGTGGTAGGTTTTTTAATATTTGCTTTGATATTTTACTTATTAATGTGTTTTCGCTTCAGAGGATGTAATTTTAAAAAGAATATGAGTTTAAAATCAATTGAAAAAGATAGCGATAGAAGAGTAGACCTAGGATTAGTAGATTTTTATTCGAGTGGTGACCCATTATCTTTACAAATAGGTGATGATAGTCAGGATGAAGAAGTAGATTTAGAGGTGCTAGAGGTAACATAGGTGTTTTTTATTGGTCAACTTAAAGCATGTTTTTGATGCTCAATGTCCATCTGTGATTGTTTTATGGTGTGTTTTTAGACACTATAAAGATGATGATGTTGATTTTAGATTCAGCATTTGTTGTATTGTATTTGTTGTATTGTTAGTACTAATGAAATAATTATTATTATTTTTAAACCGATTGTATTCATGGTATTTGATGATTTTTATCCTTAGTTCTAGATAGTATAAATTATGTTGCTATTATCTTGATATTTTTCTAGTGTGAATAATAATTAATTTTATTTCTGTTCATGTTATAAATAGATATAAGTAATGAAAGTATTCGGTGTACTAAATTCAGAAATTTTTATGATGTGTTTTTAATTTAATAAATGATAAATTTTGTTCATGTTTAATTGATAATTAATCTAGCTTTGTTGCAAATTTATTGTAATTTTTATTGTCTTAGAGTATTAACCAGGAAGTAGTTTCGGGGCAATTATTACTTCCATTATGTAAGTTGCTATAAATTAATAATATGGCATGAAATATAATATTATCAACATAGTAGTTTTTATATCGGTGATAATTATTAGTTTATGTTTAAAATACTCATTAATTCATATTCTTATGAAATTACGTAACTTTATTTAATATCTTCCCTATTTTAAGTAGATGTTGCGCATATTTGTGCACTTGGTATTCATTGTAGTATCAATGATATAATTACCTATTTTCTTAATAAAAATTACCAACATTATAGTTATAATATTATATTAAATAACCTGCATCTACTTACTACTGTGAAGTTTAATCATCATTAAATTATTTTCATATCATATTTTGTTTAAAGATAAACAATATTATTTTATGCATAACTTGTTAATTAATTAGTATGATAAATATTGAAAGTTATTTTATGTAAAAAAATAGAGATATATAATGTATCGATTATTGAAATTTTATCGGGGTATTAGAGATGGTGATATCTAATGTTAATTCGTTTAATAAAGTTGATGATTCAACTGAATGTACATCAAGCGCAATAGATGTACAATCTTGTTCCTCGCTTCGTTGTATTTCTCAGGATGTTGCAGATGATGGATCTGTGATAAAGGGGAATTTTAGCGCTCTTAAAAGAACAATTGTTTTTATTTCTAAGTCTCTTATGGCGTCATCTTTATTTGGTTATTTTATTGATGGTGTTGCTGGTCAAAAAATGATTAATAATGTATTTACTGATGAAAGCTTTGATGAGGAGAGATTTCCATCTGTATTGTTATCTGCATCGCGTGTGTGTGATTTTATCGTGTTAAAATTAAATATTGAAAGAATAAGTGTTGATTACCCTCTAGTATTCGAACAATTAGGTCTTTCTGATTATGATGTAGGAAAAGAGTTAATATCTTCATTCGGTATGGACCGAATTGTAACTTCTAGTGCTTTTTCAAATAATGAGTTACATGATTCGTTTAGTAGAGTGTACCATTATTACAGTAGTATACGTAATGGGTTACTATCCCAAGGTGTAGATTCAGACGATTATATAAATTTTTATTATTCCCATGTTGATAATTGTGGAAGGATACATTTGGGTGGTTGCAAAGATTTAAGTGATTTCTTTGTTTTTGAGGAACCGACTAATGATTTAGTTTGTCCGTCTCCGTCGATATCTCCATCTGTGCTATCTAAAAAAGGTGCAGAGATAATTTCTATAGCTACAGTATTAATTTTTTCCATGTTATTTTTATTATTAGCGTGTTTTCGCCTAAAAAAACGTATTTTTGGTGGATATCCAAGCAAGTATATAAAAAAAGATAGTCATAGAATAAAAGATCTTGAGTTAGTGAGGTCTCCAGTTGATTATTTGCCATCTTTACAAATGTCAGATATGGATTCTGGAAGAAAAATTGTGATGTCTAGTATCGAAATTGAGCAATTATAATTGTCAAGTTGGTTATAATGTATTTATGATCTAAATCAGTAAATTTTTTTCTTAATTCATATCCACAATTTCATTGTAAGGAAGTAAATATCCTTACTTTGAATTTGATGGTAATTATATTAGTGCATTATAATTTCTAATTTTAATTTGAGTGTTAGTTAACTGGGACTGAAGTAAATATAATTTTTCTTTCACAGGGCATTTGTGTGCTTTTCTTATATTAGAATCAGATGTTGATAAGTTTGAGGTCAGATATTATATATCATCACCTAAATAAGAAGATTTGTCTGCTACTTATGTGAAAATTGTTACAATACTAGATGGTATCATAGTTAAAATATATTGGTTGTGTTAGTTGTCTTACCATTCCTGTTGATCTTTGTGTAATTATTACTAATAATGATCTACACATTACCCGATGTTAAAAATAATTATATCTGTTATAGGGAGATGGATTATATTATCGAAGTTAAAAGGATTATAGATCAATAATACTATACATTGATAATGCTATTATTATAATTATGTTCAATGAACATAATTATAATGTGAAAGATATATATGGTTGCTCAAATTTACATGGATTATTAATCTATAAGAAGTATTTACCACAAAATTTAATACTGTAACAGTAAGATCAGGTACTGAACTGATTTTATCGTAATCAATAATGGCAGTTATGATTTATGTATTTGCTGTATGAGTTTTTTCTTTGAAATCTTTGGAGAAAAGTGTGTTTTTTCTCCAAAGATATATACGAAAATATAATATTAATCAAGATGAGGTTTTTAGAAAAAATTATGGGTATAGTTATTTGTTATTGTAACAAATGGTGCTGCATAAGGAAGAGGTTGGTAGTTATGGTGTTTGATACTGTTTTGGGGATAGTAGATTTATAATTATGTTGTGCTTATTATATGAGTTGTTATGCGGTGATAAAATGGTATGTTTTCATTTTTAAAGTTATTGTTGTTTCATATATTTAAATCAGTAATTTTTAATTTTATTGGTGCTAGTTTTAGATTTTATATCTGCACTATTGTCTTGATGCATTTTTATATTTTTTATGAATTTTTTCTAGCTAGTTAATAAAATTGTGATTTTTATTTAGGTATTACATGATTTTATTTTTGCGTTAAGCATTATTGAGCGTTGACGGGAATTATTTTACTAAATTATTAGTGATTATCCTAGAAAGTTAAAATTAATGTTTTTCTATTTTAAAGAAGATAGATGACAAATTTAGTGGCACCACACTAATTTTTTATATCATCATCATCAATTTTAATTCGCATAGTAATGAAAGTCTATTTATCATGATAATGACGAGTTTATTTGGAGCGCTCATGGATAATTTGTAGATTTTTAAAAATTGCGGTTGCGACTTGTTTTTTATCTATTAATTTTGTCATCACTTTATCTATATATTAATTATGTTTTTTAGTTGATGGTAATATAATATAATTATTTATTGTTAATTAATTATGAAGTATTAAAATACATGCGATGCTTTATTGTACTTTATGTAAAACTATTTGATAAACAATTTGTTAATATAACTAATTATCGAAGTTAAAGACTTGCTTTTATCGAAAGTACCCATCTTATACTATGAAGTCATATTGAAAACTTTATAGGAATGACGAGAGTGGTAACGACTAATATTGGTTTTTTAAATGCAGCTGGTAATGATAGTGGATGCAGTGATTCAATTGATAACTATTCGCTGCTTAGTTCGTTTTCCCAGATTACGGTTCCATGCAATGTAATAAATAGAATTTGTGATTTACCTAATTTGGGGCGGAGAAAAATTCCTTTTCTTGTTAAGGCTGTTTTGCTTTCCACTGTAATTAGTGCCTTCGTTGGAAATGCTAATGCTGTTGAAGATAGTGATTTGTCGGCCTATGTTGAAGAGCTTTGGGGGTCATTGGGATCAAGCATGTGTGCCATAATTTTTATTGAATCATCTTTTGATAGCTTTAAAGAAGAAAATCCTAGGTTAAGATCATACTCCTATAATGCTGAAAAAGAGTTAATGTCTGTTGCTGCATCAAGTAAACTTGTAAAAAGTTCATATGTTGGAAACCATCAACTTTTAGAACTTATTTCATCACAATTAGGATCTAAAGTAAATTCTATGATTTTGGATTTCTTGACAAGATTAAAATCAGTAGGATTATACGGAGAAGATCCTGCTAATATTATTAGTAGGATTATTAGAAGGGGTAGAGTAGATGTTACATATTGTCCAACTATAAGTGAATTTATTGTTGATGCAATTACTACAACAACGGAGGTATCTGTTACTACATCAACACTTGCACCTACCACTACATCAACACTTGCACCTACTACTACGTCAACGCTTGCAGCTGCTACCATGTTAATACTTGCACCTGCTACTACGTCGACACTTGCATCTTCTACTACGGTGACATTTGCACCTACCACTACGTCAACACTTGCACTTTCCACTATTTCACAGCTTTTAGATGCTACTGCAATTAATACCACATCGATGTTTGCATCAAATGCATCAATATTTTCTGCTTCTGATGTATCAGTAAGTAAATATGACTTTAAATATATTATGTCTTTAATATCTAAGGAAACTATGTTGATTTCTTTTGCGGTAACTATATTCATAGTTGCTTTGGTATTTTTCTTTTTGGGATATAGGTGTTCTAGTACGAAAAAATGCAGACGTGGTGAGAGTATTTGTTGTGAATCTAGAAAAAAAACTAGATGTAGAAGGGATGATTCATCGGAATTTCCATGGCTTGCTCCATTACCTGCACGAGTAGATGGTGGTTATGTAAGGGAAGTACTGGGGGGGGAGCGGGAGCGTGATGATTTGTTGGTGTAATGACTACGAGTGCAATTAATTCTATATTAGGATCTATATATTAATTCATGTCATTAATTTTTTGAGTTGCTTTTATTCTTGTTTTTAGTGATTAATGGATAATTAATTTCATATTATACTTATTATTTTGCACATATTATATAATCATTAAAATTATATTGTGCTAGCTTTGATGTTGCCTAATTATTTTGTCCTAATCTTTTAATTATAATTAAGGGAGGTAAATATTTTTGAATATGTATAACTAATTTTTAGTCACATTAAATAAATTTAATATAGTATATTTGGGGCGTGATAATTTTCTTGATCCATTACATGAGTGAAAGTGCTGTATCATGACGATGTAGATTATGTAATGCGCCAATTGTTTCCTAGTATGATGGTATAATTATTATAAAGCATTTTCCTATTTTATCGTGCCTTAAATGTAAAATTACTTTATAGGTATTTGATCAGTTAGTAGAGTTAAAATATTACTTTTTTTGAAATGTTTCTTGTTGCACTATGGCAATATAATTTAGATACGTTTTTTCGAGAGTACTGTAAATGGTTATGTCTGATATAGATTTTTTGAACACGGCTAAAGAAGATGGATGTAATAATTTGTCTTTAGATGATGCTAGTTTACCTTCTTCATTAGGTCCGGTTTTACAGGTTGTTGTTCCTACCGATTCGATGAAAAGAATTGGTGGATTATATAATAGGGCACTTGTTAAAACTGTTATTGTTTCTTCTATTCTTGTTAGTCTCATTGGTAGTGCTGGTTCTGAGATTATTTCTGACCCAAAGTGGGAGGTATTGAAATCAAGAGTGTGCTCCATGCTTTTTTTGCAGTCGAAATCTGATGAAATGAGTAGGTATTTATACAGAATTTCCAATGGTTCTTATAGCGGGGAGTATTATAAAATCGCTATAGTTCCATCGTTAGGTCATATAATTGGTGAATTGTCTTTTTTCAGAAGGAGCTCGGCTGATGATCATCAAGCCAACGTCGTCATAATGCAATTGAATAACAAGATAAAATCGATATTAAGTGAATTGGCTTCAATACTATTTAAAGCCAGTAAAGTTTTACCAGTAGATATGGAAAAATACGATCCTCGTTTACTTGATTCAGAGAAATATAGATTTTATGTTGGAAACATTAGGCACTGTCCAGATTTGTATGATTACGTTGACGACAATATCGACATTCTAACAACAGATACTACTATATCGACAACTGATTATGTGGATTATATGAGAAGTTTATTAGTTATTTTGGGAGCGATTGTATTTAGTTTTATCTTCTTATTTTTATTACTAAGATGTAAATGTTCTCGTTTAAAAATTTTTGGTGTTGCAAAGCGTGCAGTTAGAGTTATGGGTAGGAGAATCTTGGATTAATAAAAAATCCATATGTTTTTGTGATAAAAGACTTGGTAAAATTATAAAGTTGGTTTTTGTTGAGTTGTGTATTTTTACGATAATGATAGTGCTGTGTTTGTGGTGTTTTGAGGATACCAGAAGTGGGAATGTATAATAATGGTAATGAAAAGGTTTAATGTTAGTTTTTTGAATACAGTTGGTGATGATAGTAGTAATTTATCTGGAGAATATTCGTTGATTGACTCATTTTCACCTGTTGTTATTCCTTACAATGCAATTAGTAGGATTAGTAAATTTTCTAATAGAGCACTTGGTAAGGCTGCTCTTTGTTTTTCTATACTAGCTAATCTTGTTGATTGTGCTGATGCCGAAACTATTTCTGAATTGAGGTGGGAATTATTGAAATCAAGGGCATGTGCCTTGATTTTTTTGCAATCAAGAGCCGACGAATCTTTTAGGTTGTTTCAGAACTCTTCCCATGCTTACTATTTGAGTATTGATGTGATACCGGCATTAAAATCTGTTCTTGGTGATTCGGAGAAATTTTCCAGGGACTCTACTGATGATCATCAAGCGGGACTTATTATAGCGCAATTGAAAAGTAGTTTCTATTGGTTACTGAATCAATTTGCGGTAAGAATTAGTTTTGCGAAGAGGATATTACAAGTAAATATAGACAGCGATTTTTCTTATGGATCTGCTCTTAGAAGGATGAACGTTTACTCTGCAGATATTAATTATTGTCCCAATTTGTACGATTACTTTAATGATACTGTTCCTACATCAATTTCAGAGGCTATTACTTCAACGGTTGATCCTATATCAAGGTTTGGTCTTGATACATCAACAACTGATCCAATAATGGATTTATCGGTTATTTTTTTTGCAACTATGTTAATTTTTACTTTTATGTTTTTATTGCTAAGATGTAAACGTTCTCGTTTAAAAATTTTTGGTGTTGCCAACCGTGCAGTCAGAGTGTTAAGTAGAAAAATTGTGACCGAAGCTAAAATTCCATAAATTATTTTTTGGTAAAAACTTGGTATTGTTTTTGTAGTTATTTTTTTATTATTTGTGAATGATAAATTTTTATGTTTTAGTGAAGATGAACATTGCACTGTACTGCAATGTTAATTGTGTTTTTGAATGTCATTGTTTCTTAAGTTCTTCTTTATATGTATTAGATTTATGTTTTCCATTAACGTGATTACTTTGTTTGATCTAAAATTATGCATAATGATCAGGGTGGCATGTCTTTGGGCGTTATTGTGCTGGTAATTTCTAATACTTTTAAGTGTCGTAAGTTGCGGTACGTAAGATTATTGTTATTTTTCCTATTTTCACCTTTTCTTGTTTTCAAACCTACTTCTTTGTTGATGTATTGATGGCAAATGATCAATAACTGATTCATGTTATTGTTAAATTTTTATTGGTTTTGGATTTGTGTCTTCAGTGATTATGTGCATTTTGAATATTAATTAATGTATATAATTATCTATTTTTTTAACTAATTATATTAGTATCATGTCCTTAATATGATGGCATATATAGTTCAACTAGTTACTACTAAGAAGTAGAATTATTTGCATGTTTTATTGGGATGTGAATGAAATTGGCTAGTATGAAGTTTGTTAGCTAAATAACTAATTAATAAAAAATGTTGAAATTTACTTTCATAAAAAATACCGAAGCATATAATATTTAATCTTTGCAATTTTATAAGGGCACTAAAGTTGATAATTCCTATCCGTAGTTCATTTAACATATCAAGTTATTCAAGAAGCTTTATCGCAGATAATTGTTTGTTACTTAGTTCGGTTTTACAGACCATTACTTTGATGGATTCAATAAGAGGAGTTTGTAGATCATTGAAAAAATGTCCTTCTTTTATTTGTAATTCTGCCGTGTTATTAGCTTTTTTCAGTAGTTTCATTGCAGTTACTGATGCTCAAATTTTTGCTGAAGGATCAGTGGAGTCTAAGTTTGCTTTGGAAGTGTGTATATTGATAGCACTAAAGTCAGCTATTGATAAAGCTAAGATAGATTATCCTGCATTGACTGAAAATGTTTCTGTTATTAATATAGAATCAGAGTTAAAGTCGGTTATTGGTGATCCATTTATTGTAGTTGGCAAACATATTGCAGAAGATGATTTGTTGACGATTGGCAATAGAGTAAGTTATTTGACGGGTGATGCAGATGATGCATTAGAGTCTCTAGGTTTAGGGATAATGTCTAATATTAATTATCCTTCCATATCTCATAATGGTGGTGTGGCCCATTTCAGTAATTGTGAAGATTTGAATAATTTCATTGCATACTCTGCTCCAACTTTTGCTGCTATACCTACCACTTCTCCTGCAGATGGTACAGTGGTTCCTGTTGGTGTGGCAGTTAAATCTTCTACAAAAATTATAATTTTTATTTGTGCAGTATCTTTACTAATATTTATACTTATTTTTTTCTCAATAAGTTCTCGATTAAAAAAATGTATTTTTGCAAGATATACTTGCTTTGGATCTAATGGAAAAGATATCGAGAGAAGAAGAAATTTAGAATCATTAGATAATGCAGGTGAAAATCATAATAATGGAGAAGAAGTTATGAAATCTTACATTGAGATTGAGGAGTTAGATTTAGAATAGGTATAATAATTATATTATCTTTTTTATATGATCCAATGTGATAGTCATTAGTGCAAACTGTATGTTAAACGTTTCTTATTGGATTAGATTTTGGTGGTCTTAAATCATAAAAATCTAGATTAAACTCCAATATTATTGTTGTGCTGAGAATGAATTGGTTTGTTTTGCCGATATGGGTAAGCTTATTAAGATCTAATAATTGATAATCTTAAATTTTTATATTTTTCCTAATTAATAAGTGTTCTGCTTATGATTTCATAACGAGGAAGAGATTTTTATGTTCAGTTACCTGTGAAGTCCAGAAGACGATCAAAATATATATTATATATCAATAGTACCGGTTAATTGAGTAAAGAAAATAAATTTTTACTATGGTGAAATAGGTGATAAATTACTAATTACTTAACTCGTGTTTGTCATTATCTTAATTTTTACAAGCTACTACTATTCACAATGAGATAAATATAACTTATGGAGTTTATAGTGGAATGCCACTTGTTGAGGTTGATGTTGCAAAAATAGACTTCTGGTAACTGATATTTGTTTGAAAGGGATATACTTAAAGATTATCCTGATAGCATTTATTATAATGCAATTGATAAATAAAGGAGTACAAGGTTTTCAGACAAAGAGGGTGAAGATATTTAGCTTACCATGTGATTTTTTATAATTTCATATTTTTGATTATACTACTAAGTTTTTTCAGACATTAAGTATGTCCCTCGTTTGTATGATTACTTAAATGATGCTATTTCTCCTATGTAAACCGCAGCAGCTATTACTTCTAGGGCAATCGATTATATATTAACATCATAATCTATTATTCAACTGTTGATTACATAATGATTTTAGAGTTTATTTTGGGGTGACTATGTGTGTGTTTGCTTCCATGATTTTATTGCCAAGATGTAAGTATTATCTTTTAAAAGTTTTTAAAGGTGAAGAATTTGTAGATAAGTAGAAAAATTATAGATGATTCAAAAATTATGTAAATTATTTCGTGATAAAAGCTTTGCATAAGTTGTATTGGGGGGGAGTTATTTTTTCATTTAGGATAATAAACTTCCAGGTGGTGACGCTATAATATTGTGTTGTTATCGAATAATCGTATTAGTTAGATTATTTTTTATTCATACATTGCAAAGGCAATAACTAGTGCGATTTTATAATTGCCTTCCTTCTCGCGCTAGTAATATGATTTGATTCTTTTCTAATCATCATGTTGATGGTTTTTTTCTGATAAAATATCGTAATCCCTTTGCCAATCTATATGCTCTGAGAAGGTTAGTAGCAAAAATTCCGCATCATCTAACATTGTTATTGTAGTTATTCCAGGTAATTCATATGCTTACTCATATCATGATGTCTAAACTCATTTTTTATAGCAATGTCGAGTCAGATCTATTCGTATAGACGGGAACGTACTTACTCATGTCAGGACGGCAATTATCTAACATGGTTACTGCTTATTTTCTTTATCTTATTGCTTTTATTTATATTAATAATAATGAGATTAAAAGATTAATACAACTCAGCTGATTCATAATACTTTTCATATTTTTAAAAAAAATTGAAAAAATATAATCTGAAAATGAGTATGATAATTGTAAGATATATATTAGTATGGCATAATTGCGCTAGGGGTATTTTCGGTTTTGTATCTAAGAATTTAATTTATATATTTTTCTATAGCATCATACTTGAATGTGTTCAATTGCTTTGGTTACACAGTGTTTTCAGGTTGATGTTTATTTCTAAAGCATATAAATGTTATTTTGTTTCTTATTTATTTATTGCTAGTTTTTATCATATTTCTTGTATAAAGTGTTCTGTGTTTATTAGATTTATATTTGTTTTTATTTATAATTTTATATCCATATGTATAATATTTTGCCGCGTTTCATCAGTAATATTCGAGGTGGTAGATATGTCTAATAGTTTTAGTTTATGGATGGCTATTATTTTTATTTCTTATGCACCTATGGTATTTTCTGCGGCTGTTTGTGATACTGTTAATGCTAGATTTTATGATTCACATAAGTGGTGGAAAGTTGTTGATATAAATGTTATTCCTTCTAATACTCCTGACAGCTGGAGATTTATCACTAAGAATATTGATAAAGGTATTTTTAGTATCAATTTGGAGGGTAATTATTATAATAATTTGACAGTTAATGTTATAAATGCCACTGGTCTTGGTGTTCAGGGTATTTCTGGTAATGACAATTGGATAGTAGTTGGGAGAGGATATGATTACGTAATAATTAAACAATATTTTATTGATGATTTTAGTGGAGCTGCTTTTCGCGTACATTTTAGGGATAAAAATACTTATGAGGATTGTACGCGTAAAATTTATAATCTATTTTATAAGGGGGCAAGTAATTATCCCATTGTAGGTGAGTGCGAGGAAGTATACATTAAAACTGCAGATAAAGGGATGGTTATTTATAGAGATGTTTTTTCAAAATATTTGAAGGTACGTAAAGATAATTATCCACAAAATGATACTTATTACATCATACTCAGTGGCTATTCAGATAAACAAGGTGCTCACATTCAGTTTTGGCATAATTATAATTCATTTATTTCTCCAGAATTTTCAGATGGATATCTATTGAAGTATCAAGATTTTGGGTCTCCAGTAGCAGGATATTTTTACGTAGCAAATAACCAAAGTACAAATGATTATTATAGCAATAGCAGTAATGGTGTAGTTTTATTATATGCATATCCAGGTTTTAATGATAGGTTACTGTGGGCTGATAATGCTAACTTAGAGCTTTCAGAAAATTTGAAATCGTATCCTACAAGATGGCGTATTATGTCATCAAAAACTGGTAAGGATTGTACGAAAGAGATTATGGATGCTAGTGCTAATAGTACATTATCTGGTAACTTTTATTCTTTTGCTACTGGGAAAAAAATTGCAATTTCATACCAACATACAGATGATAAAAAAATTGAACCAAAGTTCGATTTTGTTGACCAGAGTTATTTTCCAGATGGATCGATGGACCAAAGGGCTAATTTTATTTTATTGCCTTCAATACTTAAACTTGGATCGAGTGGTATTTGGCATCTTATGACTATTAATAATCGATGCCTTGTTGTTGACGACAATCAAAAATTGATAGATCAAGATTGTTCCCATGGAAAAACTGATATTTGGTCTTATGAAGTTTTAGGTATGTCTTCTGATATTTACTCTATGAGGATTTGTACATCACGAAATAATTTAAACACTAAGATTTGCTTAAAAAGTGATCCTAGGGGAAATATCTCTGTAGCACCTTATTCTACTACGAGTATGTATGATGATTACTTTACGATATTATTTTCTCGTTATTCTTTGGGAGTTCCTTATACCATTACAGTTAGTGGTAGGTGCATTGGGCCTGAGGATAAATATGGTTTAGTTGATACTCATCTTGAAAGTTTCTTTTGTTCATCTGATAGTTACAGGTTTAATAAAGTAACCTATATCTACCGTCCAAGTTTATTTTATAAAACTTTTAACATGGTTTACCACAATCAAAGTTTTGGTGTTGTTTCAGGATTTGATAAGTATTGTTCTACTACAACAGATAGAAGTCGTACAGTTTCATTTTCATCATGTTCTTATGGAAATAAAAATCAATTATGGTTTTTAGATGATTTGTTTCAATTTCATAATGTTGATGCTAATAAGTGCTTATTTGATAATCATTATAATGATAGTAAGGGTAATGAATCTAACGTTTTTTTGAGTGATTGTGATGGTGGAAGAAAACTAGTTGGATATCATTACTATAATGTTAGAAATAATGACCGTTACTCTGATATTTTCTTTAATTTAATCAATAAAGGAATCAACGGAGATAATTTATGTCTTCAAGTTGGTGGGCCCTACGTCTACCAAAATGATAGTGTTTTTTCAGTTAACTGTTCTCCAGATTCTTCTTCACAGTTATTTTCCGTTGATATTGGAGGGGCTGATTTTGATGACTTTGTTACTTTGGTATCTTATGACAATAGAGTGTTAGTTTTTAAAAATTTAGGTGAAGGTACATTGAAGCCATCCGCCTCATTACATGATGCTAGCAGAATAAAATTTAATGATGGTAGTGCTATATCTATTGATAATATGGGTTGTTTTAGTGGTAGTGGTGTAAATTTTGATTATGTTAAAGTTTCTCCCTGCGATGGTAGTAGTAGTCAAATTTGGAAATTATTTCCTGTTGTAGTATATGCTTCTGATTAGAAATTTTTTCTATAGATATGATTTTAATATGATTAGTGTGTTCTCTTTTGTTGCAAGGGTTTTGTGTTGTCTGTCATTTGTCTTGTTTAGCGGTACTATTTTTTCAATGTATTACCATGGCGAAAAAGCTGATGATTTTTCTGGGAAATTAGAGGTTGTTGATAATAATGGTAAAAATTACTGCTACACTGGAGCTCTTGGAGGATTATTTTCTGTATTTAGTGATAAATTGTATTTATACCTTGATTCTTGTTATAACTCTCCTCCCATTAGGTATGATATATATGGTCGCTTGTCAATCAAACTGAACTCTTTTAGCTATTGCCTGACTTATCCTAGAGACCTGTCTAGTTCATATTATAATGAGAAAAGCTGGTTGTATTTTTCTCAGTGTGATATTGGCGATGTTAATCAACAGTGGGAGTTCAGGGGTAATAACATATTTTTAAGAGGTACTGAATTAAGAATTCAACACTATAATGCTGTTTTTACTAATTCTTTCTATGGTGTGGTCTGTAATTACTCTTCAAATTGCTACGACGATTATTTGGTGTCTACGGATTTGGATAAGCACTATTCTTATCCAGATGACGTTAGTGTTTCATTGCAACTTAGATGGGAATCTGAATCTAATCGCGGAGCTTTATATTATGTAACGGCAAATGGTTGTAAGTACGAGTATAAATCTGATGGTGATTCCATTTTTTATGATCCTCATACGAGAAGGCTGTCATACTATTCATATAAAGTGAAAATGGAACATGGCCTGATATACCATGTTCCACAAAAAAAGTGTTTATCGTCACCGCTTATTAATTCAGAAAGTGACTTTGGTTGGGTGTACTGGGAAGATTGTAACGATTATATCGACGCTATCGATGGTGTTGTTTCAAGACAGAGATGGGTTCCTATAAGAATTAATGGTACTGGATTCTTTTCTGGTTACACCAATGATGCTGTGTATTGGCAGGATGATAGAGGTAATTACTTAGCTGTGAGTGATTATAGTGGTACTTTTGGTTACCTATATGTGGTAAATAGGAGAAAGATTGATCCGCATGTCATGGGTATGTCTCCTTCGGTATTTTATGTTTCATCACCATCGGGTCAGGATTGGTTATCTTTCGAGGCTCAGTCATTTTTATCATCTTTTAATGATAATGAAAAATATTGTTCACCCAACTATGATGATAGTACGCCTAGTCAAAGTTATGAATTTGGCAAGTACTTTACTATTCTTAAAATGTACGCTATGCGCGAAGATGGTCTGTATAGCTGTCGTAATGATAGTGATAGCGATAATATTATTTGTTTTATCCAAGGGGTAAATGCTTTATTTATTGTTACCCATTCACTAGATAAACAGCCTTTATATCCTGTAGATTATGATGGTACCCTTTCTAAGTTCTTGGAGACTTATCGTCATTCTTTAAGTAAAGAGACGGAGGTAAACATTATGTCTGACAAGGATCATGTTGCTTTTCTTAATTCCCTGTTTGATAAAGTTCTTCCGGGTAGGGTATATTCTCTTACCAAAGGCGTTGGAATGAGTGTTTCTGAGCTAATTGGATTCATTTATCAAAGTCAAGAGGGAATTTATGCGGTTCTTGCTCAAGATCAAACTTACAAAAATAAACGGCACTTATTTTTAGTGTTGAAAGAGTTTTCAAAAAAATTCCATGGGATTAGAATTCTTGACACTAATATTTATCATGATGATATTTCTATCCGTGATTTTACTGATAGTTTTTATGGTAGGGAGAGTTTGAGCGAGTTTTTATATCGATCTCATTTGGGTGTTGATAACATTTTTGCTTTTCGTATTATAAATTCGTTTGAAGATGATCATGTTAATCCATTTTATCCTTTGAGAGACTGCTCTGGAACCAAAAATCAATATTTATCTATTGATGCAGATAGTAGTTTTTCTGTACGAGACACTTATAGGTGCATGTACCATACCTATGATGGTAAGTTGGCTAACTCTCGTTGCTGGTACCATTAGGGGTGGAGTGAGATGCGAGACGATATTATCATTTATGCAGGTCTTCTCATGATTCGAGCTTTTTCTCGTTCCCAGTCACGTTTTTTCTCACTTTCTCGCTTGTCGTGTTGTTTTTTTCCTTTTGCTAGACCGATTTCAGCTTTTATATATCCTCTTTTACTATAATGAAGATCTAATGGTATTAGTGTGTAGCCGCGGCGTTCTGTAAGTCCTATTAGCTTACTTATTTCCTTGTGGTTTAGTAGTAGCTTGCGGGTACGTACTGGATCAGTTTTGATGTGTGTTGATGCAGATAGGAGGGGACTGATGTGAGCTCCAATTAACCATATTTCGGTATTTTTTACCAGTACATAAGCCTCCTTTATTTGGGCGCGACCAGCTCTGATCGATTTGGTTTCCCAACCCATAAGTACCATCCCAGCCTCATACTTATCTTCAATAAAATAGTCGTGAAAAGCTTTTTTATTTTGTACGATAATCATGGCTATAATATACTCCCGATGAATGGAAAAGCACATATATGGCGCACATCTACAAAGAGGCACTGCTTACTTATTCAGCGCACCAAGTGTTTTTGGTTATTGCTGATATTCCTTCGTACCCTCTATTTCTTGATTGGTGCGATGAAGCAAAAATTGACGAACGACCAAGCGATAATATGGTATGTGCTACCATTGGCATTAACTTCCACGGAATCAAGCAGTCTTTCCAGACACAAAATACCATGATTGCCGATCAATCGATAGAGCTTTCTTTGCTTAAGGGTCCATTCAAGAGATTGCGGGGTTTGTGGCTGTTAAATCCAATTGATAACCAATCCCTTTCAGGGTGTCATGTATCATTTGATATAGAGTATGAATTTTCTCACGTTATGCTTGAGAAAGCTGTTGGCCCGGTTTTTGATAAAATAACAAATAGTTTTGTAGATTCATTCGTGAAAAGAGTGAAGGATGTCTACGGAAAATTTTAATGTTAAAGTGGTTTATGCCTTAAGGGAGGAAGCTGTAATTATTTCACTTTCAGTTCCTGTGGGCAGTAGAATAGAAGATGCCATTAAGATGTCAGGAATGTTGGACCGTTTTCCTAAAATAGATCTTAATCAGCAGAAGGTGGGTATATACGGTAGGCTACACGACCTTTCTGCTGCGGTTAGTGATGGTGACAGAGTGGAAATTTATCGTCCAATATTAGTAGATCCTAAGGAAATTAGGCGGCTTCGTGCTAATAAATTGCTATTGTCCAGTGGATCCAAATCCACCTGATGCACGTTCTGATACAGCGTCGAATTCTTCTACAACGTTCCATAAAGCGCGGATGACCGGTATTATCACCAGCTGAGCAATGCGATCCATGGGTTCTATTACAAAGCTTTTGTTTGATCTATTTAGCAGTGATACCTGCAGGGATCCTTGGTAGTCAGAGTCAATTAACCCCACAGTATTGCCAAGTATTATGCCGTGTTTATGTCCTAATCCAGATCTTGGGAGCAAAATCGCTGCATACTTGGGGTCATTTATGTGGAAGCTTATTCCGCTCGGTATTAGTATGGACTCACCTTTATCCAAAGTTATAGCCGTATCAACGCAAGCTCTAATATCCATCCCAGCTGATCCATCTGTTGCATATGTGGGCATGATATTGCGTATTCTTTCGTCCAAAATTTTAACATTTATCGATAGCATCAGTATTCCTTAGGTTGTTGGGAGGTATTATTTTCCTCTGCCATAAGTAAATATATGTGTTGCATAATTTGTTGTGCAACGACTATCTTAGGGTTTTGGGTAAGTATAGTTTTTCCGTGTTCATCGTAGAGGACTACAGAATTGCTGTCCTTGCCTATGGAGTTTCTAACTAAATTTCCTACCATTAACCTAGCGTTTTTTTCTATTCGTTTTCTCTCTGAATTTTTATCCAATTCATCAGTTTCACAACAAAATCCAACACAGAATAGGTCTTTGTGCTGTTTTGCAACTAGTGCCAGAATGTCGGCAGTTTTTCTCAGCTTTATAGTGATTTCATCCTTTTTGGTGGTTTTTTTATCTGAGTATGTTACAGGTGTGTAATCTGATACGGCTGCTGCAGATATAAATATGTCTTGATTTTTAGCGCGATCATTGACCGCAGAGTACATTTCTTCCGACGTTTGAACTTTTATTACACAAGCAAACGGTGGGGGGGGGATGTGTGTTGGACCAGATACTAACGTAACCTCAGCTCCCATTTTGTAAGCTGTTTCTGCTAGGCTGTATCCCATCTTCCCTGAACTTCGGTTTGTTAAGTAGCGTACTGCGTCTATTTTTTCTATAGTCGGTCCAGCTGTAATTAGAATTTTTTTGCCACCAAAAAGGTCACCGGAGACAAGTTTATTCCTTACGTACTCAAATATGACCCTAGCCTCATGGGATCTACCGATTCCGTACTCACCGCATGCTTGTTCCCCGGTGTCCGGAGCGATCACATCGACTCCATCATGTTTAAGTATGTCAATATTTCTTTGCGTTGCAGGATTATTCCACATTTGCTTATTCATGGAAGGAGCCACTATTAGCGGAATTTTTTTAGCTAATACCGTGGTTAGAAGAGTGTTATCGGCAATGCCATGTGCCAACTTAGCAATGAAGTTAGCAGTTGCGGGTGAAATCAGTATAGCATCGGCATTTCTTGATAACTGAATGTGGGGCATTCCTGTGTCTGACTCTGCCGTACTGTCTTCACACCAAACATTTTTGTGAATTAATGACTGGAACATAGATGGGTGTATAAGATGTTGCGCTTTAGGAGATAAAATGACATCAACCTCCCAGCCATTCTTAATCAAAATCCTCACTAGCTCAAGTGATTTATAGGCCGCTACGCCTGCAGTTACACCGAGTATTAAATGTGGATTATTGGACTGCATCAAAACCTCAAAGCGGAACGGTTCCTATACAAAACCGATATTTATATAGGAAAACGTGTGGTAAAAAAAGACTAGATTAATCCTAATCATTGTAGAGTTTTTGACGTATTTCTCGGCGACGCTGCGCCTCTATGCTCAGGGCCGTTGTTGGACGGGCCAGTAAACGACGTATACCTATTGGTTCACCGGTTTCCTCGCACCAACCGTATGTGCCATCGTTGATTCTTTCCAGAGCCGTTTCTATCTTAGACAAAAGCTTACTCTCACGATTTCTTGTTCTCAATTCAAGAGCGTACTCTTCCTCTATTGTTGCACGATCCACAAGATCTGGCACTACCGGGGTATCGCGGAGATTTTCCGCTGTTTGATTAACATTTTCAAGTAACTCAGAACGCATTACTTCAAGTTTGTGCCGAAAAAATTTTATCTGTTCTTCATTCATGTACTCACTATCATCCATACTGAGCAACAACTCCTCAGTGATGATATTGTTATCCTTTTTGCTAGAGCTACTTTGTGTGGCATTATCAATCATAAATCTAAACTCCCCTACAGACACAGCAAAACATTCTGTCGAGTCAAATGTAAAAAATATACTAACCTACTAAACCAACCCCGTTTTTAGGCAGAATAAGACCAAAACGGAGCACTATGAGATCATATCACAACCGTATTACGACATCGATAGTAAGTTAGGAGAAAAACTTGGCGCGCCCGGCAGGATTTGAACCCACGACCCCTTGGTTCGTAGCCAAGTACTCTATCCAGCTGAGCTACGGGCGCGAAGAGAGGATCACATTATTCCACTGACTGTATAATTTTTGCAAGAGAATGATTATATAAAACTGTTATATGTGATTTTATTGATAAAGTATTTACTGGCCCATTATTTTTTGTGATTAAAATCACTGCAATTTTTGTCGGGGGTGGAGTTGGATCATAAGGTTATTACCCGTTGGATGAAGAAGTATTCCGTAGTATTGAAGAGATATTTTAGCTTATCTCCTACTGCAGCGGCATCTTTGTTGTTTATTATTGTTTTTTTCTTCTCATCTAAAAATTTCCACGATAAATTGGAGCATGATAATTTCAGCCAGGATGCACTGCTTTACGCTTCCCTAATACATCGCCAATTTCTAAGCGATATGGAGTTTGCTGATCCCATGTTGCTTCAATTCTTATCTAATGTTGGTAGTAGGGGCTCTTGTAGTAGATTGGAAAAGCAGTTTTCCATGCGTAGAGATTTGTTAAAAATTTTTGCTATAGATGCTAATAATAGTTTAGTTTCGGCATGTGGTACGCATATAAATCAAGAAGATATTGTGAGTGCTAGTGTTAAGAGTTTTGCCGAGAAGAATTTCAGTAATACTAGTAAGGGTAGCTTTGTTGCTGATATTTTTATTGAAGGTATGCCAATATTCCCCGAATCATCGTACTTTGTTGCCTATTATCCAAAATTTTATGATGGTAAATATGTAGGAGCTTTGGCATTTTTGTACCAATCACATAATTTTTTCTCAGATATTGTTCCTTTGCATATAGGTACTCAATCTTGTATTGAGATCATGGATAGTTCTGATAGTAAGGTTTTAGCTTCAAGCAAAGGGTGTTCTGTAATTGTAACCAAAGGTGGGAGTAATCCTTATCGTTACGAAAGGGTTACAACAATCAGGGATAATAGACATGTATTTGATTTCAGGGTTATAGGCGTAGAGCCAAGTTACTCTTCTTTAGAAAACTACATTAGATTATCTACTTGGATGATTTTGATTATTTCTGTAATTTTTTTGCTGTTTTATCGCAGTAAAAGTCATTACATTCAAACCCAAAGGCGGGATTTACTTGGATTGTCGTTGGCAGCACTTTGTGTATTTGATAGGGAATTTCGTTTTTGTAGAGTCAATGAGATTTTTACTAGCTATGCCGGGTCAATGCTTCATGTTATTGGTCAGGAGCTAACTAAGTTTGTTTCGCCAGAATGCTACGATTTGGTAGAAGAAAAGTTGAATAAAATTTTGTCTGGTTCTGTAAAACGAGTATTTTTTGAGGCAGAGTTTGTTTTTAATAATTCTTCTGATGGTTCAACAGACGGTGATAGGTATTGGTTAGTATGGGAGATTCATGATTCTTCTGATGGAGAATATTTTACCGCCATAGCTCAGGATATAACTGCTCATAAAAAAATTCAGAGAGCATTGATTAAGGAAAAAGCTTTTCGCCAAGCTATTGGCGATTCTATGATAACTGGGGTTCAGGTAACTGATATGAATGGCACAGTGACTTATGTTAATCATGCTTTTTCTTCAATGACTGGGTACTCTGTTAGTGAGTGCTTAAATACTTATCTGCCGTTTCCTTATGAACTCAATAAAGTAGGGTTTTTACTTGAGGATTTTATTAAGGAAGGATGTGATAAATCTAGATTTGGTAGTGGATTAGAAGTTCGTGTGATGAAGAAAGATGGCACAGATTTTGAGGCTCATTTATATGTTTCACCGCTTACTGATCAAAATAAGAACACTTTCGGTTGGATTTTTTCTGTGATTGATGTTACTGAGAAAAATCGTGTTCGGAGAATTTTAGAAAATAATCACCAGCAATTTACTACTGTTATTAATTCATTAGAAGCTGCAGTTTGTGTTTTTGATCAATTGCAATTGAGAGTTTTGTTTTATAATGCCTACTATCATAAGAATTTTGGATCTTCCCCAGATATGCATTTACAGTTATGTCGTTCGGTTCCTAAGGCATCTAGGTCTGGTTCGGATCAGTACGCTTCTGCTGAAGTGTATGTAGAGAGTTTGCAACGTTGGTTCGAAGTTAGGGTGAGGCTTATCCCTTGGGTTGATGGTCGTCAGCCCGTAGTAATGTCAGTTTCTACAGATATCACCAAGAGAAAAATAGCAGAGCAGTTGTATCAACAGCAACAAGAAAAAGTTCAACAAACTTCTCATTTAATTACCATGGGTGAGATGGCTTCTTCTTTATCCCACGAGCTAAATCAGCCTTTAACCGCAATTTCAAATTACAGTACTGGTTCTATTGCTCGTCTTGAGTCAGGAATGATGAACCTGGATGAGGTTCTTAAGGTTATGAGAAAGAATGCGTTTCAGGCTGATCGTGCAGGCAGGATTATTCGTAGTATTCGTGATTTCGTTAAAAAAAATGAACCACGTTTTTTTCTTTGTAATATGAATGAACTTTTGGCTGAAGCAGTGGAGTTTGCTGAAGTCGATGCATCCAAAAGAAATATTTCAATTGAACTTGTTGTCGATAGTCAATTACCTCCCATCAGTGTGGATCCTATATTGATTCAGCAAGTTTTGATTAATTTCATTAAAAACGCCGTTGATGCTATGCAAGATAGTATAGATCGTGTGATTAGGATAGAGGCACTAGTTCGTGATGAGGTTCTAGAAGTGTCTGTATTTGATCGTGGTCATGGTATTAACCCAGACGCCATGGATAAGCTATTTGCTCCATTTTTTACTACAAAGACCGAGGGTATGGGAATGGGGTTAAATATATGCAGATCGATTGTGGAATACCACAAAGGTAGGCTTTGGGCAGAAAGTAATCCTGGTGGAGGAAGTATTTTCCGATTTACCCTTCCTTGCGTGATAGACTAACTGGTGTTACGGGGGGGTTTTCGTTTAATATACCGGTTCCAGCTGCTGTTTTTTTATGGTCAATCAAGGCTTGATAATAATTCTTAATAGTGAAGGTGACTTGATATGCGTAATGATGTGACCGTTTTCGTTGTAGATGATGATGAAGCTGTTCGTGATTCCTTCTCTTGGACCCTTGAGGGTGCAGGTTATGCTGTTTCTTGCTATTCTTCTGCGGACTCATTCTTGGAAAGTTATGACTCTTTGAAACCGGGTTGTTTGTTGTTGGATGTTCGTATGCCAGGTATGAGTGGCCTTGAGTTGCAGGAGGTTTTGCTATCTCGTTCTAAACCAGAAGATTTTCCTTTGCCAATAATTTTTGTTACCGGTCATGGTGATGTTCAGATGGCTGTGAAGACCATGAAGCGGGGAGCTGTGGATTTCATAGAAAAACCTTTCAAGGATACCGATCTTTTCGGCTTGATTGATCGTTCAATTGAACGTGCTATGTCTAGTTGGGAGGAAATTGGTTTTAGGGCTAAGAGTGTGCGTTTGCTGGATCAATTAACCCCGCGGGAGCGTGAGGTTCTCGACTGTGTTGTAGCTGGTAGGTTAAACAAGCAAATTGCCGACCAGTTAGGTATAAGCATAAAGACAGTTGAGGCTCATCGTTCTCATGTTATGAGTAAATTGGGTGCCCGCAGCGTTGCTGAGGCAGTTAGAATTGTATTGGGTCAGAATGTAAAAAAGAACAATAATATCCCTAGCGGCGGAAGTGGTATTTAGGTACATAGTTCCATGATAACGGGGGTGTGGTCAGATGGCCTGTCCTCTTTGCGAGGTTCTGCGTCTATGTAGCACTTGGTGATGTGGTTTCTGTGTTTTTTATCTATAAGGATGAGGTCTATGCGTGCGCCTTTGTTTTTTCTGAATGATCCACCTCTGTAATCCCACCATGAATATCGTATTTCTTCAGGGTTTATTTCCCTAAAAGCGTCAATAAATCCTATGTCAATGATATCTTGAAAACAAGATTTCTCTTCTGGAGTGCATAAAATAGTATTCTCAAATAGAGTATGGTCATAAATGTCCATTTCAGTTGGTGCAATGTTGAAGTCACCACATACTATGCACATTTTTTTAGATGATATTATTTTGCGCAAATATTGCGACAGTTGTTTGTACCACATCATCTTATATTCAAACGATGTAGATGATTTTTCCTTGCCGTTTGGACAGTACAAATTAATAAAATACCCATGAGTAGTTTCTATACCAATAGCACGCTTCTGTTCCTCGTTAAGCTCTGGCAGTAAGTTATGCTCAGATAAAATTGAATGTTTACTGAGTATTGCTACACCATTAAAAGTTTTTTGTCCCATCCAGTAGCAGTTGTATCCTTCTTTGTTGAATATATCTATTGGGAAATTATCATGTTGCATCTTAAGTTCCTGCAATCCAATAAAGTCAGGATTATGTTTATCTATCCATTTTAGTAGGTGTTGGAGACGAACATTAAGGGAGTTTAAATTCCAGGTTGCAATCTTCAATGTACTCATAGGAAACATGCCTAATTTTAGCTAATTCCGCTATGCTAACCCTTTTGTTGATAATGGTCATCATTTTTACAAAGGCTAAAAAGATATTACTCGTTTAAAATGGTGGTAGGATAATTTTTAAAGACACAACTGTCCCACAATATTTCTTTGTTTGTACTGTTATTTATGTTTCATTCAACGTTTGCTTTGGGAGACTTTACCTTTCCCATCTTAATTAATCCCCTATAAAACATGTCAGCTATTATTCCATAAGTGCTGGTTATGGCACAGTCTCCATAAAAAATATTGGGATGTTGCAACAACCTGCTGTTTTTCTTATTACTAAGATATATCATGGCTGAGTTGTGCTTTTTATCAATCAAGGTAAAAGTTCCTAGCCAACCAGTGTGGCATACGGCGTGTGGCTTGGGAATAATTCCAGTCATCATTTCGTATGGCTTTGTTCTGCGCCATAGCAATGAAAATTTTTCGTCAGCGCTTTTATTATCCATAAAGTGAGAGATAGTTTTGTCAGAGCACCATCTAAAGTTACCGTATTGGCCGCCATTCAACATCATCTGCGATATTATTGCCAAGTCTTCCACGCAAGAAAAGAGTCCAGCACTACCACTAATACCATCGAAGGAATAAAACGATGTTTCGTCTTGTACCTCTCCTTGTATGGTATCAGTACGTATGTTGGGAAATGAAATCGATCCATCACGCGTATTTCCGCAAGGTTCTGTTGCAGCGAAATAATTATTCGGTAAGTTAAGCTTTTGCTTAAGTAAGTAGCCAGTTCTCTCAAGAGATAATTTATTGTAAAGTTCATTCTCTACAAACAAATCTTCCCTGGTTTGAGTTACACGTTCGATTATCAATCCTAGTATGTAAGGTCCAATATCACTGTATAAAGTAGTTTTGTCTGGGTGATTAATTAATGGTACCAAGGGTAAGAGTGACATTGATGTTTCACGATCTTGACTGAATAGATCCCCTGATTGGTTGGGGCAATAAAAGTGATAGTTCGCAGGCAATCCGGACCGGTGCTGTAGTAGCATTCTTACAGTAACATCATTTTTTTTGCCACCGCTAAACTCAGGAATGTAATGGCTAACTTTCTCGTCAAGGTCTAACTGATTATCGTCAAATAGTTTCATGCAGCCTTGCATAGTTGCGTATATTTTTGTTAATGAAGCCAAATCATATATTGTGTCTACAGTTGCAGGTTCAGGTGATGGTATTTTGTTGTATCGATTCCAGATATTTTTATAACCATACGCCTTTTTAAAAATTATCTCCCCATCTAACATTAACAACAAAACTGCCCCAGTTAATCCTTGATTTATCGATACTTCCATAGCCCGATCAATATAAGACAGATCTTCCTCTGGGTAGGTTATTTCTGATCTTTTTTTTAGGACATTGTTCATCGGAATATAATCTAGTGCCATTGGCTCTCTCCGCCACATGTTATGTTAGCTGTTAGGGGCTACGTAATTGGAACAGATGCAGGTTACTAACCAAAAACACCATCCCATCAAAATCATGATTTTCTTATCGAAAGTGTTACACAAGAATTTACACAACCATTACGTTAGGGAATCATTCCTCATCCGAGCTATCGTCCTCGGATTCTACAATTTTTTGGACTTTAACTAAAGTATCTTTTCCAGACAAATTAATTAAGTTTACTCCTTGGGCTGAACGACCAACCTCACGAATTCCGTTTACACACAGACGTATTAGCACTCCGGAGAGAGTAATAAGCATAACTTCATCTCCAGGTGATACGAGGGCTGCCGACACAACCCTTCCGTTGCGCTTGGATTGTTGTATGGCGATAACGCCTTTAGTTCCACGACCGTGCCTTGGGTATTCTTCAATTAAAGTTCTCTTACCAAAACCGTTTTCCGTTGCAGCAAGAACAGCTATGTTTTCTTCCCTTTCCGTAACCAGCATGGTAATAACTTTTTGATCTGTTCCAAGAGTTATTCCCCTTACTCCACGAGCTGCTCGTCCCATTTTTCGTACATCTTGCTCAGAAAATCTTACTGCCTTACCAACGTCTGAGAATAGCATAACGTCTGAGTTACCCTCAGTAATTGCGACCCCAATCAAGTGATCCCCGTCGTCAAGGTTGATGGCAATTAATCCAGATCGACGTGGACTATTAAATTCTGATAGCGATGTCTTCTTGACCGTTCCCATGGAGGTAGCCATGAATACGAAATTATCCTCAGTAAATTCTTTGACAGATAAAATAGCGGTTATTTTTTCCCCTTCTTGGAGTTGAAATATGTTAACTATTGGTCTACCTCTGGATACTCTACTTCCCTGTGGAACTTCGTGCACCTTTACCCAGTAGCAACGTCCTCGGGTCGAGAAGCATAGAATGTAATCATGGGTGTTTGAAGTAAATACATGCTCTATGAAGTCCTGTTCCCTGGTTTTTGCGGCAATCTTGCCTTTTCCGCCCCTCTTTTGTGAGCGATAGTCGGATAGAGGTTGAGCTTTTATGTATCCAGCATGAGATAATGTAATCATCATATCCTGCGCTGGAATAAGATCCTCAGCACAAAAATCTTGTGTCGTTGTGACTATTTGGGACATGCGCTTATCACCGAACTCTTTTTTGGTACTACAGAGCTCATCCTTAATGATCTGATTTACACGCTCAGGTTTATCTAGGACATCAAGTAGATCGCAAATTGTGTCTACTATATTCTTGTAATCTCTGAAAATTTTATCTTGTTCCAACGATGTGAGTTTGGAGAGTTGCATGTCCAATATGGCTTTTGCTTGTGGGTCAGAAAGCAAATATCCATCTTTTCTTATTCCATAGCTGTTGCGTAGCTCCTCTGGCCGTATCAATTTCTCATCTATTTTACCAAGCATCTTTTCAATCAGTGACGATGGCCACGACTTTTTCATTAACGCTTCATGGGCTTCTTGACGAGATGAAGACGATTTTATAAGTGCAATGATCTCGTTTATGTTTGATAGAGCAACAGCTAATCCTTCAAGCAAGTGACCACGCTCACGGGCTTTTTTTAGATCAAATATGGTGCGGCGAGTTACTACTTCGCGACGATGTTCTATAAAGTACTGAATTATGTATTTTAGGTTCAGTACCTGCGGTTTTCCCTTGACTAGGGCAACGAAGTTCATTCCAAAAGAGTATTGTAGAGATGTCAGACGATACAAGTTGTTAGTTACAATTTCTGGGTTCTCTCCTCTCTTTAATTCCAGAACAACGCGCATACCATCGCGATCAGATTCGTCCCTTATGTCTGAAATTCCTTCCAGCTTTTTGTTGTTAACCAGGTCAGCAATTTTTTCCAACAAATTCTTTTTATTTACTTGATAAGGAAGTTCATCGATTATTATGGAGTTTCTATTGCCTTTTTCTAAATCTTCGAAATGAACTTTGGCTCTGATGATTACTCTGCCTCTTCCAGTACGGTATCCGTCATGGACACCCTGAGTGCCGTATATGATTCCACCCGTTGGAAAATCCGGAGCCGGCATTATTTTAATGAGGTCATTTATCGATATTTCAGGATTGTCAAGATAGGATAGGCAAGCATTTATAACTTCAGAAATTTGGTGTGGTGGGATGTTAGTAGCCATGCCAACAGCTATTCCTGACGATCCGTTAACCAACAAATTGGGGATTCGAGCTGGTAGTACTAGTGGTTCAACCTCGGAGTTGTCATAGTTTGGGCCGAAGTCTACTGTTTGACTGTCGATATCAGTCATGAGTTCTTGACCGATACGAGATATGCGTATTTCCGTGTAACGCATTGCCGCGGCGTTGTCTCCATCTACAGAACCGAAGTTTCCTTGTCCGTCTATCAGTGTGTAACGCAAGGAGAACTTTTGTGCCATTCTTACTATCGTGTCATATACTGCCGAATCGCCGTGAGGGTGGTACTTACCTATAACATCACCAACTATGCGAGCAGACTTTTTGTGAGGTTTATTCCACACGTTGTTTAGTTGGTTCATGGCATACATTATTCTTCTGTGAACTGGTTTTAGGCCGTCCCTGACGTCTGGAAGAGCACGTCCCACGATGACGCTCATGGCGTAATCCATGTACGACGATTTCATCTCTTCCTCGAGGCTGACTGATATCGTTTCTTGTGCAAAAGGTTTCATGATGATAGACACTTTTAGAAGTTTAACGTTACGCCACTTACACTTTGCGTGTAGTTGCCCGATTATCTAATTAACCCACAAGTGATGAATTTTATCTCTTACACCAATTTGGCTAAACTACAAGTTCGATTAATTTATATCATAAGTTAATTGTTCAGACGAGAAAATGGGTATGTATGTTTAAACAAGCATTGAAATTATGGTCCATTGTTGTTGCTGCTGGTACTGGAAGCAGATTTTGCCAAGATCTGCCCAAAGGGCAGAGTATGAAATCTAAACAATATCAGCTTGTTGGCGGACATCCAATGACTGCATACTCTCTGTATACCATATCTCGATTTTTGAGCACCGAGGGTATTGTACTAGTTTTGCCTGAGGATGGGGAGTGCGAGAGAGAAATTGAATTTTGGAGATCGTACACCGGTTCTGTGCCATTGTTTTTGTGTAAGGGAGGTAATACTAGGGCAGAAAGTGTTCAATGTGGGTTGCGTATCATCTCTAATTGCGCAGATAGTGATGATTGGGTAGCTGTTCACGATGCTGCACGTCCGGCATTGATGTTTGATGATTGCCAATCTTTAACAAAGGCCCTGTTAAACCAAGGTATTATGGGTGCCTTTTTGGCTTCTCCTGAAGTTGATTCACTGAAGGAATTTAGTGATGGTGGTGGACTCAACAGATCAGTGTCCAATGACCGTATTTATCGTGCCCAGACTCCGCAGATTTTTCGCTATACTACTCTTGTTGAATCACTATCTGCTGTTCCAGATGCATGTGATGAGGTTTCTGCAGTTGAGTTTCTGCATGGGAGCGAATTAATTTATCCAGTAATTATCGCGCCTCATAACATAAAGGTTACCTATAGCCACGATTTAGAAGCAGTTAAGTTACATCTTTGGTTTCACCCCCTGTACCAAAAGCCACTTATTCGTGTTGGTTATGGTTACGATTCCCATCGCTTATCTGAGGGATTGCCGTTGGTAGTAGGAGGTGTTTGTATACCTTATCCTCGTGGCTTAATTGGGCATTCTGATGCCGATGTTTTGTTGCATGCATTGATGGATGCCCTATTGGGTGGGTGTGGTAAAGCTGACATAGGTCATTATTTTCCGCAAACTGATGATAGTTATAAGGATGCGAATTCACTGCAACTTCTTACGATTTTGTATCGCGATGTAATTTTTCCGTACAGAGTCATCAATATTGATGCAACTATTATTGCAGAAGAGCCACGTTTTTCACCTTTTGTTGAAGGTATGAAGGACAATATTTCTAAGGCTTTGGGTATTGATCAATCGTGTATAGGAATAAAATGCAAGACCGCCGAATCCATGGGTGCGTTGGGTAGAAAAGAGGGTATAGTAGCTCAGGTGGTGGTTTCTTTGTGGCAGTGTTAGTATTATTTTGTCTCTGAAACAACATATTATAGGTCATAATGCAAGTTAATTTGTCAATGCGGCGTCTTTCATGAAACAATCGTGGGGCGGTTTTTTTGTACCTTTTTGGAGTTTTGCGATGATGAGAGTGAAGTTAACGTATTCTACGGCGTTTGCTCTGGGTTCTCTGCTGTTTTTGATTTTTTCTTCTTTCGGGGCGTTGGCCCTTACTGGATCCCAGGATGGTGCTTATGTGCGTGATGGCGCTTCTCGTCCTGTGCGTGATGCTGGTTCCAATTGTGTTCGTGCCTCTTCTTGGTCCCCTCTTGGGCGTACTCCGGACTGTGATCCTGAGTACTTCAAGAAATCTGAATCTACTGCAATGTCTACTCATGATGAGCCGGCTGCTGAGGCTAAGGTAATTTACAAAAAACCAGTTGTTCCGCCTAGTAGGTCCCAGGAGCGTGTTATTGACCACAAGCTTACCTTGTCTGCTAGTACCTTCTTTGATACCTCATCTTCGATGATACGTGGCTCTAGTCATAGAGTTTTGGATGGTTTGGTTGATTTTTTGAAGCAAGTGAAAATTGAGGTTGTGGTCGTTACCGGATACACAGATTCTCGTGGTTCTGATGCTCTTAATACTAAGTTATCCCGTGATCGTGCTAATGCTGTGCGTAAATATTTGATTAAAAAGGGAATTGATCATTCTAGTATATATGCGGAAGGAAAATCTAAGTCTGATCCTGTAGCTACTAACATGACAGAGGATGGTAGGTCACGCAATCGTCGTGTTCAGGTAGAGATCATAGGTGTTACTTCTGTAGATCCTAAATCTATCAACCGTAATAGTTTTATAGATAATCACCGCACAAAAGATTCTGCCCACATCAAAGGCAATTAGTAAATATTTTTTGGTTTTGATAAAAAGCTCTTCTAAAAAATTTAGGGGGGCTTTTTTGTTTTTGAGGTAGTCTTGATGGATGTTTTTGATGATCTTAGTTCCGTATGGTGGGATGATCAGGGACCTATGAAGGTTCTTCATCATATTAATCCTGTTCGAATGGCATTTATCAATTCGATTATTTCTTTACAGGGGAAATTAGTTCTGGATATTGGGTGCGGCGGTGGAATTTTATCTGAAAGCTTGGTCAGGTCAGGAGCTGAGGTTATTGGTGTTGATAGGTCTTCTTCTTTAATAGATGTTGCTAAGCTTCATGCTGCATCTGAGCTTTTGGCAATAGACTACAAGCACGCAACTGTGGACGACCTCCTGGAGACACATAAGGATAGTTTCGACTGTATAGTTTGTATGGAAGTTATAGAGCATGTCAGCTCACCTCGTGTTTTTATTGGTCAGTGCATTAAATTGCTCAAAGAAGGTGGGTATATAATATTGTCTACCATAAACCGTACTGCTAAATCGTATTTCTTAACTATCGTGATTGCAGAGTATATCTTAAGTATAATAACTCGCGGAACTCATGATTGGTCTTGTTTTATAAAACCGAGTGAATTATCTGTGTGGTTGGAGGAATATGGTCTGTTAGTAAGGAATGTAAAGGGGTTACATTATAATCCTATGACTCATTCTGCTTCTTTATCTTCATCGGTAGATGTCAATTACTTTATGGTTGCTCAAAAATGAAACTAGGTTGGGATGCTATTCTTTTTGATCTTGATGGGACGCTAGTAGATACAACATCTGATTTACGTGCTGCTTTGAATAAGCTTTGTGAAGATAGAGGTATTGATACTGTGACTCAGGAGGATTTTCTCTCCTATACTGGTCAGGGAGTTAACAAAATCCTGGAGAGATTTTTGGGTATTTCCCAAAAAGATAGTGAGTTTAAGGATATTAAGAATAGATTTCTGTCGTTCTATACCGATGTGGATCACGGGCAGAGCGATTTTTTTCCAGGCATAAGGGGTATTATCGCTAATATTGAAGGACTGGTTGTTCCATGGGGTATTGTTACTGGAAAATGGCGTAGTTTGACTATTCCTTTATTGGATCACATAAATTTGAATTGCCCATGTGTTGTCTGTGGGGACGATGTTTTGCATCCTAAACCATCTCCGGATTCTTTGCTTAAGGCAGCAGATATTTTGAATAGTGATCCTTCTAAGTGCATATATATTGGTGATGGTTTGTGTGATTATGAAGCTGCTAGTGCTTGTAATATGGAGTTTTTGGGTGTTTTGTGGGGGTACCAAAGAGATGTGTTGTTGGAAAGGGCAGTTTCTAATTTAGTGTCATCGGCCAAAGAGCTTAGCGATTTTCTTTTTAAATAGCGATGAGATTTATATAGTTTTAGTAAATTGAATGTGAAGTTGTGATTATGGTACAATGTAGTCTGTACTTGTTCTTTTTGGGGGACGACCTGGTTTCGACGTGGGTTGCAGAGCAGTTGAGGGCATGTCGTGGGCCGGTTATCCACGTAAATACAGCCGGAAGGCAAATATAACTGCCAACGATGAAACCTTTAGTATTAGTGAGGAACTTGCCGCTTAATAACCGGTGTTCCTTCCGCTGCACCGCTTTGCGCATGGGGTGGGTGTGTGGAAACATGCACAGCAGTGTCATATTAGTGCGATAAGGTGGGCTGAATCTGTGGCGGCTCTTCCCGACAATTTAGCAGATAGCGTGTTCCAGCGTTTGCGCGCCGGTGCTGGGCATGTGACCTTAACGGCGTTGCTAAGCATGTAGATCTTGCTGTAAAGTGCTTGCGGACGGCGGTTCGATTCCGCCCGTCTCCACCAACTTCTTTTCGTGTTTATCTCTTGGATTTTTCTACTTGATCGTGCAATATAGTTTTTGTGTGGTTTTGTTTGTGGAACTACCTTGTCCGGTTTTTGTCAATTTGTTGCATTTGTAGAGGGTTTGATAATAATTACAGTAATAGTGGTTTACCTCTGTTGTTTTTTTGAAATGTGTACTTATCTATTATTGTTGCTTAAGTTCTTAAAATTGCTTTTCTCGACTGTTATTGTTAAAAGGAGCATACGGTATGATGGCTAGGGTCTTGTCTGCGGTTTTGTTTTGCTCGATGTTTTTTTCCCAAAATGTTTTGGCATCAAGGTTTAGTCTCCATAGTGCAGATATGGCTACTAATAAAATTATGAATATTAAGCAGGTTTTTAATCGTTTTGGGTGTCATGGTGGTAATTTGTCTCCCCAGCTATCATGGTCTTACGAGCCCGTTGGTACCAAAAGTTTTGCTATTACCGTCTATGATCCTGATGCTCCTACCATTAGTGGTTGGTGGCACTGGTTGTTGGTAGATATTCCGCCTTCTGTTCATAATGTGGATACAGGTGCTTCTTCTTTAGGGAAGTTACCTAAAGGTTCGTTCGAGATTCGTAATGATTATGGATTAAAGAACTTTGGTGGTCCTTGTCCCCCATCCGGTGAAAAAAGACACCGTTACATCTTTACTGTTTGGGCGCTTAAAGTTTCTAAACTCCCAATTAAGAAAGACTCTACTGCTGCTATGGCTGGATTTTCTCTTGTTTCCAACTCCATAGGTAAAGCGGAGTTAGTTCCGTTCTACAGGCGTTAAGATTTCCATGTTGCAGGTCTATTTGTTTTGTGTATCCTAGTTGTTCATGTTTGTATAATGTCGTATTTTTTTGTATTGATTGGTGGTTTTTATGGCACAGGATGGTGATAGAAAGTTGGTTATGACGACTACAACTGGTTCTCCAGTTGCGGACAATTCTAATTCAGTTACCGCAGGACCTAGGGGTCCTGTTCTTATTCAAGATTGGCATTTGCAGGAAAAGTTGGCTCACCAAAACAGGGAGCGTATTGCAGAGCGTATTGTTCATGCTAAGGGTTGGGGAGCTTATGGTACTTTTACTGTAACTAAAGATGTTACCTCCTATACTTGTGCTGATTTTTTGAAAGAAGTAGGTCGTAAGACGTATGTTTTGGCTCGATTCTCAACTGTTGCTGGGGAGTTAGGTGCAGCAGATGCTGAGCGTGATGTTCGTGGGTTTGCTTTGAAATTCTATACAAATCAGGGAAATTGGGATATGGTGGGTAACAATACTCCTGTATTTTTTATCCGTGATCCGCTTAAATTTCCTGATTTTATTCATACTCAGAAACGTCATCCTAAGACCAATCTTCGGTCTCCTACTGCAATGTGGGATTATTGGTCTGCTTCCCCTGAGAGTTTGCATCAGGTTACAATATTATTTTCAGATCGTGGATTGCCACAAAGCCCTCGGTTTATGAATGGTTATGGTTCTCACACTTTTTCTTTTTGGAATGAAAAAGGTGAGCGTTATTGGATAAAAATACACTTTAAGACAAACCAGGGACATAAGTTTTTCACTAACTCTGAAGCTTCTGAAGTTATTGGTCGTTCTCGTGAGAGCTATCAGGAGGATCTTTACTATTCTATCGAAAATGGTGAGTTTCCTAAGTGGACGATGTATGTTCAGATTATGGATGAAAAGGAAGCTGAGAAAGTTAAATTTAATCCATTCGATTTGACTAGAGTTTGGTACCACAAGGACTATCCACTTGTTGAGGTCGGTACTTTAGAATTGAATCGTAATCCCGATAACTACTTCTCTGAAATTGAGAATGCTGCTTTTTCTCCTTCCAGTGTTGTTCCTGGTATTGGATTTTCTCCTGATAAAGTACTACAGGCACGTTTGTTCAGTTATCCTGATGCTCATCGTCATCGCTTGGGTACTCACTACAACATGATTCCTGTGAATCGTCCTCGTTGTCCAGTTCATACCTATAATCGTGACGGTCAGATGTGTTTCTTTGATAATGCGCCTTATAAGGATGCGTACTACGAACCAAATAGCTTTAATGGTCCAGTGGCTGATCCAGAGTTTCGTGAGCCCCCATTAAAAATTTCTGGGGATGCTGATTCTTTTGATGGTGCTGACGGTTGTGATAACTATGAACAACCAGGTAAATTATTCTCAATAATGAGTCCCGATGAGAAAAAGCGCCTAGCAACCAACATTGCGGAGTCTATGAAAGGTGTTCCGGCCGAGATTATATGTAGACAACTCGCACACTTCGACCGTGCCCACAGTGACTACGGTAGTATGGTTAGGGCATCTCTTGAATTGCTGAAAATTGCATTTTAGAAAATAAGACCGAGAGGAGAAGTCAGTAAACCAGCTCCTCCTCTTGGAAGATGCGGCCAATTATGATTTACCGGACGGAATTTTTTGCGCCTGATGTGGTGTTTTCGCCATCGTGGGATTGTTTTTTAGCGGCTGGTTTAGTCTTTTTTCCTTTTCTGAGAGTTTCAGCAGGAGCCTTGTCGTTTTCAGAACTTGGGTTGACGCTAGCTGATTCTTCCTTGGCTTTTTGCATATCATCTGGTTTTTCATCAACTGAAGGCGATGTTGTGGCAATAGACTGACTGGGTGACGAGGAAGTAGAGGAAGAATCATCCATCCAATCACATCCAGCAAGTGTGATAATCACAGCAGACAAAACAACCACTCCAAAGGCTTTCTTCATTACAAACACTCCCCTCTATACGGACGAACACAAAATATCTGCGCTCGTGTTCAATTAATACCCAAACTAAAGAGGGCTAATAGTATAACCTGGTAGAGGAAATGTAAAGATCGAAAATTATTTGCTATGTGGTAATAGTTTACGTCTTTTCAGTCAGTGCACGACATTCCCGAACCGCTGGGTCCGATAATTAGGCTGGATGGATCAACGGGAGAAGGCATTAAGCCGCTATCTGATCCTCCAGTTACAGGTCCGATAGTTCCTGTAGGGGTGGTAACAGTTCCCTCCACTGTTTTCTCCGGAGAGCAAGATATTCCTACGAAAAATGCACATACAATTAGAAAAACGCATGCCCAAAATTTTTCTGATGTAATTTGTTTCATGGGTGACGTGTCCCTGGCGATATCTACGCGGTGATTAATTTGAAATAAATAGTAAAAATAGCTAATCATAGTAAAGATTTACTAACGTCATTTTTCCAAGTTGCCAATAACTCCAAAGCTTCTCTAGGTGTCAAATCATCTATTGATATATCCAATATCTTTCCTATGATATCACTGTGAATTTTAGAGATAATTTTATCGTTTACGCTTGTGCTGTCTTTCATGTCTGAGCTGACGTCACTTTTCAGCGTAATGCTGTAATTTTTTTCTCGTTCCTTAAGTAATTTCTGAGCATAGCATACTGTTTTACCTGGAATTCCAGCTAAAGAGGCAACGTGTATACCGTAACTCTTTTGAGAAACACCGTCTTGTACTGTATGCAAAAACACAATTTTGTCTGGCGTTTCTTCTACACATAAGTGAATGTTAACAGCTTGTTGATACTCTATTATCGCATGTGTTAGTTCAAAGTAATGTGTTGAAAACAAACATAGAGATTTGTTGATCTCAATTAAATGCTTCATTATAGCTTGTGCTAGTGATAGTCCGTCGTATGTAGATGTTCCACGTCCGATTTCGTCTATCAATAGCAAGCTGTTTGGTGTGGCCTGTCTTAGAATTCTTGCCATTTCAGACATTTCGACCATGAATGTAGATTGCCCGCTAGAAAGGTTATCAGATGCACCAATGCGGGTCATTATGCGGTCGATAGCTCCAATTTTAGCTGATTTTACTGGTACGAAGCTGCCACAGTAAGACAGTAAAACTAATATGGCAGTCTGACGCATATAAGTCGATTTTCCCCCCATGTTTGGACCAGTGATCATTAAAAACTTCCTGTCCAAAGACAAATTAATGTCATTAGGAATAAATTGATCAACGTGCTGTTCTATTATGGGGTGTCTTGCTTCTACAGCTTCTAGATGAGTGGATGAACAAAATTCAGGGCGAGTGTATTTGTGGTGATGTGCTACGTATGCAAAAGAGCAAAGACCGTCAAGCGATGACAGAGATTGAGCACACATCTGTAGCTCTTTGATAAAGTTTTGGCAAGAATCAAGGAAATTGTCGAATATTTCTCGTTCTTTTTCCAGTGACTTAGTTTGAGCTAATGCTGTTTCACGTTCAAGGTTTATCAACTCTTCCGTTGTAAATCTTTCTGCATTTTTAAGTGACTGCTTTCTTTGATAATCGGATGGTACTTTATTTAAGTGCGAAGGCGTAACTTCTATGTAGTAGCCATAAAGTCGATTGTACTCAATCTTCAGCGATGGTATCTGTGTTCTTTCTCGTTCCTGGTCACGCAATTTATGAATATACAATTGTGTATTTTTATTTAGATTTCTATAGTGATCTAACTCTTCGTTGTATCCATCTCTTATAACTCCACCCTCTCTAACAAATGCAGACGGTTCTTCAGCAATAGTGTTTTCCAGGATGTGGACGAAATTATCAGAAAGTAGAAAATGGGGGAGCATTTCCTCTATTATTCTGGGGATTGGTTCAGAATTACGAATATGACCAAATACTTTAGGAAGTTCACGGACAGTTTGTCGCAAAGAGGCGATTTCTTTTGGACGGGCCGTTTTTAAAGCCAGTCTTGCTGCTATTCGCTCTATGTCTGCCGTGTTTTTCAATAAATTCTGAACGGTTTCATAATGTTTTTGTTGAGCTAAGTTAGTTTGTAATAGCCATTCAATAGCGTCATGACGAGAAGATGCTACCGACTGATCTCGTACTGGATGTTGCAGTGCATTTTTTATCCATCTGCTCCCAGAAGAAGTTACACAGTTATCAAATAACCAAAATAGGGTATGGTTACTTTTTCCATTTAAACTATGCGTTATTTCTAAGTGCATCCTGGTTTTTTCATCAAGTAAGATGTATCTATCTGTATTTTCTCGTACAATTGTGTTAACGTGCTGTCCTATTTTTTTCTGAGTTTTCATCATGTAGCACAGCAGTGAATATGCTGATCCTGTGATAATGTCACGTCTACCAATGTCAAAACAATCAAGCGACTGCAGTGAGAAGTGTTGGCATAGACGGTCATATCCGTGTTCAGAATCAAACGACCAGTCATCCACTCTTGTTATTACATACTGTGTCGGATCAATTTCAATGTCGGCATACTCAGACAAGATTATTTCAGCTGGACGTATTGTATTTAAGTAATCAAAAATATTTTCTGATTTTATTTCAAGTACATGTATAACCCCTTGAGTAAGAGATAGCCAAGCTAAACCTAACTTATTATTTATCTTATGAATGGCTAGTAGGCAGCAATTGGATTTGGCTTCAAGAAGTTGGTTGTCTGTAATTGTTCCAGGTGTAACTACCTGAGTTATTTCTCGATCAGTTATTACTTTTCCCTTAACCTTTCTTTGTCCTACTTGATCGCAAATAGCTACCTTGTTTCCAGTTCTTACTAATTTTGCTAGATACTGCTCTAGCTGATGAGATGGTATTCCCGCCATGGGTATGCGTGATCTAGAGGTTAAGGTTATCCCAAGTATTGCAGAGCATCGCACCGCATCATCGAAGAAAAATTCATAAAAATCCCCTATTCGGTACATCAAGAATGCGTCAGGGTAACTTTTTTTTAGGTCCATGTAATGTTGCATGGATGGAGAAAGAACAACACTATCGGTGGTAGTGGTCATAGCTTATATCAATACTGGGAGGAGTTTAACAATGCCATCATTCTTAATTAAAGTAAAGAATTGCTTTGTATGTCAAGTATGTTACAACTTATTCATTGCTCGATAGGGTCTATTTTCTATTTTCTATCACTAAAGGTCTAGTTATTGTATTTATGTAGTGTGGGAAAAAATTGAATTTGTAACTGTCTACGTTTCTTATTGGCAAAAATAGTTGGGGGTTATATGAATCCGATTCCGCTTCGCAGAGGTGGTGTTGGTGGTAGTGATGTTAGTGGTACTGATAATCAAGTTAATGGATTTAAAGCCGCTCCTTTGTCTTTCGGGGAAGATAGTGTGGTTGCTATGGATAGCAATTCTTGCCCGAGGTTTTTAGGAGATGATGCACAGTCAGGTTCTGATTACTATATTCATGGCGATAGGGCGGAAGGTAAATTTAATAGGGTTGATCCGACACTAACTTCTGGGCACGGAGATAACAAAAGTATTGTTGTTGACAGTGATATACTTAAAACCAGTGGTATCGTTAGTGTAGCGTCAGGTGATAATGTTGTTTTGGATGGTGAAACTATCACTTTCAAACCAGATGTCAGCAAGAATTGTGTTTCATCATCTTATGTCAACGAATATGATAGTGACTTAGATGCCTATTTGCTAGCTGAAACTGGTAACGTCGTTATTTCTCCCGAAGAACGGGACGTGCTTGAAGCGATCATGATTTGGAACAACAACATGCCTGATGAATAAAACCTCCTACCTTACCTACCTGAAGCCGGTATCAAATTTGGTCACATTCTGACTTGGATATTTTCCGATTCTGAAGGAAGGACTCTAATTAAGTCTTCCTTCAGTGATCAGGTGGTTGTTTTTAGTTGGCAGCGAAATTTTTTGCAACAAAGTCCCAATTTACAATCGACCAGAATGACTCCAGATACTCAGCTCTAACGTTCTTATGGTCTATGTAATAAGCGTGTTCCCAAACGTCGCAAGATAACAGGGCCTTAGAGTCCGTAGACAGAGGCGTGCTTGCGTTGCTGGTTCCAAGCATTTCCAAGGTATTGTCTGGTGTTAAAACCAGCCATGCCCATGCTGATCCGAATAGAGCTGCAGAGAATGCTGTAAATTCCTTTCTAAAGTTGTCAAATGATGACCAACGCTTTTCAATTGCTGTTGCTAGATCACCAGAAGGACTGTTATCCTCCAATGGTTTGCGTAGGCACTCAAAGTAGAAATTATGATTCCAGACCTGAGCCGCATTGTTAAATATTACGCCATTGGATTTGCAAATGATATCTTCTAGCGTTGAGTCCTCAAATTCTGTTCCAACAATAAGTTTATTGAGGTTATTAACATATCCAGCATGATGTTTATCATGATGAGTTATTAGTGTTTCCTTAGATATAAATGGTTCTAGTTCATCATAGGCATAAGGTAATGGTGGCAATTCGTGCTTCATCTATAGGTCCTTTCCATGCCAATTTAATGACAAAATCCTCACTCGGTACTACATTATATCAAGTAATTTTCGTATTTAGATGGTTTTTCATATTTGAGTTGAATTCTCTCATAAATTTATCCTACTTTTGATGATGCTATACTCAAATTGATATTGTTTTTTTATTACTTAATTTTTATTGAAAAAACATAGGAGATATCTATCAGATTATTTTTTGATAATGATTTTTATTATTTGTTATAACTAGCTGTTTATATTACAATCGCATCCTTATGTGATGTTTTTATTTTAACATTTATATTTTTTCTACTTTAGTTTTACTTTTGTTAGTTTTTGTGTGTGTTTTTAGCTCCGTAACGAAAATGAAGAGTAGAAATTTAATAATAAAAATAATAAGGTGCTGGTATGAATGTACAACCAGGGAGCAGACTTTCAGATATTTTCTCAACTACAAAATCTAATTCCCCCGATTCTTCCCCCAAATTGGGGAGATTTTCCTTGGCTTCTTCTGATGCTGGTTCTTCCCGATCATCCAGTCCCGTTGGGTCTGGGGGTAGTTCGCCGACATCGTCTGGGATTATTCGGGCACCTGTACCATCTGCTGCAACTAGACTTCTGGAGAGTTTTGAAGGGGCAGTGTCTCGTGCTAAAAGCGGTGCTGCTGAGTTAAAGGAAGAAATGGCTTGGCAGGCTCATGGTCTCGGTGCTGCTGTTAAGGGAAGTGCAGCCAAAGGTGCTAAGGCTGCTGCTAAGAGTGCAGTCAAAGCTGCTATTTTAAAGGGTTCATTGGGTGAAGGTATTAATGCTGGCATTGGAAGCGGCCTTACGGCCTCTGCTGAGGGTCTTTGGAATTCGGCTGTGAAAGGTGTTGATCTCAGGAAGGGAAAAGGAAAATCTAAATCTAAAAAAGGATCTTCTCCCGGGATATCGTCGAAGTTTGCCGCTGGTGCCAAGAAAGGAGCTCTTAAGGGTGCAAAATCGGGTGCCAAAGGAGCTGCTATTGCGTTTGCTAAGGAAGTAGTTATTAAAGCACCCAAGAAGGGCATTTCTGGGGCACTTGCGTCTGGTGCTAAAAAGGGATCCTCAGAACTTACCAAATCAGCTGTTAAGGGAGCCCTTAAGGGTGGTGTGTCTGGTTTGTTTAAACGTAAGTGAGAAAGTTGTTGGGTGTTTTAATTTTACAGAGCTGTTTTTACCGTTTTATGAGTGCTTAGGGTGTTTTGTAATCAAATATATGTGTGTGTGGAGACGTTTGCGGCACTAATCTCCACTCTGTTTTTGCGTAGGTATTTTCTTTCTGATGATTGCCGCTGTTGCCTGCCTTTTCGTAATGTGATTAATTGATTTGGTTGATTTTAGAGGATCGGTTTTCGTAGTAATTGTGAAGAGATTCATACTGTGCGTGGTGTGTGGGAATGCTATGGCATTGTGATTCAGATATTTTTCTTATGATTAATTTTTGTTGTTTATTCTCATCTTAGTTATTGGCTTAGAATTTATCAATACATTTGTATGGCCGTTGTTAACGATGGTTGTGTAGGCTGCCATACATAGTGTGTTGCATCTTATTATAAAGTTACTAAATTATAAAATGATCAAGTGGTTGTGATAAAAATAATAAGGAGTCCTATTATGCCAGGGCCAGTTCAGGGAGGCATGAGTAGCTCATCTATTAAGGTAGAACAATCGTCTGCATTTTCTTCGGATGTAAATAGAATAAGAATAGCTGCAGAAGGAGGTAGTGGGCTTTTCATTGATACCAATAGAAAAAGAAAATCTAGAGCACAAATTTTGGGTGTTTGGGATTCTGTTGATGTTTCTGGTCGTAAAAAGAGAAAAATTACCCAGAAATTGGGTTCACTTGTTGGTTGTGTTAAAGGAAGAGGTCAGAGTCCGAGCTCTGCATCGTATGGAGAGAGTCAAGATTATTCTATTAATACAGTGCATGTTTCTCGGGAGAGAATTTTTAGTGATCTTATTGTAGCTCGTTCAAAACTGAGAAATATATCTCGCAAGGGAAACTTTAAGTTTGGTGGATTTGAAAAATATAAAATTTTTATGGAAGAGGGGTTTGAGCGTGGTTTTGGTTCAGGGTTTAGATTAGGTATAGAAGGAGGATTGGAGAGTAGATTATCTCCTTCTTTGGAAGTAATGAGTATTAAGGATGTTAAATCGTCTATCAAAAGGAGATCTCCTCAGGCTGCGTTTTACTCTGGCTATAGGTATGGATTTAAACGCGGGTTTAATGCAGGAGCTAAGGAGGAGCTAAGGTTTGTTCCTCCTTTTAGAAAAGCGGTATAGGCTTTTTATGATGTGGGCGGCAATTTATAACAAATGGTTACTAATAGTTTGTAATTTGCTAGTGATGAACTCGTGATCCCGTTAGTGACCAATTGTGATCTGTTTTTATCCAATGGGTAATAAGATATTAGCCGTCGTTTATTGATTATGAATCGATAAACTTAAGTACAAATAAATAGGGGGTGTTATGGTGGCAGTTAACAGTAGTGATGGTTTTTCGAGAGAGGCACTTCTAGATGAGGGTGGCAAACTAGGAGAAAAAAGTACAGACGGCTCAGGAGATTGTACTAGTACCTTAGGGTCTGTGGTGCATGCTTCTGATTGTTCTTTTACACGACCACAACCAATGCCAAGAAAAACTACTAGTTTTCGACCACAACCAATGCCAAGAAGTACAGGTAGTTTTACCCCACAACCAATGCCAAGAAGTACTACTAGTTTTACCCCACAACCAATGCCAAGAAGAACTGCTAGTTTTACCCCACAACCGATGCCAAGAAGTACTACTAGTTTTACCCCACAACCGATGCCAAGAAGAACTACTAGTTTTACCCCACAACCAATGCCAAGAAGAACTACTAGTTTTACCCCACAACCAATGCCAAGAAGAACTGCTAGTTTTACCCCACAACCGATGCCAAGAAGTACAGGTAGTTTTAACCCCACAACCAATGCCAAGAAGTACAGGTAGTTGTTTCCTACAACCAATGCCAATAGAAGATGCTAGTTCTTCTTCTCCTCAAGCAATGTTAAGAGGATTACTGTTTCTTCTATATAGCTTATGCAAGAGGTATTATACTTCTTCTTCCCTGCAACCAATGACAAGAGTTGATATTGCTCATGTGGAAGATGGATTTGAGAGGGGGGTTTGATTCAGGGGGGATAGAGGTATTGAATGACGATCAAAGAGTATATTGTTTTCTTTTTTGTAGTTAACTAGTGTTAAGTATGTATGTGAAACCATCTATCAAAAGTGGTGGCTCAATCTGCGTTTTACTCTGGATATAGTTATGGGTTTAAGCGCTGGTCTAATGCTCTAGCGGCTGTTCTAGTGAGCTAGCGAAGTAGGAACCAAGGTTTGTTACTACTTTTATGAAGGCAACATAAGCTTATTATTATGTTGCCAATACTTTACTTTATGATAAATAATTATTAATGGTTTGTAATCTGATAGTGACCAACTGTGATTTGTCTTTAGCTAATGGGTAATAAAATATTAGCCTTCGTTCATTGATATTATGAATTATGAAACTTAAATACAAATAATAGGGGAGTTATATGGGGTCAGTTAACAGTAGTGGTGGTGTTTCAGAAGCAGCACTTCCAGATAAGGTTAGCAAATCAGATAATGATGAAGAAGTAGAAAATCGTGGCCCATTAGAGTTTGTAGTATCTACTTCTGATATTTATTCTCCGCAGCCCATGCCAAGAGGTGCGTCATCTGCTCCACAACCTATGCCAAGAAGAGGTGCTGGTTCTTCTTCACCTATGCTGGATGGTAGTGGCGCCAGCATGTTGAGGATAGTTAGAGTTAAACAAAATGATGTGACTGCATCTAGATCTGTGGCTGAGTTGAAGAGTATAGTTGTATCTAAACAATTGGAGGGTGAGACTGGAGATGCTGTTCGAAGAATATCTAATGATTACTTAGTTTCTGTTCCCGCGGGTGAATCTAGCCCTATTTTCAGGGGTAACTCTAATTTTGAGGGGCGAAGGGTGGGAGTACGTGTTAAGAGAGATAATGGTAAAGTTGTAATGGTAGGGGCACCTGATTATGATGGGTCTTCTCCACTTGAAGGTGGGATATTGAAGCACCTCGGTGATGAATCTAGAAGATCATCTCCCAAGAAGGTTAGATTTATTAATGATGAAAATAATGAAGGCATTGCCGATGATGTAGATAATTAAGTAGGTCATCATCCTGATGCTATTTACATATGATAAATGAAAATTATTTTTTCGTAGTGATTTTTTATATCTTAATAATAAATATGGCGATTAACCCAACTGAATTTTTAATTAATATAATAATAAGAGAGAGAAAATTATGGGCCCAATTGATAGTAATGGTAGTGTGCATGGTGTATTTCCTTCTGAAGTTAGTAAATCGCAGGAAGATAGTGGTAAGAGTACACAAAGATTGAGCTCTGGATCTAGTGATTCTACTGCTAGAGCTGGTCGCTCTGTACCTAGGTGCGGTATTACTATAATTAATAAAATGAGGGGCAATGCGGGTAGTAATTTTTCTACAGGTGGTGCATTTCCTTCTGAAGTTAGTAAATCGCAGGAAGATAGTGGTGAGAGTACACAAAGATTGAGCTCTGGATCCAGTGATTCTTCTGCTAGAGCTGATCGCTCTGTACCTAGATGCGGTATCACTGTAATTAATACAGTGAGGGGAAATGCAGATAGTAATTTTTCTCCTAGGATTGAATCTGTTTCCAGTGACTATGTTGATATAGTGGAAGGTATTGATGATGAAGAAAAATATTTTGTAAGAAATGATACTACTCGTCGTGCTATTCGTAGCAAAAGGTTGGGGTATAGAGGATTAAAAATTATAATGGTTGGGGCACCTGATTATGATGGTTCTTCTCGACTTGAAGGTGGGATATTGAGGCGTCCTGAGGATAAATTCTTAAAAGCAGAGATTAAGAGTAGGGTTAGGTTTATGGAAGGGGCAAACGATAAAAGTATTTCTGACCATGAAAATGGTTAATTAAATTTAAATTGAATTTTTCCTGTTGATACTGATATAAGATAACTACGAAGTATTTTTTTATGTTTCATGTGAAATGCCGTCGTGGTTGTGTGTTTTATTATGCTTTGTATATTATCAAATGGTGATGTCATGTGATTTATATGTTTTAGTAAAGGAAAGCTGTTTTTTGTTAATTCATGGGATGCTATTATGCTAATGTGATGATTAAGCTGACTAAATTATTAATTAACAATATAAGATAGAGCAAGAGAGCAAATTATGGGTCCAGTCGATAGCAATGGTGGTGTATCTGGGGTGTTTTGTTGTGAAATTAATAAATCTCAGGGGGAGGTTAGTGGGAGTACGGAGAGGTTAGTATCCGGAGATGTTGATTCTCCTTCCATAGCTGGCGGTTTTGTACCAAGATGCGCTGTTCCCATGGGTGCGACGAAGGGTGATGCTAGCGATAATTTTTCTATTAGCAATGTTTTTCCTCGCACTGATTTTTTGGGTAGTGCATGTTGTTCCATGTCTAATTGTGGTGTTGGTATGTCTAAGAAATCTGATCACATTGATTCCTCTTCCACCAAATTTTCTTCTGATATCTCAGCATTACGTACTGTACCTGTTGGAACTGATTTTGTTTCCCGCGCTTTGGTTGATGAAGTTGATGAGGATGTTGGTGATAAAAAAGAATATTTTGTCAGAAATGATGCTCTTCGTCGTAACATTCGCATCAAAAAAGGGGCTGGTAGGGGAGGAATAAGATTGTTTTCTGGTATGTCTGATGGTAGCTCCTCGTAGAGTTGAATGTCTGCTCTTCCTATATTTCTACAGGTGAAGTTAAGTTTTCTGATGAAGTTTTTTTATTTAATGCTAGAATTTTATGGAAGCATCAATGAGGAAGCAGATGATTCTTTCCAGAAGTGGTGTTGTAAGTCACTGCTTGGTCTGATAACTTTATTTTTCCGTGTTGTTTGTTTCTTTTGGTGACGGGAGTGAGTTATTTACTGATGCTTCTAGATATCCGTTTCCTAGCGTTACCTTTATTTTTTGATCTGGTTTAACCTCCATAAAGTTTCTAATAATGGAATTGTTTTCATCCGTAGTTATGCTGTAGCCTCTGCTTAAAACGGATTGAGGATTTAGATGTGACAGAGATACGGATAGTGTGCGTAGTTTGTGACAAGTTTTTTCAAAGTACTGATTTAGGCACAGCGAAAGTTTGTAACGCAATTTTTCGCATAGGTGTTTTTGAGCTTTGCAGCATGGAATTGACTTATCCAGATTTTGCAAAAGGTGGTTATATGTCCTTACTTTTTGGTTAAGTTTGTCTTTGATCTGAGTAATCATTCTATGACTTAGGGATTGTAGTCGTTGGCGCAATCTTAAGAGCTTTGTTAGAGGGTGCTGCAGGTGTATTTGCGTTCTGTCCAGTACTTGCTGCTTTTGGTGCCAGAGGTTTGTTATTTTCTGATGCATTTTTTGGTAGAGTGAAACAAGTGCCTTTTTTTCTTGTAGACGATCTCCAAGAAGATGGGCTCCGGCAGTTGGGGTTGCAGCCCTGGTGTCTGCAACGAAGTCTGATATTGTGAAATCCGTCTCGTGTCCAATCCCACTTATGGTTGGAATTGGTGAGTCGGCTATGGTACGTGCTACTATCTCCTCATTGAATGCCCATAAATCCTCTATTGATCCTCCACCTCTTGCTATAAGTACCGTGTCAACTTCATTTCTTAAGTATACTGTGCGGAGTATTCTTGCAATTTCATCTCCTGCCCCCTTGCCTTGTACAGGAACGGGGTATATTACTACTTCAATGTCAGGTCTATGTTTGTTTATGACGAACAAGATATCTCTAAGTGCTGCTGCTTTTAGTGATGTCAGTATCCCAACAGATGACGGGTATCTCACTATCTTCCTTTTTCTAGAGGTATCGAATAGTCCTTCTTCTTTCAATTTTTTCTTTAGTTTTTCGAATACTGCGTACAGTTGCCCGTTTCCACGAGGGATCATTTTCTTGACTTGTATCTGGTAATCTCCTCTTGCTTCGTAGACAGTTATTGCTCCATATACTAAGAACTGATCGCCATTCTTTGGTGTTGAGGCAATGGAATCAGCTATTCCACGCCAAAGTATACATCTAACCTGAGATTGACTGTCTTTTAGCGAGAAGTAAAAGTGTCCAGATGATGCGCGTATGCAATTTGAGATTTCTCCTTCTACGCATACAGTGCTGAATGAATTTTCTAAAACGTTTTTTAGCAGTCTAGTTAGGGAACTGACAGTAAGAATTTCTTCATTATGTAACACTGAGTATTTTCCGTTTCAAACTCTTATTGGTGTGAACATTATAGGAATTTTTGCTTATGTATGGAAACAGATAATGTTTAGTTTTTGATTGAATTTTCATCAAAGCAAGTACAAAGGAATAAAAACGGCTCTTGAGAGATGTCATGCAGTTCTAGCCCACAAACTTATCCACAGCCTTTGTGGACGTTTGTGCCTCTTTTTAAAAAGTCATATGTTTGGCATAATGAAGGAGTTGTTCCTGCCTTGAAAGACTAATCCCGTGTTTCGCTTACTTGTTGCTGGTGGTTGGCCAATTTACTTGTTGCTGTTGTTGTCCGTGGCGTCTCTATCTCTTATTGTAGAGAGATTTTTATTTTTGCGAAGGTCAAGAATTGTTCCTGCTGAGCTTTCGGATCAAGTGTTGAATGAGTATCGTCAAACCTACTCACTTTCTGAAGAGACTCTTGGTAATTTGTCATCTCACTCTTTGCTTGGTAGGGTGTTATCTTTGATCGTGAAGCATGCTGATTCTTCTCCTGAGAAAGTTCGGGAGCTGCTCAGTGTGGAGTCTATGTTGGTTGCCCGTCAGCTTGAACGTTTCTTGAATGCTATTGGTACTATTGCGTCTATTGCCCCCCTCATGGGTTTGTTTGGTACCGTCATAGGGATGATAGAGATTTTTGCTGCACATGCTTCAGATGGATCTGCTGATCCGCTTCATTTGGCTCATGGTATCTCTGTTGCTTTGTACAACACTGCTTTGGGATTGGCAGTTGCAATACCTTCGTTGATATGTTACCGCTATTTCCGTTCAGTTGTTGATGGTTTTTTGTCTGATATGGAGCATATAGCCATGAATTTTTTTTACGCTATACGTGAATCTTCTGCTAATCGGTGATTACTTCATTTATTGAGGTGGTGGATGTTATTTCGTCGTCGCGTCCGTGATAACTTAGAAATTAATCTTGTTCCTATGATAGATTTGTTGTTAGTTGTTATAATATTTCTTATGTTATCAACTACTTACAATAGGTTTTCGCACTATCACATTAATTTACCTACTGCAATCAAGCAAGATCAAGCTGTTCCTATGTCCGAATTTGAGGTTGCTATACTTAAGAACGGTAACTATGTTGTTTCTTCGCGGCATATTTCATCCAAGTATGTTGGTAGCTTGGCTGATTCGTTATTGTCTATGATGAACGCGAAGAATGTTTCCCCATCATCGGCTATTGTGGTTATAAATGCTGATGCTCAAGCTCCGACGCAGTCAGTTGTAGGAGTTATGGAGGCCGTTGAGAAAATTCATGTTGCTCATGTAGGATTTACGGTAAGGGATCCTTTTGAGCGCAGCAAAGACTAGTGGAGGTTTTTTTGGGCGTGAGTAGGATTGATCCTAAGCTCCTTAAAATTCTTGTTTGTCCTATTTGTAAGGGTCCGCTAAAGTTCCTCTCGAGTGAGCAGGTTTTAGTTTGCTCTGCCGATAGTTTGTCGTACCCTATTAGGGATGGGATTCCTGTATTGATTGAGGAAGAATCAATGCCTCTAGATGTTGGTCTCAGAGAAAAAATTGACGCGATGCAAAAATAATAATTACTGTTAGAGTGGTATTTGTTTATATTTTTTGGTTTTTTTAATTAACTTAAAAGGATACATTGGGCATGCGTCTTGTTTTACTAGGTCCGCCAGGCGCAGGCAAAGGAACGCAAGCGGCGTTGATTTGCCGACATTTATCAATTCCTCAGGTTTCAACCGGAGATATTTTGAGATCTGCTGCGAATGATAACTCTTCTCCTCTTAGTTCTCAGCTAAGGGATATTATGCATAAGGGACTACTGGTTCCTGATGAATTGATTATAAAAATAGTTGAGAATAGAATTCAATCTCCAGATTGTGTTTCTGGGTACTTACTTGATGGTATTCCTCGTACCGTTTCTCAAGCGGAGGCTCTTATGAAGGCTCACGTAGATCTGGATGTTGTTATAGAGATACATGTTCCGGATTCTGTTGTGGTGGAGAGGTTGAGTGGGCGTTTGGTTCATCCAAATTCTGGCCGTACTTATCATAGAACATACAAGCCTCCCCGTGTTTTGTGGTGCGATGATGAAACTGGGGAGCCATTGATTCAAAGAGATGATGATTTTGCTGAGACGGTTTTGAAAAGATTGAGCGTTTATCACGAGCATAGCCGAGAGTTGATTAATTTCTATAAAGGCTTGCAGGATAGGTATGTTCCGCTGTTTTTTTGTGTTAGCGGTGTTGGTTCTGCTGATGTTATTTTTGATAGAATCTTGTCTTTATTGAGCGAGGTGGCGTCCCATGATGTTGTCTAGATTGTTGCCTTTTTTTCTTGTTTTGCTTTGCGTTTTCAATGAGGTGCATGCCAATATTCCTCGTGTTCCAGAAGTTTCGAGTGGTTTTCATTTAAAAAAATTAGCTTACTCTAAGAGAGGTATGGTTGTTACTGCGAATTTTCTAGCTACTCGTACCGCGAAAGAAATTTTAAAGATAGGTGGTTCGGCTGTTGATGCTGCTATTGCTGCTGAGTTGGTGCTGAATTTGGTTGAACCTCAGTCATCAGGTATTGGTGGTGGTGGTTTTATGACCATATATGATCCGAAGACGAAAAAAGTTACATCTATTAACGGTAGGGAAGTAGCCCCCAGTGAGCTTGATCTTAAAAGATGGAAGGATGATAAGGGGCGTTGGTATAGTTTTGATCATTTAATTTTGTCTGCTGATGGTGTTGGTGTTCCCGGTGAATTGGCAATGCTTTATCGGGCACATAGAAAATTTGGGCGCTTGCCTTGGGCTAAGCTGTTTCAACCGGCAATTTCATTGGCACGTGGTGGATATCCTGTGGCACATCGTTTGGCTCTTCAGCTTGCCGAAGAGAGTATGCTTTGGAATGATCGCGAGGCTTCTAAGTTATACCGTCCTGGTGGAAAGATTGTTAGAGAGGGGTCTATTCTTCATAATTATGCTTTGGCCAATGTTTTTGAGGATGTAGCAAAGAATGGTATTGTTAATTTTTATCAAGGTCGTTGGGCTGAAGATATTGTTGAGGCGGTTAATAGTCGTGCTGGGAGAAAAATAATCTCTTTGAATGACCTTAAAAATTATCGTGCCACTGAATCTTTGGCATTATGTGGTAAATATCGTGACTGGAAAGTTTGTAGTTCGCGATTGCCTTCCTCAGGTGCTGATGTGATTTTGGCTTGGCTAGGTTTGATAGAGAAGTCACCGTTTCACCATCTGCCGCCTAATTCTCCTTTGGCTTGGCATTGGTTCATTGAGTCTGGTCGTGCTGCCTATGTTGATCGTAATTCTTATGCAGGAGATCCTAAGTTTGATAAAGACCTAACTTCTGTTTTGTTGTCTACAAAGTACCAGGATTCTCGTTTGAAGGATATTTCTGGTAAGGCAACTGTTGATCTTAAGCCAGGTGTAATTTCTGGCATGGGTAGGGTAAGGGCTGTATCTTTGGAGCGTCCTTCCACTTCACATATTTCAGTTGTAGATTCATCTGGTCAGGCCGTTTCGTTGACTAACTCCATAGAGGATGCTTTTGGTTCCAGGTTAATGGTTGATGGTTTTCTTCTAAATAATCAATTACTTGATTTTTCTCGTCCACTTCCCAAGGAAAAGGTTGTTAACTTACCTTATCCTGGTAAACAGCCTAGAAGTGCTATGTCACCAACGATGGTTTTTGATAAGTCTGGTAAATTGGTTCTTGTTTTGGGCTCACCTGGTGGTTCTGCCATTGTTGGCTATATTGTTGGTTATTTGGTGCGCTGCCTTGATTGGCAAGAGGATCCCGTTGTAAACATATCTGGACCCCATATTTTTTCCAGAGGTGTTGAGACTGAGGTGGAAGATGGATTAATTTCACCAGAGTTGGTACGTCAATTGAGTCTTTTGGGTCATAAGGTTGTTATGGTTGCCGAGACCAGCGGTTTATCTGTTATTGAAAGGCGAGGTGATTATTGGGTTGGTATTGCTGATCCTCGTCGAGACGGTTTTCCGGCAGGTATTTAGTGTTCGTTTTTGATCAATTTTTTTATGTTGATACCTATCATGTGAAGTGATGCTAGGTACACTGCACATCCTCCTGCGCATATTAGGGATATAGTTAGTAATCTTCTTGCCGATGACCAGTGGAACCATTGTTCCGACTGTGGTTCCACTGCTTTTAGAAAGGCTAGCATTATTGCTGATCCGATGATTATCTTTGTTATTAATTTTGACCATCCCGGTTTTGGTGCGTAGATTCCATGTTTTTTTAGCTTATGGAATAATAATATGGCGTTGAAGGTGGCTCCTAGGCTTATTGATAGCGTGAGTCCCATTTGTTGCAAGTATCCAGTTAATAATAAGTTTCCAGTTTGTGTGATAATTAGTACTAGAACAGCTATTTTAGCTGGTGTTTTTATGTCTTGCTTCGCGTAGAAGGCGGGTGCTAAAACTTTTACGGCAATCATTGGAACTAAACCTATGGCGTATCCAACTAATGCTCGGTGTGTTTCTATAGCTGATTTAGCTCCGAATTGACCGTATCCGAATAAGCATACTATGATATCGTATCCAATACTTACTATTGCAACGCTAGCAGGTATTGCTAGCAGTAACGTAATTTTTAATCCCCAGTCTATGGTGTTTGTATAGAGATTAGTGTCTTTATTTGCATGTGCAGCACTCATTTCCGGTAGCAGTACTGTGACCATTGCGGCTCCAAGTAGTCCTGTAGGAAATTCCATCAATCTGTCTGCATAATAAATCCAAGATATACTTCCGGTTGGTAAGAATGATGCAAAAAATGTGTTAAGCAATAAGCTAAGTTGTATTACCGAAACCCCAAGTATTGCCGGTCCTATTTGTGTTATGAGTTTTTTTATCATTGGTTGCTTAAATGAGGTGTTCCATTTTGGAAGCAAGTTTATTTTTTTAAGGGGGTAAATTTGTACTAAACATTGAATTATTCCTCCAATCAATACTCCCCACGCAAGGTATGTGATTCTGTCTTTTAAGTACTGTTGCGATACAAAAATGGCCACAATCATTGCTATGTTTAAGATTGCAGGTGTGATAGCTGATATTGCAAATTTGCCATTTATATTTAGAATTGCTGCCGATAAAGTTACGAGTGAGATGCAAATAATGTAGGGGAAAGTTATTTTCAGCAAATTAACACTCAGATAGAAACTGGGTTTTCCTACAAATCCTGGAGCAGATACACGTATTATTGGGTCAGCTACAGATAGCCCTATCGCAGTTACAAGTGCTGTTGTGATTAATATTAGGGTAAAAACACCATTCACAAAGTTTTTTGTTTCTGTAGGAGATCGATTGTTGGTTTGACTTAAAAGGGGTACGAAGGCCTGAGAAAATGCACCTTCAGCAAAGATGCGCCGCAATAAATTGGGCAATCTGAATGCAACAACAAAAGCATCAGTGTTCGTTCCGGCGCCGAAGAAGTGTGCGATGCATGTGTCGCGAACAAATCCTAGAATCCTAGAGGCGAAAGTCATGCTGCTTACTGTAGCTAGCGATAGAAGTCGATTATTTGACATGAGTAGAGATACAAACCTGTTGAATAGTTGTTATAAAATATCCTAGAATACGCTAACAAAGGTATATAATTACGTTACCGACTTTTAATTATGGAGCTTTTATGGCAAATTCGGCCTCGTCAAGAAAAAGAAGTATTCAGTCAGAGAAAAGGCGTCAGCGTAATGCTAGTCTCAGATCTTCTTTTCGTACTGCTTTAAAGAAGGTTCGTGTTGCTATTGGGTCTGGTAATGCTGATGAGGCTTTGTTGGTTTTTAATTCGGCTGCTTCTGTTATTGATAAGATCTGTTCGAAGGGTATTATTCATCCCAATAGAGCTAGTCGCTGCAAAAGTAGGCTGATTCATCGGATTAAATCCCTTGGGGTTGCCTCTTCATAGCCCGTGTATTGTTACCTCTGGTTCTATGGTGATTCCGATGTCGTTCATGATGTCGATTTGGATTTCTTTGAAGAGCTTTACTAGCTCTTCTGCTTTTCCTTTCCCATTGTGAGTCAGCACTAGTGCGTGTTTGTCCGATACCCCGACGTTGCCGCTGCTTTTTCCCTTCCAGCCGCGTTTTTCCAGCAGCCATCCTATTGGTATCTTTCTTTCAGGGAATATAGGTATGTCCGGGTACTTTTCTTTTATTGCCAGCAGTTGATTGGGTGACACTATAAGGTTGCGAAAGAAGCTTCCTGCATGGTGCTGTTCAGGTGTTAATGGTGGCAGTTTCTCCATGCGTAGTTTGCAAACTACGTCTCGTATTTCTCTTGGGGATGGATTTTTACTAACTATCAATTTACCCATTTGTTGGTATTGGCATTGAGGTGACCACTTCTTTGGTAGTCTAAATACAACATCGGTTATAAGAATATTTTTCCATTCCGGAGTTTTTAGTTTGCTCCAGCGGTACCTCATGTCCAAAGTACTTGCAGGTAGATGTATGAAAGATTCTCTCTCATAATCAAAAACTACTATTCTATCTATAAATGACTTTATTTCTACACCATATGCTCCAATGTTTTGTACCGGAGATGCTCCGACCGTTCCGGGGATCATGGCTAGGTTCTCTAATCCTGGGTAATTGTTATCTATTGTCCAGTCGACGAAATCGGCCCAATTTTCTCCAGCAGCTGCTTGTATCAAAACCGAGTCATCATCATCATTGAGTATTATTTTGCCTTTTATGTTTACTTGTACCACACATCCATCGTAATTTTTTGCAAATACTGTATTACTTCCTGATCCTAAAAAGGCATGATAATTACATGATTTTACTAGAGGCATGCTTTCAACAACACCACGATGACTATTTACCCGAACAAGGGTATTAGCGATAATTGGAAAGTTGAAAGAATGGTATTCTCTGATGCTAGTGTTTCTTTGAATGGAAAACGACATGCTATTTGTAGTGGTGATGGACATATTAACTACGCACTGCGGCTGTTAGTATACCATGATTGGGGTTAAAAATAAAAATGGGTTGTTTTCTGGAAATTCCTATCTTATTACTCCAATTTTGCTATTGGGACTTATAAGTGTTTTTGCGTTCTCATTTTTTGCGAATTATAGGCACCAGAGGTACTTGTATCAAAGGGGTACCCTTAATGAAGATATTGTTCTGTTCAGTCATTTGTTAGTTAGATCAGTTTCTATTCCTATCAACAGCTTGATTCATCTTTCTAATTTTCATCAACCAACCATCAAAGATTACGCATTTTTTAATGGTGTGGAGAGACTGGCGCATCTGAATATGGTGAGCGATTTGGTTTGGATGGATAAAAATGGTAGAGTTATTTATGAAAAAAGTAGAAAAAAATACCTCAAAGATAGGTTATCTCGTGTTGTTTGCCCAATTCATTCTATTTGTTGGAAATCTCTTTTTAAAGAAGCAGAATCCCAGAAAAGAAAGATAGGATTTTATGAAAAAGTAGATATAGAGGACAAAAGCAAATTCTTTCTTATTTATAGTTACCCACTTCTTACTGACAAGAATCAATTTGAAGGTGTTATTTTTTTGCGATTCCTAATAACTGATTTTATTGGTAAAAACATTTTGCCTGAGTTTTTTTCTCAACGATATAAAATTCTGTACCTTCCTTTTTATCTTCAAAGCCATGATTCGGGGTCTCTAGATGTTTTGAATGAAGTTATATCTACAACTACTACTGTTTTCTTTGGTGATGTTGGTCTTCGTTTCAAATTTACAGTTTCAGATAATCATATCCGTTGGATTAGCATTTTTTTAAGTGTTACTGGAGTAGTTTTTTCTCTGATTCTGTTCTGGAGCCTGATGACCTTGCGGTACGATATAAAGCGTAGAGAAAGGGCTGAGTACCTGCTGTTAGAGCAGCAAGGATTTATGAAAAGCATAGAAAATTGTCTTTCAACTGCTATTTTTGCAGTAGATTTGGCCGGTAAAATTATTCATGTTAACAATGCTTTTTGTCAGTTCGTTGACTATCCAGAACAATTTTTGTTGGGATTGTATTTGCCTTTTGATTTTTTACTACCTAGTGATGAGCAAAATTCGTTAGATGAATTTTATAATGCCGTTTCTAGTCAGCGTAAATTGGCGCAACCCCTGGAATTTTTTATTAAAAGACGCAGTGGTGAAAAGATTAGTGTGTTAGTTTATGTGGCGCCATTGCTTACCTTAGATAGCAAATGTATAGGTAATATTATTACGGCCATTGATATTCATGAACAGAAGCGTTTGCAAAAACTTATGCGTTGGCAACAAAAACGTTTAGAACTTACCAGTCATCTGGTAACTGTTGGTGAAACTGCATCTTTTTTAGCTCATGAGCTAAATCAACCTTTGGGAGCCATAGTTGCATATGCAACAGCTGTCAATAATATTTTGAAAGAAGGAACTTTTACCAATAAACAGCTGTTAGACATTACACAAAAAATTATTTCTCAATCAGAGCGGGCAAGTGACATCGTGAGGAGAGTATATTCCTTTGTTAGAAGACATGATTTAGTAAGAACCACTGTTGATTTGCGTGATGTTGTGAGACGTTCCGTGGATGCTATGGATAATAATATTAGGGAAAACAGTGTAATTATCAAGTTTGATTTACCAGATTTTCCTTGTTTTGTTAACGCTGATGCAACACTATTGGTACAAGTTTTTATTAATCTCGTTAAAAATGCCATTGAATCTATGTTAAATATTAATTACAACCGTAAAATCGAGATATCAATAGAGGATTGTATTTCAGAGTATGCCGTGATGGTTAGGGACAATGGAGTTGGTGTTCCTACGGATATTTGTCACAGAATTTTTGATGCATTTGTTACTACTAGCAATGAAGGTATGGGTCTAGGATTGTCTATTTGCAGATCCATCATAGAAAGTCATCGTGGAGTTTTGGATTTTGAAACGGATTGTGGTAAAGGAACGGTGTTTATTGTCCGTCTTATGAAAGATAGTGATGATTTATGAATGAAATTGGTGAAGATAATGGGGGAATGGTTTTTATTATTGATGATGAGTATTATATTCGCGACTCATTGTCCTTGCTGATTCAATCTCGTCATTTACAGTGTGAGTTGTTTGGTTCATCTGAGTCTTTCTTGGAAAAATTGTTTAGTTATGATCAACTTATGGTAGCAACTGTATTGTTGGACGTTAGGATGAACGGAGGATGGTCAGGAATAAAGTTGTTTCAGCGATTACGTGATCAGGAAATTATTTGGCCGGTAATTTTTCTTACGGGTCATGGTTATGTTGAAATGGCTGTTGAGGTCATGAAGTCGGGTGCGTTTGACTTCATTGAAAAGCCATTCAATAGTAACCGTCTTGTTGACGTTGTTCTATCAGCCTTGGATGATTGCCGAAATAGAATCCAGCGGTTCACAAGTAGGCAGGCTATATTGGAAACCATTTATAATTTAGATTCAGAAGACCGTAAGATTTTTATGGGGTTGATGTCACATTATTCCCTGCGGGATGATTGTTACTTTTCTGTTGGTGATAGTGAGCATAAGCTTCTAAAGATATTTAATGTTTCTTCTTTGACTGATTTCTATGCTCTTCTGGATTCTGGTGATGTAAGACCAGACAATATATAATGTTGTGGTACATTCTTAAACCAACCCTCGAATTAGTGGTTCTCCATGTTTTTCAGTAGTCCAGTTTTCCGTGTTTGGACGGCGCCTTTTTCCCATTTGATACCCTATTTCACAGCTAGCTCTGTAGATAATTCCTCGTATCTTTTCTTTAAAATGTTCTCGTGATTGAGGATAGTTTTTTTCTCTACAGGAGATGTCTTTTGTGGTACACAGTCCACCATCCTTAAATGATAGAAGATTTTTTTCTTTGCTATAAGCTGTGCCTCGATCCATACTGTGGAGGAAATATTGTTTAATAGATGGTGTTGTTGCCCTTATAACTGCAGCTTTTGCACAGTAGCTTACAGATTTTCTTTCCCTTATTAGGTTGTCCATTATAAGTAAATCTTCAGCTGCGAATATACGGTTGGGTAGGCTACTGTTTAGCCTTAGTAGTTTTTGTTTAGAGTAGGCGGCGAATGCATGATAGTAAATGCAGAATTTCATGGCAATAGGGAGCCTTTTAGCAATTTCTTCTTTGGTGCAGTTATGTGCAGGAAAAAAATCTCTGTATAGGTTACTTAGGTTTGTTGGTGCATTGCGATCGCATTTTTGTCTCCCATATACCATATATGAATTTTTTGAAACCAGTGTTTCAGCTAATTCTTCTAATGCGTAATTACTTTCTAGAATGCAATTTTGGCTTAGGTAAACTATTATTTCTGATTCCTTGGTTTGTGATGCCCCCCACTGCCGTGTGTGCCAAGGATCCCAGTCTTTTGCAAAGATAGGAATTACTTTGGCAAAGTGGTTTTCTGCTACAGAACTTGTTGAATCGGTAGATTCAATGTCAAGTACTATTAGCTCTTTGACTTTTACTGATTGCTCTTGTACAGAGGATAGTGTATGAGACCAAGTTTCTCCACCGTTATGTACGGGAATTACTACAGCGATAGATGTCATTTTTAGCCATAAAGATAGTGTAAATTATCAAATTATAACAATTGTATGGATTGGAGTCGTTATGGTTGGAATCTCCCTTAATCATTAACAAGTTTAGGTATAAAGTAACTCTAGTTTTTAATTTATTATTTTATGGTTGTTTTTTACTTATTGGATGATACTGTTATAAAAAGTTGGTTATTAATTTTTTCATGGTTAGTATTTATTCTTATAATTTTTCATCTTGATTATTGATAAATGATTTACATATCATTGTTTTGTGATGATTTTTTGTAAGTAATTTTTTCATATCTATTTTTGTACATCATGTAATTATTTACTGGTACTGGTGGTGCTATAAGGGCGTCGTCGTAACCAGTTTTAACTGCGTGCTAGATAAACTAAAATTAATCTCAAATATACTATCTTATTACGAAAATATCATTGTTTATTGTTTCACGACGCAACCTACTACAAAAACTATTTTCATCTCAATACAAAAGATACATAATTTTTCATATATTCATTTTTCTACTTCTTTTTCCCTCTGATTTTTCTTCTATTATTCTTTTCCTTTGATATCGTTCAGAAAAATTACCGCATATGAATTTTTCCATCTCTTTTACTTCTTCTTCTAATTTTTCAACTGAATCATTGAGGGATAATATATGTAGATCTTTGGACATTGTTTCTTCATCAACATGTGCAATTTTTTGTTTAATAGATTCTATATTTTCTCTTAGCCTTTTTATTTTTGACTTTTTGAGTGGAATAAGGAGTTGATATTTATTTTTTAGGAAACAGGAAATATCACCCATTTCTTTTTCGAGTGATGATCTGTTAGTTTCCATTCTTTCTTTATCAATCGATATCGCCGGGTCATCAACTAAGTGAGATGGCTTGATCTTGCAAAGATACTCATTAGTTTTTGAAACTTTGCTCTCGAATATTTTTAATAGATCTTCCAAAGATAAAAAGTTGCAGCATTCAATAAGGGGAATGATCGTTTCTTGTAATTTTTCTATTTCTGCAGAAACCTTTTTTGTAAAAATTATTATTTCAAGTGAAATCTTAGTTAATATTATTCTCCGGGATGAGTGTTCTTTTTCTTGTCTTGTTGCTATTAATTTTTTTAACTTTAGAGCCGTATGCTTTACCTGTAGTAGCGATGCTATAGATAATCTACATATGCATCCTGGTATGTGATTTGAATTTTCTAATATGGATATAGATTTATCTAAATTTATCATTACTAATGAAGCGTAGATACTGAGTGATCCCATTAAGGCATAATGGTGATTAGAGGTTTTCGAGTACAGACACTTTGTGCTCAAAAAATATAGAGGATCAAGGTAATATGAAATGCTACTCGAGTAGCTTTTTGTTTCTGGATTATAATCTGTGCCCGGGGATGGTAACTCGGGAAGAGATAAAATGGAGTCCTTTAATTTACATAAATTACTACTAAAATTGGATATATTTGAACTATTGACTAATTTGTGAATGGGGTGTGTAGACCAGCATTCGTTATCTTTATCTGATGGTAAATACTTTAAAAAATAATTGGTGCGTGCACTTGAAATTCTTTCTATGTTATCTGTGCATTTTTGTAACTCTGTAGCTCCTTCGCAATTGTCCAACACTTTGTAATCATCACAATAAAATTTACCATATATACTGCAAAATTTACCGCCATTATCATCTGAGTTTGTTTTTGGCAAGGGTTCATCATATTTACTTGAAAATGATTTTGTTTTTCCTCTTATAATGAGGGCTGCTTCAACTGCTTCATGTGATGAAATTCTGGATATAGGTTGTGTTGATAGAGGATTATTATCAATACCTAATATAGACTTCATTGATAATTGTGCTAAAGTGCAAGGACTGTTGTAAGCTCCTTGTTGATCTGGTTGCGTTCTTGTTGTTGCTAGAGAACTTATGTCCATGATTTCCCCGTGATTAACACAGTAGTTGGTAGTTCGTAGCTGTTGCGTTAATTAAGTTATTTTTTTATAGTTACAACTATCCCCAATTTAGTTCTGAGAAAATTATAAGCTAACTCCTAGCATTTTTCTCTTAAACGGGACTGATTGTGAAGCGGCAACGATAGGAGTAAGCTATCATTAATTTACCCTTTTAGCTTCCACATTTTTACTTATAAAGTACATTGTTTTATGAAAAGTCGCTCATTGATGTTTCCATCTCTACTATTTCTCCTTCTAAGTCTTCAATAGAGCTTTTGATAAACGATACATATCCGCATTCATCTAATTTTTCTTCAGCGTTTCCGGTAGTATCTCCTTTAGCAACAATTTTTCTTAGGTTATCTATTTTTTCTTTTAGAAAGTCTACTCTTGACCTCTTGAGTGGCACAAGTGATCGATATTCACTTTCTAGGAAGATCTTAATACTAGAGACTTCTTTTTCAAGTAATAACTTGTTGTTTTCCAGTCTATTTTTATCAATCAAGGCGGATGGGTCATCAATTAAATGTTTCATTTTAATTTTGCTAAGGTAGCCTTGAGTGACTTGAATTTTTCCTTCAAATATTTTTAGTAAATCTTCCAATGATAAAAAGTTATTATGATCAATAAGAGCAAGAGCAGTTACACTTAAATTACTTATTTCTGCGTGAACTTTTCTTGCCAAGGTTATTATTAGCAATGATTCCATAATTAATTCTGTTTTCGGTGTATTAGCTATGCTATTGGACCTTCTCGAACTCCTTATAGATAGCAACGCTCCCAATTCACAAATTGTGTGCTTCACCTGTAGCAGAGATGCAACAGCCAAACTACATATATTTTTTGGTATTTCAGTTGAATTTTCCAATATTAATACTGATTTATCCAAGTTTTCTCTTATCAAAGAAGTATAGATGCTAAGCGATCCTATCAAAACGTAATGGCTACCACTTCTTTTAGACCACAGGCAATCTGTATTTAAAAAACACAGCGGGTCGCGGTAATGCAAAATACTATCCGGGTAATCACCAGTCTTCTGCTCTGAGCTGGGTGAACATAGTGGCGGTTCTTCTGGAAGAGATAAAATTCGTTTCTCTAATTCTTGGTAATTACGAATAATATCTGAGCCATATTTATTGTTGACCAACTGATAAATAGGGTGAACACCCCAGTAATTTTCATTCCTATTTGATGGTAGATACTTGGAGAGCTGACTTTTAGCTGTAGATAAAACTTCTTCTATAGCAGACCTACATGTTTCTAATTCTATAAGTCCTTCAGAAAAACATAAGGGCTTGTAATCATCACAATAAATTTTATCGCATACATTGATATTGCAAGCTTTTCCTTCAATGTCAGTTTTTCCTTCGGGGATCATTTCCAAGCTAAACTCGTATTTGCTGGCAAATAACCCCCTGTGAGGCGATTGTTTCTTCTTCTCTACAATGCGGGCGGGGTCTACCATTTCATGTGTAGAAACTTGAGATATATGCGACATGGATTGACTATTACTAACTCTAAGAATAGCTCCCATAGCCAATTGTGCCAGGGAGTTAGGGGATAATATTTGTTTATTTATCATATTTACACCAACGCTTAGTGTTCACACAACTTATGTTCATGTTATCCTCGTAATTTCTGCCGCTGCCAGTTTCCAATGTATTCATGCTGGTACAATTATTTATTGTGGTAATCGATCTTTGATAGACTTTGCCGGATTTTAACTTGTTATTGAAAGCAACCAGTATCTCTACCACAAAGACATGAGCGTAACACCCAACCAGCTCATGATCAATACGCACGAAACAAGTCATATACCGTAATTACGTCTTCGTAAGCTTTGCTACTAGATAATTGACCGACAAACCAATGGCAACTCTGACTTTTTAATATTACTTCTTTATATGCATTTTCAGTAGAAGGATAATGCATGGCATCAGCGGAACAATATCATGGACAAGCAAAAAAGCACCCATCACTCTATCGATGCGTTTCTTGGTTTTGTTGTGAGCTGATCGTAACTAAGTCACGCGGTAACTAAGTCACGCTGTAACTAAGTCACGCGGAATCCATGCGGCACACACTTGCGCATCAAGGAGCACTAATTGTTCTATGGTTTGCCAACGACAAGATGTAACATACAACCGCGGCAGCTCCCAGAACCCCATAGGAGGAATTTTTCTCTGCGTGTCACAATTTCTTGCAAGCAAAAAAACGATAACCCCTTCTACCCATACACACGAGCAGAACTGGAAACAACACACAGACTAAGCCAACAATAACGGGGCCTCTAGAATGCCCCGCTTTTACCTCAACAAGAAATCTCTGATTCCACAGACCGTGGAGGGACAGACAAGAAGCCAGATGCCTGATTCACAGAGTATCAAGTTTTAAGCACTGCCATTATAAACCAATAGTCTCGGCAGATGTCAACAAAAATATTGGTAATTTTCATCACCTGTAGCACGAATATTGACTTACTGGAATCATAAATATCGTCATTATCGCGACGACTATGGGGTGGCTGATGGGACTCGAACCCACGACGACCGGAATCACAATCCGGGACTCTACCAACTGAGCTACAGCCACCAGATATAAGGGAACTGGCGCGCCTGGCGAGACTCGAACTCACAACCCCCGGCTTAGAAGGCCGGTGCTCTATCCGGTTGAGCTACAGGCACCATGACACGCGACTACCATTTTACCACCAAAAAAGAGCGAAAACATGAAACAAGCAATAATTAGCACACAATCAACACTTTGATTTAGAGCAAAAGAACCTCGATGATCATAACCAAGCCTAAAAAGTACGTGGTGGTCGGGGTGAGAGGATTCGAACCTCCGGCCTTCTGATCCCAAATCAGATGCGCTACCAGGCTGCGCTACACCCCGTGGCAAGGGGTCCAATATTAGTACTGTTCTTGCATTCGGTCAAATGATAATGGAAGACTTGTGATGTTATTGTTGACAATGAGATTAGGGCTATCAAAAGTCATGATCTATTAATCATTAATTATGTTAATTTTAGTTGTTGGTGGGTAAATTTTTGCCATTCTTCACGGTTGAAGTTAGGAAGCACAGCAAATTGAGGTCGGGAGTTATGGAGTCACAGATCCTGATTATGTCTGCCATTGCCAGCAAATTGTCCTGGTAAATAGGTACTTTGCCATCTTGACTCCATCATTTTCTTTCTTTTACCATCGACAGCGGGTAAGATGGTTTGTGATTTACTTTTGTTTAGTGAGGGAGTCTATGCGTGATTCGTCTTTTGTGTCAACTAGGGTTTTGTCGGGTTCTGCGGCTAGGGTTTTGAGGAATGCTTATGTTTTGCTAGCACTGACACTTATTCCTACCGCTATCGGTGCTTGGATAGGGATGATCATAAGCTGGCAGTTTTTCGTGCAGAGTCCTGTTTTTGCCTCCATTATCTTGATGGCTTCGCTTTTTGGTTTGAGCTACGCTATTCAAAGGAACAGTAATAGTGTGATTGGTGTTTACCTTCTGTTTGTCCTGACTTTTGTTATGGGGATAACTTTGGGGCCGTTGTTGACTGTAGCTCTATCACTGAGAAATGGTCCTATGCTGATTTCTTATGCTGCTGCGGCAACAGCTTTGACTCTTTTTGGCTTGTCTGCTTGGATTACTTCTACGGGCAAAGATTTGTCGTTTATGAGTCGTTTTATGTTTGTTGGGGCTATTGTCCTGATGATTTCAATTTTTGCTAATCTATTCCTCAACATCCCAGTTTTTTCTTTGGTAATTACATCGCTGATTGCTGTATTCTCAGTTATGAGTATTGCTTATTCTCTTAGTGCTGCTGTTAACGGTGGGGAGACTAACTACATACTCCTTGCTACATCTCTGTATGTTAATTTGTTTAATTTGTTTGTTAGTTTGCTCCGTTTATTGATCTCTTTTTCCGGGCAACGTGATTAGGGTTTTTGTAGTAATTAGGAGAGTTTTGTAGCTTTTTGTCGAGAGTTTATATTTGAGAGTTTATATTTAACACAAGCGAGGATGGTCCTTGCTTGTGTTTTTCGTTTTATCTTGACTTGTTGTTATTTTCTCCTAAAAAACTGGACAATGATGAAATAAACTTCTGTTCTGGTATCCAGGATGTTTCTGTTACTATTTTTTCGTTATTACCGATGATGTTTGGTGTGCTTTCTAGCTGTTCCCTGAGTACATCTACGTGCATGTCGACTGCTATTCCTGATATTTTGATAAGTTCTGATACGAGGTCAAAAAGACAAGATGCTTCTCCTGATGAAACATTGTATATTTCTCCTCGTGTGTTTCTATTTTTAATTATTTTTAGTATGGCTCTAGCTACGTCTTTTATTTCTAGAAAATCGTAGTAGGAATTGAGGTTTCCCACCCATATTTCTGCTGGTCTAATGCCCCACTTTATTGTGTTAATTTGGGTGCAATAGTGGTAAAGAGGGTGTTTCCCGAAGAAATTTGGGTATGTGCTTTCAAATAATCTAGCAATACTACTGGGGATATTGTGTATTGCTGCTTGCTCTATTATTATATCTTCACAAGATATCAGGCACTTAGACTCTTCTTTGCTTGTATTTAGTGGTGATGTTTCTTTGGCTATGGTTATTGTTGGGCTGCAGTCGTATACGTCTGAGCTGCTGCAGTATAGGTAGTGCGGTTTTATTCTAAGTTCTGAGATAGTTTTTAGTAATTGCTCAACTTCATCTATATGTTCCTTGTACCTGTTTGGATATTTGTCGCTGCAGTTAGTAGTTGAAAGAGGGCGTTGCAGTCCCAGGTGTATTATGTATTGCGGTTGCTGTTTCTTAATAAAGGCATTAATTTCTGTATTGTTTTCTTGACAGTTTTTATCTTGCCCCCAACTAAGAATACGAATATCCTTGAACTCTTGGTTGTTTTGTGCGACTGCCCGTAGAGCAGTTCTGAGTTGTTGGTTAGTTCCAACTATAAGGATGTCGTTATTCATTACTCATTTAGCTATTTAGCAAATGAGCTATTTTATTAGTGAAAGCTTTTTATTAGTGAAAGTGTAGTTTTTTTTGGGGTTGTTTTGATTTTTACCTGAAATTCGGGATAGTTTTTATGTTCAAAAAGGGTGTAAGTTTTAGTATCAGGGTAATGTTTTTTTGTTTTGTATTTCTGCCTAATGCTATCTTCGCAAATGAGGTGCACAACTTCTATGAACTTGGTTCGTACCCTGTTTTGGTCAATTTATATGCTATGCCTAAGGGGGGGGCTGTTGCTAAAGATGGCACTTCCACTTTATCAACTTTTTTCCGCCGTGTAGATTTTTTAAAACGGGGAACGTCTAATTCTAATATTTATGCTCCATTTTGTTCTACAGTGCGTATTGTTTCTTTGCGTGGCGGGTTATCTGTTGATTCTGTTTTTGGCATAAATTCTTTGACTCCAGTTATGATTGGTAGATCTAAAGGAGAGGTATTTAAAGTTCACCCCTTCTTTTTTCCTGGATCTACTAAGGCTCGCTTACTGTTTAGGTCTTCAGAAAATGATTCATTGGTGCTGGCATCTTTTCCATCTAAGCAGGGTGGTCTATTGTTATTGAGACCATATCAGCTTTTTGACAATACTCAGATGTGGTTTTTGCACTCTAATGTAGATGAAAGCGTTGCTATACTTTCAGCTGCGGAGCCTTTGCATGCTGTGAGTGTGCGTGGTCAAAATCCTGGCATGAACTTATTTTTAAGCTTGCATGGTACTTTTGGTATGCAGCAGGCATGGTTTCTTATAGACTCCAGGACAGGTATAGATTGTACCCAATATTTACTAAATTTGTTTGCTCAACCCTACTTTTTGGATGTTAGGTTTGGAAATACTGATCGCTGGTTGCGATTGGATTTTCATAAGCGTGAGCCATTTTTGAATTGGAGGCATTCTTTCGAGTTAATAGATAATCCTGCCCCGCAGTTTGTGTTATCTCATGAGGATCGCTATTCCCATTCGTACTCCTTTTCCAAAAAACTACGTCTCAGTAATGGAGATTGCCTGGTTCCAGCTTGGAATAAAGATTATCAGGATGTTTCTTTGTACAGTTTGTCATGTGTTGACAGTCATGCTTCTGTATGGGGATACGGGGTGAAAAGCATGAGAGATGTTTTTCAAACTCAGTTGTGTGTAAAGCACCTCCATAAAGTGTTTTGTTTGGGTGCATTGCCTGACCCAGAAGATCCGTCCGTTCATTGGTTTCCTGAGAAGGTTAACGGAAAGCCTAATCCGTATACAATTTTATATTGGGGACGTGCTTTGCCGCAAATAGTTTTGGGAGGTAGTACAATCGGTTGTTCTTTGAAGGGCAAAGAATCTTGCGTTGCTAATCATCCTGTATTGTTAGATGAGGTTGTGCGCTATCCTGTGCTTCGTCACCACCTGGTATGGATTCCGAGCAGACCGTTATTTTATTTTTCCTCTGCAAGGTTATGTGTTTCTGCTAATGAGATTAATAAATCTGTTCTTTTGAGGTCTTGTGACATTTATGATACATCTCAGGATTGGGTGCTGAGTGATGGGTATTGGCGTAATGTATTGTTAAATGGTTGTGTTAAAACTTCCAGGATGATGCTGCATAACCCAGTTTTGATGCCGTGCTTACGGGGAAATAAATTTGTCAATAGATGATGATGGTGTTTTTCCAATTTGTATTGAATCTATCGACCAGAATGGAAGAGGGGTTGGTCGTTTTTCTGGGAAGACTGTTTTTGTCGACGGTGCCATTACCGCTGAGCGTGTTTTGTACGCTACTGTTCGTAAAAGAAAATCGTACGATGATGCTCGTTGTCATAAATTAGAAACCGTTAGTCCTTATAGGCAGGATCCACGTTGTCCTCATTTCGGTGTTTGTGGCGGCTGTTCCATGCAGCATATGTCATCACCTCTTCAAGTTGCTGCTAAGCAGCTTATGGTTGAGCAGACACTTATGCGTATTGGTAAGGTCAAGCCACTTAGGATTTGTACTCCAGTGTATGGTCCTGATTGGTTCTATCGCAATAGAGCTTCTCTTTCTGTTCGTTTTGTAGAAAAAAAAGGTCGTGTTGTTGTTGGATTTCGTGAAAAAAATGGTAGATATGTGACTGATATGGGGAGTTGCTGCGTTTTGGCAGACCCAATGGTTCGATTGTTGCCACTTCTACCAAATTTGATTAAATCACTGGATTCATATCGATCTATTCCTGTCATTGAAGTTGCCGTTGGATATGATTTGGTAGCGTTGGTTTTTCGTTGTTTGGTTCCTTTATCGGATAAAGACCGTGATGTTCTTCTGAATTTTTCCCGTGATCACGGTGTGCAGTTATGGGTACAGCAAGAAAAATCTTTGGAGTCCACCTTTCTTTTAGATTCAACTGATTCGCGTCCCCTATTTTACCGATTGCCAGATTTTAATTTAGATATCAGATTTCTTCCTTATGAATTTACCCAAGTTAATCATGCAATGAACTCAGTGCTTGTGAGGTTGGTCATGAGATACATGGATGTGTGTCCAACTGATCGTGTACTGGATCTTTTTTGTGGCTTGGGTAATTTTACTCTTCCTATTGCTCGTCTTGGTGCTACTGCAGTTGGAATTGAAGGCAATGATCAGTTGGTTAGACAAGCAAAAAGTAATGCAGATCTAAATGGATTGGGCGATCGAGCTAAATTTTTTGCATTTGATTTGTATAAAAGTTCACCACAAGAAATTTTTGACCGTGTAGGTGAGTTTAATAAGATTTTGTTAGATCCACCTCGATCTGGGAGTATAGAGATTTGTCAGCAATTGCCGGCGAGGCTTCCACAGCGTATTGTTTACGTGTCATGTCACCCTGCTTCTATGGCTAGAGATGCTGGTATTTTGGTCCATAATCATAATTACGTTATGTCTGATTTAATGGTGCTAAATATGTTTCCGCATACATCACACGTAGAGGTATTGTCAGTTTTTGATCTTAATTCATGAATTTTTAATGATTATCATTTATTTATTTGCTATTAAATAGGTTATATATGATTGATTTTGTTCATGATAGAGTTTTTGATAGCATTCCACTAATGAATGATATTGACTTGCGTAATAAAAGGGTTTTTATCCGTGCTGATTTGAATGTTCCTCATGATGAACATCATGCTGTAACTGATGATTCTCGTATACGAGCTTTTCTTCCAACGCTGAAGTATGCTCTTTCTGAGGGAGCAGCGGTTATGGTTTCTTCTCACTTAGGTAGGCCAAATCCTGCAATATTGGATCCTAAGTACTCATTAAATTCTGTTGCTACTTTATTGAGCACGCTTTTGGGACAAAGGGTGCCACTCATTAGTAATTGGTTAGACTCAGGAGTAGATGTTGACCCTGGTCAGGTTGTGTTGTTGGAGAATTGTCGCTTTAACATCGGTGAAACCTCAGATGACAAAATTTTAGCTGAGAGAATGTCTCATCTTCTGGATGTATATGTTAATGATGCTTTTGCTGTATCCCACCGTCGTGAAGCGACTGTATCTGCATTGGCTAAATTTGCGCCAGTGGTTTGTGCTGGTCCATTGATGTTAAGAGAGCTTTCTGTTTTGTCGGATTTGCTACACAATCCCAAGCGTCCTTTGGTAGCTGTAATAGGAGGATCAAAGCTCGACACTAAGCTTAAGATAATCCAATTTTTGTCTTGCAGGGTAGATGCACTGATAGTAGGTGGAGGCATGGCTAATACTTTTCTTCTTGCTGCTGGATATCATGTAGGTTCATCTTTAGTTTCAGGTGACTTTGTGGGTATTGCCAGGGAGATATCGGATAGTATGCGCGCGCGCGGTGTCGGGTTTCCTTTGCCAGTAGATGTTGTAGTGACAGACAATATTTGTAGTGAGTCCCGGGGCATTGTGAAAAGGGTTGAGGATATCACACAAGGGGACATAATAGCCGATATTGGTCCAGAGACGAGGTCTGTTTTCAAGCATTTTATTGATGTGGCTCAGACAATTGTTTGGAATGGGCCTATGGGGGTTTTTGAGTATGATTCTTTTAGTTCGGGGACATGTGCAATTGCTCAAGCAATAGCACATTCTCCTGCACTTTCCATTGCTGGTGGGGGGGATACCAATGCTGCTATATGTAAGTCTGGGGTAGAAGGCTTAATTGACTATGTTTCTACGGGTGGCGGTGCTTTTCTATCCTTTCTTGAAGGACAGGATATGCCTGGCGTTGCAGCGCTTTTCTTAGATCGGACATGACATAGTCAAAACATATTCACAAAAACTGTTAATAACTACCACTATTTACTGAGAATAAAAGATTATACTGTTGTATAACAATTAGTTGCAATTTTATCTTTTTTTTCAGCACCCTATGTTTCTAGTTCATCATCGATTGCAGTGAGAAGTAGTTCTCGTGCTTGTGTTGCGTTTATTTTTCCTGAAAATTGTTTCATCATTTTTCCTATCAGAGCGTTGATAGCTTTGTCTTTACCGCTTTTTATTTGGGCAGCTATTTCTATATTACCCTGAATAATTTCACGAGCTGCTTGGGTAAGCGGTTGTAAGTCAGTTATTTGGGCAAGGTGGTACTTTTTAATCAAGCTAGCTATATCTTGATTTTCTTCATCTATTGCATATTGAAACAATTTTTTTGCAGAGCTTTGACTTAAGGTGCCGTTGTTGATGTTTTCAATAATACTTGCAAGTTTATCGGCTGTTATTATATGGTTCTCCCACGATAGTTCATGGTCGTTTATGTATGCTTGGAGATGACCGCTCATCCAATTTATAAATTGTTGAGCAGAAACGTTTTTATTTGACATAGCCATTTCGAAATATCTAGTATGGTTCAACGACTGAGTAATGAAAATTGCTTCCTCGCGAGATAATTCGTGTTTTTGAGATATCTTTTCCTGTATAACCCATGGCATTTCCGGAAGGTCTTTTCTGATACTATCCACCCATTCGTCGGAAATTATCAATGCAGGCAGATCCGGGTCTGTAAAGTACCTGTAATCGTGTGCGCTTTCCTTTTGTCTCATGCTACGGGTCAGATTTTTTTCAGAATCGTAGAGTCGTGTTTCTTGTGTTATTTTTCCGCCACGCTCATATGTATCTGCTTGTCTTTTTGCTTCATATTCAATCGCTTTTTCAAGAAAACGGAAAGAGTTTAGATTTTTTATCTCGCACTTAGTGCGAAGAGCCGTCTCTCCAGGTATGCGTACCGAAACGTTAGCATCCATCCTGAAAGAGCCATTTTGTAGATTTCCATCGCAGATGCCTATCCACTGAACCAGGTGGTGTATGGTTTTTGCGTATGATACAGCTTCTGCCGGTGATTTAATCATAGGTAAGGAGACAATTTCAAGTAATGCGACACCAGCACGGTTCAAGTCTATGCCTGTGTATCCATTTAGATTTTCATGCAAAGATCTACCTGCATCCTCCTCCAAGTGGGCATGATCTATTTTTATCATATGCGTTTCTTTTTCCTGTTGTATGGGTATTTGGCCACCCAATACTATTGGTTCTTTGTCCTGAGTAATTTGATACCCTTTGGGCAAATCAGGATAGAAATAATTTTTTCTGGCAAAGGTGATGCGTTGGTTGATTTTTGCTTGTGTTGCTATACCAAATCTAATGGCTAGTTCTATGGATTTTTTGTTGAGAGTTGGTAGTGTTCCAGGGAATCCGGCATCTATGTAGTTAGCTTGAGTATTGCTTTCGGTACCGAATATTGTTGGTGAATTGGAGAAAATTTTGGACTGAGTTTTTAGTTGAACGTGAATTTCTAAACCGATTACTGTTTCCCAGTCCATGACGCTATTCCTTTACAAAATTACAGAAGAATTGACGTTACTTTACTAAAGATACATGATATCTGTGAACGTGTGGTTTAGTATGGATATTTTTGTAATCTGGAGGTAGTAGCTGTGCGTACTGTATTTTGTCAAAAATTGAAGAAAGAAGCTAAAGGTCTTGATTTTCCCCCCTATCCGGGTGCAATTGGGCAGCGTATTTTTGATAATGTCAGTGATGAGGCTTGGCAGATGTGGCTTTCTCATCAGACGATGCTTATAAATGAGTACAGATTGAGTATGGCTGATCAGAGGGCTCGTCAGTATCTTATGAATCAAATGGAGAAATATTTGTTTTCGGATGATATTGTTAAAACTCCTGATGGCTACCGTCCGGTTGACTATGAAAATGTTCCACCTATAGGCGAAGAATGAGTTATTTTTAGCTTAATGTAGTTTCAGACAGCACATATGTAATGTTTTTGATAGTTTTTCTGTTGTTGTTTTTTAATTAATATTTGTATCTACTATCTTATGGCCTGATGTTCGGTGCGCAATCCAAGATTAATGAGTGCTGTGAATAAGATGGTTTGGTATAGGTGTATAGAAGATTAGTTTTATGAGGCAAGTGATGAGATAGGTATTTGTGCAACTATCTAGTTTTTAAAGCTAATTTTGTTGGTGTTATCAGATAATGGTAGTTCCTCGATCTATAAGGTACTTAAACCAAAATCACGGTTATTGCTTACCAGATATCGAATGTGCGGTTGTTAAGAAGTCTCATGTCACAGATAGATAAGGGGGGGCATGGGTGACTGTAGCTTCGTTATTTATAAGCAGTAGTAGCGTTAAGGAACGAAAAAGGATTATATGTCTATTTGGTTTGTGTACGTTTAGGAAGAATTATTCTGCCGTATAAAAAGAAAATAGTGATACTCATGCAGGATCACCTTGATATAGGATTTTGGCAAAGCGGCTGAAAATAGAAACACGTTGTTACCACGTTATGCCCATATAAAATAACTCATTGAATAAAAATCATAAATTGTAAAATCATTAAACGCGATTCACTCAGTGAATTTTATGAAATTTGCATGAATCATGAAATAAACTACTGCTATCTTAGTGGAATTATGCGGCATTTGATAATTTCTTTATCTACTACTAATTCTGCAATAGGTGATGCGTGATTACAAGGGATTATGTTGATTTACTGTATAGCTATTATTCTACCTAATTTGTCATTAAATAATGCATAAATTAATCTTTATGGCTTGTCGTACTTGAGTTATATATTTGTATACCTATACCCAGGTATATCTATACCCAGTTTTTGCTTTTTCTTAATTTTGATATAATCGTCCATTTGGTGTTATCTGTGTAATTTGTTTTACCCATGTTAGGTTTGGTCTTTTCTATGCCATCAGCTCACTGTACCGGGTGGTGTTTGCACACTATATGTCTTATAAGGCTATATGTTCAAATGTCATAGTTCTTAGTTTTTTTCAAGTTTGATTTTCAAGGTGTTGTGCTTTTAAGAGGGGCTGCAATAACCAATCCATTTTTTCTTTGTAATCACCATGCTAACAAATCATAAGAAGATCTTGTAATTTACATGCATAAAGATAAAGATTATTTGCTGATTTATGACAAAGAAGAGTTTATCGCTGCTGCTTGATAAGTAGTTTGTTTAGTAAATATTGTCTTATTTATTACCTAGCTTAGATAATTTTTAATTGCTTTGCTTAATTTGTAGTTAGTTGCAAATTGTTGGCTATTGGTTATTAATTTAACGGTTACATGATGAAGCTGTTGTAGTTGAGAGAAATTTTGTTATTACGACTATAATTAATTGGGTAATTATTAGTCAAGTTGAGGATTATTTTGGAATAAGGATAGTTATTATAGTGGTATTTACCACTAGTCTGAAATAGTTAATAAGTTAGTTGGGTATAACTAAAACATATTCACAAAAACTGTTAATAACTTTGCTTATTTCCTGAGAATAAAAACTTCTGCTATTACATAACAATTAGTTACGAAATTATCTTTTTTTTCAGCAGACTATGCATATAATTTTTTATCAAAGTGTTTATGTTTTTGTCCTTACTACTTTTTGCTTGGGAAGTAATTATGAGACTATCTTAAAGTCGGTTATTTTGGATAGGTGGTACTTTTTTAATCAAGGTGGGAATATCTTAGGCCAGGCAAATGTAGAGGGTTAAAATTGGGCCCAACCTGTATAATACATTTTTGATTAAAAAGTTATCAGAGTTGATAGATGGTATTGCATGTAGTACCTTACAACCATGTCTATTTAGTTATCGCTGGCCGTGTTTTTTTCTGGATTTGTTGCGGTGTTTTTGCGTCAAGTCTGTACTTGTTTGCATGAATTTTTTCTTATCATTATATTTATCCTTAATGTAGCAAATTCGTTTTATCTTGCATGTTATGAGTCTCTATTCTGGTTTGTGAAATTAAAAATCCAAATTAATCTTGGAAGATGCGTTTTGCGAGCTGTTGATGTACTACCGAGTGCTATTATGGCTGTGCATGTGTTTTGGTATGTGTGTTTTTGCAATTGGGTGTATATGTTGTATATGTAGTATTTTAGAAAGAGGATGAAGTTATTGATTTTTTTGCGTAAATTGGTGATTTTGTTTTTAACGATCTACCTATGAATATTGGTATATACCTATATTGTTAGGCAATTATTATCGATATCTTCCGATATTGGTGTGTTGCTGGGATTTGCAATACCATATGGATCAAGTGGAAAAATATTTTTTACCATGTGATATTGCTAGAATTCTTTGTATGCTCCTTAATCTTAATTGTAAAATGTTATGCCGTTACGGTATTTAACTTTTATACTATGTGTAGTTGCGTTGTGTGTTTGGTCGTATTAGATGTTGTTGCATAGTAGAAATTTATTCGTATTACTAGGTATTACACTGAGTTGGGTTTAAGAAAAATTGTACTAAGCTACAAGAAATAGAAAATTTTATTGCTCGATCTTATATTATTGTGATCAGCTGGGTGAATATTATTAAATACATTTATTTTCTAAGGTAAGTGGTTAAGGAAGATATTGAAGTTTCTGCAATGGAAAAATTATGTGTTGTTGTTAAATGAAAATATACTATTAAATAGTTACAGCTATTGTTTGGGATAGCTACCACTATTTTATACTTATCTCTATTAAGTGCAGAATAAGTTAATTTAGTATTATTTGGATCGACTGCATTAAGGTGACTGTGGTTCTTGTTGTTTAACAACGGCAATTATGTTTGTGAATTAGGATTACACTATACCTAGGTATTTTATAAGAACTAAGTGTTGTTCGTCTTGTACAAAACAATATGAAAATGATTACATATTTTTAATAATCATATCTTGAATGACTGATGTTTTCTGTTGTAAACATAATGAGACAATACAGTTATTAATGTGAATAATCACCTCAAAGTAAAATATAAAGTTCACTATAGTTATATTATCGTACATTATTTAATAAAATTTATATAAGTTACAAACCGATACTCTTGTGGCTAAGTTTTGTTCCTCAAAGTAACATTTTTTATATACCGAGTTTTATGCAATTGATACACATGATTTTGTGTTGATATATTCATGTTATACCTGTTATATGTTGCGTATTTTTGTTATCCAATCTTATTGAAGATTAATTGATATAAAACATAATCTACTGCATTTCGATTAGTATTTATTAGGTAACTGAGAATAATATATTGTACTGTAAGAATTTTAGGTATCGTTGTGGAAAGTAATGATGTTAATTCAATCAGTCATTGTACCTTGTTGGAATTGATGGGAAGATCTATTTCCGAAGTTATTTGCAAAATATTTATTGATTGTCTAATTGAATAAAGTCTACTAATGGAACGATAGAAGCTTGAATTATTATAAGTGACAAAAGGAATGGTTGCTTTCATACTGAGTTTGAATTTTACCTGGGAAACATGGTAGTACCAAGTGGTACAGAAGGTTAGGGCGAATTTTGTTTGAAAAATTACGTTAGTTTTATCACTTATGAATAAATAAAGGTGGTGATGTTGATGAAGGGCAAAGTTGATGAAATTATTAATGTAAAATATATGCCATCTGATATTGATAGCTATTGCTATAATATTTATTCGATATGCACAGAGTGGTTAATATTGGTTTCAGTATCGCACTAATTATTTATATAATACGTATAGTGTTTGGTGGGAGTATTTGTTATGTCCATTAATGCTACTGATGTTGTGCAATGTGAATTTATTAAAACGACTGAATTTGACAGAGGGCGCCTACACACTCTAGTACAATTATCGACAGCTGTTATTTATGGTGTTAATTGTAAAGAATCCCTTGATTGTTTAGTTCCGCTGTCTACTGATGATATTTTAAAGGTATCAGTTGATCATTCAATTGATACTTTGGTGCAGGTGTCTGCTAATGAAGTTAATAGTAAAAAAGAATCAGTTGATTATTTGAAGATGTCTTCCAAGGAAGCTATTGAAGCAGCTATATTTGTAAAGAATAGGAATACATGTGGCTATCGTACTAAGTATGAACTTGAATCGGTTGGAAATGATGTTATCCAAGGTTCTGTTGATTATTATGAATTTTGTTGCAATCACTACTATAGATTTTTGAATAATTGTGAAGAAATGGAAAGTGTAATTTACTTTAGGAATAGTCTACGTAAAATTCTTGATAAAATTAGTAATGATTGGCTTTTGAGGTATTCATTTTCAAACGAAGATGCGTCTATATGCAGTGTTCATCCTATGTATCAGATAGTACATGCTAAAAATACTGAAGATATTATTTTTAATTACCACGAAAAAAAGCTTGATATTATGTCGCTTCCGAGTTTGTGTCCGTGCGGAAAAAAAAGATCCTCTACGCTAGAATCATATACGACATCTTCAGAAAATATTTTGCGTGATCATGATCCACTATGTTTTTTAAGTCCAGATTATATTATACGTGATTTATCTACAAGTAATTGTCCTTATTCCTATATAATTGAGTCTATCATTAGCCCATTGTATGGCGATGTTGTTATTTTGACAAAAAATGTATATAGAGAAATAAATTGTTTAAGAGCATCAATTGGGAGAATAAACAGAAAATTATATAATTTGATTATGGCTATTCTTCTACAGACAAAACACAGTCTTGATGTGTTAATTAAGTCGATTGATGACAGAATTTTTTCTGGAGCTGGATATTCTCCTAACGTTCACGGAGGAGAAAGTAGAGTTATATCATCATTGAATTTGATAATTTGCCTTAGAAAATGTATAAGTAGTGTTGAATTTATGAAGCTAAATTTAATGCCATTCCTGGAGTTTTATAACTTCGTATCTTTGGAAGATATAATTACAATGTCCGAGGTTGTGTTATCGGGTTCACGTCCTCAGGACCGTAGTTTATTACATAAAAAGGAGGTTAGGAGTTTATATTTATTGTTAAGCAAGAGGTATCCTGAAGTTATTGCTAATAAAAGAATGATAATTAATCGTCTTTTAGAAAAAATAAATCTTAATGATGAATCTGTAAAATGCAAAGTACTTTCATTATTAAAAGTACAGTACACCGGTTCTATGATTGATAGTGGGTTGATAATTGAAAAATTAATCAGAAAAGTTGTTAAGGATGACATAGAGGAATTAGAATCAAACAGAAAAGATAAACTATCTGATGGTATTACTGAGAATGTTGACTTAGTTTTTGTGAGAAATATAGTCAGATCTATAAATAATCTAAGAGAAGAAATATCAGAGATGGAGGGCTTTATGGAAAATTTACCTGAGAAAATATCTCAAATATCTTAATAGGTATCCGTTATCTCTAAAACAATATTTTATTAATGAGATTATGCTTTGCTATTTATGTTTGTTTGTTTTATGGTTTTGTCACATGTTAATTTTTATACATAAAATTGAGGAGATATTTTAATTATTTTTATGGGTTAATAATACTTAAAATCTTCGTGAGGTTTAGAGATGTTATTAGTAGATACTATGTAAGAGATAATTTATCCTCATTTATTATAATAATTGTATAAATTGATAGTTATTTAGATAGTAAAATTGTTGTTGGTAGAGTTTTTGGGTTACTTAGGAGCAAGGTTGTGAAAGCTAAATTTATCAGAATGACTAGTTTTGATGGTGGTCCTTACACTCTATCTCAACTGGCAACAGCTGCTATTTATGGTCTTAGTTGCAGAGAGTCTGTTGATCTTTTAGTGCCTTTTTCCTCTAACAGTAGACCATTTAGGGAGGCTGTTAATAATTTAGTATATCATGATAGTTTAGCTGCACATTTTCCTGGTGAAGGTGGTGAAGGTAAGGTTTACAATTTAGTTCAGTTGTCTCCAAATGAAGCTATTGACGCAGCTACAGCTTCAAATGATAAGAGTCTAGGTAAATATCGTACTAAGTATGAATATGATTCTACGAGTAGTGATAATGTACGATGCTCTGACAATTATTCTCATGATTATTATGAAACCTGTTGCAACGATCACTATAGGCTTTTGAGTAATTGTGATGAAATAAGCACCGTGATGTTTCTTAGGAGTAACATAGGTCAAATTATCCAGGAGTTTAGTGTTGATTGGAATTTGGAGTATTCGTTTTCTAGCGAGGACAGTAGTGTATTTAGTATTCATCCTATGTATCAAGTAGTAAATGCTAAAAATACTGATGATATTATTGAAAATTACTACGAAATAAGGCACGATATTTTGTCTCTTCCTTCTAAACCTTTATCTGGAAACAAAAAATCTAGTCCTCCCTCTCCAGAAGAAATTTTGTATTACCGTGATCCGTTATATTTTTTAGGTTCAAAATTAGCTCTGTGTGATTTTGATACTCGTCCTTGCTTTTTTGTTCGAGAATTTATTCTCCACCCATTACGTCATAGCCTCTTACTTTTATGTGTTCGTATAAATAAATTAATAGATTATTTAGAGGATTCATCTGGAAAAATTGATAGGAAATTACACAACTTAATTTTATCATTACTACTGCAGATTAAATACAGTAGTTTACTATTGAGACAGATAATTCGTGTCAGATTTGATGTTGTTGAGAATGGACTTATTTGTGAACCTCCAGAGAGAGAGAGGTTGATTATACCATCATTGAAAGTAGTAGTTTGCTTGAGGAATTATATAAAGTATTTGAAGCGCCTTGGGGATATTTTTATGCCTTTCTTAGGATTTTCTAACTTCGTATCTTTGGAAGATATGATGAGAATATCTGAGATTATGTTTTTAGGTTCACGTAACCAACATCATAGATCAATCTACAAACGGGAGGTTAGGAATATATCTTTGTTATTAAGTTTGAAGTACCCTGACATTATTGAAAGTAAAAAAATGATAATTAGCTGTTTGTTAGAAAAGGTTAATGTAAGAAGAAAAGTGTTGTCATTGTTAGAAATACATTGTACTGATACTACATTTGATTGTAAGAATATTATTGAAGTAATGCTGCTCAGAAGAGCTATATCTGATGGTAAAGAGGATGGATCAGATAGCAAAGATCGATCGGTTGGCTATATAAATAATCTAATAAAAGAAATATTAGAAATGAAGTCTTTTTTGAGAAGTTTACCTGAATAAGTATCTAGCTAGTGATGTAGACAAAGAGGTTAATTTATTTATTTAGCATGTAATTTATTGCTTTGTGGTGCGCAGTTTGTGATGCGACACTATCTTTTATTGTTGGTGTATTTATTACCTGCTACTATTGTAATAGTGGCAGGTACATGTGCTAAGTTTTTTGTAGTAAATATAATTGTAAAAATCATACTACTCAATGTTTAGATTTGTGCAACAAAATTTACCAATGATGGTGGTTTTGTGAGCAAGTGGTTTTGTGATACACGTCTTATCCGTTGAGCTTTAATTGTATTTATTGTTGGCATAAATAGTATTAGTTGAGGGTGATAATCATGTTAGTTGATATTAGCAATGCAAAAGGAGGGTGTTTTTATACAACTAGTATTAGTGGAAGTCTTTGTACTTTGTTAGAGTTATCAACTGCCGCAGTTTATGGTCTTAATTGCAAAGAATCCATTGATCGTTTGGTTCCTCTCTCTACTAAGGATATTTTAAGAGGAAAAGAATCAGTTGATATAGCTGATGGCTTAGAGCAAGTACCATCTGGTGATGATTCACAAAAAAAGGAATTAGTTGATCATTTGAAAATGTCTCCTAAAGATGCTATTGAAGTTGCTAAGTCTGTAAATAGTTGGACTTCATATAGCTACCATAGTAGCAAATACGAATCTCGATCTGAAAATAGCAGTAGTAGTACCGAATTATGTGTAAATTATGATGAAATTTGTCGTAATAACTATGATGTCTTGAGTGATAGTAGAGAAATAGAAATTGTATTGCGATTTAGGAATAGCATAAATAAAATTATTGATAGTATTATTGATGATTTGCTTGTAAAGCATTCATTTTCAAGTGAAGAAGCTATGATATGTAGTGTTCATCCTATGTATCATGTGGTTCATGCTAAAAACATCGGAGATATTATTCCTCGTTATTATGACAGAAGGATGGAAATTTGGAGACTTCCAAAGTTTCCTCCATTAAATATACCAAGAACAAGCCCTCCATCACCAGCGGAAATTCTTCATTATCGAGATCCACTGTATTTTTTAAATCCCAAATTAGCTTTTTGCAACTTAGAGATAGCTCCATGTTCTCGTATCAAAGAATTTGTTATTAATCCACTTCGTAGCAATTCTATTGCTGTTGATTATGATTTATGTAAATTAATGGTTTGTTTAAAGGAGTCGTCTGCAAAAATGAGTAAAAAATCATACAATATAATTATGGCTGCTCTCCTGCAGATATTACATAGTAATAATTTATTACTAGAGTCAACTAGTCGTAGATGTGTTGCTGAAAATGGACCGTATGAAAGCGAAAATCTAGCCATGCTATCATTGAATATAGTGATTAGCCTAAGAAATTGTATAGAGATTGTCGGTTCAATAAGAAAAACACTTATTCCTTTATTAGACTTATGTAATTATGTACCATTGGAAGATGTAACGATGATTATTAGAAGTAGAATTTTAAATTCAAGTTTAGGCGTTTATAGATCAGATTGGGAACGAGAGTTTAGGAATATCTCTTTGTTCTTAAAGGCAAAGTATAATGAACTTATAGCCAACAAGAATATGACAATTAAATGTTTGCTTGGAAAAATTGACCTAGATGATGAACATACAAATAATAAATTTTTTTCTTTCCTAGGAATACCTAATTCTACTCATGGATTGGGTAAGAATTCTATTCCTATTTCTGATAGAATGTTGGTAATAGAAAAATTTCTCAGAAAAGTTTTTGTGGATGACATAAAGGAAGCAACTAGAAAGGATAAATCAACTGAAAGTAAGGATAAATCAGTTGAAAATTATGATTTGGTATTTTTGATAAATATAGCCAGATCGATAAATAATCTAAGAAATGAAATATCAGAAATGAATTTGTTTTTGATAAATTTTACTGAAGAAATATCTCAAACATCTGCTGAAAGCAAATCATAAGAAAATGGAAATCAAAAAATAAATTTACTTAAAAAGTTACGTTTTTGTATTTAGTTGATGTTTTTTCATTAGTTTTTGTGGGGTGTTATATATAAATATTTGTGATAATTATATAAGGGGGGCGGGGGGTATTCCGTTGTGTAAAATAGTTTATGTATTGACATATATGTGTAAGTATTTGATAATTAATAATTATATAAATTGTTTTGCTTTCTCCTAGTTGCAATTATTTTCTTTATATACAACATCTACAACAGAGTCGTACTATTTATGACTTAGATTTTCATGTGCCTTGAATAGGAGTGGATGTAATGTCCGTTTCTGTGGGTAGTATTAATAGCATATCAGTTGAAGCAGTTGATTCTAATAAAGGACCATATCCTCTAGTACATCTATCAACAGCAGCTGTTTATGGGATTAGCTTCAAGGAATCAATTAGGTATTTAGCTCAGCTTTCTCCTAAGGAAGCTATAGAAACAGCGATTGCTATAAATAATAAGATGGGTACATATTGTAGCAAATATGAATCTTACTTGGGAGGTGATGTTGGTATTCGATGCTCCTTAAATTATGATGATCTTTGTTTTAATAGTCACGATAAATTGAATAACTCCGAGGAAATAAGTGTTGTAATTGGACTTAGGGCAGGAATAAGTAAAATTATTGATGAAGTTAGTGGTTGGGGTTTGAGGTATTCATTTTCTATAGAAGATAGCAGTGTATGTGGCATTCATCCTATATATCAAGTAGTGCATTCTAAAAACACTGAAGATGTTATTTCTAGTTATTATGAAAGAAGGGATGAAATTTTAGCGCTTCCTGATCCATCTTTGTTGGAGATGAAGTATCCTAACTCATTGTCTCCGGAGAGAATTTCTCATTACCGTGATCCGCTATACTTTTTAAGTTCAAAGTATGCTCTGTGCAATTTAGGCATAGATCCTTATTTTAGTATTCAAGAATTTATTCTTTATCCGATGTGTTATACTACTGTAGTTTTGGGTGTTAGTATAAATAAATTAATATGTTATTTAAATAATTCAGTAAAAAAAATAAGTGGAAAATTATATAATTTAATCATGGCTCTTCTCCTACAGATAAGATACTATAATGCATCTTTAATATATTTAATCTTTGTTAGGGGTAAGCTTGAGGAAACTATTGCCCCGGTGGTTCATGAAAGAGAAGTGCTAATTATAAAATCATTGAATATAATAATATTGCTTAGAAACTATATAAAATATGTTAGTACCATACGGGAAATTTTTATGCCCTTCCTAGAGTTTCATAACTTTGTACGTTTGGAAGATGTTATGAAAATAATTGAAAGTAGAATTTTGGATTCACATTTGTCAGATTATAGGTCAACATACGAACTGGAAATTAGGAATATATCTTCATTTTTAAGAAATAGATATGATGGCATTATAATTAATAAAAGAATGAGAATTAAATCTCTTTTAGGAAGAATTAACCTAAATGATGAGAATACATTGAATAGTATATGTTTGTTCTTAGGAATAAATATTATAGATCATACATTGAGTAAGGAAGTAATAATTGAAAAACTGAGCATAGAAACTAGCTTAGATGCCGAAACTAAGTCTACTAAAGGCGAAGATAAGTTAGTGTTTGTGAATCCTGCCATTGAGTCAGTAAAAGATCTAATGAAAGACATATCAGAAATGGTGCTATTTTTGAGTAAACCTAAGTAAATATGACAGCTAGGGAAATTCAAAATGTATTGGATAAAACTCAATAACTAACTATTTTTATGGTAATTTTATCGATTTTATATTTTCAGGTTAATCGATTTCATTTATTTATTATATGAGGCATATTTTATGATTTAGTTGCGAATGATATATATTATTATTATGTATTGCATTGCAGTTTTTATATGATGTTTTTGATACCATTTACTATTATTTCATAGATACTTATTACTACTGGTTGAATATATTTATGTTTGTACAGGAAATTAATCATTGTAATTGCAATCCTTCTCTTTTTACAGATAAAGAAATTTCTTCTATTTTTGGGGTTACTTACCGAGAGCCCATTAGCCTTTTGAAGCAACTTTCTAGAGAGGAGATTTGTGAAGCATCTTTTCTGATGAATGTTGCAGGAGGAAGAAGCATTAGTTTTTCTAAGTATGAATGTGTTTCTATGCATGAACCGGATCCTATGAAACCTGTTTATCAGTCTTTATCGGAAAGTCCTGCTTATCGATGTTTATGGGAATGTGTTAGCCGTGGTTATATGGAATGTGGTAGTAATTGTCTACCTTTTTATGGCTATCCGTTTCATATGTCGTCTAATCCTGATTGTATTCCAGGTGCTGTTAGCCTCCGCTGTAATGATCGCCTACCTTTGTTGATCCGTGATGGTTGTCAGTATTTATCTGGAGATAATATTAATCGTGCATTTTATTTTCCAGACGACTGGGGATATTTTTGTGAAAGTAGCTATGCTAGTTCCAGTGATCCTCAATCGTTTAGGTCTTTATTAGGATTTATTGTTGATGTTAATGAAGTTGTTTCTGGAATAGAACGTATTATTAAAAATAGAGTGAAAATTTTTAATGAGATTGGTCAGGGTATTATTCCTACACCACTGATATTTATATGGATGAAAATTGGCATGTTGGTTTATTATTTCTCAACATTGAAGGTAAAAATTAGGAAATCAGTATATTATTCAATAGCAGCATTGTTATTGCAATTAAAAGGTTCGTTTCCATTAGAATCATCATTGCTAATACCAAAGTTAGTGGAGGGAGAGAGAGAATTTATGGTTGGACTTTCTTTGGCCAGTTTATTAATGAACTTCACGACTCTCAGACAAACTATTCTAAAACTTGTGTCTATTGGAAACTTTGTAAGTTTGGAGGAATTGATGGAAATGTTTGAGGAAAGGGGTTCATGTGCAAGTGAAATTAGTATGGTTAAATTTCATTTAAGAATTAAATATACTAAACTTATAGCAATTAGAAGGTTAAAAATAGAAAAATTACTAGAAAAAATTGAACGAAATAATAAAGGTGAATTGGGTGGAATGTATCTCACAGAGAATTATATAGATAGGGCTTATAGGTCAGTTGAAAAATTAAAGGGTGAAATACATGGGATGGAGTCTTTTCTAGGGGTTTTTTCCTATGAGGAGAGTAGTGTGTAGTATTCAGATCTAAAGTAAGTAGAGTAAGTATATGGGGGCTCCTAAAAAACTATATCTGTAAGGGGGGTGAGTAAATTATTTTTACACGTTTTTTTATATTAACGAGGTAGAGCCATATTATTTAACTTTATATATCTTATACTGCTTTGTTCAATTGATCTGGTATTTATAGAAAATTTGTTTGTCTGTTAAATTTATATCTACAAACTTAATTGTGACTTCCATATTATATACAGCAGATAGGTTAATAATCACTATATGGATCGTGCTCTCCTAAAAATATAGGTTTTAATATCCATGATACATTTGGTGCTACATCAGCATTTAGATCAACTATCCCTGTAATATTTACTTATTTAGATGGGGGCAGACGGATCATTTTATTCATATATCAAAGCTATTTTTCTATTTTTAATCTTCTGATTGCTATAAAGTTAGGATATTTAGTTTTTAACTTAAATTTTTACTTGCCGGTTTCACTTTTGCAAGGATCTTTTTTACCAAATATTTATAATTTATATAAATTTCTCCAAACTTACAAATTTTGGTATTAGCAATGATGACTCCAATAAACATGAATTATTGTGTAATGAATAAATTGTTAAAGATGTTACAATTGTCACGGTTTATTATTTCGTCATTTTTTTATGTCGTCAATTAATTCTCGTGGCAATTGTACTCTACTAGAGCTGTCCATGAAGTCTGTATTTGGTGTCGACTGTAAGGAATCTTTAGGCCACTTGATGCAACTTTCACATACCGAAGCCTTTGAGTTTGCGACGCTTATGCGACGTGAGGGGGTTAGTTTTTCTAAATACGAACCTATTTTAGAGAGTAGTAGTGGTAGGGAGATGTTTCCAGAAAGGTGGGACAAATTTTGCGATGATCATCGTTGGTTATTAGGCAATCCAAATGATCTTAGGTTGATATCTTCTTTCACTGTTGTTATGGAGAAGGTTATTGGTATTGTCGGTCGTATGTTTCCAGAAAAGTTTGATCTTGATACGATAGATTGTTTATGGAAGTATAATCTTATATACCAAATTGTTAATAACAAAATTGGTTCTGATATTGTTAAAGCTTATTATGCTACAGAGGGTACAGTTTTGGCGCTTATGGAACCATCTAACGCTGCAGATGGCTTGATTCTTCCATCTTTAAATTCGTCAGCAGATGTTTTTTGTTATTATGATCCTATGTGTTTTTTTCCTGTTCATAATCACATAAATGGTGGTAGGTGCTCATCAGCTCTGGAGATATACAAATCAATTTTTTCTATGCTTTTTGATGTTAGCGTGGTTGTATATGATTTAAGTGAATCAAAGGACAATATCAGTAAAATTTTGTATCATGTATTAATGGCAGCGTTGTTGCAAATTGAAAAGACTTTATTGAAGGCTGATGAAGTGAGGTACGAGCTTGTTGGAAGACGGGGAGTGGGTATAGAAAGAAGATTGTCTATAATTGAATCATTAAATCTTATAACTTGCTTGAGAAGTATAAAGAAGGATGTATGCAAGGTAGAAAGGACTATTTTACTCGCTATCAAGAATTGTAATTTTGTGCCTTTGGAGGATATGATGTCGATGTTTAAATCAATTTCCGAGCGTGAGGAGGAAATTAAGTGTGAGCTCGTCGTTGTTTCTGCTTTCTTAAAAACTAAATATCCCCAACTTATAGAAAAAAGAAGAGTTATGGTAAGATCTATGCTAGATAAAGTTAGACGTAGTGAGGTGAGTGATTCGGGATGTATGTGTCTCACTCATGAACATATAGATAATATTTATAAATCAGTAGAGAAGTTGAATAATGAAATAAAAGAAATGGAAGTTTTTCTTGATAGTGTATCTAATAGTGAGACATTATTACAATAATAAACAAAGGTGGGTATTGGTAGAGGATGTTTATCTTATATTGCAGTGTTTATCTCGTGCTAAACATGAGTTTTATCATCGCATTTGCAAATTAATTATCATACGCTATCTGAGTTTAATTTCCTAATATTTGTCATTCTCGTTGATGATTTTATGGTAAATCGTATTTGTATATTGAATTTATAGTTCTACTTTGTTTTTATATTTTGGGGTTATGATTTTTTAGGAACTAATATATTTAAGTAAGTGATGTATCTTAAGATATATTTTGATTACATATATAATTTTTTAAACAGTGATCACAGTGGTGATTGTTAGTTAAGTTTGAGGTGCAACTTATTATAGTTTTGGGAAATTATATTAAAATATCCTCTAATTTTTCAGTGTTAGTATAATTGAATCTCTTGTTGAATTTTATATAATCAATCTAAATTTTAGTGAAAGTAATTGAGGTAGTTACATTAATTACAAGGATTTAGGTTTTTATTGGAGATCTTAATAGCTTGGGTGGATTTAATCTTACTATGAGCGAATAATATGATACATAATCGATGTGCTATGTTTTATTTTGATTTATAGAAAAAAGATCAGTTTGTTATTTTTTCTACTATGTAGACACCGTTGTATGTGTTGGCACGATTTTAGTGTCTTATGTTTTAAATTTTAAAAGTCATCAATGATATTATTGTTTTTTATTGATAAATTTACTTGCAAATTAAATCCAAGAATAATATCATGTCATCTGTGGCCTTTATTTTGTGCATAATTAAAACGAATCGTTATACTGCTATTCTATCTGTTTTCCTTTAATAACAAGCTAATCTTGCGGTGTATGCACTGTTAGTGTTGTGCTTGACTATTATCATAGTTATCAACATGAAAATAATTAACTACCGTAATCCCTGTTCTTTAGTAGAGTTGTCGATGAAGGCAGTTCTGGGCGTTGATTGTGAAGGTTCCATTGATAATTTGATGCAGTTGTCCCCCAGGGAAGCTATTGAGGCTGCGATAATTGTAAGTAATAGAATGGCAGCTAATTACCGCACTAAATATGAGTCTGTAATTGAATCTTTTAACAATAGGAGAGAACACATAGAATTTTTTGAGAATAGCAGTGAATTTTCTCTTTACAATGATTATTCTCTATATTCTCCATCATGTAATTTTATGGAATTTGAAGCATTGAATAGATGGAAGGAATCTGTAAAAATTCTAATTAATGTGCATGATAGATACTCTGTAATTTCCCAAAAAGTTCATGAAAGAGATCATAACGAAAGAATAAATCCTATTTATAAATTGATTTATTCTGATGATATTAGCGATCTTATTGGTGATTACTACAATAGAAAAGATAGAAATTTTTTCCTTCCTGATTTGATTCCTTATGACATAGAAATAGATAAAACTTATCTTGATCCACTTCAATTTTTTGACTTATTTTCTTCTGGACATATTTATAGTTTCAATGCTTCTTCTTTATTAACTGAAATTGTAAGTGCATCTTTAAAAGTTATTAAAAATCTAAATGAGTCGATGGATATTCTAGAAAAATCATGTCACTGTATAAGGAAAAAATTATATTGCTTGATAGTTTCATCATGCTCGCAAGCAAAACATGCTGCATCATTGTTAGAAACGGCAGCTGAAAATAGAAGTAATTATGACAAGCATAAGATGAGTTTTGAAAAAGAAAATTTATCGTTAGATGTTTTAACTTGTTTCAGAAATTTTATGGAATCAGTATTTAATATAAAAGAGATAATAAATATTATGGAATTTTTCAACTTTGTACCATTGGAGGATGTAAGTAGAGTATTAAAACGTAATTTTTCAACAGCTAATGATGTGGTTTATAAAATAAGTAGGTCGGAGTTTAGGATGGAGGTAAACGTAATATCTTCTTTTTTAATAAAAAAATATGAAAGTCTTATATCAAAGAAAAAATTGAGAATGAAAAAATTGCTAAGAAAAATTAATCCAAATAATAAAGTAGGTTTGCATAGCTCAAGTTTTCAACCAGTTTTTGTTAAATGTATTAATCAATCAGTAGAGAAAATTAGAAATGAAATAAGAGAACTGGAGACGATGATGATAAGTTTATCTGAAAACAAACCACGAATAAAAAAATCACGAGTAAAAAAGCAAGGTTGCTTGTAAAATAGTATATTAACTCTAGTGTGCTAGTGGTATACCATGGTTTTATCGTTTTTGTCGTGTGATGAAATTGGTATTTGACGGTGTTTAATAATCGAAGTATATGAAAATTAAATTGATCTAAATATAATATGGTTGTGGTAAATATAGTTGCTTTAATATTTTTTTGCTGAACGTTTTGTGAAAAAATAAAAAATTATTTAGTCAAAGTAATAATGTATTAATTAAAAATAAATAATATAATTGGAAATAAATGAGTAATATTTTTTCTTTAAAGTATAAAGGTGGATAAATTATGATCTCCATTGCCTACTTCTAAGCATTATTAGAAGTATATTTTGTTGTTCACAATAATTTCTACGCATATAATTGAAGATTGATAAAACTGATCCTTGCTTTCACTTTAAAGTATTTTCAGTTAATTAAAAATAAATTACGCGTACTATAGTTGTAAAATTACGCGTACTATAGTCGTAGTGTAATAAAATTAATCCTAATTATTATGTTATAACAGAAGGTCATGAATCCTACTCACTATAATCCCTGTTCTTTGTCGGAATTGTCTTTAAGGTTTATTTTCGGTATTAGTTGTAAAGAGTCCGTTGGTTTCCTGATGCAATTGTCGCACAATGAGATTTTTGAAGCCGCTTTGCTTGTAGGTCGTAAGGGGTCTAGTTTTTCTTTATACGAGCCTATTTATAGACCTATTTCGGAGAATCTTATTTGTCCCTTCCCAGATAATTGGGTTATTTTTTGTTGTGACAATGCTAATCTGTTCAATAATAGTGATGGTCTTAAGACTGTCCTAGGGTTAATGAGTAAGATAGATAGAATTAATATGTATACTGATATGATCATAAGAGAAGATATGACAAAAATATTGGGTATTGCTGGTGGACATAAAGTGCATGAATATATGATGCTTATATCTATTGCTATAAGCTCATTTATGGATGGTCTGAAAAATCATTGTGGAGTGAGCAAGTTATTGCGTTGCTTGGCTAAAGCATCTTTCTTGCAGATGAAGCATTCATTTCTGTCTGTACTGAGGAATTCGTTGCTAACGAGACTATCAGTAGATGATCGTAATGTTGCTCAAGCTAATTCGGAGTTCATTTCTAGCTTGCATAATTTTGTAAAGGAGGTAAAGACTCTTAGGGGTACCATTTTTCCTGTTATACATGTTTGTAATTTTGTTTATCTGGAAGAAATTATAGAAATATTTGAACGTGTGGATTCAGATATGTATAAAAATGATATTGATGTGGCTTCATCCTTCTTGAGGATAAAATACCCAGGCGTTATACATAGTAAAAATATCATGTTGAGACACATCCTAAAAAAAGTTAGCATACGTAATGAGATGATAGCGGATGGGGCTTGTGGTTCTTCAGTTTCTGCCGGTAGTGATGGTATTGGTAAATCGGTCGATAAATTGAGTAATGAAATACAGATGATGGAGTCATTTATGGATAGTTTTACTGAAAAGGTTATAAACTCTAGATAAAATTATACACAAAATGGCAGACTAGTTTAAGATATGAACTTTACGTTAGTTGTTTTTTACGGAGGCATTTTCCTGTGAGTATATAATAGTTTGGTTCCTGTAAGTTTCATTAGGATTACACAAAGTTAAAAAGGTGTTTGCGTGTTTTGAAGGAATATTTAGGGATGTTCTTGTTTTAGAGCTATCGTAGTACAGATATTGTTGTTTTGGTTTTTTATGTGAGTTAATATTTTATTTTTATAGGTCTTGGATTTGTTTAGTTGTCTGTTTGTTATTTAATTATATTAATAGGAGTTGTGGTGTTTTGAGAGTTGAGATGGCTTTCCCTTACACTCTTCTAGAGATGTCGTTGATGTCTGTTTTTGGTGTCAGTTGTAAAAAATCTGTTGAGTGTTTATCTCAAATTTCTCCTAAGAAAGCTATTGAATTTGCAATAATTATAAAGAGCAAAAGTATAGGTTGTTATCGTACTAAATATGAGTCTGTTTTTGAAAGTAATGTTGATATTCAATGTCATAAAAATTATGATGAATTTTGTTTTAATAACTGTGATGACTTAAGTAATTCTGAAAAAGTAAAGGCGGTAATTTCGTTGAAGAGAAGTATAGATGGAATTATTGTTCTAACTAATGATTGTTTTTTAAAGTACTTTCCTCTTAGTGAGCATAATCATTTCTGTTCTTACTTTCCAATTTATCAACAAATTCGTAGTGATAATTTTATGTTAAGAATAATGATATTTGAGTTATCACGTTTGTTATTGAAGTTGTTAGATCAAATTGGATTAGATTTATATTCATTGATTAATGCGTTGCTTATACAGATAAATTACTACAACTCATTATTAAATAAATTGCTTGTGCTTAGGAAAAATACGATGAAAGGATGTAGTGTCCGTGAGTGCCTAAAAAATTACATGAGGTGCTCTCTTTCACTAAAGGAAATAGTTATTCCTTTAATAGAGTGTTGTAATTTTGTGTTTTTGGAAGATTTGATGAAAATATTTGAAAGTAAAATTTTGGATTCACGCTTAGAGAGGTATAGGTCAACATATGAACTGGAAATTAGAAATATATATTCATTTCTGAAATCAAAGTACTCTGCAATTATAATAAATAAAAGAATGAGAATTAAATTTCTTCTAAAAAAAATTGATCTAAGAGATAAGGATACGTTAAATAAGATATATTCGTTCCTAAAAATTCAATGTCATAAAAAATTTTCTAATAGGAGAGTTATAATTAAAAGACTACTTGAAAAAGTTAATATGGGCATTAGTGATAGCTTATATAAAGATGATAAGACATTAATATTTGTAAGAAGTACAATTGAATTGGTAAAAAAATTGGATAATGAAATATTTGAAATGAAATTATTTCTTAGAAAATTTATGAGGAGACATAATAATTGTCTTGTTGGTAGTATAATTAAAAAATAATAGTTACTCAGGAAACTTTATTTCTGTTTATGTATTAATGTAAATATTTAATTGCTTAAGGATTTTGCTTAACATTGAGCATATGATTGAATTTACAATTCAGTTTTTTGTTTGAGTCCCAATTTCTTTGTGTTCATCTTTCCTTGGTGTAATTGTATATATGGTGCTATTTTGATATTTTGTTTTAATTGTAGATAAATAATCTATTGCTTGTGTAAATTGATCTGTAAATAGTAACATATTACGATGTGTTGGTCTCGGTGGTTTTAGTTAATGAATATGCGTAACTTTACGGTAATTATACCTTAATTAATCGGTATTAATTTGAGCTTAAATGAGATAAAGTGGTTTTATTTTTTTTTGTAACATAATAATTATCGTTACTGTTATATATGAATTTGGTTTATAAGCAATTAATGTTGCGTTCTGCACATTTATTATGTAATTAACAAATATTTCACAAATATTATTTTTTTATTATTGCAGATATTTTTCATGCTCCATAAATTACGATTGCTAGTACGCAGATCTATCTTGAAGATAAAATGAATTTAGTAAATTTTTGACATTAAAAGCAAATAAGTAACACGTATAACGTGCGAAGGATGTGTCAGTGTTAAATGGTGAGAGATTTTTTTTCAATCCTCATACTTTGGTTGAGATATCATTGGGGGCAGTTTTCGGTTCTGGATGCAAAGAATCCATTGCTTACTTAATTCAAATTCCCCAGAAGGATGCTATTAATGCTGCAATAATTGTAAATAGGAAAATAGCGCCCCAATATCATACCCAATATGAATGTAACTTCGAAAGTAATTGCGGAATTGTAAGCTGTGTAGATTATGATGAATTTTTCTGTAGTAACTATGAATCTTTTAACGGCTGTAATTTACTAAAATTCAGAGAAGTGATTTTGTTTCGTAAAAAAGTTGATAAACTTATTAATGAATTTAATGATATTTTTCTTAAAGATTTCCCTTTTTTAAAAAATATACCATTTAGCAAAAAGGATGATTGTATCTATAGTGCTCATCCAATCTACCAAGTTGTTCATACTGAAAAAACAGAAGATGTTATGAGTGCCTATAGGGCAAAAAAAGATCAAATTTCTACGCTTCCAATGTTGCCTCAGTTTGTGGATACGGAGTCATCTCTCCAGGAAGATATTTTATACTATCGTGATCCACTGTATTTTTTACACCTAAGTTCTAATCCTAGATATGAAAATTTTATTTATACACTATTGGATAGGGCCTACAGCTTTATTGGAAGTATAGTTTCATCAATAACTTCTTTGGAGGAGTACTTATCGATAGAAGGGATGCTATATTACTTACCTAAGGCGCTTTTACTGCAAATTAAGCATTATAATGGGACCCTAATAAATCTTATAACTATCAGGAAAAGTGTTGATATTAATTGTCCTACCGTCTGTCCTAAGCAGTTAGCCGTAATATCTATCAGTATAATAGTTTGCTTGAGAAATTACATAAGATTTGTTTTTTCATTAAAGGAAATTGTTATGCTATTCCTAGATTACAGTAATTTTGTATCTTTAGAGGATATTATGGTAGCGTTTGAACAGTTGGTTTCAAACCCGCGTTTGGAGGAAAAATATAGGCTAATATATAAAACAGAGATTGTAAATATATCTTCATTTTTAAGAGAAAATTATTCTGATCTTGTAATTAAAAAAAGAATGAAAATCGATTATTTTATTGGGAAGCTTAATGTAAGTAATGAGGAAATGGAATCTTTTCTTACAACTACCAAAGATGATCTGGATAAAAATGATCTAATATCATTTTTTGCAAAATCTATTATTAAATCAGTAAAAGATCTAATGTGTGAGATAGAAAAAATTGAATCTTCTCTAGAAAATTTGCCCAAAGTAGATTTGTCCCAAAGATTATCTCGTATTAAAATAATTAGTAGTGTCATAAGTAGTATGTTTAAGACAAAATGATCATAAATAAACATAGGGGCACTCTAAATAATATTTTACGGCTAGAACAATTACGTTGATTAAGATAAAGCTCGTTGTAACCATTTTATGTGTTAGATGCATATAAATAAAGCTATTGAGGCGTATCCTGTTCTGATCATATAAATTTCAATCTAATATCTTTTTTCATAGTTATAACTAAATTGTATTTAGATGCAGCGCATTGTATCTATGATTTTTGTTAACTATTATAGTACATTGTATAAGGTGTATTTATGTTTGCTTTCCTATGATTATAGATGCGTAACTATTTATGCTTATTAATTAAATTGGTAAAAAAGGGGGTGAGGGTATATAAGCTATTTTTCTATCTAATTTTTTACTTAAGAAATTATGTTAAGGCAACTGATAATTAGTATGAGTGTGGGACTAATTTTTTTAAAAAATTAAATAAAATTCAACATCATTGAATTTTATATTATTATTTTTGTTTACTTGTGTCAGGTTGTGGCGCGTCGAGATGTATTTTTGAAAAAGTATTGTAGTAACTTATTGTAGTAAATCAATGTATTAGTATTTAAAAGTTAGTATCTTTATTTTTGAAATAGGATGACATTACTACTTTATAAGAAATCATAAAACCGCAGATATCATGTACTCTGTGGTACAGTTTCATGTTGTGGTTCACGTCTTTTGGGGAAATGTTTAAGAAATTAGGAATATATACTCGTTTAATTGTTTAACTTTAATTGATGGTTATTAACGGTGCCATGTAAGGATTTTGTGTGCATAAAGTTAGTTTCTTCGCTCCTAATACTCTGCTTGAGATATCACTGAGATCAATTTTTGGTTTTACTAGCGAAAAATCTATTAGTTTTTTAATGCAACTTACACTACCTGAAATGATTGATGCTGCCTTAATTGTAAGGTGTACTAGGTCAAGTTTTTCTATTTATGAACCTGTTTGTCAAAATTTTTTGGGATATAGGAGCATGACTTGTCCATTTGCAAATGGTACTTGTAATACATTTTTTCAGCGTAACAAAGATATATGTGGTAACACTAAAGAAATGGAAAATTTATCAAATTTTATGTGTAATGTTAGTAAAATATATTCTTGTTCGTTATTTTTTAGAAAAGATAAGTCGGCAATTTTGGCTATTGCTGATGGATGGGGTGTTACTGAAGCAATGGGTTATATGCTTTTTTTGGTCAATACGCTTGTTCCTAGTTTAAAAAGATCACCAGTCAAAATGAGGAGATCTATACGTTTTTTGTTAGGGGCATTGTCATTACAATTGGAACATTCATTTTTGCCATTGGCAAAGTCATTATCCATAACAAGATTATTGAATATATTTGAAGAAAATGAAGAATTTGATAGGGGAGGGGATGAGGGGATAATTTCTCAAGCTGAAATTAGGTTTGATAATTTTGTGAGAGATTTAGGTTTGGTAGAAACATTGATTAAGTCTATTTCGCACATTTGTAACTTTGTTCCCCTGGAAGAAACTTTGAACATACTTGAAAAGAAGGGCTCAGATTTGTTCAAAAATGAAATTAATTTGACATTATCTATATTAAGATCTAAATATCCATATATTATAGAGAGCAAGAAATTGGAGATTAAATTTCTTATTAAAAAGATGAGGAAAATCAAAGTTCTTATTAAAAAGATGAAAAAAATCAAAGATGGAGATGTAGGTAATTTTGAGCAAAAATTAGTTTCTTTATATGACATGAATATGTTGCTGATAAAACTTAGAAGTGACGTGAGAGAACTTTCTTTTAGATTACATATTAAGTATAAAATACAATGAATTAATAATATCTATATGGAATGCTTGATTTACATAATTTATCTTCGTTGTTTTTATAGGAAAATTAATATCTCAATTGCATTAATAATTTATAGTAAAAAGATGACAAATTATTTAAAATATACGTATATATAAATATTATGTAAAATAAAATTTCATATAAGTGTAGTATTATAATATTAGTGCAAAATATATTTCATTTATGATTATTGTTACTATTGTTGTGCTGACATTTTATATATGCACAACTGATATATTTGTTATTAGCACTTTGTGTATCATAGCAATGATATCCACATTTGGTTTTTATATAAAATATAATGACGGCGATTAGAAAATAGTAAAATAAATTTAAGAATAAGAATATAAGTAGTAGTTTATGAAAGTTTGAGTTCATTGCGTTTATAGTTTATTGTTATTGTATTAGGTGAAAAATAAAGAGTAAAAGCAAAACGCAATATACCATAAAATTTGTCATATTTTAGATTAATTACAAGTGTTATGGTATTGTTGTGTTAATCCATGTTGTTGCGCTTATATGATTGATAGTGTCTCTGTTCCTTGCTTTTACAATCCTTGTTCTTTAATAGAATTGTCAATGAAATCTATCTTTGGGGTTGACTGCGAACAATCTATTGGTCACCTGATGCAACTCTCATGCGCTGATGTATTAGAAGCTGCTACTATTGTAAAGCGTAAGAGCATTAGTTTTTCTAAGTACGAACGCATATCCGAAAGTAGCAGTGGTGGTGATATTTTTCCTAGTGAGTGGAATGATTTTTGTAGCATGCACTTTAATTTATTTGTTAATTCTGAAGAAATTGCAATGGTATCGTCTGTTACATATCTTATGGAGGCAATTTTTTTGGATCTAAAGTTCATGTTTCCGAGTCCCCCTGAAATATTATTTACTGATGATGTATGGAAATCAAATCCTGTATACCAGCTAGTTAATAGCAAAAGTAAAGACGGGGCTGGTATTTGCTATGAAAAAATAGATGATTTGCTGTTGCTTTCAGATCCAGATGACCATATAGATGGTTTTGCCCTTCCTATAATAGGTTCATCAGGGGAAGAGAAGCTTTTTTATTACTACGATCCTCTGTGTTTTTTTCCTGTTCATAATCCTAGGAGTGGTAGCAGGTGTATTTCAGGCAGGGAGATACGAGAATCTATGTCTTTTATGATTTCTTCGTCACGAAAAATTATGTCTAATTTAGTGGAACTAAGATATTGTATTGGGAAGAATTTATATAATTTATCTATAATTGCGTTATTGCAAATGGAAAAAACATTCTCTGAGGTAGATAGTATTGGTCAAGAAGGATTTATTGGAAGGAAGCAATCTATTATAGAATCATTGAAGCTTATAACTTGTTTAAGAAATATTAAAAATGATGTGCGCAAAATAGAAGATGTAATTTTTCCTGCTATGCAATATTGTAATTTTGTTCCACTGGAAGATATGTTGAGACTTTTTGAGTTGGTTGATTCAGATTTATATAAGAATGAGATTGTTATGTTAGTGTCAATCATAAAGATTAAGTGCCAGGATATTATAGAAACCAAAAAATCGAAAATAGAACTTTTTTTGAGAAAGATTGAGCAAAATGAAGAAAGTAATAATTTAAACGAAGAAAGGAATAATTTATATGAGCTATCCTTTACCCAAGTTTATGTAGGTAATGTTGGTAGATCACTGGAGAAGTTAAGTGAAGAAATAGAAGAAATGGAAGTTTTTCTAAGATATTTATCTATCAAGTGCGAATGAAGAAGTAAAAGATTATCTGACCTAAAATTTTCTACTGATTGATATTTTGATGAATTTATACTTATTAGGTTAAAGCGATGGTATTTCTCTAGCATCTATTTATGATTGCGGATTATTCATAAAATATGTGTTTAGTTTAAGATATTTATGTCATATAGGATAAGTACTGAATTATTGGATGATATAAGTTGTATGAGATATTGCGGTTGTCCAGTGCTATTAATGGGGATGATTTTTGTCATGTGGTTTTTTCTTTTGGGGGTCTGGTAGATATAACTATGGGTGATAATGTTTTGGATCCATTAATTTTGCCAGGATATGAGGTAGCAGTTATCTATATATAAATTCTCCTAGGGTACATGTTTAACAAAAGGTCTATGATAACAAATATATTAAAAAAACGGTAAGTATAAATCATGGGTGCGTATTGGACTGAGATTGATTAGTAATTGCTTCTCTTATGTTTCTAGTTATTGAGTTGATAAAAGTTTAAAGGGATAAATGTCAACATAGGTAAATTATTGCTAAAGTTAAGGTGAGATTTGTAATTTTATGACAAACCATGTGAAAGGTATCTTATTCGTATAATCATTTAATAAGGGTAACTTTACAACATGTTGATAGTGTCTTAGTGAATTTGTAAAAATATCAGTTTTGGCATGAATAAAAATTTTTTATTAACTTTATTTGCTATAAAAAATAGAAGGTTATATTTTATCAATAACATATAATAATGTTTGTGTTGTATTGGTGTAAAGGTATTATATTTTCAATATGATCTGGCTCTGGGTGCAGTATAAATTAATTTTGCTGGTAAAATATAAACTGTTGATAAATTAGATTTGTAGTGTAAAAACATTCTATTAATCTAAGTAAGTTATATTTTATCAGGTTGGTATTAGTTTATTTTTGATGAGATAAAAATATACTTATTGATTGTTTAATTTTAGTTAATTAGTTGATTAATAATTTAATCAACTAAAATATTTTTTATTTGTAATTTTTGTGAAGTGTTTGTTGGATTAGTGTTTCCTGGAGCTGATGATATAGTTCATATGTTTTTTCTGGATCATGTGGTTAACTGCGCAGCTAGGTGAATATCACGGTTTATGTTTCGGCTAACTTTACATAGTTAGTAGGGGGTATGTTTTATGCATAGAGCTAGTTTTTGTGGCTCGATGATTTCTAGATCAGTTTCCATTCAGGATGAGATGAGTGATTTAGGTGAGGAATCTGCTAGGGCAACTGTTGAGTATGTATTTGGGTTTAGCTGCAAAAATTCTATCAATATTTTATCTCAACTTTCTTATCCTGATTTTTTGGAGACTGTTTCCTTTTTGGACCGCCGAATGGAGGGTTTTTCTATTCATGAACCAGCATATTATTTAGGTAATCTTCGTGCTGAGATGGTAGGGGGGTTAAGAGTTGTAGATAGTGTTGCTGGTGTTGCTGGTGTTGCTGATGTTGCTGATGTTGCTGATGTTGGCGTTGATGCTGCTGTGGATTGTTTTCCTCAACGGTGGGTTGTTTTTTTTGAACAAAATTATCAGATCAGTAGTAATCCTGATGGATTTAGATGTCTTTTGGAATTGATCAATGAGATCAAAGTGATTCTTGATGATGCTTGCTGTTTTTTGGAACATAATTCTACTGTAACATGGTCTGTTATAGATGAGGATGGTGTTTCTCGGTCTTTTTGTTCTTTATCGGCTAGAATTTCTGCGTTTGACTTTAAATTTAGTAGTTTGAATATAAATATCAGGATATCAATATCTTCCTTAGTAAAGGCGTTATTGTCTCAATTGGAACACTCGTTGAAATTAGGATGCGTTATGGAGTTGAGGCGCCATTCTAATTTGATTCCAGAAAAATTTCCCAGGTTTACAGCTCGAGCAGGTAGTCTGGTTGATGATACGAAGGAGCTAAGGTCAACCATTTTGTCTGTCATGAATGTTTGCAATTTTGTACCATTGGAAGAGATCATATCAATCTTTGAAAAGAAAGACAAGGAGTTGTACAAAGACGATATCATTATTGCGTCATCTTTACTAGAACCAAAATATAACGCACTTATATCATTCAATCTCTCAAGACTAGAAAGTCTTGTCGGTGGATTTATCGAAAATGTTGATCAATCATTAGAAGAAGAGATTAGAGAATTTAGGGATGAAATAAGAAGAATGGAAGATTTTATAAGTGATTTACATAGAAAAAAGGGAATAATCAACTAAGGAAAGTCGTTCGTATTACAACAAAGTTATAATACGTAAATGAAGGTTAGTAATTTTTATACCTATGGTTGAGGTATGTATTGCTCTTATTTGTATCTTCTCTGTGTTTTGAAACTATGAAAAAAATTTTTGGAGTTGGGCGGGCATATTCTATTTGGTAGATGAGTGTTATGTCATAATTTGAAGTTAATGATTAATCTGCCTAATCTGTCATTACATTAATGTGATAATCAACAATGGTGGTATTTTTTCATGCACGAAATTATTAGTGACGTAAAATAAGGCCCACTTTTCCTATCCTAGTAACATTACGCCAATTTTCATATTTATCACGAAATATAAATTATTGTTTGTAATAAATAGACATTTGATAAATGTTAAGCGGCAAAAAATGTACTTCATTAATATTTGTGCACTACGATGGTATAAAAAAAATCAATTGCAATTTAGTTTCATGCTGCATATCATTGTCATTGTGAGAAATATCATTATTAATTTTAGTTGTAGTTATCTCTGCTGATGGCTAAATTAATAGGGCCTTATCTGTTTTGTTTTCGTGTTGATTTTTGTAAATTTGAAACGGTAATTGTGATTTATGGATAATATCTGTTCTTCTAGTTCTGGAGATTCTTTATCGATGTTAGGTGCGGGAGCGTCACCTGAGAAAGAAAGTTTGTTGGCTTCTATTTTTTGTTTTATGGACAAGGAGTCAATTGGTAACTTTAGTGACTCGTATTTTGTTAGTAACTTATGTCATCATCAAGTTTACAGTGAACTACCGGCTGATTGTGACGAGTTATCTCGTGATATAGTGCCGGTTAATTTATTTTATAGCAAAAGTAAGGAGGATTTGTACCGTCATCTTGGGTACCTTTCTGCTAATGATCTTGTGTCCTTTAATGATTTTATAACTAACACATCGGGATGTAATAACAAATCAGGCATCAATAAAGATGATAGTGTAGATGCTATGTTTAATTCTGGTTATGAGATTTTTTGCTGTGATAACTACAAGCAGTTTGGTAATTGTAAAGAACTTGAGTCATTGATACAGTTGAAGGTTTTTTTAGATGATGTTATTTCTGAGAGGAATAGCTATTTTTCGAGTAATTTTCCTTCACGCATAGACCCTTCTAGTATTGGAGATACAGATTGGAGTGAGTGTACTCAATCTCGTGTTTGGAGCGATTATTTTGAGTCTAAATGGCTTCCGATTCCTAAGTGGAATGCGCATCCTATGTATCAGGTGGTTCATGGTGATGGTAGTAATGATCTTATTGGAAGTTACAACAGAGGAAAACATTTTGTTTTCTCTCTTCCGGAACCTTGTTATTTGGGAAAAGGGAATGTTGTAGTACGGCAACCAGTTATGCCAGAGTTTAATTTTGATTCCGATTATAGACTGTCTTTTTTAAATTCAACGAGAGAGTTTTATAACTGTGATCCTCTGTGTTTTTTAAACGAGGATTATATTTTGCATAGAGGTGATGTTTGTTGTCCACATACATATAATTACGGAGGGATGTGTAAGAATTTACTTCTTAAAATGGTGGGTGAAACTCTTTGTTCCGCAGCGAAAATAATAGTTTTGTTAAACAAATCAGAGTTTCTCTTGGAAGCATCTAGTAAAGGTGGATACCTAAGAAAAAGTTTTTACCACTTGGCTAAGGTTTATTTATTGTACATAAGATATGTTTATACATTTTTATGGCAATCTATGAATGAATTGTCTGTCGACAGAGCTAATGTGGAGTCTATCATTTCTGCTTCTTCGGCTACTGGAAAATCGGAGTATTATGATAAAGAGGAACGTATTGACCGTAGAGATAAGGATAACATTGTGTCATTAAGGGCAATTGGGTATATAAGGCGTTTTATTAGTAGCATTGGTTTGTTGGAAAGTAATCTTTTACCTGTTATGGAATTGCGTAATTTTTTATCTTTGGAAGACGTAATGAAAGTTTTTGAAGCTAAATTTATTAATTCTATGTCTATGATTGCAAATTGTGTATCACCAGAATACGAGAAAGAAATTAGTAGTATTTCTTTGATCTTGGGTAAAAAATTACTTGATCTTGTAACGGATAAAGGATTGAAAATGTTTGATTTAATAAAAGATATTAAAGAAAGTGGCGAACATGGAGTGAGTGGGTTGCAGCTGATTTTTGTGCAGCGTGCCAGCGAATTGTTGATAAAATTGGACGGCAACATGGATGTTGATTTTCCTGATAGTATTGATAGATCGGAGTCGGGAGAGATGTCTCAGATGGAGTAGGTTTTACTTTTAATGATTCCCGTACACGTGTAGTAAAAAAATAATAATCAAGGGAAGGGGGATTGGTTCGCGTACTTATTTGGTATTATGCGCTTGTGGTTGATTGTCTTGTGGGGTTTTATAATCGATGTTCACTATGTTTTTAAATTTCATTTTGCGCAGTGAAAGTGTTTGGTTTCATTTTATTGAGTCGTTTTATTAGTAGCGTATACTTACTAAAATTTTTTCCTGTTATCGAGTTGTGCAATTTGGTACATTTTGAAGATGTAGTGGCGAAGGTATCATGGTAGTTTTTGATAGAGATGTTTTTGATTTTAAATTTTCATATCGTAAAGCATAAGCGTAATGGATTTTGATTGCATGTTTTATAAGGTGAAGTATAAATTTATGCAATTATTTATACCTGATTGGCAATTAGAGGTTGTAGTCATGGTTGATAAGTAAATGAGTTAAAATATATTTATCTATTATAGTGATAGTGTGAATTTTTGATGATTTATAAGTATTATTATTGCTGTGTACCAGTAGTGAATTAGTAAAATAAAAATAAACTTCTGATGTGTAATTTGGTTTTTCTCTTAATGTACAGTGAAAGCCACATATCGTATTTTATTCTGCTTTACAATTTTATAATAATTTATTTATTGCTTTGATTCCTACTTTATTCCGTACTTCAATATAGTGATATTATGGTTTGATTACTTGTTAGTTTATTGCTACATTGATCCCATCTTCGTGTATTTTTTTATATGCTCTTCCTATGATCAGGTAATATCTAATGGTGAATTGTATGTGTGTATCGTGTGGACTAAGGTTGCCAGAAAGATCAGATGAATGTGTATCTATATTGGGTATTGGTTGTGAAAACTCCCTTAATGTTTTAAGTAAACTTTCACGGGATGAACTTCGTGATGCCTCTTTGATTTTAAATTGTGATGGTGTGAGTTTTTGTTTTTCTATGTATGAGTGTTATTCTGTATATCCAGAAAATGATACTTCCCAGTCTGTTTTGTTGAACTATTTTGTAGTAAATCATATGTTCAATTCTGCTGTTAGCTCAGATGTTTGTGATGCTAATGGCGCTGGTAGTGCTACTCCTGATGTTAGTGCAGTGTTACCTTTTCCAAAAAGCTGGAGTTGTTTTTGTGAGAGCAATTTTCGTGGGCGAAACTATAATGTCTCCAGTAACCCGGAAAGATTTAAATCCTTGCTAGAATTAACGATCGATGTTCGGTATATTGTCGATGAGTCCCGTAAGTTACTAGAGAATAATTCAAAGTTATCTCCAGACAGTATTGATTATGGTACTTTTTCTGAATCGGCACAGTATGTGCTGTCTAGAATTAGTGATTTTATTGCTGATTTGAAAAAATTGCGCGGAGTGATAAGGAAATTCGTATCCTGTCTTCTAGAGTCATTATTATTTCAATTTAAACACTCTTTAGCATTAGGTTGCTCTATGATACTTAGGTTATCTCTGATGATAATTCCGGTAAAATCGCACAAAATTTCAGTTTTCTTGAGTTATTTAGTTGAGGAGATTAGTGTGCTATGTCAAGCTATTTCATCTGTGTTTAGTGTTGGAAATTTTATACCTTTGGAAGAGATGATGGAAATGCTAGAGAAAGAAGGTTCTGGTCGTTATCAAAGTGAAATTAATATATCATCATCATTTTTAGGGAGAAAGTATCAGAATCTTATAGAAAGTAAAAAATTGAGAATTACGCATATTCTTAGTAAGTTTTCTGGTAATGAGGCTGATGAATATGTAGAAAAATTGGACCGTGAAATAAAAGAAATGGAGGATTTTATAGAGAAACGGATTGGAATTTAAATTTGTGAGGTTATAGTGGTTTATGTGTGCGGAAAATTTTACGCTTGAGTGCTGTCTTTGTTTATGTGATAGTTTCTCCTTGTGTGATGAGGGTTTATATGGCTTGTGTTAATTCTAGTGGTCCTTGTAGTTTGCAGGCATTGTCGTTTGGTCATATTTTTGGTATTACCCGCAGGGTATCAGAAGGTGTTTTGTCTCATCTTCGACCAGCTGATATTATCTATGGTGCTTTACTTATTAAACATAGGAGATCATGTTTTTCTATTTATGAGCTTATTGATGAACCTATTTTGGTTGATGATGTTGTTGACTCATCGTCTTTACGTAATAGTTTACCTGCATTTCTTCAACGTAACGTTAGTCTATCTAGGAATCCTGGCGAACTTAGGGCACAGTTGGATTTTTTGTGCAAGGTGGAGGAAATATTTTGTTATTCCTCTCATTTTTTAAAAGATATTCCTCGAATTTATGGTAATGTCTCTGGTAATCGTTCCTCACCTGAACCATTGAACCTCATGTTAATTGCATGCAGATCATTGATTGATAGTTTAATTAATTCAAGAGTAAATATGGGTGGGGCTTTGCGTTGTTTGTCAATGGTGTTGCTGATGCAATTTGAGTATTTAGTAAGTGGAGCATTGTCGATGGTAGGGTCGCTGCCTTCATATTGGGGACGGGCATCAGATTTATATAGTAGATTGGTTCCTTTTGTGGAGAGTTCGGGCTTTTACGTTGCTAGAAAGTACTTGGAAGATTTGAGAAGGGACATTGATATTATTGTCAGAAGGATTTTGCCTATTATGGATGTTTTCAATTTAGTTTCTCTGGAAGATATGATGAAAATTTTTGAGAGTAAAGGTTATGATTCATGCAAAAGTGAAGTGAGTGTTGTATCGTCGTTGTTAAGGGCTAAATATCATGTACTCATAGAAAGAAAGAAATTGATGGTGGCTCATTATATTGAAGTAATTAAGTTAATTAAAGAAGGTACATCAAGTGAATCTTCGGGAACCTTACTTCCCTTGGGCAGTTATAGTAATTTATTGAAAAGGTTGAATTGTGAGATTGCTGAAATGGAGAAATTTTTAGTAGAATTTCCCGAAAAATAAAATGTGCGGTTACTTATTACTTTGAGTTATTTGATTGAGTAAATCCTCCATGCACTTTGCTGGACCTGTTTGTCGAGGATGTGTTGGTGTTAATTGCAAGGAGTCGATTGGTTTAATTGACTCAAATTCACAAAGGGGAGCGTTTGAGCTTGTAGTGCTTGTTAGGCGAATGAAATATGGATATTGTCCTTATTGAACCTTATCACAAAAAATAGATAAAGTTTCACTTCTTAAATATCAATTTAGATCTTCAGGAAACTTAGGATTCCCAACGTCTACATCACTTGATGGTGTTTTTTTTGCTGCGGTCCGTTTTGTTTTTTTCCTGTTAATAATACGGGGAGCGGTGCTGGGTGTTACATGAGCTGCTAAGGTGCATTTCAAGCCACGGGTATACTTAATTAATGTCATTTATGGTATCTCCATCGCCCATATATACCTAGTTTGAAAGTGTTAAAGTGCGATACTGAGAGGCCTTTATACCATTTGTTAATGGCGGCGTTACTACAAATAAAAAAAACATTATCAGAACTGGTACCATATTTTTAGCTAGTAAATGCGGATTTATATAGTAGAAATGAAATTGCTACCTTGTCCTCATTCTTAAGAATGAAATGCACATATCTTATTGCAGGTAAGAGATTGATGTTGGAATGTGTGCTTGAAAAAATTAAACGAAGTAACTAAGGAAAATCATATGAGATACAGATGGAATAAGTGAAATGGAGGTCTTTATGAGTAAGTTTTCTGAAGAAAATTATCCAGAATAAAATATGCTGGACTAAAAGCAACTTATTCAATTATTGGAAGGATTGTAGTAAGTTTTTCCTTTACAATTATTAATCTCGGCATTAATTTACCATTATTGCTGTGGTAACTTTGTTGTCGGTTTAGCGTTAGTTATATGTTTTGGATGATGTCACTTTCAGTAACTGGAGTATTTACAGATGGTGTGTGCGATTTTATTGATTAACGTAATCTAAGTTACTTTTCTCTTTTGGTTATATTTAAAAAATTATCGATTAGTAAAGTTATAAAGTCATGTTGTATGAAAATAGCTACTAATTATTAAAATATTAAAGATATTTGTTGATGCTCATATTGGTGGTGCCATGTTAATTTGTGACGTTTGGTATTGTTAAACAATTGTAATTAGTGTGTTTATTTTTTAATCACTTACTTATGGTTTGTGGTGGTTATGTATCATCGGGTTTTGTAGTTGATATGCGGATGATTTTTGTTGCTATTGGTGGAATTTATGGCTGCATCAAGTGTTTGTTGGTTTGATGATTTGCGTGAAGAGTCAGTTTCGTACGCGTTTGGCGTTAGTTGCAAGGAATCCGTTAGCATCTTAGCTCGACTTTCTAGAGATGAGTTATATGAAGCTAATTCTTTTTTAGATCGTGGACGTGAGGGTTTTTCTGTTCATGATCGTACTTACGTTTCTAGAAACATTTCATGTAGAAGTGATGAATACTATAGTAAATTGGTTCCAGCTGCAGATGATCCTAGTGCTGATACAATGTGTACTTTTCCGGAAAGTTGGGTTTGTTTTTTTGAGAAAAATTATGTTCTGAGTGATAACTCGGTTGAATATAAAAAATTACTTGATTTAATTAGTGAAATTTCAGATATTACTTCTGGCGTTTGTTTGTTTCTGAGGGATAATTTAAGATTGTCAAATAATGATATTAATAGAGATGATGTTTATCAATCATTTTCCTCTTTGCTATCTAGAATTACTACATTTATTTGTAGTTTTAAAGAGTTACGTATTAATGTTAGAAAATCTGTATCTTATTTAGTAGAGGCATTATTATTGCAATTGGAGCACTCGTTGAAATTAGGATGTTCAATGGCATTAGGTCCTCTGTCTAGAATGCCTCTACCGAGATTGCCTAGATTTAATACCAAGTCGGGTGGATTGGTAGGGGATACCGGTGAACTAAGATCTGCTATTTTATCTGTTATGAATATATGCAATTTTGTTTCTCTGGAAGAGTTATTGTTAATGTTCGAAAGGGATAATCCTAGTTTGCATGAAGGCGATATTATCATGGTATCATCCTTACTGGAATTAAAATATGCTGAGGCTGTATCAATTAAAAAAGTTCACATAGAACATATTGTTAATCATGAAAATGAAAGTGATGATTTTGAAGAATTATTAAAAAAAGAGACTTCTGAATTGGAAAAAATGGAAGAGTTTGTTGTTGGCTTACGTAAAAAAAGAATTAATGAAAAATGATGATGTTAATCATTGACTTATATAAAGTTAATAATGTGTTTATGTTTGTTTTCTCTCTAAGGCAAAATTTTCTCTGTTATGCGTCAATAATACAATGCAGTTTATGAAGTTGGCATTAAAACACATCAACTAATATAATCTCATAGAAGAAATTATTATTAACTAATTGAAGTTTATTTTTTACTGTTAATATTTATTATGGAATACTTTATTCTTTATCCAACATATAAAAAATAATGATAGTAATTGATATACCACTTTGCCACTTTGGTATTTTATGGCAATGAATATGTATTTATTAATTTTATGTGTTAACACGGTTACGAGGATGGGTGATATAATATAGTTTACAAAAACATGCATATAATAGTATTAAATTAGAAGTGATTGCATAAATAAAAAATTCTATTGCATTTTGTGGTCTTGCGGTATACATGCACTATGTTTTTTCTAAGAGTAACTATTATTTTACCTCTTAAGTAGTACAAATGAATAACAGTAAATTATAGCGGAGGATAATGGCTGTAAATAAAATAAATTTGTACTAAAATTTTATTGTTGCAGAAAATAATATATATTTTTAGTCAATTTAAATGCCATTGGCCATTGATTTTTTTCTTTTTTGCCCATGTAAATTTTACTGCATAATAACTTGTTCTTAATTTATTAATATTGATGTGCATATTTACCTCTTTCTTAAATGTCTACTTACTCTCAAGTGATGCTTAGTAATTTATTTATAAAAGTTTATATAATGATGTTTGATAACTTCCTAAAAAACTAATTTTTTATTGGGAAAGGGGATTAATGTAGTACTTATTTTTGTATATTATAAGCATTGATGTTACGCAACGATTATGTTATGACATCTATCTTGATTATTTATTTTAATATAACAAAAATTATTTTTTACTTTATTATTTCTTAATTGATAATATCCTATTTAGATATTTTATAGAAAAACTATATTCTATTATCAATTAATTGATGATTAACTTATATATTATCATAGAGACTGAAATTAATTGAGATATTGTCTAATATTTTGATAGACTACTCATATCGTCATATTTTTTATGTCGGTTTGTTCCGATCTTTAATTATCAGTGTGGTGGGTCATATGTTAGAAACTGGTTGCTTTATGCCTTCTAGTTTGTTTGAATTGTCAATAAAATTTATATTCAGTGTTGATTGCAAAGAATCTATGAGCAACTTAAGACAACTTTCATATGCTGAGACTATTGAAGCTGCCATATTAGTAAGGCGTAAGATGGTAAGTTTTTCTAAGTATGAAACTATCTCTGAAAGTGCTAGTGGTGGCGAGATGTTTCCAGATAGTTGGGTTAAATTTTGTGACGATAATTACTTTCTCTCTAATAATCCTCAACAAATAAGAGTGTTGACAGATTTGAGTAAAAGAATAAATGGCATTGTTGCAGATGCCAATGATATTTTCTCAGAAATTTTTCCATCTAATATATATGATGCTTACTGGAGCTCTCATCCCATGTATCAGGTAATTTATACTGAAAGCAGTGCAGATATTATTAAAAATTACCAAAATATGAAAAGCCATATTTTATCATTACCTGATCCTCCTAGTATTGAGAAAGATTTAATGTTACCGCTATTGCCATCGTCGGAAGAAATTTATTATTACGACCCATTATGTTTTTTTCCCATATGTATTGTTGAATGTGGTAGTCCTGCAAAGAAGCGTATGTGTAATGCCGCTGTTATTCTTCCTAGATCATTAAGGTTCATAGATTATGCAGTGCTTGTATCAATATCTAATTTAAAGGAATCTCGTGGAAAAATAAGTAAAATATTATATTGCTTATCTATGGCGTCATTATTTCAGATAAATAGGTCAATTTCATCATTGGTGAAGTCATTTTTACACAGGAATGCCCTCTACCTGGAAAAGGTTGAGGAAAGAGATAGGTTAATTATGTCATCCTTGAACGTTATAATTTGTTTGAGAAATTTTATCAATTACGTTAGTGGTTTAGAAAAAACTATTTTCTCTGCTATTAAAATTTGTAATTTTTTTCCGTTGGAAGATATGAAGGAGATGTTTGAAAGAAGAGATCCTTATTTATGTAGAAACGAAATAAAAAAAGTATCTTCATTTTTAAAAAAAAAGTACTTTAGCCTTATATCGAGAAAAAAATTAAGAGCAGATGATTTGGTTAAAAAAATTTCTGAAAATAAATTAGGTAATAATTCTAAATTTTTGTCAGTTTCTGTAGAAAATGCTACTAAATCATTAAGAAAATTGAATAATGAAATAAGAGAAATGGAGATGTTTCTATTAAATTTTACTGATTAAACAAGGAAGAAATTTAAATTATGAATATTTTTATATCTGTATAATTTTTTATGATAATATCATTATTTGTGAGAGCATTTTATAAATGCATATAAATTAATCATTTATAATACGTGTATAAAATTTGATTACCTCTGTTTAAAAAATAATCCAATATATTTTCATGGTTTATGGTATTAATTAATTAGTGTATTGGGTGCTGTTTTTGTCTTATCATTATTTAAGCAATTATTTTGTTATTATTGTATGACTAAGGTATTTTTTGTTTCTATTGTAAATTTTTCGTGTGTTAACGTGGGTTAGTTATTATTATATAAATTATTCTTACTTGATTGATAGGTAATGATTAAGTAGTGCGATTGTTGGTTTTTATTATTGGTGATAATGATGTGGTGAGTTCTATGTTTGAAGTTAGTTGTTTTAGTCCTTGCACTTTGCTTGAATTGTCAATGAAATCTGTTTTTGGTATTAAATGTAAGGAGTCGATTGATATCTTAATGCAGCTTTCACGCAATGAAATTATTGATGCGGCTATACTGGTAAAACGTGGAAAGATGAGTTTTTCCATGTATGACAATATTTGTGATGATGTTCCTGAAGATTATGATGCGGTTTATCCTTTTCCTGACGATTGGGTTGATTTCTGTAAGGATAACTGCAGTCTTTCTAATAATCCCATAGAGCTTGGTACTTTATTAGGTTTTATGAGTAAAATAAATTTTATTGATTCTTGTGTCAATTCTATTTTAGGTAAGGATAGGTCTAAGGTTTTATCTGTTATTGCTGAAGATAAGGTAACTGAGGTTCCTTCCTCAATGATTTTCATGTTTTATATAATAAATTCCTTGCTTGATGACTTGAAAACGTTGCGGTTCAGAAGAATGGGATTGTTTAGGGAGTTACCTTTACAACTTAGGAATTCAGTTTCTCCTATATCTTTAATAAAGGTATTGCGTCGTAACATATTGGGTAAATATGATAAGTTATTGTGGTACTTAACTGCAGCTGCCTCTTTGCAATTAAAGCACTCATTTTCGCTCTTGGGGAGTAGTGTGGACTGTGATTTCTTGTGTGCATATTTTATGAGCGGGGGGGCAAGGGAAGTGGATCGTATGGATGGAATAGTAGCAGATCTGTCCATACCTGAAGATATAGTAAATGATACTGAAGATGAAAGATCATTTAGATCAAGAGCAACTTCTTGCTTAAATGAATTTATATCTGATGTAGAAGTTCTGGGAGGAACTATACTGCCTGTTATTCATGTTTGCAATTTTTTGCCATTAGAAGATATGATGGAAATGTTTAAAAGGAAAGGTTCACTTTTATGTAAAAAACAAATTGATTCAGTTTGTTCCTTATTACGAAGAAAATACTTGGGTATTATAAGAAGAAAAAAATTGAGAGTAGGAGTGTTGATAGAAAAAATTAAACAAAGTAAAGAGGTTAGTATGGATGAAAATAATCTCTCTCCAGTTTCTTTGTCTGTTATGAATAAATCAGTAATAAGGTTAAGGAATGAAGTTAGGAGCATGGAGTTGTTATTAAGTAATTTTTATGAAATAAAGTAAAAAATAATAATAGCTACAGAAAATAGCAATAATTAAATTTATTGTTTATTTAATAAATTCTAATATCGAAGCCATACCTTATTAACTATAATTAGTAATTTATGACATAATCGTTGTTGGCTGCTTGTCTATGCTACTACGTTGTTATTTTGACCTTACTTGCTGGAATATAAACTACATTTTATATCAAACTGGTGTTGATAATTTTTTTCATTCTATAAATGGTATTACTGGTTGTATGTGATTATTGGTAGTCATCTCATGCATAGGATAAATGTTACACATTTTTTCTTTTATGTTATTAAGGTAATAGTCTATTTATGAGTTTTTTTAACCTATATTTTTACATTGAAAAATTAAAATATCTTCTTTGCTAAATTTATTAAATTAGATTTTTTGTAAGTATTATATGAATCATTGATGGTTTTTATCAGCTGAAGATAAAATTTCAATCAAATTTATACATAAAAATATTCTAAATAAGAACTAAATATAATTTAGACAAATTTATCACATACTATACAAGTAATAGGTAATATTATGTGTGCCTTGTTATTTTTTTATGCTATTTGCATTCAACAATCATATTATGACATTATTATATGTCTAAGATTAATTTTTTTAACCCTTATTCCTTACTAAAACTATCTGTTAAATCCATATTCGGAATTAATTGTGACAAGGCTATTGATTTCTTAGTTCAACTTCCGCACAATGAAGTTTTCGAGGCTGCATTGCTTTTGAACCGTAGAAAAATAAGTTTTTCTATGTATGAGCCTGTTTATCAGCCTATTTCTGAATATGTTAGTGCTGTTTGTCCTTTCCCTGATTCTTGGACTGAGTTTTGTCAGCAGAGCAACAATTTGTCTAGTAATCCCAAGGAATTTACATCCTTATTAGATTTGCTTAATAAAATTAATAAAATTTCTTGTGATGTTGACCGACTTATTAGAGATAAGTCAAAATTTTTGACTGTTGTTAGTTGTGGAGATATTCCTAAGTTATTGACTCCTATGTTATATCGAATTGATACATTAATTTATGACTTGGAAAAATCACAATTCAAAATGAGAAAACCATTTCATTACTTAGTCGAGATATTATTTTTGCAATTAAAGTATTCATTTTTACCATTGGAAAAGATTCTGTACTTAAGCCCGTTACGAAGAATATTATTTGGTGCATCTGATCATTTGAACAATTTAATTAATGATTTAAAAATGCTTAAATCAACCATTTTTCCTATTATGCATATTTGTAGTTTTGTATCTTTGGAGGACATGATGGAAATGTTTCATAGGAGTGGTTCTGTTTTATCTAATGATAACATTAGTATGGCTTCATCATTTTTGAGGATAAAATATCCTCCTCTTATAGCAACCAGAAAATTGAGATTGGATTTGATACTTAAAGGAACAAATATTAGTTGCGAAGATAGCTCAAATAAACAACTAGTTACAAAATCACATTTAGATAGGATTAGTAATTTAGTGAAAAAATTAGAGAGGGAGATAAAAGAAATGGAGGAATTCATGAAAAAATTACCAGAAGAATGTTCAGTTACAAAAAAAGCAAAATTTACTTAAGAAGATTGAATTTATTGTGTCCAGAGTATTTATTTTATATAGACTGATATTGTTTGATGGTAGTGCTAATTCGTTGATATTATATGTTTTTGTGCTACGTTGGTAATGATGTTACGTAGCAACTCATGAACTTATATTTGTTGGAATGTATTATTTATTTAAAATGAAAGTTGCTATGATTACAATTTGTATAATTACGATAATTGGTAGTATGTAGTTTATGGAAAAAGTTAGCTGTTATAACCCTAGTAGGTTGGCAGAGCTGTCTGTTGGTTCTATATTCGGTGTTAATTGCAAAGAATCTATCGGACATTTGATGCAGATTTTGCCTAAGGAAGCCATTTTATTAACGGTACTTGTAAGTAGTAATAAAGGTCATTACACAAGGTATGATGATATTTTGGAAGACCGTGGTGATTTATTTTGTGGTAGTTATAATAAATTTTGTTATGAGAACTATACTTTATTTAAAAATTCTGAAGAACTTCGTGTTTTGGGATTGTTAAGGATAGGTATAGAAAAAATTATTAGTGAAACAAATAGTCTCTTATCTAGTGATTTGCAAAAAAATGTCGACTATTGTTATGTGGGTGAAAATCCTATGTATCAGGTTATTAATGCTAAAAATACCAAAGATATTATTAAGTCTTACTACGATAAAAGAAATGAAATACTATCGCTTCCAGAATTTACTAGATTTTCTTCATGGACATCAAATAAAGAAATTAATTCATATTATCACGATCCACTATGTTTTTTCCCTGCAATTAAATGCAATTATAATTACAATATTAATTCCATATATACCTCAATGAAGTATGTTAATTTTGAAGTAGATTTTTCAATATCCACTTTAAAAAGATCACATGGACAAATACGAGATCAGTTATATCACTTATCTATGGCTCTATTGTTGCAGATAAAAAATTCAGTTTCTTTGTTAATGGCCTCGGTGTTAGATAGAGAAGAAAGTGTAATTACGATAAAAGAAGAATTAATCATGAAATCACTAAATGTTGTGATTTGTCTAAGAAATTATGCTGACAATATAAGTTTACTTAAGGGAACTATTTTCCCTATTATTCAAGCTTGTAACTTTACGTGTTTGGAAGACTTGCTTGAGGTATTCGAAAGAAAAATTTCATGTTTCAGTGGTAGCAAAGACAAAATACCCGGGAAAAAATTTGCTAAAGAAATTAAATTGCCATACCAGGCTGAAATTAGCAGAATAAATTGCTTCTTAAAGATGCGGTACCAAGCTATAATTGCTCGCAAAAGGATAAGAATATCTCGTCTAAAAAAAATTGTGAGAAACAATGACAATTCTTCTGCCGAGAATCAGTCTATACCAGTTCTAGTAGAACACGTTAATAGATCGGTTAAAATGTTGGAGGACGAAATAGAAGCAATGGAAGCGTTATTAAATAAACCGCCAGTATAATAATTTGTACACTATTAAGTTTGTTCCGGAGTTGATTCGCTGAACAACGTTCCTATTTCTTCTGCCACATCATCAAATTGTGTTATTTTCCCCATGGTACTATCAGTATTTACAGATTTTGCAAGCGTTATTCCAGGAACTATCGATTCATCTTTTAAGTTTACAAAGTTTAGTAAGTCTATAACAGGAATGATGTTTTTTTCTAATAAAGAAACTGCATTGATGAACTTCCTTACGCAACTGATAATTTTCAACGATTCTATATTACTTCTGTTCTTTACATTGATGCGATACATTTTTCCGCCATATCCTGATTCATATCTGTAATTCCTATTAACAACTATTGAAGCCGCAAGACTTCTATTTCTCGAGAATTCTTTTATACTTTTATATAAAAAAGTAAACAAGTACCTTATGTATGAAATATGAGCCGATATCAAGTGGTATATTTTTTTACTTATGTTCTTGCGAGATCTAACTAAAGAAGCTGATAACTTAATTAATAGCATAAATACGTCTATAGAAGAATCAACCGTATTAAACATTATTCTGGAAAACAAATATTCACACATTCCTCCATGAACGTACGGATGTGGGTAATGTGGGCAACAAGCATCAACTTTATTATAAGTATTTCCTAAAAAGCAGAGAGGATCAAGATTATAAAACACAGCATCTGAAGCTGAAGGTCGTTTTATTGGATCTCCTTCATCCCCATACTGTAAGTAAGGAGGCTCAGGAAGAGAAAAGAGAATATGTTTTTTGCTGTTATAATTTTTCAAAATATCACTGCTGTTACTAGAATTAACAACCATATACATTGGGTGGGAAGACCATTTATGTTCTGAGGCACGTTCATCCATACTATCATCATCTGGAATACTATGACCAATATGACAAAAAAATGTTTTAGAAAGGTAGGTGTCTGTGTCTATCTCTTTAATTACTTTGTCTATACATATCTTCAGTTGCACTAAAGCCCCAAGCTCTTTATAATTACCAAATTTATTGTAGTTGATCACACAAAATTCTCTGAGAGCTTGATCGCGAGAAACGTCAACATTATTCTCATACATGGTATCGTCCGAGTATGTAATCTTACGATTTCCTGCATTATTTATAAGACGATCGAATTCTACAATATCTTCCTCTGGAATTTCATTCAAATGCCAAGCCAAATTCACTCTGCTGTAGCGTAATTGTTTTTTCATTAATCCAATGCGCAATTTCCTGTGATCAGGATTTTTTCTTACATCATATTTATACAAAGCAATACCACATGCTGCATCATTTTCATCACTCCGGCTGAATTTGCTTAAGCTAAAAATTGACTCTTTTTCACTAATATTGAACATAGAATCAAGTAATCTAGTTTTTGATACACTTGCTTTAGGTATATCCAATTGTTCTGTTGACCTACTTATAGTAGAGGAACCAATATTATTCATGGTATAAAAAGCCCTATTTTATTGCCACAGTTTGAATACAAATCAACTACCGGCGCTAATCCCACAAGTTCTCATGTGGACACCATCCCTTGATAAGGGTATTATTACGTACAGGAAACGTCAATAAATATTCATAGAACATATGTTGATATATTTGATAATTATTAATAGGTAAAGATAGAGATTGATATTTATTTCTTAACAAATAATTTCACGTTTTAATGCCAAATATCTTTATTTAATATGAGCTACAATTACTTGTTCCTTAGGTGATGCACAATTTTTGTTTGACAGTAATTGATGATAATGTTGAGAAATATATAGTAGTTAAAATCTAGCTACGCGTGGGTTATGGTACCAACTGCACGTGCCGGGCCGCACAATTATTACCTAAACAAAACCTTGATCTAGTAAAACAAGTTAATAGATCGGTCAAAATGTTGGAGGACGAAATAGGAGAAATGGAAGCGTTATTAAGTTTGTTCCGGATTTGGTTCGGTGAACAACGTTCCTATTTCTTCTGCCACATCATCAAATTGTGTTATTTTCCCCATGGCACTGTCAGTATTTACATATTTTGCAAGTGTTATTCCAGGAACTACCGCTTCATCTTTTAAGTTTACAAAGTTTAGTAAGTCTATAACAGGAATGATGTTTTTTTCTAATAAAGAAACGGCATTAATGAATCTCCTTACACAACTTATAATCTTCAACGATTCTATATTATTTCCGTCCTTTATACCGATGCGATCCATCTTTCCGGCATATCCTGATCAATATATGAAATCCCTAGTAGTAACTAGTGAAGACAATAAGTTTCTACTTCTCAAGAATTCTCCTACATTTCCACGTAAAAAAATAAAATTACGATAAAAGAAAAATTAATCATGAAATCACTAAATGTTGTGATTTGCCTAAGAAATTATGCTGACAACATAAGTTTACTTAAGATAACTATTTTTCCTATTATTCAAGCTTGTAACTTTACGTTTTTGGAAGACTTGCTTGAGGTATTCGAAAGAAAAATTTTATGTTTCAGAGGCAGCATAGACAAGATATCCAGAAAAAATTTGCTATTTGATAAAGAGATTAAATTGCCATACCAGGCTGAAATTAGTAGAATAAATCGCTTCTCTAGGAAAATTTGTACACTATTAAGTTTGTTCCGGGGTTGGTTCGGTGAACAATGTTCCTATTTCCTCTACCACATCATGAAATTGTGTTGCTTCCATCATGTTACTATCAGTATTTACAGATTTTGCAAGTGTTACTCCAGACACTATCGATTCTTCTTTTAAGTTTACAAAGTTCAGTAAGTCTATAACGGGAATAATGTTTTTTTCTAATAAAGAAACAGCATTGATGAACCTTCTTACGCAACTGATAATCTCCAAGGATTCTATATTTTTTCTGTCCTTTCTATCGATGCGATGCATCTTTCCGCCATATCCTGATTCATATATGTAATTCCTAGTAACAACTAGTGAAGACAATGAATTTCTACTTTCCACGAATTCTTTTACATTTTCATGTAAAAAAATAAACAAATACCTTATGTATGAAATATGAGCCGATATCAAGTGATATATTTTTGCACTTATGTTCTTACGAGATCCTACTAAATAATCTGATAACTTAATCAATGGCAACAATACCTCTATGGAAGAATCAATCGTCTTACCCAGCATGCTGGAAAACAAATATTCACACATTCCTCCGTGAATATAAGAATGTGGGCAACAAGCAGCCACTTCATTATAAGCATTTCCTAAAAAGCAGAGAGGATCAAGATTATAAAACACAGCATCTGAAGGTGAATGCCGTTTTATTGGGTCTCCCTCATCCCCATACTGTAAGTAAGGAGGCTCAGGAAGAGAAAAGATAATATGTTTTTTTCTGTCATAATTTTTCAAAATATCATCGCTACTACTAGAATGAACAACCGTATACATCGGGTGGGACGACCATTCATGTTCCGAGGCACATTCATCCAGATTACCATCATCTGGAAGACTATGACCAATATGACAAAAAAATGTTTTAGAAAGGTAGGTGTCTCTCTCTTCAATTACTTTGTCTATACATATCTTCAGCTGCACTAAAGCTCCAAGCTCTTTATAATTATCAAATTTGTTGTAGTTGATTGTACAAAACTCCCTAAGAGCTTGATCGCGAGAGACGTCAACACTGCCCTCATACATGTTATCGTCCGAGTGTGTAATCCTATTATTTCCTGCATTATTTATAAGACGATCGAATTTTACAATATCTTCCTCTGAAATTTCAGTCAAATGCCAAGCTAAATCCACTCTACTGTAGCAGAATTGCTTTTTCATCGGTTCAACGCTCAATTTCCTGCAATCAGGATGCGTTCCACAGCGAAATTTCCAGTAATCAGGGTGTGCCTCACTTATTCCATGTTTATGCAAAGCAACACTCCATGCTGCACCATTGCCACTACTACGGCGGAATTTGCCTAAGTTAAAAATTGACTCTTTTTCACTAATATTGAACATAGAATCAAGTAATCTAGTTTTTGACACACCCGCTTTAGTCATACCCCCTTGATTTATACCTAACTGTTCTGTCGATTCACTTGTAGTAGGAGAACCAATATTGTTCATAATCTAAAAAGTCCTATTTTATTGCCACAGATTGAATACAAATCAGATGCCGACGACAACCCCATAAGTGCTCATGGGGACACCATCCCTTGGTGATGATATTATTACGCACAGGGAACGTCAACAAATATGCATAAAATATATATAGGTATATTTGACAATTATTAACATGCAAAGAGATTGGTATTTATTTTTTTAACTGATAGCTTTACTTTTTATCTGGTGAAATAATTTTTTATGCTAATATAATTGCTCGCAGAAGAATAATAATATCTCATCTAAGAAAATTGGGGGAAATAATTACAACTCTTATGCCGAGAATCAGTTTATACCAGTCCTAGTAGAATGCGTTGATAATAGGTTAAAATGTTTGATGACGAAATAGGAGCAATGGAAGCGTTATTGAATAAACCGACAGTATAGTAATTTGCACACTATCAAGTTTGTTCCGGAGTTGGTTCGGTGAACAACGTTCCTATTTCTTCTACCACATCATCAAATTGTGTTGTTTCCATCATGGCACTGTCAGTATTTACATATTTTGCAAGTGTTATTCCAGGCACTACCGCTTCATCTTTTAAGTTTACAAAGTTTAGTAAGTCTATAACGGGAATGATGTTTTTTTCTAATAAAGAAACAGCATTAATGAATCTCCTTACACAACTTATAATCTTCAACGATTCTATATTATTTCCGTCCTTTATACCGATGCGATCCATCTTTCCGTCATATCCTGATTCATATATGAAATTCCTAGTAGTAGTTAGTGAAGACAATAAATTTCTACTTCTCAAGAATTCTCTTACATTTTCACGTAAAAAAATAAATAAGTACCTTATGTATGAGATATGAGCCGATATCAAGTGATATATTTTTTTACTTATGTTCTTGCGAGATCTTACTAAGGAAGCTGATAACTTAATCAATGGCAACAATACTTCTCTGGAAGAATGAATCGTCTTATCCATCATGCTGGAAAACAAACATCCACACATTCCTCCGTGAACATAAGAATGTGGGCAACAAGCATCCACTTTATTATAAGCATTTCCTAAAAAGCAGAGAGGATCAAGATTATAAAACACGGCATCTGAAGGTGAAGGTCGTTTTATTGGATTTCCCGCATCCCCATACTGTAAGTAATGAGGCTCAGGAAGAGAAAAGAGAATATGTTTTTTGCTGTCATAATTTTTCAAAATATCACTGCTATTACTGGAATGAACAACCATATACATTGGGTGGGACGACCATTCATGTTCCGAGGCAGATCCGTCCAGACTACCATCATCTGGAATACTATGATCAATATGACAAAAAAATGTTTTAGAAAGGTAGGCGTCTCTCTCTTCAATTACTTTATCTATACATACTTTCAGCTGTACTAAAGCTCCAAGCTCTTTATAATTATCAAATTTATTGTAGTTGATTGCACAAAATTCTCTGAGAGCTTGATCTCGAGAAACGTCAACATTATTCTCATACATGGTATCGTCAGAGTATGTAATCCTACGATTTCCTGCATTATTTATAAGACGATCTAATTCTACAATATCTTCCTCTGGAATTTCAGTCAAATGCCAAGCTAAATTTACTCTACTGTAGCAGAATTGCTTTTTCATCGGTCCGATGCGCAATTTCCTGCAATCAGGATGTGTTCCACAGCGAAATTTCCAGTAATCAGGATGTGTTCTACTTATTCCATGTTTATGCAAAGCAACACTCCACGCGGCACCATTGCCATCACTACGGCGGAATTTGCCTAAGTTAAAAATTGACTCTTTTTCACTAATATTGAACATGGAATCAAGTAATCTAATTTTTGATACACTTGATTCATCCATACCCCACCGATTCATACTCGATCGCTCTTTTGAGCTACTCTCAGTAGAAGAAGAACCAATATTATTCATGGTCTAAAAGGTCCTATTTTATTGCTACAGCTTGAATACAAATCAGATGCCGACGCTAATCTCACAAGCGTTCATGGGTACATCATTCCTCGGCGATGGTATTATTACGCACAGGAAACGTCAATAAATATGCATAAAATATATATAGGTATATTTGAATATGCAAAGATATTGGTATTTATTTTCTAACCAATAGCTTTATGTTTTATCTGGTGAAATAATTTTTTATGCCAAACAGTAAACATGGTCAATAATTACAGTTGACTCAATATTTGTCCATTAGGGGAGAATGCACAATTTTTGTTTAACAGTAATTGATGATAATGTGGAGAAATATATTATAGTTGAAATTTAGCCAATAGTAGATTTTATTTTGATAATACGTTTGTCGTAGTTATTATTTCAGAGTCTCATGCTGTTACAACAAAATGATTTTTCTGTGTAGTAATAAATATCATGTCCCTTATTTTTCATTATTAATGTAGGATAGGTCAAAATTTAGTTTGGGTCGATCACCTTCCAATTCATACAATACTATCGCTATTACTATGTAAATTTTATGCTTAAATTACCATAGTCATCTTTTATTAGTTAGCCCTTTTTTATGCGATCGCATCTCTTTTATTTCATTTTCTAATTTTTTAACCAACTCCTTAACACTACTCACAAAGAAGGGGGAAAGTTGTATTTCATCTGTATTTTTCTTGGTATCCATAGAAATTTTTCTTTGTAAGTACCTAATTCTTAATTCTTTTTTGATTACAAGATGTCGGTATTTCCTTTTTAAGAAAGATAATATCTTCCTAATTTCATTATTGGACTCTATTATGCAACACCTCAGCACATCTTTTTCTATTGAGCCTAGATTTTTTTCTTTACAAAGCATGGCACTTGAATATGAAATTTTGTTTTGCAGTATCTTTACTGCATCTTCTAAAGACACAAAATTGCAACACTCCATTACAGGGACAATTTTATCTCTCAGTACAAGTAAGTACTTACCAGATTTTTTCAAACAAGATATTATTCTTAGAGATTCCACAATGGATTCTTCTTTTTCAATAAACGACTTATTTTTTATTCTTGATATTGACTCTTTTAACAATAAATTGAGGTTATTAAGCTGTAGGAAAGCTGCCATAAACAAGTGGTATAGTTGCTTACGTATACAGCAACGATAATCTTCCAAAATACCCATTGATTCAACTAATAAATTCATTGTATGTGAGGAATAGAAAATGATTAAATTAATTGAGATATAAGGTTTGCTATACATAGATGAGTAAATAGAATCAGTGGTTAGAAAAAACAGAGGATCGCGGTGATAGAAGTCATTTTCATGAGTCCTTGTTTTTGGAAAGGTTAAATTTTTAACAATAGCGTTAGATTGTTCCGGGAGGGATAAGATTTGATCCCTTTTCTCATGATAGCCGTCGATTATATCTTTACTTTCCTTGTTGTAAATTACCCTAAACATAGGGTGCATGTTCCAGTAACCATCATTTATTTCTGAGGGTGAATTCTTTGAAAAATAATTTTCATACATACTAGTAATACTAATGATGTTATTTTTACACTTTATAATTGACTTGAGCTCGGCACTATTGCTTAATATTTCGTAATCACTAGGGGAGAATTGGTAGTTACTGCTGAATTTATTTTTACTATTACTCTCCCAAATATTCTCGTACTTGGTGTCATTTACTTTACTGCGTTTTATAAGCAACGTACATTCAATAACCTCTCTTGTAGATAGTTGTGATAAATGCGCCATAGATTCCTTGCAATCAATTCCAAGGATAGACCCAACGGATAACTCTGCCAAAGAGCAAGGGTTAAAATAAACAATATTATTCACAGTAGAGCCACAGTCAACATAGCAAGAATCGTGGTGCAACGGTATCATACTTTTCGATACTAATTCTATAATCTGTCTTCCATAAATACAATTGCATACTTGACAATTTTATTAATTATTTTTTAAGAAAACTTTCATTTCTTCTATATCTTTTTCTAGATTTTTTATTGATTCTTTAATATGGATGGAAGAAGAGGTTATAGTTTTATTTCTAAGCTCTTCTATCTCAATCATTTTTTTAACTATGAGAGAGGGGTATTTTATTTTCAAGAAAGAAGATATTTTGCAAATTTCCATTTTAGACTCCAATATGAATGGCACTAGCTTTCTTTCTATAATCGTGTCTGGTGATTTAAGTCCTAGTAAGTAAGGAGTCATGCTAAGGTTACTTAGATCAATTGAAGATATTAACGTTTCCGTTTTAGTGCTTCTTTCTTCATACTGTTCTATCTCAAACCGTTGATTATCAAAAAATTCTTCACTACTACCACAGCATCCTGTATCAGATTTTTTGTTGGACTTTGATATGTTAATTCTACTAATAATATTTTTGGCAGTTGAAATCCTATTATTAAATATTTCAATGGCGTCTTCCAGTGGAATAAAATTACATAAATCAATTATTTTAAAAATATTTTCCTTTAGAGATTCTATATCCTGCATTAGATTTTTAGTACATATTATTACATCTAACGATTTAATAAATAATTCTTCTTTTCCACAGGTAGCATAGTGATATTGATTACTTGGATGTGATTCATAACTTTCTCTATCTGCTGCGTATTTAAGTAAAGAAGAAGCTGAGTACTTTATTTGTAGGCATGATGAAATTAGCAAACAATGCAAATTTCCTCTTATTTGAGAAGACGACTTTTCTAGAACAGACAGGGATTCTCTTAAGTATTTAATTACTGACGAAGCAATATTTTTTAATTCAGACAGCACAATATAAGGTGACTGTAACAGGTCCCTAGATATTGGGAAAAGAACTAGAGGATCATGATAATAAAAAACCCCTTCCAGCTCTATTCCTGAATCAGGAGTTTGCGGAAGTGAGAAAATTATGTCTTTTCTGTGATTGTAGTTTTCAATTATATTTCTTCCGTCTTCGTTGTAAATTGTTTGACATATGGGATGGTTTTCCCACTTACTGCCATTCTTACATGGATTTGTAAAATCATTAGAAAACTCATCATATTTCTTAATAATTCTATCCATATACATTTTACATTGGGTTAATGCTTTAAGTTCTTCAAAATTACCCGATAGAGATGAATTGCGATAGATAGAGCAATCATGGTAAAGATAAAATTCATAACTACCAGAGAATTGAATGCTATCATTCCTATAGCTATCTTTTATAGACTCATATTTAGTAATGTTTACTCTATTTCGTTTCATAAGCAATGCTGCTTCAACAGCATCATTAATGGTAAGCTGGGACATAGTGCTAATTGATTCTTCCAGATACAAATCGAACAAACATCCCACAGATAATTTTTGTAAGGTGGGGGGGCTGTATCCATAAATTACAGTCACCTGGTGTGCCACTTCAGCTCCTAATAACTTACTTAAAGGAATTAATTTTCATTATATATATGCAACTTAAGTTAGGCAAACTATGTTTTTATATGAGTATTAAATTAGGTAATACTGGTTTTATTAAAAATACAATTAGTTGACGATATAATGACCGTAGCGGTAACCCCTATTCTGTAAGGACGCCATCCTATTTATGTCAGTGCATGGTTTTGTAAAAATTATGCGCACGTACACATAAAATATTTAATAAGTAAAGGTAAGCGACTAGCTACACTAATTAAATGCCATCCTTTGTTGGATAGGAATAGGTACTACATTAAATAATTAGAGCTCATATAAACGATTTCATTTCCATTATCTCTTTTTTTAAGAAAGATACTTTCTTCTGGTTTATACATCTTTCTCGTGACGATTTTTGTGGTGATGATTCCATTTTTTCTATTTCTAAGGATTTACTATTTACCAGTACGCTGTATCTTACATGTAAAAAACGGTACATTTCTTCTAAATTCATTTCCGATTCCCTTATTTTTGTTTCTAATTCTCGTATTTCTCTCTTTAGATGATTTCTTTCTTTACTTGGGAAAATTTTTCTTATAGGGGAGTTACTGAAGATATCTTTCATAAATTTTTTCATACACCTTAGATTATTGTAGCAATTGCTTACATAGACTTCTTCCTTACCCAAGATATCCTCGAGGCACAGAAAATTATTACGTCCTATAAAATTAAATATTGTTCCCTCTATAGTAGATATAGTTGATATAGATATATCTATTGCTTCTATAAGTTCAGATACGAGTGACGATAATTCTGAATTCATTATTGCCCCTCTTATTGTGAATATCTTCAGTTTATCCGACAATAAGTCTATCAAATATGTAATTTCATCCTTTAGTTTTAATGTTACTCCACTCGCTACAGTAACTATATTATGTAGTTTTTTATATTCTGGAGGATAATATAATATTGATGACAATGAATTCTCTGCCTTTTCAATGAAATTTAAAAAACATTCCATTTGGTCAGCATTAAACTTAACTAACTTCATAAAAGATTGTCTTGAATGTTCTGAATTTAAATAAGACTCTCTTTTTAGTAACAGTTCTGCTCGGTAATCATTAATACTGAGTTTCAATTTTAATATTTCTTTTTTCCAAGGAAATATAGGTACTTCTCTCTCCATAATGCTAGATACACATTTGGGTAAAGATTTTTCTGACTGATATTTTTTGGGGTCTTCATATTTGGACAACAGTGATATCCCGCTTTTTTCTAGTACAGGAACAGCCCCCATTATATCAAGCATATCTAAATACTTTATAGATTTTAGGTCAGAATCGCCGCAGTACTTGCCGGAAAATTTTTCTGAGCATTTGTTAAGACTCAATTCAAGCAAGCTCATAGGGCTTTTAGATACAGTGGCACTCAATGTAGGCATTCCTATTAATCTAAATCAATCTTCATAAACTCAGCGTCAGCGCAGGCTCGCACTTATCATTTTCCCAAAACTTGCTGTGACTTTACCATAACAGAAAGGTTGATGTAATCAATAATTTTTGTTTTTGTCATATCAAAATTGATATGGTTGATACACGTACCTTATGGTTAACATACTATATTAATGAATTAATACTAATTATTTGAAAATGACAATAACATTGTATCTCTAATACGAATACATTAATAAACGATGGTACTTGTCATAGGTATAAATACTTATAAAAGGAGAAGAGACCTAAAGCATTTTTCATTTTTGTCAATATTTTCAGTTTTGTTTAAATATACATACAAAAAAATCAATTGAATGGGTAAATATATCAGTTACCATGCAAATAATAACAGCACCCTGCCGCTGTACACTACCTATTGGGTCTAAGACTGTAAAGACAAATATTTTGTGCTTATGCTAACAATTATGTATTGCTAAATCTATATACTTCATCACTTGGTTATGTGCAGCAGTTTCATAGTGTTGGTTCCACCTGTAATTCCGAGTGGTTCTCCGAAAGTCATTATAATGGTATCACCGTAAGATACTACTCCTTCACCTAGTAGGGTGTTTTCCACCTCTCTAATGCACCGGTTGGTATCGTTGGTTATGTTAGGTATAGGAAGAGGGTGCACGTGGCGGAACAATTTCATTTTTCTGCGTGCGGACTTTTCAGGTGACAATGCAAAAATCGGTATACCACTATTTATGCGAGAAATCCACATAGCGGTAAAACCAGACTGAGTTAGAGTTGCGATGGCTTTTACATTAAGGTGATTGGCTGCAAAAAGTGCTGCCATAGCTATAGACTGATCAAGACGTGTAAACTTGCAGTCGGTTACCTGTTTCTCAAACGATGGAGAGCTAAAATGTTCGGCCTCTACGCACACCTTTGCCATGCTAATTACTGTAGCAATAGGGTGTTTTCCTGAGGCTGTTTCAGCAGATAGCATCACCGCATCTGTACCATCCAGGACCGCGTTAGCTACATCAGATACCTCAGCACGAGTTGGAATAGGAGACTCAACCATAGAGTCCATCATCTGCGTAGCAACAATACTGATCTTGTGGTTCAATCTTGCCATTCTAACCATGGTTTTTTGCAACGCCGGTACTGCAGCGTCACCTACTTCTACGGCCAAATCACCACGAGCTACCATTATTCCATCTGAGGCTGATAATATTTCTTCCAATAATTCTATAGCTTCTGCTCGTTCAATCTTAGCAATTAAAAGAGCATCTCCGCCAGACGTTCTCATTAATTGCTGTGCCATGTACATATCAGCAGCACTTTTGGGAAAAGATACTGCTAGGTAGTCCACCCCTATGTTTGCAGCAACCTTAATATCCTCAATATCCTTTGATGTTAGTGCAGCAGCAGATAAACCACCTCCATGTCGGTTTACTCCTTTATGATTTGATAAAATTCCTGCATTTTGCACACGGCACTTAACTAGACTACCATCTATGTTTTCTACTACCATGGTTATCCTGCCGTCGTCTAGAACAAGCATGTCACCTACGGATACTTCCTGCGGCAGTTGAGGATATCCTATATGAACCTGAGATTCGTTGCCAAGGTGATAATCATGTCCGGCATCAAGTGTGAATGATTGCTGTTCTTTTAGTACAATCAGGCCATTTTCGAATTCACCTATCCTTATTTTAGGTCCCTGAAGATCACCTAGAAGTGCTACTTCTCTTCCAAGTTTTTCTTCTACCGATCTGATAATTTGAGCTGTATTTTTATGTTCCTCAGTACTTCCATGAGAAAAATTAAGACGAAACACATCGACACCAGCATCAACAAGTGCCGTTATAGTTTCTTCTGTGTTAGAAGACGGGCCAACGGTTGCAATAATCTTAGTTCTGCGCAACATACACTCCCCACCAGTTATCATTGCATCTCATGGTAGCTTAATAGGGAATATGATGCAAATAAACTATACCTTCTTCAATTATGGTTATTTGAAATCAGGGCATATATTTTAAATGATTTATGATTAATCTCTGTGATGCAATTTATATATGCGATTGTTGATGAATATGTCTTGATAATTGCTGAATTTTTATGGTGAGTTGTTGATCCATTAAGGTAAGTGTATTTTCTCTCTCACATGGTACTTGTAGAGTACGTAGGATAATTATCTACTATCTATGTATGTATATTAAGTTCTAAATTATATTTGTTTTCAGATAGTATATATCTGGATATCATAAATATTTACTTATTGAGCACATTGCAGTAACGCTAATTTTTTATCATGTTTTGTGGTTTAATTTTTTTATTAATTACTATTTTTTTGGATGTTATGCACCAGATAGTTGTAACATCAAATTATTACCACCAGGGAGACATAAAACTGCAGGTATGTGATTATTATTTTTCTAAACAATAATATTTACTTTTTACTATCTTTTCTTATGAATTTAATTTTTCCAGTTAGTATTTTATAGATTTTAATATGTGAATTTTATGTTGATGATTACAATAAATTTCATCCATACTAGGATAAAATTTATTGTGCCTAGTAATGTTTCTAATGCAAGTAAGATCTGTGCTAGATGATGTGATAATAATATGTTTTATATTATTTATTAAATAGTTGTAGTATTTATTTTTCAGCAAATGGTGTGATGATAGTCATATTTGCTTGCAGTATATTAGAGACGGTGGTGATCTCAGGTTTTTGACTTGTAAGTGAGTTTTTGACAATGCATTATATCTCATAGTTTTGGATTTTAATTGGATTTAACACTGGTGTTAGCATGGGTTACTGGTGGTGTAAATTGTTTCCACGGTTAATGCATGTAATTTTTTTATTAATTTCCTAATTGGCATTGATTTGGTTGATTGTTTTGCTGTTGAATATTATTTCACAGCTATGTAATGATGGTTTGCCCATATTTTTTCAAAAGAACGCCTGGAAAGGTTTTACATCATATTTTATTGTCGTCAATATTTCCTATATTATCTTTGATGGTAGTATCAGCTGATTGTAAGATTGTCTTATCAGAATACATTTTTTCTTGTTTTATGGAAAATTATATTTTAGATGTTGTAATTGAGGAGGGGTAATTTTTTGAGATAATGTTCATTTTTTTAACTTCAAAGTGGTAATAATACTTATCTGTACTGTTTAATGGTCAATTTGTTATTGTTTATTAATTATATGCATCATTTATCTGTGCAGTTGGTTATAATTTTATTTATTCGCAGATATGCTTACTTGTCTACGATTTACGGTTGATGTGATTTTGCTTAATGCTGTGGATTATTGTTTACTTTATTTTTTATACTTTCTGAGAGGTGTGTAATGAAGATGGCTCAGGAGTTACGCGTTGGTAATGTGATTCTTGTTAAGGATAGTCCTTTGGTTATTCAACGAGCTGAGTACTACAGCCCTGGATGTTTGGCCTCTGTTGTGAAGATGAAGCTCAAGAATTTGTTGACTGGTGCTATCTCTGAGACCGTATATAAGGCTGACGATCGTCTTCAAGTGGTTATACTGGAGAAAAGACAGTGCATTTTCTCATACCGACAGGATGACATGTACGTTTTTATAGATGAAAAATATAATCAATATGAGATTTCTGTTTCTGATCTATCTAATGTTGTTCATTTTCTCGTGGAGGGGATGGATTGTTCGTTGACTTTTTTTAATGATTTGGCTATTTCTGTTGAATTACCTCAGACCATTGTGTTAGAAATCACTTATACTGAGCAAGTAATTCGTGGGGATACCACAGGTAAGCTGATGAAAATGGCTACAATTTCAACCGGTCATGAGCTTCAGGTTGCCTCTTTTTGTGAAATTGGTGACAGAATAGAAATCGACACCAGGACCGGCGAATTCCGTCGACGTGTTAACAATAGCATTTAAGGAGCATTATGTCTTCTGCATCAAAATGGGTGGCGCTGGATTTTGAGCGTCCGCTGCTTGAGTTGGAGGGCAAAATTGATGAGCTTCGCTACATGCAGGGTGGTTCTGCTGTTGATATTTCTGAGGAAATAGATCGATTGCAGAAGAAGGCTGATGTTTTGGCTAAGCAAATTTATAACCAGCTTACTCCCTGGCAGACTACTCAAGTGGCTCGTCATCCTAGTCGTCCGTACACTATGTACTACATTTCTGCCATTTTCGATGAGTTTGAAGAATTGCATGGTGATCGTCATTTTTCTGATGATTTATCCATTGTTGGTGGTTTGGCCAGGATTTCAGGTAGGTCTGTAATGGTGGTAGGTCATCAGAAAGGTAGAGATACCAAGGAGAAGGTGTTAAGAAATTTTGGGATGACTCGTCCGGAAGGATATCGTAAGGCTTTGAGGTTGATGAAGTTAGCTGAGCGCTTTAGTTTGCCGGTTATTACCTTTGTAGATACTCCTGGGGCATATCCCGGTATTGATGCAGAGGAGCGTGGACAGTCAGAGGCTATTGGCAGGAATATATATGAGATGTGTAATTTGAGTGTTCCCATACTGACTACTGTTATTGGTGAGGGTGGATCAGGTGGTGCTTTAGCCATATCAGTGGCTGATGTTGTTATGATGTTACAGTATTCTGTATACTCCGTTATTTCTCCTGAGGGTTGTGCTGCCATCCTGTGGAAGGATCAGAATCGAGCTGATATAGCAGCTGAAAATTTAGGCATAACTGCTGATTGTTTGAAATCTATGAAGCTTATTGACAAGGTTATACCGGAGCCACTGGCCGGGGCTCATAGAGATCCAACTAAGATGGCTACGATTCTTAAGAAATCTTTGATTGATTCCCTTAAGGACTGCGGCAAGTACAGCATAGATGCCTTGAAAGAGCGGCGCATGCAGCGATTGGTTAACTATGGGCGATTCAAGACCAAATCTTAGTATGAGTTTTGTTTTATAATTTCTCTCATTTTCCTGCACACATTCTGCATGACATGTATGTTGTGTATTCCTGATAAGGTGTTGTACATCGTTTGTTTGCTTTTGAAAAGGTAGTGAAGGTAAGATCTACTATAGTTTCTACATGTTGTGCATGAGCAATCTTCCAGTATTGGTCGCTCGTCTCTTGCGTATTCCCCCTTTTTTATTAGTAATCTTCCTTCTGCTATGTTTTTTGTGTCGAATGTTACCCAATCATCCTTGATTTTTGGGTGTCCGTGGTAAAGTGCCCCGTGTCTTGCATTTCTTGTTGGAGCTACGCAATCAAACATGTCTATTCCTCTTTTTACCACTGCGATTAAATCACAAGGGTTCAGTCCTACTCCCATCGTGTACCGGACTTTGTTTGTTGGTAGTTGTGGCATTATCCAGCTTATTATTTCCTCGGTGGCATTCATGTCAGATCCAATTACTTCTCCACCGATTGCAATACCATCTGTTTCCATATCTAGGATGAATTGTGTTGATTGTTCTCGTAAATCGCGAAAATACCCCCCTTGAATGATGCCGAAGAACGCCTGATGGTTTCCATATTCGGAAAATGGCTGGTACTCATGCGTTTCCCGGGATTCAGAAAGCCAGCGATGAGTTCTGTTTAGTGCTCTTAATGATTCCTCACGATTATCAGAGTGAGTTGTGCACTCATCAAAAGCCATTATTATGTCTGCTCCTATGATTTTTTGGGTCAATATGGAGGTTTTGGGAGAGAGATTAATTATTTTTCCGTCGTTCTGTTGAAATCGTGCCCCTGTATCGTCTATACGGCATTTTTTAGGTGATTTTTTCGATATACTAAAAACCTGGAATCCACCGCTATCGGTTAACATAGGGCCATTCCAGTTCATGAATTCGTGCATCCCTCCGCAGATGCGTATTGCATCCATGCCGGGGGAGTTTAGCATGTGGTATGTGTTGCCGCCAAGTATTATAGTCGTGTCAGTATTTTGTAAGTCTTTTTGCTGAATTCCATTTATAGCTGCTCGAGTTCCTACTGGCATGAAAGTAGGTGTTTCAAATTTACCATGGGGGGTAACTACTTCCATTATCCTAGCTGGAAGGCGTTTGTGTTGGTAAAGCACAGTAGATCTAAATATTGTAGCCATAGAACTCGATACTAAAATTAAAAAATTGTAAAAATATATACCAAGTTTAACTATCACATAATAGGTGTAGATAGTAAATAATAGATTTTAAAAAATTACTGGAATTAACTACTAAAAAATATGACTAACTTTACGCCTATGTTGGTTCCTTGAAGATGGAGAATGAGATGTCATGTAATTCCCAGCCGAAAGAATCTTTCTCTTTAGGAGAGTTCCCAGATGAAGTCAGTAGCAGCACCTTCCGTCTCAATATGTCTGATGATATTAAGGTTAGCTCGTTGGAGGAGTGTTTGAATTCAGTCGCTATTTTAGGAAATCTTGTAGACAGTACAGTTGATGACTGCAGATTTTCTATATCAAAGAAGTCTCGTGACATTATTACTCATATTAATTCCATAAATGATATTTTGATGCAGATTGGTCGTATCAAGGAAAAAAGTGCGTATTTTGCTGGGAGTCTTGTTTTGGCAATACATGATATTGAGTGCCAGTTGATAGAAGCGTTGAATAGATTCCGTAAGATTGATTTTTTAAAGGGCGTGCATATAAGTCAAAAGCCTAGAATGGCTCTGCAAAAAAAGAAGACTTTAGATGAAATTACTGATAGGTTGAGAATTTTTCGTGACCGTTCCTATATTATTTTGGGACGTAACAGTAGCAACCGTGGTGAGAGTTATAGGTGTTTCGTTTCTGAAGAGGAAGTAATGAATTCTATTAATTCGGTGTTAGGTGATTTGTTTTGCCACCGCGGACGTAGTGTTAAAAGGCACGTCACTCCTATAGTTGTATGGGTTTTAGTTTGTCGTAAACTAGGAAAATCATTGCAAGAGCTCCCAATGAAGGTGACACATCATCATTACATAAATAACATGATTAGCCGCAATATGTAATGGAGATGAGATGATCACCTCCATTATACTAACGGTATTCATTTACTCTTACCATCTGCTTGAGATGGAGGACTAAATAATGGATTATCACAATGGCATTTAACTAGCCGATATTATTTTTTAGTTAATTTTTCTTTTTCCTATGAAGAATGGGTGCTCTCTTCGATACGTTCATACTCATTAGGGAAATAAGTTCTTAGTATCAATTCTTGTCCGAATAATGTTATTTGAGATCCTATCATGGCTATTGCAGAGGTTACCAATAACTGATCCAGAGGGAGGTCGTTATCCCCCAATTCTTCATCCTCTAATGAAGAATACTCAATTAGCTTGCTAATAATGGATACCTGTGAATACGAAGAAAGTGCGGATCCTATTCCCATACAAGAAATAGCGAACGCCATTTTTGTAAACATACATAGGCCTGATTTTAGTTGTGATAACTTTCCCAATATGCTGTTTTTTTGAGAATTGGCATTTCTATTTTTTCTCAATCTAATGATAGCTTTTCTAATTTGTTCTGAACTGATAGATTGACTAGGATGCAAATCACTAGCCCCACTGGCTGTTCCAGCTCTTACCATATAATACCCCCCTATTTATTAGTTTATCAAATACAATGCTTATAAATCTTTTGTATTAGCACTTGTCGTATCGTTATGTTTTTGAGACAAATCAGAGAGTCCTATCATTAATGCCGATATAGACATTATAAAAATTGCTATGAATGTTTGAACAATGATCCTAAATTTATTTTCCTCAGAGTAGTGATATACCTGCTGATAAATAGAGCTTGCATATATTCCAACCCCAATTGATGACAACCCAAATCCTATCAATCCGCAGGGATGACCGGTAATTATTTTTCTCCATTTAGGTGATTGTGTGTGATTTTCTTGAGTATGATTAACACGTGGTGACACATTTGTTTCTGGATGCCGTATGTCTGCCACGGGGTTGGCATCTGCATCCAGGAGCTGAGACAATTCCACCTTAATTAATTTACTGCTTTCAACTTTTACTGCTTTTCTTATTGCATTCTTACCTTTCTTATTACCCCTATTATGCAAAGACGCTCTACCATAGCTTGCTCTATTTATCATAATTTCCTCGTGAGATACACCCACCTCTTGATCTCTTAATTTACTATGCTACATAACTGTTCTTATTGCCACAACTTATGTTTGTAAGGATCAGGGTACGATTACTGTCTACAGCAACTGGGATTCTAAGGCAACGCATTGGAAATAGTCAATACAAACATTGGTATTTATATTTATGTAAGTTTTTATCCAAGATCGTATTATTTATTACCACCTCAGATTAGCAAATAAACTTTATCCTTTGTAGATATAAAAAACTACTTGTCATTTTGTATCAATAATAGTTATTAAGTTTTAACCTCATATATTTAATGGATGAATTTCATGTATTCTACACCCTGCTGTAGTAAGTATGAATGTACATTTATAAAGTGTACATTTCACCAATTTTTATTTAACAACAGATAGTTAACTTATGTGGAGATTTAGTGTAATTTGTCAATAGTAGATGTCAATTATAAATCATTATTTGCTATACAAACAGACATAAGAAACTGTTATTCCCGTTTATTGATTTTAAGATTTAGTTTTATTTCAAGGGAATAATTGTTTATTTGTTCTGCATCATATTTTGATACATGAGTGAAGTTCCAACCTCAAGTATCTTAGAGAAGATCTTACTATTTCATCCCTAAAATATTTATCACAGGTAGCAATTTTGTCTCTATCTATTATTACGACGTCATTACTTAACAAAAATTTCTCTATTATTCCTTTTAGGTATTCCTGTGCATCGAAGAAAAATTTTTTCAACTCGTTGGAGTAAGGATTTTTGTTTCCTGTCTCACGTTCACCAAAAATAGTGGAGCAAGGGTAGGGGGTTGTTTTGTCATTTTCACCAAAAATTTCAACTTTTCCTGAGTATAATAGCTCTTTCAGTGATATTATTAAGTCATCTGTGGCATGAATAAGAATTGAATTTAGGACTTTAGCCTCATGATAAAACATGGTATTTCCTAGAAAGGTACTGAACGCAAACGACATGCAGCATTCCTCATTCTGGCCTATATTGTGAAGTATATCGATGGATTTTGAAAGAATATCAGTATCTTCTTCCATATGGCTACAGTACAGATCCGTAAATTCGGCAAAGGGTGTTTTTTTTGCATCAAAATGTGATGAAAATTTGTTCTCAAAATATTCTTTATATTGTTTTTTTTCATGGAATTCACAAATCATATTTGAGATGTATTTGATTAATTTTGAAATGTTATTTTCTTCAAGCAAAGCACTTCTAGCTTTTCTAAGTATGATTGTTCTAAGATTTCCATAATTGTTACTACCTGTATTAATTACGTTTCCTACTTCTTTTCCCGCATAGAAACGTACTGCTTTTTCAATTTTACTACTTATAAAGGACGTAGTTATGCTTCTAGTCTTCACAAACGGAACATTTAGTTTGATTCTAGAAATTACTGACAAGAATAATTTTTTCTCGGATATAGATCCGCAAGACAGCTCAGCTAATTTATTTGCAAACAAACTGAGAGAGACATTAATGATTGATCCAAATTCATGATCAATCATGAATTTCCACTTTTTATAGTAGGGAATAAAATCTGGATTATGAAGTAATGGTGATAGTTCACGCATTACGAGATCGGTACTTCCGTACCTGTAATATTGTTTTTCTTTGACTATGGATAATAGTGACTCATTTAGAGTTAGATTGCCAGCAGAAAGTGCGTCGCAAGGTTCCGCCTCTTCATTCTGAGTCGTGGAACAAGAATACGCACAATCGCACGATGAGGTAGGTTGAATAATCATATACATACACACATAAGAAACCCACGTGAAACATTTTCAAATAATGATATAACTCTAACTGCAGAGTTAAGTTATCCGTCCAAATGAAAAAATATTCCAAGACGTTACCATAGTATCTACTTTTGAAAAGGAAGTCTTTCATATTTATTATTTATGCATAAAAAGGTATGTTGTGATTTACTTATAATTTAATCACCGCGTACTACTTACGTAATGAAAAAATTGTGACTCACATTCATGATAAATTCGTGTAGGCATGGATTGTATTCCTAGTTAAGTTTGAACAGGGGAGTTTTTTCCTAGAACCTAATATAAGTATAAGTTTTTTCTTCAAATATTCTGCGGAGCAACATAATATTTTTTTCATAAAACTTTCTTTACATAGAGTAACCATATTATTTTCTACTACTATGGTGTCACTCTCTGTCAAAAATTTCTTAATCTTATCTTCTAATTCTTTTTGTGATTGCATGATAAATTTTTTAAACTCATCAGATAATTTTGGTCCGATATTATCTTCATTTTCATCTTCTGAGTCATTTGTGATGAATAATTCAGTTTTTGATGATAATTCATGTAGTAGTCTTTTTGAGTAGTGTGTTGTTAGAATAACAATATCCCTTAATGGTCCAGATTTATTTCTCATTATCATTTCACCAAAAAATTCATCAAATGCAAATGACATCCAACATTCTTCGTCTAGTGCTAAATCATCAAATATTTCAACAAACCTTGATATTATGAATGAGTAATTTTCTTTTATATGACTGCGATAGAGATCGACAAATATAGGGAGGTGATTCATTTCCATGTGTTTTTTAAGTTGCCGCATTTCATCGAATTCACTAAGTCTGCTAGATATAATACTTACCAACTCTAATGAATTGTCTTTTTCAAATATGCTTTCTTCCACTTTTTTGGCTATTAGTTTCTTAATCTCATCATAATTTCTAGAATCATTTTTAACTAGGTCTATTATTTCTTCTTTAACATATTCAGATACTACTTTCATAACTTTTTCATTTACAAATTTTATTGTTAAGTCATTAAGTCCTGTAAACGGATAAATCCATCCTGTTTCCATAGAAATAGCAGATAAAAATTCTTTTTTTTCTCCCAGGATCCACTATTAATTTCAACCAGTTTATCTGCAAATGAAGCAAGAAAGGTATTAATCATCTGATTAAATCCTATTTCAATTTTTGACTCCCAACGTTTACAATTGGGGATAGGTACGGCTTCAATCAGTGGAGGTGTGAGCGGGTTGTTGATGCTCCTGAAAATTTCATTCATTTTAATTATTTCTAACAAGATATCAGTATTGATATTGGCAGGAACAGGATCTTTGCAAATCTGATTTTCATTTTTTATTTTTGCGTCGTAATCATAGGAGCATGGAGGAGAAAATTGGTTAATCATGATGTACTTAAATAAAGCAAAAATATTCGTAAACATAAATGAAGTAACTAAGATGGTATCAGGTCAATTAAAGTTTTCGTAGTAAGTTTTGTTGTGTTGTTGTGTTGTATATTAGCCCAATATTTATTCACAAATTTTAATGTGTAACTTTTTGTTTTTTATTGCACATTATCACTGCGCAATCTTTCTTCATTTTGGCCATATAATACGAGTTTTTCCTCTAAATATTTCTTGGCGTAGTACAACATTTCACTCATTAAACTTTTATTACATACATCAACTATGTTATTTTCTATTACTAATATATCGTTTTCCGCAAAAAACTCCTTCATACTGATTTCTAATTTTTTTTTAGATTGCATAATGAATTTTTTAAAATCATCAGAGCATTCTACCAGTCCACTACAGTCAAGGTTGAACCCTGTTTCGTGATTTTTATTAAAAAAATCAATTTTATATGACAAATTTTCTAATGAGAGTATTGAAGAGTGCACGTTTTTATGTATAATATACTTTATGTCTCTAGCATTAGTTTTTATTACCTTTCTGTCAAATAATGTATCAAATACAAATGACATGCAACATTCCTCGTCGTATCCCAGGTCCTCGAACATTTCAATAGATTTTGAGAGTATAGATCCATAACTTTCTGTTAGGTGATTGCGATAGAGATTCATAAATGCAATAAACGGAGCTGTTTTTACATTTAAAGGGATTCTTTCTTCGGTGTGCTGATGTTGTTTTTTATGGAGTTCAGAAATTTTACTGGAGATATCATTTACCAATTCTAATTTATTACCTTCTTTAAGTATATTTTCTTTTACTTTTCTAGTGATAATTTCCTTAAGTTCACCATAATTTTTATTTGTATTATTAGCTATTTTCTTTTTTTCTTTTTCTATATAGATAAATACTATTTTTGATACTTTTATATCTATGAAATTTATTACTAACTCATTGATTATCATAAATGGATAATTGGCCTTTACTCCAGAAATTGCAGATAAAAACTCCATTTTTTGTTCCCAAGACCCAGTATTTATATCATTTAGTTTATTTGCAAATGATAAAAGTGAATCATCAATCATTGATCTGAAATCAAAATTAATTTTTGATTTCCAATTTTTATGATAAATACGGTTAATATTGCTCAGTGACGATGTTCTTTTTAAGAGGACGTCACGTTGGTTACATCCGTGTCTTATATTTTCATTTTTTTTAATTATTCCTAGTAAAATATCAATATTGGTAGATTTTTCGTAAATAGGATTATCCTCCTCTTCTATTTGCGATTCATAATGAGCAGGATAATATGAAGAACAGCCTTGATTAATCATGTATTAAATCATACCCTTTCTTTGAAAGCCATAAGTAAATATTATATATATAATAATTGACCGCGGTCTGAGGCTATCACGGCCATTGAAGTTGCTATAGCAATTTTATCGCAGTGTATAATGTTATAATTTGTTAAAAAGCTATATAAATATTCTCTGTTTTTTTGTTTTGCCTCTATTAAGAATTTTAATTTTTCCCATTAATAATAGTGTTTTCCTAAAAGTTTGATAAGATAATTTATTGACGGTATGATTTTATATTATGTTTTCTATTAAATGTATTACTATTAATAAATACAGATTAATTATTTGCAAAATAAATTAAGTTAGCCATTAATTCCTTGTTTTTGTATTTGCTAATGATACGAACTACAATGCTTACAGTTTAAATGTCATGATTTAAAGTATTGCCGCTAATGTAACGACATCTATTTCTTATTTGTCTTAAATATAATCTAAGTTCTTTTTCTAAGTGCTTCGTAGCGCAATACGATATTCTTTTTATAAAACTTTCATTACAGGTGGTAATTACATTGTTTTCGATCACGATGATATTATTTTTCTTAAGATGATTATTTATCCTATCTTCTAGTTCTATTTGAGATTTTGTAATGAATTTCGCAAAGCAATCTTTATATTCTAGGACATTACTATATCCATGGGTATATCTTGTTTCATCCTCAGTACTAGAAAAATTAATTCTTCCTTCAGTGTCCAAATCGTTTAATAATATTTTAAAATAATGCTCTGATATATATATAGTATTCCTTAGTTTTTTGGATTCGTTACCTATTATCATTTCACCAAAAATCGAATCAAATGCAAATGACATACAATATTTTTCATCTAATACTAAATCTTCAAGAATATCAATAGATTTTGAGACAATGAGGTCATAGTTTTCTGAGATATGATTGCGATAAAGGCCCATAAATGTAGCAAAGGGAATTTTTTTTAAATCGAAATGGAATGTAAGTATTTCTTCAATATTTCTTTCTTCATGAGATTTTAAAATCTTGCTTTGGATGGCGTTTATCAACTCCAACTTATTATCTTCTTTAAGCATGTTTTCTTCCAATTTTTTGGCTATGATTTTCTTTAGTTCATCATAATTCCTTTGCTTATTTTTATCTATCTCTTTTATTTCTTCTTCTACACAACAAAGCACTACTTTTGCAACTTTTTCATCTACAAAACTTATCATTAAATTATTAATCATTTTAAATGGATAATTAGCTTCTATTTCTTGAGAAATAGCAGATAAAAATTCTATTTTTTGCTCCCAAGAGCCACAGTTTATTTCATTTATTTTAATTGCAAACGAAGAAAGTGAATCATCAATAAGTGATTTAAAACTATCATTAATTTTTGATTTCCAATTTTTGTGATTAGGTATATGTCCAACATCTGGCATTGATGATGGTCTTTTTAAGACATCATCTTTGCAGTAATATTTGTACCTAGTACCTTCATTCATTTTAATTATTTTTAGTAAAGATTCCATATTGATATCGGTAGAAGTAGATTCTCTACAAGTAGGGTTTTCTTGAATTTGTAATTCACAATATGCACAGTAACATGAATGATTGTATTGATTAACCATGTATTAATTACACCTTATGTGGAAAACATAACTAAAAAAATAGCCAAGCATAAGGATTGTATCACGACAATTAAATTTTATGTAGTAACTGTTTTATATTATAGATGATCATAAAATAGAATCTTGATTTTAATATGAGTAACTTTTGATTTTTATCATAAGGAATACCTAATAAAGTACGATTACTGATATTATTTTTTAACAATTATAATGACCACATATTAATTGATTAACCTGTTAAATAGATGATATCTATTAATAAAATCAGCACCAAATCTGAATTAAGTGTTTTTTATTTTCTTTACTGGAGTTTGATGTTTTTCTTCCTCTTTTGTATTAGATTTATGATTTCTGCTTCATGTTTTATATTCAGCAAAAGACTTAAATATTCCAATTATAATAATAAGTTATATATCTTGATTTAAATTTTAATTACACTTGTTAAGTGTAATATGATGGTAATTTTGACATAAATATTTTGTTAAAATAAGTAACTATGTACTCACTAATGATGAAATAATACTACTGCGCCCAGAAAATATTTCGTAATTTCTTATTATGTATGAGATAAGTTTTTTCTTTAGGTATTTGGCAGAGTGACGTAATATATTTTCCTCAATTTCTCTGCTGCAAGTAGTAACTATGTTTTCTTCAATAACTATAGTATTTGTTTCTAGAAAGTACCTTTTGATTTCTTTCTTTAGTTCTTTCTGGGATTGTACAATAAATGATGTAAGCTCATCAGATCGTTCTATCATATTATTATAATCACATTTATTTATCCCTGTATCTTTTTTTTCATATTCATTAAAAAAATTAATTTTTCCTGAGAATACTAAATTCTTAATCAAGTATTTTGAATTAATTGCTAAACTATATTCATGTTTGTACAAAATATTACGTAATTTTTCCGCTTCATTGCTAATTATCATTTCTCCAAAAAATGTATCAAATGCAAATGAGATGAAGCATTTTTTATAGTGTCCCAGATTTTCAAAGATTTCAATAGATTTTGACATTATGAAATCATAACTTCCTACCAGATGACTGTGATATAGATCATAAAATATGGTAAAAGAATCTATTTTTACACAGGAGTAATTAAATTTAATTTTATACTTAAGATATTCGTATTGCCCTTTGTGGAGTTCATAAATTTTTTCGGAAATTGCGTTTACAAATTCCAATTTATTGTTTTCATCGAACAAATTTTCTTCTGCCTTTTTATGGATAAATTTTGTTATCTCATTATAATTTTCATTGTCGCTATTTGATAAGTCTTTTATTTTACTTACTGCCTGCTTAGCAACTGTTAGCGCAATTTTTTTTTCTACAAAATTGGTTATTGAATCATTGATCATTTTAAATGGGTAATCGATTCCTATTTTTTCAGAGATAAAAGATAAAAAATATTTCTTTTCTTCCCAAGATCCACAATTTGTTTCATTTAGTTTAATTGCAAATGAAGTAAGAAAATTATCAATAATCAATTTAAAATCTTCACTAATTTTTGATTTCCACTTTTTATAATTAGGATGACGTCTGATATCCTTCAGATTGGATGGTATTTGCCCTAATATATCTTGTCTTTGTCCGTATGTTTCTTGTAGGGCCCTCGTATTCGTTTTGATTATATTAAATAAAGTATCTACATTTATATTGGTAGAAGTAGGTGTAGGAGTTACGAAAGCTATTTTAGCTTCTTCTTTTGTCTGTAGATCGTAGTGTGGAAAAGAACACGAAGGCAGGGAGTGGTTAATCATGTATTAATTACACCATATATGAAAAATATATATAAAACATAAAATCTACTCGAAGCGACCAATGCTATCACAGTAATAAAAGTAGATGTAGGAACTGTAGTGTGTTATAAAAGTTATTTTTTAACAGGATATGAATTTTTCTTTGGGCGATTATTTTATGATTAATTCGTATATCGTTTATTTTTTATCGTACGTCTTAATAAGAAGAAATTATTTTTTATTAAATTATTAGAATAAGTTATTATTCCTCTATAAATAGTCGTATAAATAGCTATATGTTTTTATTTTTTATTCAATTTTTCCTGTGTTTTCGCCGGTATTAATTGTTAGTAATTTAGGAAAAATTCATAATCTTTAATTAAATAATGATTTCTGCATTTTATTTTATGCTTACTAAATACAGTGAGGACGAAGATATATTTTGTCATTGTGCCGGTAAATTTTTTAATTTTTCTTAGTGGTAGTAATTTTTTGGGTATTCTTGTTGTGTCATTTGTATTGTAATGTATAATTGAATTTTGATAGTGATATGTCATTTTAAATTATTTTTTAACACTAATTTGTTTAAGGCTATTAAATTTTATTAATTATAGATTAAATAATTTTTATACAATAATTCATAAGTTGCTTTATGAAGTTCATTTTAAGATAACCTAAGACCTAAGTTTTGAATTTTAGCAATAGTTTTTTGTTTATCTTAATTTCCTATTTTTATGACAATAACTGCCATTGATAGACATTTATATGTATATAGCATGAAAATGTTACTGCATTTGTAATTATTTTCATAACGGTCATAACTTTTTTATATATGATGGAGAAATTATTATAAATTTTTTCTAAAAATCTATAATAGATGCTCTAAGTTCTTTTTCTAAGTGTTTGGTAGAAGAACTTACTATTTCTTTCATGATTTTTTTATTACATACAGTAACTACATCTTCAATAAGTATAATATTATTTTTTGTCAAGTATGATACAATTTCACATTCTAATTTTTTTTGTAATTCCACAATAACTTTTGTAAAATCTGTATAGTATTCTCTTGTGCTTCCATATATATGGTAGCCTTTTCCTTCGTATTCACTAAAAAATTCAATTTTTCCTGAAATGAGTGAGTTTTCTAGTAATTTTTTTAAATCATATGCAATTCCATGTGCAGTATTTTTTATTACAATACTAAGTATTTGTTTAGATTCATTACGTATTATCCTTTTTTCAAAAATGGTATCGAATACAAATGATATGCAACATTCTTTGTCATGGCCTAGATTATCAAATACACTAGTAGATTTTGATATTATGAAGTCATAACTTTCTGTTAAATGTTTTAGATATAGATCGAAGAATGCAACAAATGGCATTTTTTTTGCATTGAAAGGCAATTTAATTTTTTCCTCAGTACATAATTTTTCATGAGATTCAGTGATTTCACTAGAGATACAACTTATCAATTCTAATTTATTATCTTCTTTAAGTAGATTTTCTTTTACTTTTTTGGGGATAATTTCATCAAGCTCGTTATAATTCCTAGTATCATTGTTAGATATGTCTTCTATTTCTTTTTCTGCGTAACTAAGTACTACTTTTGAAATTTCTCTATCTGTGAACTCTATCATTAAATCATTAATCATTTTAAATGGATAGTAAGCGGCTATTTCTTTAGAAACGGCATATAAAAAATCTTTTTTTTCTTCCAAGGATCCGCAATTTATTTCATCTAGTTTCTTTGCGAAGGAGATTATTGAAGATTCAGTAATTGATTTAAAGTAATCATTAATTTGTAATTTCCACTTTCTATGGTTACTAGGAGACATATCTCGTAACGATTTTTTTGTAAAGAAATGAGAGTTATTTTTGTAAGCTTCATATCTATAATATGCTGTTGCTTCAATTACTTCTAGGAGCGGATTTCCACTGATATTGTCAGGTAGGGGGTCGCAGATTGGGGCATCTGTTTTTTTAGTTTCTAAGTCATAACATTCATAAGAAGTTGAAGGAAGTGATCGGTTAATCATATGGATTTAGTTGCACCTTATGTAAATACATCTAAATGTGTGTAAAATACGAATGCAATTCCAACGGTAACGTGATCATAGTAATCGAAATTGATGTGATAATTATTGATAGAGTTAGTACGGCCCTAGTTTATATTTAGCCATATGATTATAGTTAATATTTTATATTGATTTCCAGGAATTAAGTCATGTTATTTTTATTATTAAGTAACATTATGGGTGTATATTTTTGTAATATTTACAGACGATATTTTTATTTAATAACTTCCTTCACATGTGAAGGAAATTATTTGATTGTAAAAGTTATATTGCTTAATTTCAATCTAATACTGACATTATCATTGTTATCACCTACTATGATTAGTAGAATCGTGATTAATGTTCTTCTATAAAGATATAGGATAAGCTTGTTTCAAAAACATTATTTGTATTGTTACTTTTGGAAAATATTAAATTTCTTTAAATTGACTATTGCTCTAGGGTTGATTTAATGAATTGCACTTTCTGATTTTATCACAATAGCAAGATGCTCTTTGAGTTTTACTATTTATAATTATAAAATAGGTGATTTTATTGTTTATTTTCACTGATGATAATTTTACCCCGATCTAAAATTTAATGTTATTTAAAGCAGTAATTTTATAAACAGGATGCATTTTTACTCGCAAAACTGTTTTTTATAACATTGCTTGAGAGTGATTCCAAATTGTATCTAATTGCGATTGTAAAACTTGAGTTAAATAACTCATGTTGACATACAAATTTAACTCATTTTGATATATCCAGATGAGTTATCTGTTTGATAAATAATGTAAGATTTTTCATTGAATATTTAGCGGCATAATGTGATATTCTTTCTATTGACTTTTCGTTACAAATACAAACTTTATTATCTTCGAATATGACAGTATCATTTTGTTTTAAACAATCAACAATGTTTTCCCCTAGTTTTTTCTTTGATTTTGAAACAATGGTTTTAAAGTCATCATATAATATTTTATACCATCCTTCCTTTTGTTTATTGCCTTTTGAAATTTCATCTCTTTTTGATGAAATTGATTTTCTTATTAATTCTTTTGAGCAATTTATGCTATCTCTCACAATGCTATTTAGGATGCAAGCCCTGTTATGTATTATCATTTCTCCAAAAAATCCATCAAATGCTAGTGACATACAGCATTCTTTATCATACTCCAGGTCTTCAAATATCTCAACGAATTTAGATATCATGTGGTCATAGTTTTCTGCTAGATGACTACGATATAGGTCAAGAAATGCCATAATAAATGGTTTGACTTCTATATCATGAACATTAAGGTAGTGTATTAATTTTTCCTCAATGAATTGTTTTTTATGGAAATCAGTAATTGCAGTGGATATGTTATTTATCAATTCTAATTTATTGTTTTCTTTAAGTATGGTTTTTATTGCTTTTTGTTGTATGATTTCCGTAAGACAGTCATAATTTTTGGATTTGCTATTTGATATATATTTTATTTTTTTTTGTGAATACCTAGTAACTGTTTTTACGACCTTATTTTCTATAAAATTTGTCATCAAGTCGCTAATCATTTTAAATGGGTAAGCAATTGATATTTCCCTAGAAATTACAGATAAAAAAAACTTTTTTTCAGCAAATGATCCATAATTTTTTTTATTTAGTTTTCTTGCAAAAGAAAAAAGAAAACTATCAACTACTAATTTAAATTCTCCATTAATTTTTGATTTCCACTTTTTATAGTCGTAGGTTAGTCTGATATCCCTAATCGGTACTGGCTCAATATCACATGTATATCCGCATCCGTAATATTGCTCTCTGATCAACCGATTGCATTTAATGGTACTCAATAGCTTGTCCATGTTGGCACCTGAAGGAGTATCATTTTCATCTTCTTTTGCCTCTTTTTGTAGGTAATATGATTCGTAAGAAGGCGTTGCAACATACGGATTAATCATGTATTGGCCCGTGCTTCATGTGACAAATGTACTTAAAACCAAGTATATGGTATCATTTAGGCTAAATTTAATTTAGTAACTTCATTTTCCACTAATGCTAATAATCTAACATAAAAATAGTATGATTGACGCTAGTAATTTTGAGTTTTATCGTAAACAATGCATGGCAAGCTGTAATTAAATAATAAATAAAAATTATAAGGATGAATTTATTTAATGATTTTAATAAATTACTTTTGTGAAAAAAATTAACTGCCCTTAATTAGTAATGACTACAGAAGCTCCGTTTTATCAAATATGAATTATCATGTGTTAGTAACACTACTAAATTTTTTAATTTTACAGCGTATTTTTAAGAATTTATGAAACACAAATGGTTAGTTGATATATATCATTAATTGTGCTTCATAATTTTAAATGGACAAATGCTTGCTGTTATTCCATAAATTACATATAAAAATACTTTTTATTCATAGGAATAAAATTTGTGAATCTATTAAATAGAATTGCGATTATTTATAATTAAAATTTTTTACCTGACTTACGTAGTGATCGCAATCAACTTAATATTAAGGTTATACTTAGTATCATTTATTTTTGATATTATTTTTATTTTAGGATTATCTACTATTATAACAATTAGCATATGACTTGAGTTTTTCCTCTAGGTACTTCTTAGAGTAATACAACACTTTTTTCTTAGAACTTCCTTTGCAAACGGTGATTATATTATCTTCTATGATGATAGCGAAACTTTTTTCTGTCAAATGCTCATTGATTTTTTCTGCAAGTTTTTCTTTTGATCTATCAAGAAAATCTTTAAAATAAGCATGGTAATTTTCTCTGCTATTCATATATGATCCTGATAATTCAGTTGATCTCAGAGATAATAAGTCTTCTAGTAATAATTGTGATTTGCGTTCTGATGAAAAAATTACACGACGTAATCTATCGGCACAACTATGTAATACCTTTTCTCCAAGAAAAGTATCAAATACAAATGACATACAGCATTCTTTATCATCTCCCAGACCATCAAAGATATCAATGAATTTAGATAGTATATACTCGTAATTTTCTGTTAAATGGTTATTATAGAGGTCTATAAATATAGCAAATGGAATTTTTTTTGTATCAAAATGCTGTAATCTAAGATTTTCTTTAATGTATTCATTTTTATGGAATTCACGTATCTTACTGGAGATATTATTTATCAACTCAAGTTTATTGTCGTCTTTAAGTAAAGTTTCTCTTGCTTTTCTAATTATGATTTTCTGGATGTCATACTGACACTCATCTTTATTGTTAATCAGTGAGTATATTTTGTTTTCTGCAAAACAAAGTACTTTTTTTGAAATTTTTTCATCTATAAAATTTATCATTGAGTCGTTAATAATTTTAAATGGATAATAAGCTGCTATTCTTCCAGAAATTATAGCCAGAAATTCTTTTTTTTCTTCCAAGGATCCACAGTTTATTTCATTTAGTTTTTTTGTAAAGGAGGAAAGTAAAGTGCCAATAATAAATTTGGATTTATTATTTACTTCCGATTCCCATTTTTTATAATTAATAACTTTTCTAATTTCATTCAAAGATGGTGGTCTGTTTAGTCTGTCACAGCTATATCCGTAGCTATTGTTCCTAGTAGATTCTTTTGCTCTAATTATTTCTAACAAATCATTACCATCAGCATTAATACTGGCGTGATTGACTGGTTCATAAACTTGTTTTTCCTCTTCTTCTTTATTTTCTAAATCGTAACATTCATGAGGAAAAGGTGCAATGGACGAGCTAATCATAAATTAACCACTCTTTTTATATAAATACGCCTTACTCAAACAATATAAGAAATATATAAATACACATGTAGTTTAGCGCATGGTATCATAGCAGCTAAAGTTGGGACACTGATTATATTATAGGGATTTATTAATATAAAGCTTTTATATTAATATAATTAACATAAAGCTTTTATAGGGATTAGAAATTTTAGGATTTGTCATGTATTTTTCTTATAAGGTATTGTTCAGAGGTAGTAGTTATTTTTAGCCTATATGATTTTTTCATCATTTGCTTGGTTCAATAATTAATATTTAGGGGTGCTATGTTTTCATAACTTTCCAGTGCGTTTGTAATACTAGCTGTGTTTAACCATATGCTTTAAACTTTACTATTTTAAGGAATTAATATTGAAGTAACGACTGTAGTATAGAGATTAGTCATAAATTAAATTATCTTAGCCTCAATTTCCCCTCCTAAGTATTCCTTCCACTAAATTTTCCTCTAGGCATTTCTTAGAACAGTACAATATTTTTTCCATATTAGTTTCTTTACAATTAGTAATTTCATTATCTTCAATTATAATGGAATATTTTTTTTCTCTTAAACATTCTGTAATTTTTTCTTCCAGCTCTTTTTTGTATTTATCAACAAAAGCTCTAAAACAATCACTATTTTTTTCCATGCTCACCAACATATCAGCTCCAGCAGAAAATAATTCTCGTATTTCCCTCCTTGAATTAGCCCCTACGGTAAAAATAATGTTCCGTAGTTGTTCAGCTTTTCTGGATAGTATTATTGTTTCTCCAAGAAATCTATCAAATACAAATGACATGCAACATTCTTCGTCTTGTCCTAGACTATCAAAAATATTAATAAATTTTGATAACATGTACTCATAATTTTCTGATGTATGATCAATATAGAGATCAATAAATGTAGCAAAAGAATTTTTTTCCGTATCAAAATATGGTACAAGATCTTTTTTAATACATTGATCTTTATGTAGTTTATTAATTTTGTTTGAGATATTATTTATCAATTCTGTTTGATTATCATATTTAAGTAATGCTTCCTTTGCTTTTGTTGTTATCATTTCCTTAATATTAGTACTATATTCACTGATATTAATTAGAGATGGAGACTCTAATTTGAGTTCTACACAACGGAATAATTCTTTTGAAATTTTTTCATTTACAAATTCTATCATTAAATCATTAAGTAATCTAAATGGATAATAAATTGATTCTCCTCCAGAAACTATAGATAAAAATTCTTTTTTTTCTTCCAGAGATCCACAATTTATTTCATTTAATTTTTTTGCAAATGAATTGAGTAAAGTGTTAATAATCAATTTTGATCCATTATTAATTTTTGACTCCCACTTTTTATAGATAAGGACCCTTCTGAGTTCAGTCGAAGATGGTGGTCGATATCTATCAGATTCTTTTGTTTTTATTATTTCTAATAAAGTATTGATACTTACATCAAAGGCAAGGGATGATTCGCAAACTTTTTTTTCCTCTTCTTTATTTTCTAAGTCATCATATTCGTGAGAATATGATGTAGTGGGTTGGTTAACCATAATTTGATTCTTTATTTTTTGTAATATGTTTCATGATTTTTGATTTCAGTTGTTCTTTCGATTGTTTTATAAAACATTCGCGGTATAAATTATCAACTATTAATTTAAATTAACCATTAATTTTTGATTTTCACTTTTTATAGTCGCAGGTCAGTTTGGTATTCCTACTTTGTTCTGGCTTAAAACCAAGTGTATGGTATCACTGCGAATAAGTTTAATTAGTTAATTTAATCTTGCCGTCAATGTTAATTATTTAACATAAAAAATAGTATTATTTGCGCTAGTAATTTTGAATTTTGTCATAAACCTTTCCTGAGAAATTAGTAATTTAACAATTAGTATAAACAATTGCTTTTTTATTTAGGAATATTAATGTTAACGTTTAAGGAGAAGTTTATAATTTTTGATGAAATTTATCAAATTAATAGATGATTGGATTATTTTCTTAGTTCTTTGAGTAAAAGATGCATGGCAAGCTATAATTAAATAATAAATAAAAATTATAAGGAGGCATTTATATCATTAATGATTTTAATAAATTACTTTTTGTGAAAAAAATTAACTGACCTTAACTAGAAATGACTACAAAATCCCCATTTTATCAAATATGAATTATCATGTGTCAGTAACATTACTCAATTGTTTAATTTTACAGCTTATTTTATTTTTAAAAATTCATGAAATACTAAATAATTAGTTGATATATATCATTAATTGTGCTTCATTACTTTAAATAGACAAATGGTTGCTGTTATTCCATAAGTTACATATAAAAAATTACTTTTTATTCATAATAATAAAATTGGTGAATGAACTAACTAGAATCGCAATCATTGATTTTAATTAATGGCAATTAGCTCTTATTTATAATTAAAACTTTTTTGCCTGACTTACGTAGTGATTGCAATCAATTTAATATTAAGGTGATACTTAGTAAGATTATTTTTCCTTCTTTACTTTATAATATCGTAACATCCATGAGGAAAAGGTGCAATGGACGAGCTAATTTTGTATAAATAAGCCTTACTCAAACAATATAAGCAACATATAAATACACATGTAGTTTTGAGAATGGCATCATAATAGCTAAAGTGTGTAACACTGATTATATTATAGGGATTTATTAATATAAAGCTTTTATATTAATATAATTAACATAAAGCTTTTATAGGGATTGGAAATTTTAGGATTTGTCATGTATTTTTCTTATAAGGTATTGTTCAGAGGTAGTAGTTATTTTTAGCCTATATGATTTTTTCATCATTTGCTTGATTCAATAATTAATATTTAGGGGTGCTATGTTTTCATAACTTTCCAGTGCGTTTGTAATACTAGCTGTGTTTAACCATATGCTTTAAACTTTACTATTTTAAGTAATTAATATTGAAGTAACGACTGCAGTATAGAGATTAGTCATAAATTAAATTATCTTAGCCACATATATGAGTATGATTTAAGTTACCATATTAATTATTCCTTCCTCTAATTTTTCCTCTAGGTATTTTTTAGAATAGTACAATATTTTATTTATACTAGTTTCTTTGCAATTGGTAATTGTATTATCTTCAATTATTATGGCATAATTTTTTTCTCTCAAACATTCTGCAATTTTTTCTTCCAGATCTTTTTTGTATTTATAAACATTCAGCTCTTTTTTGTATTTATCAACAAAATTTCTAGAATAATCACTATGTTTTTCCATGATTACCAACATATCAGCTGCAGCAAAGTTTAATTCTCGTATTGCCATCATTGAATTACTCTCTACTGTAAAAATAATGTTATGTAGTTGTTCAGCTTTTATGCATAGTATTATTTCTCCAAAAAATCTATCAAATACAAATGACATGCAACATTCTTCATCTTGTCCTAAATTATCAAAAATATTAATAAATTTTGATAATATGCATTCATAATTTTCTGATATATGATCAACATAGAGATCAATAAATGTAGCAAAAGAAATTTTTTCCGTATCAAAATATGGCACAAGATTTTTTTTAATACATTGATCTTTATGTAGTTTATTAATTTTGTTTGAGATATTATTTATCAATTCTATTTTATTATCATATTTAAGTAATGCTTCCTTTACTTTTATTGTTATCATTTCCTTAATATTAGTACTATATTCACTGATATTAATTAGAGGTAGAGACTCTAATTTTTGTTCTACACAACGTAATACTTTTTTTGAAATTTTTTCATTTACAAATCTTATCATTAAATCATTAAGCACTTCAAATGGATAATAAATTGATGCTTTGCCAGAAACTATAGATAAAAATTCTTTTTTTTCTTCCAGGGATCCACAATTTATTTCATTTAATTTTTTTGCAAATGAATTGAGTAAAGTGTTAATAATAAATTTTGATCCATTATTAATTTCTGATCTCCACTTTTTATAGATAAGGAACCTTCTGAGTTCAGTCGGAGATGGTGGTCGATTTAATCTATCGCAGCTATAACCATAACTTTCTTCCCTAATAGATTCTTTTGTTTTGATTATCTCTAGTAAAATATTGATATTTATATCAAAGGTAGGTTTTGATTCGCAACCTTGTTTTTCATCTTCTTTATTTTCTAAGTCGTTATATTCATAAAAATATGATGTAGTGGGTTGGTTAATCATAACTTGATTATTCCTTGCATAAATACACCTTACGTTAAAAATATAATTACAAATGTGATTTATTTTGCGGTATTGTTACTGTATTATGATGGTTATAAATGAATCATATACTTGTAATTACTATGTAGTTTAAGTTTTTTCTCTAAAAATTTACTAGAATAGCACAATATTTTTTGTTATATGTTCCATGATTTTTGCTTTCAGTTGTTATCTTAATTGTTTTATAAAGCATTCGCGGGAAAATGATCCATAATTTTTTTATTTAGTTTGCTTGTAAAAGAAAATTATCCACGAGTAGTTTAAATTCGCCATTAATTTTTGATTTCCACTTTTTATAGTAGTAGGTCAGTTTGATACTCCTAATCGGTACTAGATCAATATCACATGGTATATCCGTAATATTGTTCTCTGATCAACCTATTGATTTTAATAGCAATATTTTGAATAAATTTAATTTAGTAACTTCATCTTGATACCTATGCTAATAATTTAACATAAAAAATGGTATAATTTACGATATTAATTCTGAATTTTATCATATACTTTACATGAAAAAAATAGTAATTTAACAATTATATAGTATGAGAAATTGCTTTTTTTATTTAGGAATACTAAGGTCTCCTCTTAAGTATAAGTTAATAATTTTTGGTGAAATTTATCAAATTAATAGATGATTGCATTATTTTATTAGTTTTTTTAGTAAAAGATGCATGGCAAGCTGTAATTAAATAATAAATAAAAATTATAAGGATGCATTTATATCATTAATGTTTTTAATAAATTACTTTTTGTAAAAAAAATCAACTGACCTTAATTAGCAATGACTACAAAAGCTCCGTTTTATCAAATGTGAATAATCGTTTGTTAGTAACACTACTTAATTATTTGATTTTACATCTTATTTTTTCTATTATTCTTTGTTTTATAAATCGTATAATATTCATGAGGAAAAGGTGCAATGGACTAGCTAGTCATAAACGCCTTACTCGAACAATATAAGCAACATATAAATAAACATGTAGTTTAGCGCAAGGTATCATGATAGCTAATTGGGATATAGAGATTTATTAATATAAATCTTTTATAGGGATTGGCAATTTTAGGCTTTGTCATGTATTTTTCTTATAAGGTATTACTCAGAGGTAGTAGTTATTTTTTAGCCTATATAATTTTTTCATCATTTAGAAGTGCTTGGATTAGAAGTAGTGGGTATTTCGAAACTTGCCCCCCCTGCCAATTCCATGCCTTGTAAACTTGAGACTTCTCCTTCTTCCATACTAGTTTCTGATTCATTTCCAGGAGACGATGATGCAGGACTATTAATCATATATTTATACCTTATGCCTTATACAAAAACTGATCCGTAATGTTTATATAATGAATAAAATAATAAAGCGGAGTTATTTTGGTATCACTATATCATTGCAATTCAAATCTTATGTATGAATTGTATTATATTTAATATGTGCATTATTTTGATAATATTTTTTACTAACGTACTGTAATAGTTGTATTTTTGGTGCTTAGTCCATATTTACGGTTCTTTGGTTATGTCGTGGTATTAAATTTAATAACTGCGGCAGCAGCAGCTGTAGCATATAACTATTGTTTTGTTTATAGTAGTAGAGGTTATACATTGATAGTATTTTCTTATTGTGCTTTATTATCTGTCAAGAATTACATAAATTTTGAGGTAATTTTCAAAATGGTTCCTTGGGGATTGATTTTCGAGATTTATAATAATTGTATATTTCTACTCATAGTTGTTGTCATCGCTGTCCTTTGATACGTATAAAAGCATTCCACTTATGGTGTTTTTATTTAAATTGCTAAATTATAAATTTATTTAAAAGTATTCGTTGTTGTTTGAAAATTTATCTAATGATTTATTTACAGATAGTGACGCTTGATTAATAACAAATTAGATTAGATGCATGATCAAACCATTGTCTCTAAGTGAGATGAGGCAGATGTTATTACTTTTTTTATAAATTCTTCGTTACAAGCGCAAATGAGGCCTTCATTAATTACGACAACACAATTTACTGAAAAATAGCTCTTCATTTTTTCTGTAAGTATTCTTTGTGAGCGTGAAATAATTAGCCTAAGTCTGCCAGAAGTAGTTGTAACTGTTACCCTAGTAAGGTTACCTAAATGGATGTTACTTGGAGAAGATAAAATCATTATTGATCTTTTTAAGTAACTAGCAGAGCTACACAGAATACTTCTCAGTTTCCTCGCGTTAATATTGAACATTCCGTGTCCCAAAAAAGAATCAAATACAAGTGACATACATGACTCCGCATCTTCTGCCACTTTATCCAATACTTCAATAGATTTTGACATAACTTCGTCATAGTTTTCTGCCAGATGATCTAAATATAGGTCAGTAAACATAGCAAATGGCATTGTTTCTATATTTAAATATAATTTAAGCTTTGTTTTGATTATTTTTTCTGCGCATGATTTTTCGTTTTCAGTTAGGTGTGCCATACAAGAATTAGAAATTACATTAGAGATAAGCCTTGTTAAACTCAATCCAATATCTTTATCAAGTAAAGTTTCTTTTGCTTTTTTAAGTATAGTTTCTGAAAGTAGACTATAATCATTATTTCCTTCTTCCCTCATGGCTTCTATCATTATTTCTGCATCACAAACCAATGGTAGAGAAATTCTCTCTTCTACAAAAGATATAATTGAATTCTTAATAACTCTAAATGGATAACAAGATGATATTCCTCCGGAGACTGCGTTCAAAAATAATTTTTTTTCATCAAAAGACCCGCAATTTATATCAATTAATTTTTTTGAGAACGAAGCAATTGACATCTCAATAAGTGATTTAAACCCATTGTTAACTGTTGATTTCCACTTTTTATAACTGATGATATTTGCAACTGCAACCTTTGGTAATGATTCATGGTTTGGTTTATCACAGTCATATCCATAATCCTCATACCTATCACTGATTCTACTTTCGATGATATTTAATAATATCCTTTCTGCGTTGCTATCGAGACTAGATGTTTCGCAAGCCGGTTCCATTTGTGCTTCTGAATATAGAGAAGAACACGACGGTGGCGAGTTAATCATGTAGTTATTGTGCCTTATGTAATGATATCCATATAAAACATAAACATAGGTCATATGAGATGGATGCTATCACCGCAACTAAGGACTAATGTAGTAATTGCGCAGTATTATATGTGTGCATAATTTAACATTATAAACATATTATATTATAAGAACTTTAATTAAATATCTTAAGCAATTACAAATGTATATAAATAAAATTCTTTATTCGGCATGTGAGTTAAGGTGGAAATATCAATTTCCACGTAAAAAAAGATTGTAATTAATCATTGAAAGCATTGGCTGCATTTTATTTTCTACGAAGATTAACTAATTTTTTAACAACTATTTTACAGTATTATCCGGAATGTAAAGTGTTTTTAGGCTACATTGAAAAATAACATGTCAATGTAAATTTTAGTAAAAATAGATTATATACCATCATTTGTAGTGTTTCATGTTGTCGATTATTTTCCTGATGTAACCCTCTAATTTGCGTATACGAAATCTAGGTGAATTGTTTTGTTTGCAAATCAAACAATATTAATTGAAGTATTTTACTATATGTATGATTTAATTTCTCTATCAAGGCTATTTATAGACGCTTCTACTATTCTCTTTACAAATTCTTTTTCACAACAAATAGAAATTATACCTTCCTTAATTACAACAACACAATTTTCTATTAAATATCTTTCAACTTCTTTCTTTATTCGTTTTCGTGATCTTGAAAAAGTCCTTCTAATTGTAGCAGGTCTTCTAAGTTTATCGTGGTAAGGATCAGTTTCTGCTTCGTTATTGCCATTGCCAAAATTGGCTCTTGTAGGTATTGAGTTCATTAGTGCCGATCTCAGATCATATTTGGCAAAATTTATAATCGAACATAGTTTTTTAATATCGCTACTTAGCATCATGTTTCCAAAAAACAAACTAAATGCAAATGACATGCAACATTCTCTGCTTTTTAGTATATTGTCCAATATTTCAATGGATTTCGACATTATAATTTCACAATTCTCTTCTAGATGATCGCGATAGATATCAACAAAAACAGCAAAAGGCATTGCTTCTGTATCAAAATACCCGCGAAGTTCTTCTTCAATGTATTTTTCTCCACAAGACGCAGAAAGTTCTCTAGATATAAAGCCAGCTAACTCTAATTTGTTAAATTTTTTAAGTACATTTTTTTCTGATTTTTTAAGTATAGTTTCTGCGATCACATCATAATTTATACTGTGATAATTTCTTATTCTTTTTTTTATCTCTTTTTCTGCGCACTGGAGTACTACTTTTGCAATTCTTGAATCTATAAAAGATATCATGGAATCACCAATCATTTTAAATGGATAATAAGATGATATTCTTCCTGAAATCGCAGATAAAAATACTTTTTTTTCCACAAAGGATCCGCAATTTGTTTCATTTAATTTATTAGCAAAAGACGCAAGTGAAACTTCAATAAGGGATTTAAACTCAACATTAATTTGTGATTTCCATTTCATATAGTTATCAACGCATACGATATCACTAAGAGATGATGACTGTTTTAACATGTCACACTCATTTCCATAATATCTATATCTTTCACTAATTTTTTCTTCAATGATGCTCAAGAAAACATCCATACCTGCAGATGAAGGTACTTCTAAAATCTGGTTCCATTCCTCAATTTGAGGTTCTTGGTATACATAGGAGCACGATGGGTATTGGGTAATCACTTATTAATTACACCTTATGTAAAATATCTATACAAAAATCATATAAATAAAACAAAAACACGGCGTAAATGATGATATCATTGCAACTAGAGTTGATGTAGTAATTGTGTTGTATTATGGATGTGTATAATTACGGTGTTGTTTATAAAATGTATTTAACTTATTGTAATTAGCTCGGCAGTTACAAAACAAAATTTTTTACAGCTTGATGATATAGGTAGTGGGTATTGACGTAATTGATTCTCCATATCCATATGTAATAGTGTTAGTATTTTTGATGCATATATTTTGTCTGTGGTGTATGTCATTTGCCGTATGTACTAATATTAGTCAGATTTTACTGTTTTTACGTAAAATTATTGTAAGTAATTGCTAAATTTACTCTGTAAAATCAGATGATACTGTTTTTGGTGCGTAATGTCTTTTTGTTTTGATTTTTTTACCTCTATTACAATAACAATTTTTTAGTTTTGTTTTTTACGTAAACGTAATTATGATTATTGTCTGCTTTATCTGATTATGCCATTACCATAGATCTTAATTTCTTAACTTTATCTTCCTAATATATTAATGGATTTATTAGTGGGGTTTTTGTATTAATTTTCGTTTTTGATCTGGATGTGATGGGGTTTATAGCACCATATTTCTAGATTCTCATGTTTACCAAGAAAGGACAATGGTGTAGGGCTTATAAGAGATATGTGTATTTTCTAATTAAGTTGCTGTGTATGTTAATCTCTGTTTTTTTATCGCATGATGCATGTTTTTACTTCTAGTTACGTGCTATACATACTATTTTCTGCCATATTTATTATTATAGCTTAGCTAATGCTCTTGATATTTTAAGTACCGTTTCTGATATTTTTGCATCAATGTAATTTATTTGCGAAACATTATTTTTGCGATTTAAATTTTCTAATTCTTTTATATAGCAAATAAAATTTCTTTTCCCAATTTCTGTTAGCATCGAAAGAAGTAATAACAATGAGTCCTTAGATTTGCCTGAGGAATATAGGTGAGAAAAATGACGAGCTAGTGATGAAATTATATCTATCTGAAGTACAGTGTCCAGTTTTTCATTTATATAGTTTGTGTTGGGTGGTGTTTTGTTTTCTGAATTAATAATATTGCTAATTATTATCCTTGTTTCTTTGATTTTCCTACTTGCGATTTCTATTCTAGCAGTGACTTGATTATTGGATATTGGTAGTAGTTCAGCCAATTTTTCGAATATAATGCTGTCGTACACAATAGATTTACACATAAAAAAAGTGCATATTTTTTGGATAATATCTTTGTTGCAGTAATGATAATATGAGTTAAAATAGCTGGCACAGTAAATATAGTGTTCTAATCTGGTTATTACAGATTCTGTTTTATTTAAAATGAATCTATTTCTTTTAATCTGCATTTGCGATTCACATTTATGGGTACTGATTTCTGATTCTATTGAGGTGCTTTTTTCTTTTTCTATATTAAGTGCAAATTTGTTTTTGGTGGTGATGTTTATTTTGTTCTTAAGGTTTGATTGTTCCACGGAATTACTATTGTTAATTTTTTCCGAAGTGAATTGGCGGTGCTCCATATAATCTTTGTGTATGCAGTAGTTACTGCTAGAAAAAGTATAAGAAACTACATGGTAGTTTTTATTCGCGCATCTTATACTCCGTGGTGATTTTCTGGATTCCAGTTTAGATCCTAATGAAAATAAATGCTTCTCATGTCCTAAGGAAGCAGAGGGTTTAATTTTTTTTTTGTCATATCTTTCGTAAGATTGTACAATGTATTTCATTGCGGATTCATTTTTTTCTTCTCCTGGTAATTCATTGTCAACAGTATAGCAGCATATACCTTCATCCTGATAATACAAACAATTTTCTGTTATACCATCCATTATTTTTTGAGATCCTTTTAATATAAATTCATATTCTTTACGTGCAAGGCGACAGCGTAAAATCATCTGTTATACACTAGTAATCTATTACAAATTAGTAGTATGTATTTATCATACAACTTTGTGCCATGATTTATTACATGTTCAGTTAAATTTATTGGGTGCCAATAATTAAAATAGTAAAACAACTCTGATGGATACACACCGTTATATCTGGTTAATACTAGCAGAACCTATTGATGATGCGTCTTCCGTCTGCTAGGCGTTAACTTGAGTAAAATTTACACCTATGTGTGAAAATTACATTACTGGTTTTGGTTTCGGTGGTACAGGAGGTGGAAGGTTACATCCAGATCCAGGTAGTGAACTCAATATTTTTGGCATCATCGTTGGTTTAAAATCATTATTTGATTTATCTCCTAGTGATTGTGGCGACATTTGGTATTGTTGTTCATCACTACGATGTGCGGTTAAGGGTATCTTTCTAGGAGGTACTGGTGCTTTAGCTCCAGGTCCTGACAATGTTGTCGAACTTGATCTTTTAGGAGGAGGGGGTGGAGTTTTAGATTTAGATATGCACCCTGATGTTTGTGCATACATTTCATGTTGTTGTTCACTACCACAATATGAGTTCAAGGTTACCTTTCTAGGTGGCATAAGTGCCTTAGTCTCAGATGCTTTAGTCTGAGATCCTGATGATATCACCGTTGAACTTGATCTTTTAGGAAGAGGGGGTGGTGTTTTAGATTTAGATACAAATTTTGGTGTTTGTGTCAATGTCTGGTGTTGTTGCTCATCGTTACAATGTGAGGCCAATGTTACCTTTCTAGGTGGCACAGGAGCTTTAGACTCAGATCCTGATGATATCACCGTTGAACTTGATCTTTTAGGAAGAGGGGGTGGTGTTTTAGATTTAGATACAAATTTTGGTGTTTGTGTCAATGTCTGGTGTTGTTGCTCATCTTTACAATGTGAGGCCAGTGTTACCTTTCTAGGTGGCACAGGAGCTTTAGACTCAGATTCTGATGATACCACCGTTGAACTTGATCTTTTAGGAAGAGGGGGTGGTGTTTTAGGTCTATATATGCATTCTGGTGTTAGCGTAGACATCTGGTGTTGTTGCTCATCGTTACAATGTGAGGCCAATGTTACCTTTCTAGGTGGCACAAGTGCCTTGGTCTCAGGTTCTGATGATATCACCGTTGAACTTGATCTTTTAGGAAGAGGGGGTGGATTTTTAGGTCTATATATGCATTCTGGTGTTAGCGTAGACATCTGGTGTTGTTGCTCATCGTTACAATGTGAGGCCAGTGTTACCTTTCTAGGTGGCACAGGAGCTTTAGACTCAGATTCTGATGATATCACCGTTGAACTTGATCTTTTAGGAATCGGAGGTGGATTTTTAGGTCTAGATATGCATTCTGGTGTTAGCGTAGACATCTGTTGTAGTTGCTCATCGTTACAATGTGAGGCCAACGTTACCCTTCTAGGTGGCACAGGTGCCCTAGACTCAGATCCTGATGATATCACCGTTGAACTTGATCTTTTAGGAAGAGGGGGTGGTGTTTTGGATTTAGATACAAATTTTGGTGTTTGTGTCAATGTCTGGTGTTGTTGTTTGTGGCTACATATAGAGGATAAATTTAATTCTGGTAATGGATCATCCCATTGGTCTGATTCCAGCTGCGTATTGTCACAATGTGAGCCTATTAAATAATAATTACCTGCAGCAGAAACTTCTTTACAAGAGAAAAAATTATTACCTAATGGTTCTGCTTTCTCTAACTCTTCTTGGTCAGTGTCTTGTATGTAGTTAACATTAGACACATTTTTACCTCTCCCATTAAGACGATGGTCTTCGATGGTTGCATATGTACTTTCCTTGTCAGAGCCAGAGAAGCTATCACTGTCGAAGCTATCACTGTCGAAGCTATCACTGTCGAAGCTATCACTGTCGAAGCTATCACTGTCGAAGCTATCACTGTCGAAGTTATCACTGTTCTCTTCATCTGCAGTACAAGAAGTTTGAACGGGGCTATTTTTGATTATTTCCAGATAGTGATCTCGCGTAAGATAACGTGGAAGAATAATTCCCTGACATTCCCTAGATAGTGTTTCCTCACGGTCGTATACTTCACCATTAACAAGGAACAATCTGGGGGCGCCTATTTCTATTTTTTCGTTGTCATCGCAACAAGTACAACATCCTGATATTTTTACCGCGTTCATTAACCACAACCTATGCAATATACTATAATTAATATTATATATTTTTACTGATTAACTACGTGTGATGTTTTATTCGGTATAAATTTTAATTTTACTTTGTAAATACTAAAATTGATTTAAAGTTGCCGACCACTATTATCGGTATTTTATGTAATTTTAAGTGCAAACCGCATATTAACTATAGTTTTAAGAAATATTTATGCTATTGCTTAACAATCAGTGCCTTTTTATGTATGGATAGGTAGTAAAAATTATTTAAAATAGTTAGTCAGGAAATACATTATTCATATAGATTATATTTCCATTGCATATTCAACTATAGATTGTAGTAGATTAATTAATTTTCTAGTTTATTAAAGAGATAATTGGCGTTTTGTGCTTTTTGTTTCAATTTTGTTGAAATTTAAATGTGTTTTGCCACACCATGTTTTAATATATTAATAATGGGGCTGTGATTTTTTATGAATTTTATACTAAAATCTCATTATCTGCGTTTGTATTGGTAGAGAATGAAATTTTACCCAGTGATTATTATTTGCTGTAAGTTCAGTTTGTTAAGTGATATGCGGTGTTTTTTCACAGCAGTGTGATGGTTCGGTTGTGTGTTGCTAGGAGTTTTGTGTACTCAAACAGTGACATTATTTACTATATACAAATAAAATACTCTAATAGAAAATCAATAAATCACTGTGACGTGGTTTGGCTAATTTATGCAGTGCCCATAAAGTATGATCTAAGATCATACTTTATATGTGCAAAAGCACCCAGAACTGTTGTTTACGCATATGGTATTAGGTAGTCGTAACCCATTATCCACGTGATCTATGCCGGGTTTTTTTCTTCGAAGGTAAACTCATCTATGTGAAAAACCCCAGACTCATTAACTTCTTTATTCAGGGCAAATACCACCGGATTTCTTGTTTTCCCAAAGTAATCACTACCTATTACCAAAGATTGTACTTTAGATGGTGTTGTTGCAATGACTGTTGTTTTCGGGGGGCTATTGTCATCAAATTTAACCTTGTAAATCGTTCCTTTAGAGTTTTTGTTGTGATCAGATTGAGAAATGATAAATATACGGTCCGAGTACTGTGCTATAGCTGTAGGTATGCCATTAGGTAGGTTCATGGAAATAGGGTTTACAACTTTAGTCGATGATCCCGTTACGAGCACTTTAAAAATTAATGAATTCCTGGAATCAACTGTGTAGAAAGATGGCTTGCCTGCTATTTGATGTTTCTCCGCTTTTATATCAGTTATCAAATTTTCCCCAGTAAGTTGTTCCGGAGTGTAACCAAATTCTCTGTATGTTATCAGTCCCTTCATGGGGGCAATTGAGGTCAAATCAGCGGTGTCTGCATAATATACTGCAGTGGATAGGTTAGGATCACTATCTCCAGATACAGAGTTGGTCGCAAAAACATAGTTTTGGATACGAGTAACTGAGTGGCAATGTTTAGCTTTATCATCAAAGTTGGTAGAGTTGATCCATTTATACGAGCCACTATCCTCTCTGTGAAAAATAACTATGCTCGGTGCTACAGTACTTAATCTAGGGTTGGAACATGCATAGAGGTAATTTCCCGAATCGTCAAAATAACTCCCAGAGAGTGGATATCGATCAGAGGTCGGATAATCTACTATGGTCTTCCTGTCCATTTCTCCAGATCCGTAGGGAGCAGACCATATATCTCCTTTTCTTTCTTTTCCAACTGCGGTGGAAATTAGATTATTCGTCATGTCCCTAGTTAAACCTATGGGGTAGGTATCAGCGCTGTCAATGGTAATAGAGCCAATATAGTTATCATCCACATCATCATCGACACGGTCATCCAAGCAACCAGATAATAAAACTACTCCCAGAATCATGGCAATAACAGCCGAATTTTTTGCTGTAAACATAAACTTACACTCCTATTTTACTGATCTTGACGTAGCAAAAAACCCACCTCCTAGCAAACACCAACCTCTAGAGAGTGAAGACCAGCCAGCGCATAATGCTACCCCTTTTAAGATGCGCGAGAAGCGAGAAATCCCTACAACGCTAGTCAGAAAGGTGGTGGCGAGAACTAATCAGCTTAGAATACCCATCTTTTGGTATCTGTGAAGTGAAAAATGCCCACCGCTAGTCTCTGGATAGTGAGAATTCATCAGCGTAAAATACTCCTCTTTTGGGCTCTGTGAGAAGGGCAAAAACAACTTTGTCAGAAGTTTTATCAAAATAATCAGGACCGAATTCAATCGCAGACACAAGAGAGGAAGTGTAAGCTATTACTCTACTATGTGGTTTGCCACCGTTGTCATAGTAGATTTCCTTAATTCGGGGATTGCCGTAATTGTTTTCGGAAATAACAAATGAATTGATATTGTTTTGGGCTATAGCTACTGGACTATATATATCTTCATCCAGATCCATCTTCGTTACTATGGAGGTTGAGGGCATGATCACAAATGTAACTAGAAACAACTTACTCCTCTGTGTGTCAGCTATATATACACTTTCTGATCCAACATTATCCAGGTTCTGTGTGATTCCAGTCACTAGATCAGAGTCTGGATCCATCTCTTCTTTTTTGTACCCTAGTTCTGCATATGTGACCGATTTTGTCAGAGAAGAGGGAATGTCATTGACTTCGTCATGTAGTTTTAGTGAATAAATAGCCACATCTTCTAACATTGAGTTGGGGGAGCGAGAGTTTGTGGCGAACAGGTATCTGTTCGTCTTCGCAACCGAGTGACAATACTGACCAGCAGAAGAGAAATTAGAAGATGTTACCCACGAAAATGATCCCTTAGTTGTGAGCTCAAAAACTACGACAGAAGGGGGAAGACTTGTTATCAGAGGGTTTGAGCAAACATAGAGTCTATTCAATGACCTATCAAAGAATGATCCCGAAAATCTGGAGTAATTTGCCCCCGCAGTTGCCAAAACATTACTCCTAGAAAACTCCTTTTCATTAGTTGTTATGCTAAATATACGTCCCAGCGAGTCATATATTGTTCCTGGACCTCTTGCAGTAACTATCAATCCGCCATTTCCATCTGCGGTTAAACCGAACGGAAAGCTTTTTTCGTCATTTATAGGTAGGGACCCAATGTAATTATCATTGCTAGGGTCATCATCATCAAAAATGCTGCAGGCAGATAATGAAAAAAACAATGCCAACATGAACAACACTTGTTTAGCTTTTTTACAGTACTTCACATTAATACCCACCTGCTTACAGTTTACACCTCGGCCATTGACGACCCCCCATCCCTATCAGAGTACATAACAAAATAAAATTTTGCAATTTCAATTTACATGTGTAAAAAACCCCAGCGTGTTTGCACAGGCTGGGGTTTTTAGATCGTCCAGTAGACTAAGCATCAGGGTCAAAAGCAAACTCAGTGACTAAACTTACGGACTCACCTGGAGGAGATGGCAGATAGAAAAGAACTGGGAGTGAAGTAGCTCCAAATCGATCTTTTCCTAAGCTCATAGACAGTACCGACCGAGACGTAAGTGCCATAAGCAACTCGGTTTTCTTTAATCTTCCACTGGAGTCAAATCGAGATGAATACATCTTGTCGTGATCGACGATAAGGAAAAACTCATCAGAATATGGAACCATAGTCTGTAAAAGATTCAACTGAATACCACCAGCAGGTTCTAGAAATTTTGGATTGCCGACACGTTCCAGGGCTGCTGCGTTAAGAGAAAAGTCAAGACCAGCTATTTTTTCAACAGTCGGCAGTAGAAGCCATACAGAAAACTGATTGGCAGCTTGAGTCACCTTGGGTTTTATGTCTCTTATCAGAGGAACCCCGGGTGCAATTTGTTGATCCGTAAATGACAAGTCAGCATAACTTTGGAGAGGAGATAGTTTTGCAGGAACAGCCGCAGATACATTGGCATAGAAAAGAGCAGTATCGGCAGCTACTTTCGGTGTTCGGTTAGTAGCAAAAACGTAATCACCAACAACAGCAACTCCACCGCAATTCATTCCAGTCTGAGCCGAATCAAATTCCATGGCCTTAACGAACACAAATTTCCCGTCATTTTGTCTAGAGAGAACCAAAACCATAGGTTTTTTGGTTACGTCCTTGGGGTTGCCGCAGACATACAATGCATTAGACTTAGTGTCGTAGAAATGACCAGCAAACCTGGAAAACCTAATAGCAGTGGCATTTCTGACAGTGCGAGAGGAAAACTGTGCATCTCTCGGCGGGGCCATATACACTGTTCCCTTGTCTGCTCCTACAGGTCCTTCTGCAGTAGCAATGAGAGAGTCTTCACCGTATATGAAGGATAATCCGCGAGGTATTTGCGGGTCCCCGGTACTAAGAGGCACTACCCCGATAATGCCTTTATGTGGAAGTTTCTTGCCAGGCACTATCAGAGCGGAGTCAACTCTGCCACCGCCTTTTTCCTCATCACCACACCCAGAAAGAAACGCAAAAGCACCCAGTAAGGCACCTATTAGTAAGAGACTTTTCCTCATAAGCGTATTATCCCTTTTGCTTTAAATTGAAAACGTAAAATATTTTTTACCCAGAATTGTTAAACCGTAAAGATAATGCAATCGTCTTACCAATCACCTCTGAGAAGACATCTACACACATCGTAAGCCTTCTAAGCACGTGCGGCATTATAACACCACAGTCACTGTTGTAAAATACTTTTCCTCCCTTATGACAAAGATGGTCTAGGGAAAATATTGAATATTATAAATTTATTCAAATTGTCATACGTATTATGCATAGTTTTCATATGTGTTTTTATTTTTCCTGTTCTATTACAAATGAATAGTTGTACTGATACCAAAAGAGTTTTAATTTGTGATTTAGTATTTGTGGTAAAAAAATGCCCAGTGTGCAATACTGGGCATTAATTATGCTGTTTGTTTCGTACAACTACATTCCCGTTATTGGATCGAAGGCAAATTCGTCAACTGTGTAGTAACTTTGTTTATGCAAAGTTTGACTTGTTAAGAAGAATACCGGATAAATGGTGGCTCCAAACTTGTCTTGTCCAAATGACATGCCGGTTACGTTCATGTTGAGAGATAGGTCGGAGAATTTGCTAGATTTTATCAGTTCTCCTTCCTTGCTATACATAGCGGAATATACTGCGTCTTTGTCTGCTATGAACATAAGCTCATCATCTCTGTTAAGGAAAGAGAGCGGCGTGTCTATGTCTCCTGGGATGCTGCGTTTTTTAATACTTCCTACTAATGCTAGCGGGTCAGTGGCAGTTGTGGGTTTTTCCAAAGCTACCTCGAAAATCTGTTTCTTGTTTTGGTCTAGCAATAGAAGCTTCCAGGTGCCAATTTCATGTTGTTCTACCCTTTGTATGCTATTTATGAGCGGTTTGTTTAGTACGTCAGCAGGGTTATCATAGCCTATTTTTTCGTACGTTACCGATACTCCTAGATTAGCAGGTAACGGATCTACTTCGGTGTTTACTGAGTATAGTGCTGCGTATGTTTTATCGTCAGCGAATTTGTTTACTACGAAAAGAAATCCGTCTAAGAGGTGAAGTTTGGCACAATACTCATGATCTTTGGTTTCGAAGTTTATGACTGCTTTCCAAATGAATTCATTTTCATTGTTGCGTTCAAATACTACAACTGTAGGATGCACAGTTGATAATCTGTTTCCTGGGTTGGAGCAGGCGTAGAGAATGCCTTTGAAAGGGTCGTAACTTATGCCATCACCTTTTAGGAATGTCTCAGTTCCAGTAGTTACAACAGGATCAACGGAAAAAACAGTTTCATCCCTTCCTGCTTCCCAAATTTGTCCTCTTTCTATGGACTCTTTTCCAGCTCCTGATACAATTAGGGATTCTTTAGCAGGATCAAACGCGATGTCTTGTGGTAAAACAGACCTGTCGGGAATTTTAAGAGAACCTATATACCCGGTTTTCATATTATTCCCTACAACTATTGGCTTGTTTCTACTATTAGAATTGGTAGCAGAGTTTGTTTTTGATGAGTCGAGACATCCTGATATGATAACAGCACTTAAGATAGCACTAACTATCGAAAGAGTTTTCTTCATACATGTATCCTTTTTTATACCGCGGAGAAGTCTTTTTATACCCACACGAAAAATATAATTGCGATATTATTCATCAAATACAATCAACACAAATATAGCGCCGAGGGTATAATCACAGATGGTGATCATATATTAAGATTTTTTACCTAGCGGCATTACCTTGTCGATAAGGATGATATAGCAACGACTCTACCGTGACCGCGAAAATTTGGTCTTATACTGGGTTTGAGTATGAACAGGAAACGGGAATTTGCTTATTCTATATTCTCCTTCTACAAGTACAGGAGAAGCGGTAAAAATCATCCTGGAGGCTTTATTGTCTTGTGATTCTTCTTCTGAGACTACAGCTAATCCGGTCACTAGAGATGGCGCTTGTGCCTTCCAAAATATCTCAGGATCTCCTTTTTCGTTACGTCCAATGAAGTATATATTGACTATGTCTGCTGATAAAAAAAATCTATCGTCGTTATAGTTATATAGTGCTATCGGAACTTTAATTTCACTCGGTAAGATAAGTTGATCAATGTCTCCCGAGCGTTTTATAGAATCAGGCTCTTTTTGTTTGGAGAAAGACATTCCCAGTATTCTAGTGCGACCTGAGTCTAGAAGATAAATTGACCACGTACCCTCACCCTGGGTGTATTTGGCGCGTGCACTTGTAACAAGATCGTGGTTTGCGACTGTTTCCTTATCCCCGTACCCAAGGTCGGAATAACTCTGTACCACTGACATAGTTGCAGGAATTGTACCAGAGCTGATATCAGCAGCATACAAAGCAGGGTAAGATGTATCAGTAGCATATTGGTTGGTGGCGAATATTATCCCATTAACAATAGTTACTCCACCGCAATGCTGCCCAGGTTTATCTATGAAGTTTGTGCTACCAACCCATACAAAGTCGCCGTCGGATGATAGCTCAAATACTACTACTGAAGGGTAAATAATTTCCGAGGCTCTTTTCAAATTACCACTTCTTACTTCCTCATTGGAGCATACGTACATTCTTTTAGATGAAGGATCATATACGTGAGAGCTTAGTGCGTAGTAATCCTGGGTTTCTTCAGATCTTATTGATACCTCTCTAAATTTACTGTCGCTTGGGCTTGCCTCCCAGATTCTTCCATTTTTTTTTACTGGATTGGTTCCAACAGAAGTTACTAGTAGATGACCGTTGGATTCTGTGAGTGATATATCCCATGGAGATGCGGTGGCATCATCTATGGCGATGTAACCAATCGGATAAGCAGGGGATTTTGGGGCAAGAGGACCCGTGGTACTTGCTAAAGCAAGCATCGGGACAAAAACCATAGAGTAGATGAAAGATATTCTCATATATCAAAAAGATAAGCCAATTAACACGCAAAGTAAAAACATTCGACGAACCTTGGGAATAATAACCGAAATGCATCCCTGAGGATTTTTTTGTGTATCCCTGCTAGGTGAGCAAAGATCTCAAAAAACAAGGCCCAACCTTTTTGCTGGGCCCAAAATAACATCTATGCATATATGCATCAACTATTATCGCAAATCTTATATTCTCCTACGTTGTACACTCCCTGTTCATCACTCTTGATCAGAGCTGCAAAAAGAGAATCACCTTCTTGTTGCAGATGACCTTTAGCCACTGTCATCGCAGTGATTGCAGAGTACGACTCAGATACAAGTTCTTTAGAGACTCCAGCATCAGAGTATTTAAACTTATAGATCATCGTGTTACTTCTACCATCATTATCGTCCTCAGTAGGTAGAGGTGATAGCGAAACGAAGAAAGTATTGTCATCAACAGATGCGAATGCTGATGGAAAATATGAAGAATCTACATCAATATCTCTTTTGCTGACATCACCTAAACGAGACAAACTGCCACCTTCTCCTAACATAAATGTCAAGCCAGATATGGAGGAATTAGCCTTATCCAAAACATAAACCGAATACTTGTTATCTTCTTGATTTTTTGCTGGTATAACGTCGGTAACACCGAGAACGTTTTGCAGATTTTGATCTACAAAACCCAGATCAGAGTACCGCTGCACAACTTCCATTGTGGCAGGCAGAGTTTCAGAAGACAAGTCGGCCGAATACACAGCAGGTTCACTAGTATTTGAATACATAGGATTAAGTGCAAACAGTCTATCTTTAACTACCGTAATACCTTTACATACTTGACCCGTCTCATCAGAGAAATTCATGACGGAATTCCACACATAATCTCCACTTTCATTTACCTTGAATTCCACTACGGAAGGAGCAATGCCATCAAATGTGGTTATATCAGGAACAGAACATACAAATAATGATTTTCTGTCTTTGCTGTAGGCGCTAGAAGTTAGAGCATGAAATTTTTGCTCTTTGGATGCCACAATATTTACCTTGGTGAACAAGCTCTCGTCAGGTTTTAGCCTCAGTATAGAACCAGTACCTTCCCGTGGAGGCAGTAATCCCAAAGAAGTAATTACAATAGATCCATCGTCTATCGCAGATATCCCAAATGGCCTAACATCAGAACCAGATACGGGAATATAGCCAATCAAATTGGAGTCTCCTTCTTGCTTGACATGTGCATGGCTTATTGTCATCGCTGCAATTGAGCTAGATGCCACAGCAATTCCCATCAGGGCAAAAAAATTTTTGAAAAAGGTTCTTTTCATAAACGGGTCCTTTTTACTTGAAACGTTACTATGGATGATCAGTGGATGGTGCAAATTGCGAAAAATCCACACTGATGATTGTAACATTTTTATTGAACATGTGTACAAAATTTGAATAACAGTACAAAAACAACCGAATAAAAAAAACACCATCAAATGCTCTCGCTATTCTAGCCACTCTAGAATGCAATCAATCGAATGGTGTTTTTAGTTTTCCCTGTTCAGGAATGCCTAATACTTATTTATTTCTGTACAAATATTCCGCAATATGAAACTTGCCTTTATCATCTGGTAATACTAAAGATGTATACAAAGATTCACCTGATCCAGATCTCGCCGGTCCGTAAGCAATAGAAAATATCGGTGATGGAGCAGATGTCAGGAATGTGTAGGATGGATCTTTGCTGGGATCAGAGTAATCCAGCTCATAGATCGTAGATGGAATACCATGGCCATCAATACCAGCAGATAAAACAAAGTTGTATCCACCCATATTCATAATAGATAAGGGCTCTGAAATTATTTTCTCATCGAAACTAAGTTGCGTTACTGACTTAACCGCAGGAGCAGTAGCAATTTTTACCTCGTCTATTGACCTTCTGGATCTATCGAGGAGGAATAGGTGGAAGTCAGATCTAGGATCTGGATCTTTTGCTGGAGTAATATCTACTACAGACTCAGCAAGTAACTCCGCTCTTGTATACCCAAGATCTGAATACCTAAGAGCCATGGTCATGGTATTTGGTAGGATATCGAGATCAACTTGATATAAAACCGGATAGCTAGCATCGATGGCAGCAGTATTTACGACGAACAGATTGTTTTTCTGTATTGCCATGCCCTTGCATATCTGACCAGTTCGCGTAGAAACAAAGTTCATCACTTTTGTAAAGACATAATTACCTGTAGCATCGAGTTTAAACTGCACAACGGACGGTGCAATGGTGCCGTATGACAGAATAGGTGTGGAACAAGCAAATATAGAATCTAATTTTTTACTGTACGCCACAGAAGAAAAACCGTAGTAGTTTTGTGCAGCTGTTGATGATATTGTTCTTACCTTAATATCGCTGCTTCCAGGATCTGCAGTATATATTTGTCCTGATTTGGTAGCGCTTGATATGTCTCCTAGTCCGACTGCGATTAGGCTTCCGTCATCACTTAACGTCAATCCCAAAGCTCCGTTAACACCTCCAGGTATTTCTAGAAGTTGCTTTAACTCAAGTCGTTCTAGATTCTTTGGTTTTGGTTTTGGATCTTCTTCGAAGCATCCAGTTACAAGCAATGTGCTGACAAGAGCAGCGATAATAGGTAGCGTTTTCTTCACAATGCTGTCCTTTTCCCATAAAATTCTGATTGAAACACCAACGTTGCTAAATATACACTATTTGCATTCTATTTTCATGCAATTTGAGTGAAACTTACCTAACGGTACCCTATTTTGATAATCGCGCTTTTTTAGTTGTGGCTATGATAGTGTTATTTTTTAGATAAATCCACAGAGTTGATGATTGGGCATTGACTTCGGTATGTGCGAAATCGTTGGCGGGCCATGTTTTTTTCGTGTTCATCGGTAGATGATACTATTTCTATTATTTTAGAAGCCTTGTTCCAGTTACACAGTTGCTTGTTAACGAGAAGATTTACAACAACAGCTTCCTCTTCAAAGACATCAGTTATTTGATGCACTATGACTATGGGTGTGTACTGAGATACGCCGGTGCCGTAAATCGCATGCGGTACGAAGGTTATTTTTTGAAAATGCCAAAGAATATGATCCATTTCTACCGACGACGATTCATCCTCACAGAATATTAGCATTCTTTTGCGCGGTGACCTGAGGTAGTGGTCGTTCACTATACTGCATGCACTATGCAATTTTCTGTTGGAGTTGAAATAAAAAAAAATTTCTACATTTTTTTGCATAAACACCTATACGGCAGGGTTAGACTTGCTTTCATCAATTATCCACTGACTAAGCAAGGGCACGGGCCTGCCAGTAGCAGCTGCTTTTCCTTGCCCCGACGTCCAAGATACACCTGCTATATCAAGATGAGCCCACTTGTATTTTTTAGTAAATCGAGACAAGAAGCATGCTGCAGTTATAGATCCACCCCATCTCGTTCCCATATTAGAAAAATCAGCAAATTTGCTAGATAGTTGAGGTTGATATTCTTCCCATAACGGCATAGGCCAGGCTCTGTCATATGTTTCATCACCAGCGCAAATAAGTTTATCTCGCAGCGAGCAGTCTTCATCTCGTGTGTAGATAGCGGCGGCTTCTTCTCCTAGAGCAACTACGCAGGCTCCAGTAAGCGTTGCTATATCGATAACTACTTTTGGATTAAAGCGTTCCGCATAGGTGAGTGCATCGCAAAGTACTAGGCGTCCCTCAGCATCTGTATTAAGTATTTCAACTGTTTGACCGCTAAGAGTTTTAACAATGTCCCCAGGTTTAGTTGCAGCACCACTCGGCATGTTCTCTGTTGCGGGAATAAGTCCGACAACATTTATTGGTAATTTTAAAGTAGCAATAGTTTTCAAAGTACCTAAAACTGTTGCCGCGCCGCACATATCAAACTTCATTTCATCCATGCTGGCAGATGGCTTTATTGAAATACCACCACTGTCGAACGTTATTCCCTTTCCTATTAGCACGTAAGGAGGTGAATCCTTTTGTGGAGAATTTTTATAATGAATCTCAATGAATAATGCTGGTTCCTCAGAGCCTTGAGCCACAGATACAAAAGCACCCATTCCCATCTCTTTCGATTGCTGTAGATTGATAACGTTAATCTCCATACCCATATCAGCGGAGATTTTATTTGCGTGAGATGCCAAGTAGGATGGGGTGCAAATGTTAGCAGGAGCATTTGCTAGGTCTTTGGCCAGTTTTACTCCGGAAGCTATGGCCTGTGATTCACTTATTGTATCAACAATGCTTTTTTCATCAACTAAACGATTTATAATAAACCTGGTTTTCTTCAGGGAAGAAATATTTTCCTTTTTGACTTCAGATCGCATTTCGTTGTAGTCATAGTTGATATTTTCTCCTATCATAATGGCCTGTCTCATCATCCAGCAGGTGTTTTTGTCTCCCACTTTTTCCGGTAGTGCGAACGTTACTTCGTTCATTCCTATTTTTCTCAGCTTTTGCCATGCAGCCGAGAGTGCCTTGCGGTAGTTGTGAGGGGTTTGGTCACCCTCATTTTCTCCAACAGAGACCATTAGCACGTTTTCCACCGAATTTTCGTTGTACAATGGTACAAGGAGATAGTCCCCCGCGGTGTATGACATCCTGTTGCTATTTGCTATCGCGCTAACGATATCCACCCACTTTGCATCTATTTTTAGTGATAAGTTTTTCTGTGACGCGTTTAAAAAGATAACGAGACATTCGGTGCTCAAAGTGGAAATATCTTGCAGAGACATGTATTCAAAATCCATTTTACTACCCCTAACTAAACTATAATGTAAAAGCGGACAGGGTCCACCGTACCCAAAAGTTAACAAATAATCACTGATTCCAGTTGTAATTATTACTCAACTCCAAAAAAATTTCTTCCAATGATCTATTTTTTACGGACATGGTTAAAATTCTGCCTTCTTCATGATCCTCCATGTTTATCTCTATGTCTGCCGGTGGTATCAAAGGCACTCCATTTTCTGGCCATTCTATTGCCACAATGTGCTGTGGTTTTCTGTGATACGTATCCAAATCCAAGATACTTGTAGCTAATGGATTGCTCAATCGGTATAGGTCAACGTGAAAAGCCTTTATTGATCCAGTATCATAAGTGTGCACAAGACTGAATGTTGGACTGCTAATAGTATCTGATACACCCAATGAGTGAAATAATCCTTGCACAATGGTTGTTTTACCACTACCAAGAGTTCCACTTAGGTAAATTATTGTTCCTTCTGTGATAAAATGGTGGCATTTCCCAAGGGCTGTAGCTAATTTTTCACCCCAACGCCGGGTTGCCGAAGGTTCGGGGAGGTTATAGGTTGCGGTGGTTGTGTTCATTAGAAAAAGCCATTTGTCAAATTATATGTGCCCTGTTGGAGGTGATAATAGTTTCATTGTTGGTATTCTATAACATTATTTGTTCCTTTTTGACAGGAGATAGAGGAAGTTATGATGCATCCAGTGGCTGGAGATCAATTCCTAGCATCGACGGGGCGCAGGTTTTTATCTATTTTATACGAAATGGTGTTTTTATTCTCAATTTTGTTGTTTCTGGCTGTTTTTGTTACTATTTTTGAGTACTTTGTAGGGTTTATTCCCTCGCGCCAGCATTCGGTTATTGTGTCTCTTACTGGTTGGCATTCTTTTTTGGCTCAGTTGTTTTTCCTGATTACTACTGGTTTTTATTATACGTATTGTTGGTATATGTCTGGCCAGACTTTGGCTATGAAATCTTGGCGTATTAAATTGGTTTGTCGTGATGGACATAAATTGACTAAAAGTCGTCTTTGGGCTAGGTACTTTCTTGTTTTTGCCTTGTTTCCGATAAACTTTTTTTGGGTTTTTTTTGACAAAGATAGGCAGTTTTTGCACGATCGTTGGTGCAAAACTATGTTGATTTTAGTTTGATAATTTTTCTTCTATTACTGGGGGGTTGTATGATTTTTTCTACTGAGTGTGGATTTTATGATGATTTTGATGATGTCGGTTGGGTGTCTCCATTTGGTTCCAACAGAAATAGGAGTCGGTATTTCACCTTAAGGAGACGAATACTTTATGTTACACTTGGCGCTTTCGATTTTTCAGAACACGAGGAATAGCCTCCGTGCTATTTACGATTCGTATGTTTTACCATACCTTAGACGTTTTATTTCACCCGGTCGAGTTCTTACCAGTCGTCATCTCTCTTTCTTAAATAGTTTCCGCCGTAGGCAAATGGGGGCTTTTGTCTACCTTGCTGAATCTGATGGCTCTCGCATTCATGAAGCTAGAAAATTCATGGACTCATGTTCTTTTTGTCCATTTTCGTCTCCTGTTGTTATGTCTAGGGAGGAAGTTTCTTGCCAGCACCTATCTGCGGAGTGGGTAGTATCATCAGGGGATGCTGTAGTGCTTTATTTTCATGGTGGGGGACTGTTCTTTTCTGCCCTGGAGAAACGCTTCATGCTGGCTCTCTCTCATTTTTTTAGGTCTAGAGTTTTTTTGCCACATTACAGATTGGCTCCGGAGCACGATTTTTTATCCCAGTACGATGATGCCCTAATTTCTTATCAGTATTTGTTGAGGCAAGGTGTTTCTCCTGCAAACATTACTGTTGTTGGTCAATCCTGGGGTTCTTCTTTAGCACTATCGTTATTATTGCAATTGCAAAAAAGGTCTTTGCCTCAGCCGGCATCTGCTGTACTGATGAGTCCTTTTTTATCTACTTCTTGGGATCGTACTCTTCGCGATCGAGTAAATTATCGGGGGGATTGGTTATTGTCTGATCATGTTTTTTCTCACCGGCGTTTGATGGGTTCTCCATCAGATTTTGTTGTGGATTCATCCTGGTCTAAGTTGCCACCGATAATTATTCAGGCAGGACAAGACGATTTTTTCGTTCCTTCTTTGCAACAAATGTTTTCTGATGCCTCTTGTTTTAATGAAAATCTTAGGTTGCATCTTTACCCTAACATGACGCACAATTTTCACCATCTGTATGAATTGTCGGTGACTGCGGAGCAAGCCCTGGAAGACGCTGGTAGATTTATTGAGTCCCAGTCACGATTATGAAGAATTGAGGTATTTTGTGGTGTCGCTCTCCAAAAGTTATGATCCGGCTACGATTGAAGCGTTTTGGCGCGATGAATGGTCGGCTCGCGGCTATTTCAGAATGGGTTGCGATTGTAGAAGATCTAAGTCTTTTTGCATATTGCTTCCTCCTCCAAATGTTACTGGTACTTTGCATATGGGTCATGGATTTAATCAGACTCTTATGGATATCCTAATTCGATATCACTATCTTTGCGGTTACAACACTCTTTGGCAACCAGGAACTGATCATGCAGGCATTGCCACGCAGATTGTTGTTGAGAGGCAATTGGCTATCGAAGGTAAGACTAGACACGATCTGGGTCGTGAGTGTTTTTTAGATAGGGTTTGGGATTGGAAGTCTAAATCCGGAGGTAAGATCACTACTCAGATGCGTCGCCTTGGTGTTAGTTGTGATTGGTCACGGGAGTCTTTTACACTTGATTCTGCTCTTTCTAGGAATGTGACTGCTGTTTTTGTACGTTTGTACCGTGATGGTCTTATTTATCGTGGCAAGAAAATTATTAATTGGGATCCACTTCTAAAAACTGCTGTTTCTGATTTGGAAGTTGTTAATACTGAAGAGGATGGATTCCTTTGGTATATTTCTTACCGTGCTGTTGATGGTAATGGCTGTCTTATCGTAGCTACTACTCGCCCGGAAACATTGTTTGGTGATGTTGCTGTTGCGGTTCATCCTGATGACGATAGATATAAATCTTGGATAGGAAAGCATGTTTTTGTGCCCATTTGCAACAGATCGATTCCAGTAATTGCTGATGATTCAGTTGATCCTTTATTTGGTACTGGCTGCGTAAAGGTTACCCCGGCTAGTGATTTTGACGATTATAAAAGGGCCATTAGGTATTCGCTTTCATTTCTAACCATTTTTGACGATGAATGTCGTCTTGTCGGAGAAATTCCTGAATCCTATCGAGGGCTGGATCGTTATGATGCTAGAAAAATTTTGTTGCAAGAGCTTAAAGATACTGGTTTTTTGGTCGATCAGAAACCTCATCGACTTGTACTGCCTCGCGGGGATAGAACATCGGTTGTTTTAGAGCCACGTATTACTGATCAGTGGTTTGTAGATTTGACTTCTATCACTCAATGTAATGGACTTCCTGGTGGCTGGAAGTCTTTAGTAGAGCCAGCTTTGGATCTTTGTAAGCGAAAAGAGATTACTTTTGTTCCTGATGTTTGGTACAACACCTACTACAGGTGGCTCTCTGAAATACAGGATTGGTGTATATCGAGACAACTTTGGTGGGGTCATCGTATTCCTGCTTGGTTTTCTGATGATGGAAGTGTTTGGGTTGCTCATGATGAAGATGAGGCCTACCAGTTAGCACGTAAGGACGGTTATGTTGGCACCCTTATTCAGGACTCTGATGTATTAGATACTTGGTTTTCATCCGCTTTGTGGCCTTTTTCATCTTTGGGTTGGACTCCCGAGTATCCTGATGTTTCCAACCCAGCTATGGACCTATATTTGCCGTCTTCTGTTTTGGTTACTGGTTTCGATATCATTTTTTTCTGGGTGGCGCGGATGATTATGATTACCAATTACATAACAGGCAAGGTTCCTTTTCGTACAGTCTATGTTCATGGGTTAATCCGCGATGGAGAAGGCCAGAAAATGTCTAAATCCAAAGGTAATGTTTTGGATCCTATAGACTTGATTGACGGTATTTCCCTGGAAGAATTACTCAAAAAGAGAACCTTTGCCCTTATGAATCCATCTAAGGAGAGTGATATTGTTGAGCGTACATTGAGGGAATTTCCGAACGGCATCCAGGCCTATGGAGTGGATGCTTTGCGATTTACCTTTTCATCCTTGGCTAGTCCTGGTAGGGATATAAAATTTGATTTAGATCGTTGTGCTGGTTATCGTAATTTTTGTAATAAGCTTTGGAATGCTGCTCGTTTTGTTCTTATGAACGTTGATGGTAAATTGGTTCGTTGTGATTTCTCCTATTCATCCTGGGTGGATAAATGGATCTTGTCTGTGCTAAATCGTACCGTTGATACTGTGCATAAATCATTTCAGCAGTACCGTTTTGATTGGGCAGCGCAAGCTATTCACTCTTTTTTTTGGGATGAGTACTGTGATTGGTATATTGAGATGTCAAAAGTACAGCTTGCTGATTCTAGATCAGAGGTTGTTTCTCACACATCCTATGTTCTTTGTTTGGTGCTTGATATAGGACTGAGGTTGGCTCATCCTATTATTCCTTTCTTAACAGAAGAACTGTGGAAGAACGTTTCTCCCCTTATTCATATGCGTTCTTTTCCTTCGATACTAGAGCTAGGGTACCCTAAGTACGATCATTCTTGTAATGATGAAACAGCAGAGGGTGTTATGGCTTCATTTAAAAAAATGGTTGCGGCCATTCGCCACCTGCGTTCAGAGATGAAAGTTTCTCCATCACATAAGGTATCCTTGATAGTGGAGAGGAAGGGGTTTTGGCCGTACGACAGCAGATACTTGAGGCAGTTGGCAAAAGTAAGCGATATATCTTTTACAGATAATATGGACTCTGTCTTTGCCCCTAAAGGGCAAGTTGATGGATTAACTATAGCTTTAGATGTCTCCATAGACCATGCTAATGAAGAAAAACGTCTCGAGAAAGAGCACAACAAAATAATGGCTAATTGCCAATTAATTAGGGAAAAACTTGCACAACCAAGCTTTTGCGACAAGGCACCAGCCAACGTAGTTAACAGGCAAAAACAAATGTTAAAAGAAAACGAGGAAAAGTTAATGTCCATAGAGAAACAGCTGAAGAAGATCAGACAGTGGCTCCTCGAGTTGGACTCGAACCAACGACCCACGGATTAACAGTCCGTTGCTCTACCAACTGAGCTATCGAGGAACAGGATGACATTATGTATAATTCGTCCACCTCGGTCAAGGCTGATAATTGTAGGTGTTGATATATTTGGGGGGTGAGTGTCATTACAGGTGCGATATTTCAACCGTCTTGTTGATGTTGCAAAGGATATATTTAGTTCTTTTTCTCGTGAGTGTATTTGGAGTAGGACTCACCGATTTATTGTTCCTAGCCGTGGACACGCGGATTGGATTGCTTATCAGATTGCTGATCAAGATGGCATTTGTGTTGGTTTGTCATTTGATTTTCCGGCTTCTTTTTTATGGTCAATGGTAGGCCATTTAGACAAACGTGTTGATGAAAGTATTACTAAAAGAATCCAAGGTGAGCGTTTTTACCGTATTTGGAGAGAACTATGTAATAACCAGGAACATGGTTTTTTTTCCAGCTTAGATCTTAACGATGTTTCTAGATATTACCTTGCATCGCAGATACTCAGTACATTTGATAGGTACGATCGCTACCGTCCAGATTGGATACTCGCATGGAGAAATGGTGAATATTTATCAATAGGAGCAAGCGAGGACTGGCAAGCCTCTTTGTGGTTTAAACTTGCGGATGACGATTTTTCTTCAGAAATTTTGGTTGATTGGATCAATCATATTAGCACCTCTGATACTATTCCTTTGCCAAATTTTGCCCCTAAATCGATTACTTTATTTTGCTTAGCCTCTATTCCTCCTCTGTACTGGTCAGCTTATTGTGCTCTATCAAGATGGATGGACATAACTATTTGGATTATAAACCCATGTGAAAATTATTGGGGTGATATCCGTGATCAAGCAGATCTTACTTATCGGGAAATAAAAAATAGTAAGTCGATCGATTATCTAGAGACGGGAAATGTTTTGCTTGCTGCATGGGGGAGGTCACGTCGTGATTTGATAGAGTGGTTTTTACAACATGATGTTCCAACAGAAGAAAAATTTTGTGTTGCTGCTAAAGATAGTGTTATTCATAGAATACAAAACGATATTTTAAATTGGTCTGATGAAGAAATTTTGCTTCCAGATGAGTCGCTACAGATACATAGGTGTTGTCATTTTATCGATGAATTACATGTTATTCATCGACGTCTCCAAAAACTGTTTCATGAAGATGAATCCATTAATCCAAGTGAAGTCTTAGTTTGGGTTCCGAATCTAGCTAAGAATGTAGGTTGGGTAGATGCAGTGTTTTCAAATTCAGATTACTTTATTCCCTACACTATTACCGGATTACCGCGCAGAGATATGACAGATATTAGTGTTGCTATTTCTCAGTGGCTTAACATTATTAATTCACGTTACGAATATTCACTAGTTTTATCATGGATTAGGTTGCCTATTGTTAGATCATCATTCAGTTTAACACAAAAAGATTGGCAAGATCTGGAGAAGATTATTTACGATCTTGGTGTGCGTTGGGGCTTGGATTCCATGCACCGTGCAGATTGGGCAGTTGAAGAGTATAGACATACATGGATATTTGCACTTGATAATTTATTTAATAATTTTTGTTTTGATAATGATTTGCATGCATTGAGTGTTGAGCAGATGGGTGTAATATCATTTTTAGTTAATTTATTGCGCGATTGGCCTGAGCGGCTAAGAAAAAAACATTATATTCTAGATTGGGTAATTTGGATCAAAGATTCTATTAGTAAGTGGTGTCCTTCAGAGCTGTGTGGAGGTTTGGATGAGATTTATGATAATTGGGAAAATAATTTTTTTGCTTTTTATAAAGGCAAGGAACTTGTTGATTTTTCTTTAGTTATGGAAATGTTAATTAGCTCTTTCAATGAACCTCTACGTGGCTCAGTTCCTTCCGGTTCGGTTACCGTTACTTACTATGGTGGATTGTCAGGTTTGCCATATAAGGTTTTAGCTTGTTTAGGTTTAGGAGAGGGGATATTTCCACGACCTTTGATGAAGTGCCACTATGATTTGATGTCTGTTTTTCCTCGCCCAGGTGATGATAATTGTTCTCGTGATGATAGAGCCACTTTTCTTGATTCTTTTATGCAAGCAGATTATGTCCACTTAAGTTACGTTGCGTGGGGACAAAATAATTATTCTCTGTGTGTTCCTTCCGTATTGATAGAGGACATAGTGCGTTATCTCTCCGATAAGCTTCCTTTTTGTAAATGCTCTCATCCTCGAGAAGAGGTTGAGAAATCATTTTTTCATGATCATTGTTCATTACAAGTGCAATATTTAACTAAGGATGGTACTTTTAGTGAGGAAAATAAAATAACTTCTACCAGTGGTTACGTTTCTTCATTATCTAATTTTAATCTTGATAATGTAATAAGAATATTGTCGCATCCAATTAGGTACTTTTTGACCAAAATAGCCAATGTTAATGCTAGCTTTTCATATGGAGTAAAACGTGATGATGAACCATTTTCCCTGAATATTTCTAGTAAAAAAAAATGGATAATGTCTTGTCTTATTTCTGATCTCAATTTTTCTGATACCAAAAATAGTATAGATTTTCCTTATGGTATCTATGGAGAAAGGGAGTGGGATATTTTATGTAAATCTGTGGCATTAATTAAAGAGCGCCTAGATCTTAATGCTGTTCCTTATATTGAATTATCTGAGGAGTCATATGAGTTAGATAAGGGGTCTTTTGGTACTATATCTGTTGCTGATTTTCGTATGATTAAAATATTGCCCAAAGCATTTATTGATGATTATCTTCGCTTTTGGATTGAGCATATTTTTTACTGTGCTGCTTCTTCTCCTAAGAACCATAGTTTGTTAGTGACACCAGATGAAGTTATTTCCTTAGATGTTCTGACTAAAAATGAAGCCAATAGCTGTTGGGATGATTTAATTTCAGTTTGTCATAATTCTTTGAAGGGGGTAGTGCCATTTTTTCCTAGAACCTCATATGAATATGCCATAAAAAATAGTAATTTATCTTATGCTTATAGTATTTGGAAAGGAAATGAGTGGCAAGGTGGTGAACTAAATGATCCTTATTACCAGCTTGTTTATGATTTTGGTAGAGCTGATGCTTTATCTAATTCACAGTTTGATTTTTATGCCAAATTGATTTGGGACTCTTATCTTAAAAGATTAATATGACACATTTTATATGGTCAATTCCTCTTAATGGTCGTTGTTTGATTGAGGCTAGTGCTGGTACTGGTAAGACATGGAGTATCGTTTCTTTATATTTGCGACTAGCTATTGAAGAACCATGTGATGTGAAATCTATTTTAGTAGTAACATATACTCGTTCTGCTGTGGCAGAATTGAGGCAAAGGATTAGACAACGTTTAACCTTCCTATTATATTCCTTATCCCATCATAAAGAGGAATTATTACCTGAGTATGAGTGGTTATCGAAGTTACTGCTTAAGCGTTCACGTAGCGATTTAATATTGTCCATAAAATGTGCTCTTTATGATTTTGATCAATCTCCCATATATACTATTCATGGATTTTGTCAACGTATTTTAAGGGAGATGAATTTCGATTCTGGATGGTTGCTAGATCAAAATGTTATTTCTGATTCTAGTGATGTTTATGAATTTGCTGTTATACAAACTATGAGAATGTTTTTTAATCCTACGTACTGGCCTACAAAACATGATGATTATTCTTTATGTGCTTTCAGAAAATTTTTGAATGAATATCCAAATCCTAAAAAAATAATTAATTTTATGAAACCTTGGGTTTTTCGTGAAGATGTTGTTTGGGAGTTACCTATTATTCCTAAAATTTCTCTATCAGATCTTTTAGTAGATATAAAAATAAATAGGAAAAATGTATTGTCTATTTTAAATATAGATACAATTACTGACCTTCAATCAAAGATTTGTAGAGGATCTTTTAGTGCACGATATTATACGGATACTAAGATATCTAATCTTTTAGATGTTTTGCGTAATTCTATGCTATCTAATGATATTTTTGAATGGAAAGATGATTTTGATTTATTAACTTATCCTACACTTGAAAAGCATTTGAAAAAATCGTTTAGAATGGTTTCTCACCCATTATTGGATGTTATTTCAAAGCTGAAGTGTTCTTATAGTTTTCTGCATGATTGGTTTAGATACGACAGTGCTCGATTTTGGCATTTATTGACCCAAAAAGTTCAACAATTCTTGGATGAAGAAAAAAAACATAGACGAGTTGTTTTTTATGATGATTTGTTGCGATCCTTCCACAATTTGCTTAGTAGTAAAGATAATGTGGCACTGTACGTTGCGCAGCAGTTTCCATACATTTTAATTGATGAATGCCAAGATACAGATTTTTTACAGCAAAATATATTCCGTAAAGTTTTTTGTTTACCTAATCAGTTTATTGCCTATGTTGGAGATCCCAAGCAGGCTATTTACGGTTTCCGCGGCGCTGATATAGATGCCTATCTCGATATTATTAGTGATATTGATGTTAAGCGGTATACTCTCACTGACAACTATCGTTCCGTTCCTGATTTATTAAGTGGAATTTCTTATCTGTTTTTTAATAAGAAGGATCCATTTATTTTTAAGGGGATAGAATATTATCCAGTTTTTTCAAAAAAAAAATCTTCGTTATTACAAGATAATCCTGATCCACCTATTCAAATTTCATTTTTACCTTCCTTATTAACTAAAACCCAGGCACTTATTTGGTCTGCAAATAATGTTGCTCAAAAAATACTTTCTTTGTTGCTGCGAGCTCAAAGAGGGGAATTGAAATGGGTTAATAGAGAAATTTCTCCGGGTGATGTAGTTGTTTTGGTTCATTCGCATTATCAGGCAGATTTAGTTCAAAATGCTTTACGGGAGAGGAGAATACCAACAACCAAGGCTCATCAAGCTAGTGTTTTTGTTTCGGAGGAGGCGCAGTGGATCATACTTTTTTTGTGGGCACTATATGATCCTCAGGATGCTACTAAATATAGGGCCTTGATGATGACTCCCCTTATTGGTCTTTCTGTTGATGAATTGAATTATAAATCAGATCTTTATAAGAATTTTTCTCAAAAATTTCCGCTAGAAGTTGAAAAATTACACTATTATGGATTGGCGAGTGTTTTTTATCAATTTTGTGATACCTATGGCGTAATGCTTCGTTTGATGAAAATTGATAATGGTAGGAGACATATAGTTAATTTATTTCATTTGATAGACATATTGCAATCGGATTGGTTACGATGCCGTGATCTTCTTACACTAATTCATGAAATTGATAAACGCCGTGATGATGCTCATCGCGGATATGTTCTTGATGATTATCGACTTCGACTGGATTATGTTGATAATGCAGTATTAATAGTTACCCAACACGCTTCTAAAGGTTTGGAATATCCATTTGTTTTTTGTCCGTTTTCATGGTCAGTTCCCTCTATAGCATCGCCTTACCCTATAATTACTAGAGAGCGAGGGGGGTATTACTGTGATTGGGGATCATCTAAGTATAACGAGCGAGTTCATACGTATGAGAGGGAAATTTTGGCTGAACAAGTTAGGTTGCTTTATGTGTCACTAACCAGAGCTTGTGAAGGAGTGTACTTGGTGCTTGGTAACTATAAATCTCGTTATCCCAGAGAGCAACTTTTTAATGCGATGAATTGGTTGTTGATGAGCTGTGATAAGGATTACAGTGATTGGTTATCTCAATCTAAGCTTGTTTATTCGGACGATTGTTGGCAGAAGTGGTGTGATGATTGCATAGGAGTATCCATTAGTTCAGAGTGTGACTTAGCTACAGAATCTTATTTTTATGTGCCTAATTCTGGTGTTTTACCCTGTAACGTTGATTTATCAAACAGGAAATTAATCGATGAAGTTTGGCATTGTTCAAGTTTTAGTAAATTGTGGAAGGGTTCTAGCCACCATTTTTTATATGGTGCCGCACAATTGCCTGCAGAGAAATCGCTGTTTTCTCCTTGGGACTCCTTCAAGATTGTACCAGGATCGCGTTTTTTAGGATCTATGGTTCATCGTGTACTTGAAGTTATTAACTATACCGATTCCTTACTTTGGAACGATCAATTACTGCACATACAAGATGAATATAAGGAATATTCAAATTTTCATCCTTATATAGTTGATATTATTTTACGGCATCTTCCAAATTGGCTATCTACAGCACTTTTTCCGTTAGATATATCTCTATCATCAATAAATGCCAATAATCGCTTTCACGAGTTAGATTTTTTATATTCATGGAATCCAGGTTGTGTTTATGATGCTGTGTCATTATTGCGTGATCACGATTGGCCGGTTCCATCTATTTCAGATGATTGGCCATCAGGGTTTTTACGCGGGGTAATTGATGTTGTTTTTGAACACGACGGTAAATTCTATATCATTGACTGGAAAACTAATGACCTGGGTGTTGGTGTCGATGATTATAGCTATGATTCCTTGGAAAAAGTTATGTTGAATGAGGGTTACGGCTTGCAGGCCATGCTATATGTATGGTCAATTAATTTATGGCTGCATAAAAAGCTACCTAATTACTCGTACGACGTTAATTTTGGAGGAGTATTCTACATTTTTCTTCGTGGATTTGGAGAAAAGTTGGGATCTGGTATTTGGTTTAAACGCCCATCAAATGATCTAATTATGGCTTGGAAGGAGTTTGTTAGTAGTGGCAAGACCAGGTGATGATGCACGGGCCGATTTATCAGACAGTTGGGTGGATATGTTTGTTGATTGGTCTTGTAAGCAAGTAAATTTTTGTTGTTCAATTGAATCTAAGTCTGTGTTGGTTAAGTATGTTCGTTCTTTTTGCCATAATTGGTTGCATGGTGAAGGGAAGACGTATGTTTTGCCTTTAGATGTTGATCTTTTGCTGGGTACAGGAGTAGTTTCTAGGTACGAAGATGAAATTAAAACGCCATTTTTAATAGATGGACTTTATTTTTCTACTTATAGTTTTTCTAGGGACAGAAGGTTTATTTGTGAATCTTTCTTAGGAAAATCTTTTCTAGATCCTGTTTGTCCTGTAGGTGAAGCAGATTCTGTAGTCAGATTAATTTTTCCGGGTGAGTGCGAGTACACGGATCAGATGAGGGCTGTGTATACGACTCTTCTTCTTCCTTGGGTTGTTATTACCGGAGGTCCAGGAACAGGGAAAACCACGACTTTAATTGGTATACTGAATGCTTTTTACAGGCTGTGCCCAAGTTTTTCGATTGCTCTTTGTGCTCCAACGGGAAAAGCAGCAATGAACTTGATCAATATTTTTGATCAAGTTAAGGAATTATTTGCTAATAGTGATTTGGGATTAAGTTTGTCTGGATATTTGGTTCAAACTATTCATAGACTTCTAGGTTATCCACATAGATGCAAGTGTTTTCCGCTTACCTTTGATGTTGTTATTGTTGACGAGTCATCTATGTTGGATGTTTGTCTAATGAAGACATTGATGAACCGCATGAAGAAAGGATCACGTCTCATATTGTTGGGCGATAGTTGCCAATTAGGACCGGTACAGGGTGGCTCTGTATTTAGAGAAATTGTTAATACTGATATTAATGTACTACTTCCTTCAGGGATAAATTTATCACCTGTGATTACATTGAAAAGAAACTATCGCTTCTTGTCTAAGGAAATTCCCCTCTTGGCAGAGTCAATTTTATCTAGCAACATCCACATTATAGAAGAATTTATATTTCAAGGAAAAATTTTTAAATCAGATATTGATTTCGTTGATCCCGTATGTACTTCCCACGAAAGATTGTGGAGCACCATAGTGGATGGATACAGTTTGTATGAGAAAACTGTAGATTCTGAGGACGATATTTATGCTTGGTTTGACGCTCTTTTTAAGTACCGTGTGTTATGTGCTGTTTCCGAAGGTAGTTTAGGTACTAAGAATACTAACAGAGTTATTGGACAGATAATTTCTAAGCGTTTGAATAGATCTAAGCACTATCATCTTTTTTTTTCTGGTACTCCGCTAATGGTTTTGAAAAATACTCCGGATAAGGATTTGTACAACGGTGATGTTGGCATCTTTCATTGGCAAGATGGTCAGCCAGGTGTGTTTTTTGTTACTCACTGTGGAGCAAGATTTGTTCCTTGGCATGATATGCCACTTTGTCAGGAAGCTTGGGCCATTACAGTGCATAAATCTCAAGGCTCTCAGTTTTCTTCTGTTGCTATTTTAGTTCCTCCAGGTAAGAAAATGTTCTTTTCTAGAGTGTGGTTATACACTGCTGTGACACGTGCAAAAAAACACATTTTACTGTGCTGTTCTCAAAATCAGTTATTTGATTTTTTCTTGTAGATTATTGATGACCATATTTATTTTTTGTTAGATTAAATTGTATTGCTTTCATTTTGATGGGTGATGTTTACAAAATAGATTAATGTGCCCATAATGGCGTGGAGCTCTCAGAGATTGCTTTCAAAAAGATGGCGTCTTTATTCACTAGTAGAGTTTCATAATTGTCATGGCAGAGTTGATGTTTTTGCGAAGAGTTGCGTATTTTTTCGGTCCATGGTGTCACTCTGATTTCGGGAGGAAGTTTGTCAATAAATCTTGTATACAATAGCCCTCGGTTTTCTATCGTGGAGTATCCCAAGCACGAAGCTTACGAAATCCTGAATAAGGACGTAGGATTGATTGGGTTCATAACGGGCAGTGTTGCCGTACGCTTCAGGAAGGAGCTGGAGGAGGCTTTTGACTCCCAGCATGCATTAGAAAATTCCGAAGAACTTTTGGAAAATCTGTTGCTTTCGTTTGACGTCTTCATGAGCTTGCCTGCAGTTGTTCATTGACGTACCATTATTTTGCTGATAAGCGAACCTTGATAAGGTTTTTGGTGCTTTTCTGTATTGCTAAGATCGTTCTGGTTTTGTGAAAATAATTCTGCTTTTGTGGTAACTTTCCATGATGTGTGAGGGTTCCAACTGTCTATTCTCCTCTTGTCTGTAATTTACACACTTGTTGATGCTGTAATATGGTTGGTGGTTGGTATTTCCATATAGATGCTATGGGGAAGTGATGACGTCTACGGCTGGAAAATTCATCATTATGATACTTTGTTTTTCCGTTCAGTCAGGTGTTATTTATGCCTCTGGTCGTGGTGCGCCTTACTTCGACGATGGTTCCTGTGTTGTCAGAAGTGTTATTCCGCGAGAAGGTACTATCAAAGTTCCAATGAACTCGGATATATCTATAGTTTATACATCTAACAGACTACATGCATGCATGGATGTTACCGTGCATTATGGCGAAGACAGAATAGTTCCTCTTCGCCTTTTATTACATGATGAGTATAGGTCTATAAGCGGTGATGGTTTTTACGGAGATATTACAGTTCGTACACTAAGGAATTTTACTCCCAACACCAAACACACCATATTTTTTGGTGGTCGCAAAATATCATCTTTTACTACCTCAGAAAGTGATATATATAATCGAGGCCGCATCATATCCATTCTACCATTAAATATATTTATTCCTCACCTGAGCCGTACTAATCATTTAAGCAGAGAGCAAGTTAGTACTGCTCCCACTAAAATTTCTTTTGGTCTTCATGAGTCAGAGTTGCCTACTGATGCAAAAGCTTGGAAAGCATTTGTTAATATAGGAAACACTATAGGAGAGGGCATAATAAGTAAAATTCATAATCTATCTCGTGGAAATTTTAGTGGTTCCGCACTTAATTTAGTGATGTCTCTTTATTTTCCTCATGTTCTTTACCCAGCATCGCTATATGGTGTCTCTTTTTACTATGTCATCTATAGCACAATTGATCCATACGGTTCTCCTACACACCTAAGTGCAATTGTTATAATACCAGAAGGTAAAAATATTGATTACTCCAATATCCCAATTTTTTCTTATCAGCATGCCACAGTTTTAAATGGGTCCGCACAGACAGATACTAATACCTTCGAAACTATTGTGGGTGCACTAATATCTTCTCGTGGATATGTTGTAGTTTCTTCAGATGGATTCGGATTTGGATTGACTAAAAATGAAACAGAACCGTACTTAATGCAGATAATAGAATCTCAAGAGTATTATGATTTAATTACGGCTATTCGTGGTTACTTCAGGAATCGCTATCATGTAGAACTAAGAGCAGGTGATTCTTTGATGGGTATTTCACAGGGTGCCCATACCAGCATGGCCATGGCTAGATATATGTTAGCCATAGATCCTGGATCGGTTAAATATGTATATGTCGCTGATGGTCCCTATAACTTAGAAAAGATGTTTTTTTCCTACGCAAGTATGGTTATCGGTAATGACTCAAAGAAAGATAGATACCTCCATTATATCCGTTCTAATAAATTCTTTCTTCCCGTTTTTATGCGTAAGTATCTTAGGTCAATAGCTGCATATAATGACATGTCTGCTGATGCTTTTGATTATGGATTCTACGATATTATAGGGTTACCGAAAAGGTCATTTGTAAAAGAAATTTTTGAAGGAAAGTACAGAAATATTTACACCGGGATGTCTGTTGACACTATTACTAATAAGCTTTTGTCTTTGCGGGAAATTGCACCTAAATCATCAGTTGAATTTCATTTATACCATGAGAAATCTGATCCTATAGTTTCTTATCAAAACACTGTAGATTTGTTACATGAATTGAAAAATAAAGGGTTTTTATCAGTTTATGAAGGGGATTGTCGTAAGAATGTATTATTTTCTAAAGTTGTTGTATCTTTGGTTAAATCTAAGGATCACCCTGAATGGATGCATATCTCCTGTGTGCCTTGGTTGATAGAGGATATTATGAAAGATATCCCTCCTAATTAATTATTACTATAAATAATTCTAGCTATCATATTCATGCTCGCTAGATGATGAAGTTATTTTTCCGGCATAGGTTTTCTTTTCCCTAGATCGTACTTTGTCTCGGTGTATTCTGGATTTTTTGGATTCTTTTTTCCTTCTTTGTGTACTGATTTCATCAATTGCAAATTGTGGAAGTTGCATTCTTGATATACTATATTGTTTACTTAATAATTCAATGTTTCCTATACCAATTGTTATAAATGTAATTCCGGTACCTATTTCTTCTTTGGTAATGCGCAGTATTTTATTTTCATCAATCTCGATACCATTATCAACTAAAATTTTTGAAGAGCAAATTATTCCTGGTTTGGAAAATGATAAGTGCTGTTGATCACGTGACAAGATACGAGACATCATTTCAACTGATCTTATGATGCTAGACAATTCTTTTTCTGTGCGAGCATATAATAACATCGGTATTCCGTTGCATTCATGGGAATACAAATTTCTACTATTAGCAAAATCTAGCAAGAGAGTGTTATGCAATTCTTTATTTTTTATTATAATTTCTTCTAAATTTAATTGATGAGATTCTTCCGCAGGTATTTCTCCTGATCCAGTGCCTTCTTTTTTAGCTATTTTAGTAGCTTTGATTTTTCTTTTTACTACAGGATCTAATTTTGAGGATTTATCTTCTTTTGGGACTCCGTCAACACAAGACATATCATTAAATGGTTGATCAGCACTGATGGATTCTGTATCTGATAATTTTTCTTCTACTTCTTGGTGCAGAGCGGTAACTTTAGCTGCCGGCTCTTCTTTTGTTTTTGATAATTTTTCTCTCTCCTCTTGTTGTAGTTTTTCAAGGGCAGCTGCCAACCTTGCTTCCGATTCTATTTTTGCTTTTGATAGTACTTTTTCCTCTTCCTCTTGTGCCTTAGTAATGGCAGCAGCCAATCTGGCTTTAAATTCTTGTTCTACTACTGATAATTCATCTTTCTCTTTTTGTTTTGCTTCGGCAATGTTATTGGCTAGTTTTATTCTGGATTCTTCCTCCGCTTTTGATACTTTTTCTGCTAACTCTTGTTTTATTTTATCAATGGCAGTATCTAATTTTTTTGAATATTCCTCACTTACTTTTGACAGTATTTCTTTCTCTTTTTGCTGCGATTCAGTAATAGCATTAGTTACTCTTGTTTCATAGTCTTCTTCTATTTTCAATAAAGTTTCCTCTTCTTCCCGTTGTGCTTTATTGAGGGCAATTGTTAATTTTGATGCAGACTCTTCTTCTGCCATTAATAATTCATATTTTTCTTTCTGTTTTATTTTATCAATCTTATCATTTAATCTTAATTTAGATTCTTTTTCATTTTTTAATACTTTTTCTTCATATTCTTGATTTATATTATCAATTATAGCCGATAATTTATTCTCGGATTCTTCTCTTACTTTTGATAGTTTTTCTTTTTCTGCTTGTTGTAATTTAATAATGGCAGTATTTATTCTTGCTTTTGATTCCTGTTGTAATTTTGATAATTCTTCTTCCTCTTTATTTTTTAATTCAGTAAGATAATTGGCTACTTTTTCTTTATATTCTTTCTCTAGTTTTGATAGTAATTCCGCTTCTTCTTGTTTTGCTTTATTAATGGCATCTGCTACGCTTGATTCAGATTCTTTTTCAGCTCTTAGTATTTCTTCTCCTGATTCTTGATTTATTTTAGAAATAGCAGCAGCTAATTTTGTTTCAGATTCTTCTCTTGCTTTTGATATCATTTCTTCTTCTAGTCGTTGTGCTTTAACAATGGCAGCATTTACTCTTGCTTCATATTCTTGTTGTGATTTTGATAATTCTTCTTCCTCTTTTATTTGTAATTCAGTAATATATGCTGATGTTCTTTCTTTATATTCTTTCTCTAGTTTCGATAGCGATTCTGCTTCTTCTTGTCTTGTCTTATTAATGGCAGCAACTAATTTTTCTTCAGATTCTTTTTTAGCTCTTAGTATTTCTTCTCCTGATTCTTGATTTATTTTAGAAATAGTAGCAGCTAATTTTGTTTCAGATTCTTCTCTTGCTTTTGATATCATTTCTTCTTCTAGTTGTTGTGATTTAATAATGGCAGCATTTACTCTTGTTTCATATTCCTGTTGTAATTTTGATAATTCTTCTTCCTCTTTGCTTTGTAATTTGGTAATAGTGCTATTTATTCTTTCCCTTGATTTTTCTTCTATTTTTGATATAGTTTCTTCTTCTTCTTGTTTTGCTTTATTAATTGCAGTAGCTAATTTTGTCTCAGATTCTTCTTTTATTTTTGATATAGCTACTTCCCCTTCTTGTTTTGCCTTATTAATGGCATCAACTATCTTTAATTCATATTCTTTTTCTATTTTTAGTAGAATTTCTTTTTCTTCCTGTTGTGATTTACTAATAGCATCGGTCAATTTTACTGCAGATTCTTCTCTTACTCTTAATAAAGTTTCCGTTTCTTCCCTTTGGGCCTTATCGATAGCGGTATTTAATCTTGCTTCTGATTCTACTTTAACTTTTGATATCCATTCTTCCTCTTCTTGTTTCGATTTATTAATGGCAGTAGTTATTCTTTTTTTAGATTCTTCTTTTGTTTTTGATAGTTTGATTTCCTCTTCTAGCAGTACCTCGGAAATAGCAGTGTTTAATTTTTCTTCCATCTCTTTTTTAGATTTTAACGCCTTTTCTGAGTTAATTTTGTACTCATTATCAAGACAAACACACATATCAGTGTATTCTTTTTCGCATAGCAATTTTTTATCCTCTAAATCTGTACTCTTACGTAACCTAAAAAGATCTATTTCTTTTTGATATTCAAGCTGCAATTTATTCTTAATTTTTTCTAATTCAGATTTATTTTCCTCTTTGATAGACTCAATAGCTATCGATATTATTGCCTCTTCTTTTAATTTGGCTTCTTCTATTTTTTGTTTTAATTTTTCTTCTTGGATATTAACTAAATTGTCTATATCTTTTTGATGGATTTCTTTAATAAGAGAAATTTCTTTAGCCAAATTTTCTTTGTGCTCAGCTGCTATAGTTGCTATGGTTGATTCAAATTTTATTTTTTCATCATCTTTGAATTTTTCTACCTCTAGGTTTAACCTATCTTTTTCTTCCGCAAATAATTTTTCTTTTTCTTTTTCCATTTTTGAATCATAATTTGACAATTCTGCTTTTAATTCAATCAATTTTGATGATTTATATTCATCAATTTCTTTTTTAGTTTCTAATTTTATTTCATTTATAGAATTAACTAGTCGTTCTCTCTCATTTTTCTCAAAATCTGATATTTTTTTATTGGTATTATGTGTTACCTGAGCAATCCTATTTTCTAGATCTTCTTGTGTAGATAATTCTGCTAAAGATAGTTCTTTTTTTAGTTTTAATTCAAATTCTTGTTTTATTCGATCTTGATCGGATTCAAATTTAATTTTTAATTCTTCTTCAAACTTAGTAATATCTTTACTCGTCTTATCTTCAAGATTAGATTTTACTTTAGCAAGTTCTTCTTCGTAGTGTCTTTCTAGTTGAAAAATTTTGCTATCTTTTTCTAGTCCCATGCTTTTGTTTAGGGAGTCAATTTCTTTTTGTAATTCTTCTTCTTTTTTGTTTTTAAGGGCGATTGTAATTTTTGATATTTCTTTTTCATTGGCTAATTTAAGTTCTTCTAATTTTGATGAAATTTCATTTCTTAGAGCACTGCGTAGTTCAGTAATATCTTTCTTCTCTTTATCCTTAAAGTTTTCTCTAATTTTTTCTAATTTATGTATTTTCTCTTTTTCCATTTTTGATTCAAGTGCTGATATTTTTTCTACTAAATCTAATTTTAATTTACTTTCTCGTTCCTTAAGGGTTTTATCATGCTCTTCTTGTATCAGCTTTGTATTTTTAATTTCTTGTTCTTTTAATTTTTCTTCCACTAGTTTCACATCATTATAAATTGAGTCCTCAATCTGTTTTATCGCAATAACTCTTTCTTCTTCTAATTCCGCTTTTCTTGCATTTATTGCAAGTAAGCATTTTTCTTCCATTTCAACTATCTTTTTATCTCTGGATTTCATTGTTTTTAATGATGATTCATTAAATTCTAGTAATTTTTCTTCTTCTATCTCCTGTATTTTTTTATTTAATTCTTCTTCTAATTTTTTAGATTCAGTGCTTAGTCGTTTAGACTTTAATTTTTGTTTTTCTAATCTTTTTATGATAATTTCTTTTAGTTCTTTTTCTTTAAATAAAGCTTTTCTAAATCTACTAGCGGCTTTTTTGATAGTTTTTTTTGTTGATATGTCTTTTTTTTCTACCATACTGGCTATTGATTCCAAACTTTCATCAATTGAAGTGCTACTTTGAATATCATTAATTTCTTGTGTTAATTGTTCTGAAGAAGAGAGGTGTTTTTCTATAAATTTCAGTAAGCTGTTTGCAGAGCTTAATTGTGGGGAGGGAGGCTTATTAAATAGACAATCATCATCTATGTAACAATCGTTTCCAAGAGAAAAGTCAGATACTTCTAATCCTATTAATGACTGTAGGCGAGAAAAATCTGAATCTACTTGTGCGCTTGCCCCTTCTAATGCAAAGTTTTCATGTTCATTACTTTCTTCTGCGTCTTTCGGTATTTCACCAACACTTTTGTTATGATCAGTGCTGTCACCAAGATCCATCATCTACCTCTGGGACCAATTTTAGTTGATAGATGATATGAAAAATTCTTATGGCATGATATAGGTTTATTACCTGTTAAAACTAGTACTTAGATGACAATCATGATATGTTCACAGACGGTATAACCAGCTCTAATAAACTTCACACAGGTACGTATCGAAGTTGTGGCTGCATTCGGGACAATTTAGACACTAATGGTAAACGTGTTACCCTCGACTTCTATCATCTTCAATATCGTCAACTTCGTCTTCGCTATCATCAGAAGCTTCTGCTAAATTACCGGGCCTGTAGTTGCCTCTTTCTTGAGCAATTAGTCGCAATAGACTTTCTAGATCAGTCCTAGCGCTACTAGTTTTGTTGTCATTATTTGAGCTTCTGCTTCCAGTAAATCCCATGCTTGTGCTGGGGAAGGGTATATGCTCATCTTCAGGAATTGGGTTGTTGTCGCCGGTGTTACTACCCATGCCCAAATTGCCAGCTTGAGGTAATGGAATACCAGAAGGGGTATATTCTAGTAACCGGCATATGATAGGGGGATCAGTTCTTACACCTGACAATAAACGTATTGTTCTTACTCCTTCTCCTATTTCTATTCCAGAATCGATCATAATGGAACGCGAGCAAATGACAAAATTACCTCTCATTTCTTCAGGTGAAAGAGAGCTCATTGCAGATATACTTTTTAGTATTGACGCCAACTCGACCGGATCACGAGCAAAAATTTTCACACTTACATTTGCAGATATGGGATGAGTGTATAGGTGATCAGGATTGAGCAAAAGTGAATATAACTCCCGATTTTGAACTGTATTTCTTGTTTCTGAGGAGGAGGCATCTTGTGTTAGGAGAGAGATATCAGATCCTTCTCCGTTTGGTCCCCCTCTAGATGCTTGCTGCATGCCATCAGATTCAACTGCTGATTGCTCAAGGTCTACGGACATCGTACTGCTACTAGAATCTAGTTCAATTTCTACAGATGAATCTGCAGCTGGCATTATAGATGAGCTCATAGACACCTCTACACCATGTGGTAATGATAACAGCACCATGATATAGATATTATTTACTTTCAGATATTACAAATTTGTTATTTTTAATGATACTTTTATGTCAGCACACTGCATAGCGCATAATCTTCCGCGTGGTTTGTTCTTACAGACGTACTGGTTAATTCTTCGCTGATTATTGTTGATTAATTTTACTGTACCTCTACTGCATCTAATTTTCGTTGTCTCTAGTTATTTTCATCTTTTTTTCTGTCTTTATTCTCTAATTCTTTTATTGCCGCCATGCGAGCTGCTGATAATTTATCACTTTCGGCTCCTCTAGCAGCTATTTTGGCCATTAATTCACTATGAAGATCTTGAGGCTGATTTTCTAGAGGTGGCAATGTGTTAATGCCGCCGCTTGGGCTTTTCTTGCTTTCTATATCCGCTATTGCTGCCAATCTTTTATCTCTGTTTTGGTTGGCTGCTGCTGCTGCTAATTTAGCAGCAGCAGCAGCTTTTTCTGCAGGAGATGAATCAGCAGCAGCATTAGCATTATTTGGCATAGCCCTAGGGCCTGGACGCCCTTGTCCCATAGGAGGAGGTGGTGGCGGAGGAGGAGGTGGTGGTGGTATATCAACTCTGTTATTGTTACCTGCTGGTTCAGGATCAGGAGGTTGCATTCCTACCGAATTAGTATTACCGCCATTTCCTGGACCAGATTTGTTTGATCTCCCAGTCTTGCGGGCCATAGTTGCTAAAATAGTTGTTGTTGGTCTTGTATTAATGTCATGGATAGTAGACAGTAGTGATGACGATGATCTCATAGCATCTGTTGCTGCTTCTCCTGGAGCAAGGTCTGGTGCATGTATGACTATGCGTATTCCGTCTGTTCCTGTAACTTCGTTTCGTCCAGGGTTGGTGCGTATTCCTAGCGATGATAGCGTTGAACTTGGGAAGATTACAAACTCAGGATCACTAGCATAAGAACTAGCATATTCATCCAATATGTTTTTGCCATCTGGTGTTTCGTTTAATCTTGCTAGAGTATTCATTATCAAACGTATTTCTCTTTCATTTCCCCCTGCTACTGGGAATCCGAATCCAGAATCTACAATTATGGCATTGTCGAGCCATAAGTTAAGTCTACAAGTGCCACCATCACTACCTGGACCACTTGCTGCTGATGTAGCTGGAGAGGATGGCGGTGATGCATATCCTGGTGGTACATTGACTGTGACGCTAACGCCACCAAGATCAACGTTTTGGTTTTGGTTTCCTACTCTAATGTCTCCTGTTGTTGCCGTATTTGTTATGCCGCTGGAAGCATTTGGGTTTACAGATGAATTGCTACTACTGTTATCGTTACCGATACTGCTTGTAGTTGTCGAGCTGTCAGCATTTGGTGAGGCAGTAGGAATTTTGTCGGGGGTGGGGGTATTCATCTGATTATCGAGTGTAGATGATTGAGCTGATTCTGGAAGATATGGGGTAGCTACTCCTCTCCTACCGGTGGCTACGTCTTCTGCATGTGCAGTCATTTCTTCTCTACTGCCAGGTACTCTTTCTACTTTGGCAGCTATTCCTCCTCTGGTGGTAGCGATTCCTCCTCTATTTCCAGTTACTTCTTCTACATTTGCAGTCATTTCTTCTCTACTGCCAGGTACTCTTTCTACTTTGGCAGCTATTCCTCCTCTGGTGGCAGTTATTCCCCCTACACTTCCAGTTACTCCTTCTGCATGTGCAGTCATTTCTTCTCTACTGCCAGGTACTCTTTCTACTTTGGCAGCTATTCCTCCTCCTCTGTTGGCAGCTGTTCCATCATTTATTTGATTATTAGCCCTACTTTCAGCCCTACTTTCTATATCACGAACCATTGCAGAAACTTTTGTTCTTGTTACAGGCTCCCTTGTACTAACTTCACCAGCAGATTTATTAGATCTATTTTCTATATCACGAACCATTGCAGAAACTTTTGTTCTTGTTACAGGCTCCCTTGTACTAACCTCATAGGCAGATTTACTAGATCTATTTTCTATATCACGAACCATTGCAGAAACTTTTGTTCCTGTTGGTGACCTAAGTGCTCTTGGGGCTGTTTCTTCATCACTTAAGATCAAAACTTTGGTGGCTTTTACTTTTAAGAATACGCCTTCATTACTACTGCTGTTGCTGGCTCTAGGGGAACTTGTTGTGCTCGACTCTTCCAGATTTCTATTTCCAATTCGACCGTTATTGCCATTATCGGTGATATTTTGATTGGTGGCTTGTAAATTGGCTCCAGACAGATTATCCATTCTTCTTCTCTTTTTATTTTTATCGTCAGATTATTTTTGTGCCAACTAATTATGCATATTTTACGCTAGATCTCTAACTTTTTCTACATTTACGTATTCTTCAACTGAATTTGAAAATAATTCACGTCTATTTTTTTTGCTATTTTCATGATAGTCATGACTTGGTGATGTACAAAGTCTCTTCCTATTTAGTGGTGAACTTACTGACGATGAGTTAATACATGATGATGAATATGATTCTTCCATAGGTATTTGAAGTGAAACTTCAAACGGTAGTATACTGATACTATTCCTTATGCAATTTTCTAACGATTTTGCTAGATTGTAAATAAATACAGACGTTACATAGTTAGATGCTTCACTGTTTTGTGCTACCAATTGATCACCATTTATTACTATTTTGAGATATGGTTTTGATATCTCCTCTTTGGCTCTTCTCTCCAAATCTTTTACTTCTTCGCTTCCAGTACAAGTAACAATAACATTTCTTATAAATGAATTACTTAATAATCCTTTTTTTTCTAGTTCTTTTTTTATTAGTGAATGTTTTCTAATTAAAACTGCAGATACTATTTGGGGTAACTCTTCAATTATTGATTGCAATTTATCAGACATCATTTTATTGATATGTACATGTCCAAATTTTACAAAAAAACGTTTAAGGGGGTTAATTTTTTCTTCAGAGATTATTTTTTCAGCAATTTTTGCATAGCACATTAGCATGAATATCAATATTTTTGCTTGTTCAAACTCTAATATTTTTAACTCATATTCAGATAATCCCGTAAAATCTAATTTTGAGGTAATGGATGAGAGAAATTTTAATGATGTTGTGCTAATATTTTTTCTAAAGATATCAATTGACTTGTTTTCTACAGCATGTGATAGCAAACACTGTTTTGTTCCAGAAATTAAATTGTTATTTTCAGCATCACTGATGGTTTTTATTAATGTGCATCTAAAGTTTTCTGCTTCTGAAAGAACCATGGTTCTTAGCTCAATTGTGTAGTTTTCACTAAGAGTCAACTTTATAATATTGCACGATCTGATAAATTTTATGAAACCTTCGTTCGAGCAATCTACGTTACTTATTGATTTTTTCTCATGTAGTTCTATTGAGCTATCTTTATCTTGTGAAATTGATAATAAAAATGATAAACCATCTTCAGTATCATTAACAATTTTAAGTAACTCATCGGCAACACATAGTGGTGTTGTTTGTAACATTAATCCGTCTAGAAGAGATGCTTTTGATTGTGGGGTATGTGAAGGCTTGTAATCTTTTTCTTCAAGAAAATATATTAATTTTTCTATATATGATTCAGGTGGTTGTTTCCACTCCGGAAGCTTTTGCGAAATATTTTTATCTTTAGTGGGTATAGGTATCGATAGGGATAGAGATTCGCCTTGTTGGTTTCCCGGACAAGAATTATGTGTAGCCAGTGCTCCAGAAATATCTGACACTTCATAAAGTGACAGCACACTCTGATTACTGCTACCAGATGACCCCATTTTTACGATATCTTCACTACTTGATAACGAGTTGCTAAACGTGGTTGAAGTGTACACTTTTGTAATTGACCAGTATGAGTTTAGTTTGTAGAAATATATTATCTGAGATCTGAGATTTGTCGAAATTTATTAATAAAATATTACCGGCTATGATACCGGAAATTATTTAAGTAGTAACGTTAACTTTTTCCTTTACTACTAGCGAAATAGTAATTTTTGATATGCTATGTCCTTGATGAGATCAATATTTTTAGTTATGGCAATCCCATAATGGCAAATGGGATACGTTAGCTCAACAACAATTTAAGCATTTTTCCTAAGAAAGCAACTCCCTTAGTACGTATGGAAGTATCCCACCGTGCTTGTAGTAATCAACTTCAACAGATGTGTCTATTCTTGATAAAGCCTCAAATGTTAGGGTTGAGTTATCCGGTCTTGTTACTCTAACCTTTATTTTTTCCTGAGGATTTATATCATTTTCAAGTCCTAGTATCTCAAAGGTATCATCTGCTGTTAATTTTAGACTATCAACAGACTCCCCGGCTATAAACTGGAGAGGAAGTACACCCATGCCTATCAGGTTAGATCTATGAATGCGCTCATAGCTTTTAGCTATTACTGCGCGTACACCAAGCAACAGTGTTCCTTTAGCTGCCCAATCTCTGGAAGATCCAGTTCCATACTCCTCACCAGCTAAAACTATTGTTGCAATACCTTGATTTTGGTAGTACTTAGCTGCTTCAAAGATTGTAGTTTGGTTGCCATTCAGTAATGTATATCCACCTTCTACACGGGAGCCATCTTCTCTTGGTGGAATGATTAAATTTTTTATGCGTACATTTGCGAATGTTCCTCGTATCATTACGTCATGATGACCTCTACGGGATCCATAGCTATTGAAATCTTTTTGAGAAACTCCGTGGGATTGAAGCCACTCTCCTGCAGGAGAAGATGGCTCAAATGATCCAGCTGGAGATACATGATCTGTTGTTACTGAATCTCCTAAAATTAGAAGAGGTTTTGCTCCCTTAACCTGTTTTTGTTTAGGTAAAGTCATCGAAAAATCTTGAAAAAATGGCGGATTCGCAATATACGTTGATTGAGGCCAATCGTAAACCAAGCCCTCGGATGCTGTAATTCCTTCCCACAATGAGTTATTTTTTCCGACAAATCCATATGTGTCTCTATATATGCTGGGATTTGTCGCGTAGCGCATGACTTCATTTATTTCAGCCGTAGTTGGCCAGATATCTCGTAGGTAGACTTTCTCTCCACTAGGAGACACCGCAATTGGGTCATTATCTACGTCTATTAGTACTGTTCCTGCTAGTGCGAAAGCTACCACTAAAGGAGGTGAGGCTAAGAAATTAGCTCTTATATTGGGATGTATGCGTGCTTCAAAATTACGATTTCCTGATAGAACTGAACAGGCAATCAAATTATGCTCAGAAATTGCTTTGTTATATTCGGGATCAATATCTCCAGAGTTTCCAATACACGTAGTGCAGCCGAATGCTACTACATTAAATCCTAATTTATCCAGGTAAGTTTGCAATCCAGATTGCTTCAGATACTCTGCTACAACCCTGGATCCTGGGGCAAGAGAAGTTTTAACGTGAGGAGATGTTGTTAATCCCTTTTCAACCGCTTTTTTAGCTAGTAGTCCAGCCGCTAATAGCACGTGAGGGTTTGAGGTATTCGTGCAAGATGTTATTGCAGCTATTAAGACATCACCATGTTTTAACGAAATTCCATTTTTGTCAGTTGAATAATTTTTACCAACAACTTCATGCGGCTTATTGAACCCGTCTTTTTCTGTGGGACTTGTTACGATCTCTGTGAATTTGCGCTTGATATCGTATAACTCTATTCTGTCTTGAGGTCGTTTGGGGCCTGCCAATGATGGGACTATTGTGTTAAGGTCTAACTCCAAAACCCTGGTATAATCGATGTCTCCTAGGCGCGGCATACCGAAGATGCCTTGTGCTGTAAAGTACTCTCTTAAGAGCGATTGTGATTCTTCGTTGCGTCCGGTCTGAGCCATATATTCTATTGATCTACTGTCCACAGGAAAAAATCCCATTGTTGCCCCGTACTCCGGAGCCATATTGGCTATCGTGGCGCGATCAGCTAGTGACAGATTTTCTGCTCCTTCGCCGAAGAACTCTATAAATTTTCCTACCACTTTTTCTTTACGTAACATTTGTGTTACTGTCAGCACCAGGTCAGTTGCAGTTACGCCTTCTCTTAATTTTCCTATGATGTTAACGCCAATAACGTCTGGTGTTAGTATGTATATGGGTTGACCCAACATCCCAGCTTCAGCTTCTATTCCTCCTACACCCCAACCGACTACTCCAAGAGCATTAATCATTGTTGTGTGGGAGTCTGTTCCCACTAATGTATCGGGGAAAATAATGCCATTTTTCTCGCGAGTGCCTTTGAATAGGTGTTCTAGGTTGACTTGGTGAATTATGCCATTTCCGGGAGGAACCACACGGAATGTTTTGAAAGCCTGCATACCCCATTTTATGAACTGATATCGTTCTTTATTTCTTTCAAATTCTTTCTCCATGTTTAGTTGTAGAGCATCTGGACGGGCAGAGTAGTCAATCATGATTGAGTGGTCAACTACCATATCAACTGGAACTACGGGTTCAATCGTTTTGGGGTCGCTTCCTAGAGACTCTGCTACAGTTCTCATTCCAGCCAAATCAACCAATAACGGAATCCCAGACAAATCCTGAAGCACTACTCTGGCAACGCAAAAAGGAACTTCTTCTGTTCGCTCTTCTCGCGGTAACCACCTAGCTAGTTTAGATACATGTTCGGTTGTAACCTTTTTGCTGTCATGGTTTCTTATGGCAGATTCTAAAATAATCCTTATTGATATGGGTAGACGAGAAATTTTGTCAAACCCTGATTTTTCCAGAGCTTGGAGTGAGTAATATTGAAAAGTTTTATCGCCAACAGAAAGAGTTTCTAACAAGTGAGAAAAATGATGTGACATAAGTACCTTCTGTTCCTCATATCGAAAGTGCTACATGGTTTAATTAACTAGGAGTCAAAAAATACTTTGACTCCGTCAGGCATATCAATGTTCATAGATTGAGCTAATTTCAGTATTTGCCAATAATATCTATAACTTGCTCGATCCTTTAGTTCATCATTGGCGTCTTTAACTGGGCCCCAATGATTATTATATGCCATTATCAGTATGTCTGATGCATACGAAATTAACTCACGGCAAGGAGTCATGGCTCTTATTATTGGCTCTATTTGGCTCGGGTGTATACTCCACATACGTGTGAATCCAAAGTAGCGAGCGCGGTTAGCATCCTGTAAAACAATGTCTTCATCGTTTATTTTTATGGTAACGTTGTGAGAAGCCACGCGCTGATGAGCAGCGCATGCAGCGACTATGCTTTTTTTAGCTGAAACAACCGAGGGATGGGTGAATTGGTCCGGGCTTTTCATGGTGCTATCAGGAATTAGTGTGTCGAAGGAGCTAACGAAATCCATAATGCCAAATGAAATACACTCCACTGAGGGCTCTGCTGCTATAGAGAAAACATCCTCTACTGATTCTAGAGTTTCAACAATAGGATGTATAGGAATTTTTCTATCATCTAAGTGCTTTGTTACCAGCTCGTCAATCCACGAAAGAGCTTTTGCAAATTCTGAGTGAGTTCCAACTTTAGGTATTGTTATGTAGGATAACTTACTCCCACTGTGTTTTATTAATGATTCAACTTCATGCTCAAAGAAATTACTGTCAGGTGAGTGTACCCGAACACCAATCCGAGAAAATTTATTCGCAGAACTATCATTGATAATTTTTATGAAAAGCTCAACTTGCTGCCTTTCTTGATCCACTACAGAGCCGTCATCGCAATCCAAAGTTATATCGAAAATAGGTCCTAGCTTTTGCTGCTTTTCTGTTGCTTTTTTAATGAAGCTCTCGTTTCCAGCATAATGATCACAAGACGGAATTACCGGCCTTCTATAGCATTTTTTAGTGTTCCATAGAACCTTATCAGGATTGATCATGATTGACCCAGCATTTTGCGCACTACATCTCTTTCCTCTTCAAGCTCCTTAACAGTCATTGCTATTTTTTCTTTTGCAAATTCGTTTAGGGAAATGTCTTTAACTATTTCATACTCTCCTCCTGGTAAACAAATGCATGGCATTCCACAGTAAAGACCCTCGGGGATGAGTGGTGCATAAGTATTGCCAGTAAAAACGGCCATGCTTGACCACTCTTGTTTTTGGGATCCTAAGGCCCAATCACGCATGTGATCGATAGCAGCTGAAGCGGCTGAGGCTGCTGATGAAGAACCGCGAGCGTTAATAACTGCAGTTCCTCTTTGAGCTACTGTCTTAATAAAGAAGTCTTCATACCACGAGTGTTCTATCTTTTCTATAACGGCTTCTCCATCTACTGTTGCTAAGCTGAGATCAGGAAACATTGTTGGTGAGTGATTTCCCCAAATGGATAGTTTTTGAATATTAGTTCTAGTTAGTGAGGAATTCATATGCGAAGCCAGAAGTGATAGAGCACGATTTTGGTCTAGTCTAACCATGCCACTGAATTGTGTTTTCTTTAATTCAGGGGCGTTGCTTGCAGCTATTAGTGCATTGGTGTTAGCCGGATTTCCTACAATAAGTACCTTGACTTGACGTGAAGCAGAATTGTTGATGGCCATTCCCTGAGTTTTAAATATGGAAGCATTTTGTTCCAGAAGGTGCCTTCTCTCTTGCCCTTTCTGCCGAGGTTTAGATCCTACCAGGAATATATAATCGGCATCGCGGAATGCAACATCAGGATCGTCACTGACTGTAATTTTATCCAGTAGCGGGAAAGCACAATCTAGCAACTCCATGACCACGCCCTTTAATGCATCCATGGCCGGTGTTATTTCCAGCAACTGCAAAGCAATTGGCTGGTTAGGACCCAAAAAATTACCACGCGCTATGCTGAAAAGCAAGCTGTATGCAATCTGTCCTGCAGCACCGCTTACCGAAATGCGAATGGCTCCTGAAGTCATAAAAATCTCCACTAAAAAGCAAATTATAGATACGTTGATTGTGTCATGATAGCTACATTCTAACTAATTTTCTTATCGATCGTAAAAGAACTTAACCTCAAAATGACCAATAAGATGCTAGAACATATAGTTAGACCTATTTTGCTGAAGTTAGTGATAAATGTGCAGTTACTTAAATTAAGTGGTAATTGTGTCTGAATGTCTATGTTTTTTGTTTTTTTCTGCACAAAAATAAATATACCAACAGCTGTGTCCGTATTATTGTATACATATCCTGGTTGTTTTATAATGACTGGCCCGTTGTTGTGGCAAATTTTTTGATGAGCTCTTCATCCATTGAGAGGATAGGGAGATGTCTTCTTCGCCGAGTAGTAAAAAGCAGTTTCGTAATATACAAATACTTGATATATCAAAATATAGGCTGCCTATTCCTGGTATAGTGTCTATTTTGCACCGTATCAGTGGTGTTTTTTTGTTTTTGGCCATTCCAGCTGTATTGTTTATTTTGGAAAAAACTCTCCGCAGTCCTTTGTCTTTTGCTTCGGTGACTAGTTACCTTAGGGATCCAATTTTTAAGATATTGTTAGTAATCGTGTTTTGGTCGTTTATTCACCATATTTTGGCAGGGGTTAGGTTTTTGGCTCTTGACCTTCATTGGGGAGTTACTAAGTATGTTTCTCGATTGACTAGCTCCATTGTTTTTGGAACTGCGGTGATTTTGACCATAATGTTTTCGGTTTGGATGTTCTTATGATAAATCGTATTGTTGTTGGAGCTCATCATGGGATTAAGTCTTGGCTATTTCAGAGGGTTACGGCCTTTTTGATGTGCTTATATGTTTTGGTAGCCGGGTTACGTATTTTCCGGATGCCGATGTTTGACTATGCTAGCTGGGTTGAGGTTTTTTATCCGCTCTGGTTTCGTTCCCTAACTTTTGTCGTCTTTAGCTCTATGTGCTTTCACGCTTGGGTTGGAATGCGTGACATTGTTATGGATTATGTAAAGCCACTTTCTCTGCGTTTGATTTTTCACATCGTTGTCATATTCTTTTTGCTCTGCTACACGTTCTGGGCATTTGAGATTTTACAAGGAGTTAGTTAATGGCATTGCCCAAAAGGAGCTATGATGTTCTCGTTGTAGGAGCTGGTGGTTCTGGTTTGAGATCGGCTTTGGAGTTGTCTAGGGCAGGTGTTAGTGTTGCTGTTATTTCAAAAGTTTTTCCCACTCGTTCTCATACCGTTGCGGCCCAAGGTGGCATAGGAGCTTCCTTGGCTAACATGGGGGAGGACCACTGGCTTTGGCATATGTACGACACAGTTAAGGGCTCAGATTACCTTGGTGATCAAGATGCCATTGAGTTTATGTGTAGGGAAGCTCCTGAGGTTGTTTATGAGCTGGAGCATATGGGCATGCCTTTTGACCGTAACTCTGATGGTACTATTTATCAGCGTGCATTCGGTGGCCATACGGCCAACTTTGGTGAAAAGCCAGTGCAGCGTTCATGTTGTGCTGCTGATAGAACTGGTCATGCCATGCTCCATACTCTTTATCAGCAGAATTTAGCACTTAATACCTATTTTTACATAGAGTGGATGGCTATAGATCTGATTATGGCGGCTGATGGATCCTGTGTCGGTGTTCTTGCCATGGAAATAGAGACTGGTAATTTTTTAAATTTGAATGCCAAGGCAGTTATTTTGGCTACTGGTGGCGCCGGTCGTATATTCCGTTCTACAACTAATGCCTATATTAATACCGGAGACGGTTTGGGTATGTGTGCTCGCTCTGGAATTCCTTTGGAAGATATGGAATTTTGGCAGTTTCACCCTACAGGTGTTGCTGGGGCTGGTGTTTTGATTACTGAGGGAGTACGCGGAGAAGGAGGTATTCTCTTAAATGCAGATGGTGAGCGTTTTATGGAGCGATATGCTCCGACTTTGAAGGATTTGGCTCCTCGCGATTTTGTTTCTCGTTCTATGGATCAAGAGATTAAGGAAGGTCGCGGGTGCGGTCCTAAAAAGGATCATGTGTATCTTAAGCTCAATCATTTGGGTGATGAAGTTATAATGAAACGATTGCCTTCTATCCGTGAGATTGCTATTCGTTTTGCTAATGTTGATCCCATATTGGATCCTATTCCTGTTGTTCCTACTATTCACTACCAAATGGGTGGCATACCGGTTGATATTCACGGTCGTGTGGTGTCGTGTGATGACCATGGGTGTGATGTTCCTATTCATGGTCTTTATGCTGTAGGAGAGTGTTCCTGTGTTTCTGTTCATGGTGCCAATCGGCTGGGAACCAACTCCTTATTGGATTTGGTTGTTTTTGGGCGTTCTACTGCTAGGCACGTCATTAAGTTTGTTTCTTCAGAACCAGAATTTTTCCCAGATCTACCGAAAAATGCCAGTGAGGAATCTTTGGACCGTATTAACTGTCTTAAGGGTAGATCATCTGGTGAGAATGTTTATTCAGTGCTGTCTATGATTCAGGATGTGATGCAAGATCATTGTGCAGTTTTTCGTCGAGGTGATATTTTATCATCCGGAGTTCAGAAAATTATGGATCTTAATTCCATGGTTGATAACATTGCTGTTCACGATAAATCTGCAGTTTTTAATACTGCCCTAGTTGAGGCTCTTGAATTACAGAACATGATTGAGGTTGCAAAGTCGACTATGGTTTCTGCTTTATTGAGGCAGGAGAGCAGGGGGGCGCACGCTCGTGATGACTGCCCAGATCGCGATGATGAGAATTGGATGAAACATTCCCTATATTTTTCCAAGGGAAATCGTGTTTCTTATAAGCGGGTTAGATCTGATCCCCTTACTGTAGATAGGTTTATGCCTAAACCTAGGGTTTTTTGATCAGTAAAGTCGATTGCTGAGGAGCTTTTATGGGTGTTGTAGATATTCGTACTGTGGTGGTGTATCGCTATGATCCTGAGAAGGATGATAAGCCTTATATGAAAAGTTATGAGGTTAATCTGTCTGAGCACAGCTTGCGTATGCTACTGGATGTTCTCTCGTATATAAAGTCTAAAGATGATTCTTTATCCTTTCGTAGATCATGTCGTGAGGGAGTTTGTGGTTCGGATGCTATGAATATTAATGGTAAAAATGGCTTGGCTTGCCTTACCAACATGAAATCCTTACCGAAGAAGATAATCCTACGTCCGCTTCCTGGGTTGCCGGTTGTACGTGATCTTATTGTTGATATGACCCATTTTTACAATCAGTATTACTCAGTTAAGCCTTATTTGATCAATAATGAGTCTGTTGCGATTAATAAGGAGAGATTACAGTCTCCAGAAGATCGTGAGGAATTGAATGGTTTGTACGAGTGTATTTTGTGTGCTTGTTGTTCTACCTCTTGTCCATCTTTTTGGTGGAATCCCGATAAGTTTGTCGGTCCTGCGGGGTTGTTGCAGGCATACCGTTTCATTGCTGATTCCCGCGATCGTGCTACTAGTGAGAGGCTTGATGATTTGAATGATCCCTATCGTCTATTTCGTTGTCATAGTATTATGAATTGCGTTGATGTTTGTCCGAAAGAACTTAATCCTACAAGGGCTATAGGTAAGATTAAGACTGTGTTGCTGTCGCGTTCGTTATGATAGAGGATGATCTTAGGCGTTTGCGTTGGCGTTGTCGTCGTGGCATGTTGGAGCTCGATATCGTTCTGAGCGAGTTTCTTGATGATCATGCTTCCTCTTTGACTGAGCAACAAGTTGGGTTTTTGCTTCGTTTTTTAGAGTTTCCTGATCCGTATATTTTTAATGCATTATTTTCAGGGTGTTTTTCCTCCGGTGATCCTGAGGTTGATTCTATTATTGCGATGATTAAATAGATAGATAGAAAGATATAATGTTAATACTCGTTGAGGTGTCTACATATGGATAAGGCAAAGATAGACTTGGGTGGTGGTGTTCCGTCTTGTAGTGCTGATGTTTTGTGCGGAACTGCTGGTCCTAAGGTGGTGGATGTGCGCGGTCTTTATGCGCAAACAGGTGTTTTTACTTATGATCCTGGTTTTTTGTCTACAGCCAGTTGTCATTCTGCTATTACTTATGTTGATGGTGAAAAAGGAGAATTGTGGTACCGAGGTTATCCAATTGAGCAATTGGCTGAAAATTGCGATTTTATGGAGGTAGCTTATCTTCTTCTGTACGGAGACCTTCCTGACGTCAAGGAGAGGGACGAATTTTGTCGTTTGGTTGTAGTTCATACCATGATACATGAACAACTGAGCAGATTTTTTCATGGATTTAGGCGTGATGCCCATCCTATGGCCATTGTTGCTGGTGTTGTTAGTGCTTTGTCAGCTTTTTACCATGATTCTCTTGACATAGATGATCCTGTTAGTAGAAATATTTCTGCCATTAGATTAATAGCTAAAATGCCTACTATTGTTGCTGCAGCTTATAAATATTCCGTAGGACAGCCGTTTGTTTATCCTCAGAATGACCTAGATTACACTTCCAACTTTATGCGGATGATGTTTGCTGTTCCTTGTGAGGATTATGTTGTTAATAGGGTGGTTTCCCGTGCTTTGGACAAGATATTCATTTTGCATGCAGATCATGAGCAAAATGCATCTACCTCTACGGTGCGGTTAGCTGGTTCTTCCGGGGCTAATCCTTTTGCTGTGATTGCTGCTGGTGTTGCATGTCTTTGGGGTCCTGCTCATGGTGGTGCCAACGAGGCCTGCTTGCATATGTTACAAGAAATTGGTGATGTTAGCAGAATAGGTCAATATGTTAAAAAAGCTAAGGATAATGATAGCTCATTTAGGCTTATGGGATTTGGTCACCGTGTTTACAAGAACTATGATCCAAGAGCACTTTTGATGCGAGATATTTGTCATGAGGTTTTGGATGAGTTAGGTTTGCAGAATGATCCTTTATTTAAATTGGCTTTAGAGTTGGAGAAAGTTGCTCTTGAGGATGATTATTTTGTGAGCAAGAGGTTGTATCCTAATGTTGATTTTTACTCGGGTATTGTTCAGCAAGCTCTTGGTATTCCTATAGAAATGTTTACTTGTATTTTTTCATTGGCACGTACTGTAGGATGGGTTTCTCATTGGATTGAAATGATAACTGATCCTGATCATAGGATTGCACGTCCCCGGCAGTTATATACTGGTCTTCACAAGAGAGATTTTGTTCCTGTTGAAGATAGAAATCGTGGCTGATATTTTTTTCTATTAATTTAGAGAGGTTTTTACGTGGGTACTATGAAGCAGCTCGAGGATACTGCTTATTTGAACTCGGCTAGTGCTGGATTTTTTGAAAATCTTTACCTGTCCTATCAGAGGGATCATTCTTCTGTTTCTTCTGATTGGCAGCTTTGTTTCGAAAGATACAGTAAAACTGAAGAATTACCATCTTTTGCTCCTGAGTCTATTGATTTGGGGCAGAATTCACTGACGCCACTTTCAGTTTCTGCTGGTGCCGATTATGATCCCGGTAGTTCCTCTATTGGTGACGTTTATCGTTCTTGGGGGTATTTTTCAGCTAAGTTGGATCCTTTAGACTTGTTTCCTAGGTCTCCACATCCTCTTGTGGCTGATATTGAATCTAGGTTGCCTCCAGAAAAATACGAAAATATGAAGGAGATTTACTGCGGCTCGGTTGCCGTTGAGTTTGCTCACATCTCCTCTCGTGATGAGTATTTGTGGCTTCAGGAGCGTTTCGAATCACGTCTAAGTGATGTTGCCTCACCAGATGCTAAAAAGCGCATTTTGCGTCTCTTGACTGTTGCTGAGTCATTTGAAGACTATCTTTCTAAGCGTTTTGTTGGTGCAAAACGCTTTGGTTTGGATGGTAGTGAGTCTTTCATAGTTGCATCTGATGCTTTGGTGCAGTTTGCTGGACACTTAGGTGTTCGTGAGATTGTTGTTGGTATGGCTCACCGTGGACGGCTAAATTTTCTTGTTAATATCATGGGAAAATCACCATCTGCTTTGTTTGAAGAATTTGAGGGTCATTTTGACCGTAGTCTAATTTCTGGTGATGTTAAGTATCACATGGGGTTTTCGTCTAATCTTGTCACTTCTGGAGATCCTGTTCGTTGTTCTATGGCCTACAATCCTTCTCATCTTGAGATAGTGGATGCAGTAGTCATGGGGATGGTTCGTTCTCGTCAGGATGCCTATGGACCTTCTCGTAGTGGTTTAGTTTTGCCATTTTTGGTGCATGGAGATGCCGCTTTTGCAGGTCAGGGCGTAGTTATGGAAACCCTAAATATGTCTCTAACTGCTGGCTATAACGTTGGGGGAACCGTTCATCTGGTAATAAATAACCAAATTGGGTTTACGACATCTTGTGCTCATGATGCTCGCTCCAGTTTTTTTTGCACCGGGGTTGCAAAGTCAGTGGAATGTCCTATTTTTCACGTCAACATGGATGATCCTGAGGCTGTCGCATGGGTGGTTCGCTTGGCGTTACTTTACCGCCAGACCTTTCGTAAAGATGTTGTTGTAGATCTGGTCTGTTTCCGTCGATTGGGGCACAATGAGCAGGATGAGCCATATATTACTCAACCTATTATGTATCATAAAATTTCTCAGCACCCAGGTACGCGTCATATTTATGCAGATTGTTTGTTGAATTTAGGGATTTGTACTCAAGCTGATATTGATGGTTATCGTACTTCTTATTGGGATGCGATGGATGAAGGAGTTCTTCCTGTTCCCGTTTTATCTGACAGTTTGTTTTTTGATCGTCCTTGTACAGGATGGTCTGATTTTTTAACTGATAGATATTCTGGCAATGCTCGTACTTCTTTGCCAATTGAAATCTTGATGTCTTTAGGTAAATCTTTGTTAGATGTTCCTGATGATTTCAGTTTGCATAGGGTAGTTAACAAAGTTATTTCCGATCGTCAGCGAATGTATCAATCTGAAGCGCAACTTGATTGGGGGGCTGCTGAAAATTTATCCTATGCCTCTTTGTTGGCGGAAGGTTTTTCCGTACGTTTATCAGGTCAGGATTGTGGTCGTGGTACCTTTGCTCATAGACATGCGGTTATCCACGATCAAAAAAATGGTCGGTGCTTTTGCCCTTTGCGTGCTTTTGAAAAGGATGGTGTTTCGTTTGAGGTTTATGATTCTGTTCTCTCTGAGGAGGCAGTTGTCGCTTTTGAGTACGGTTATGCCATGATGAATCCAAAATGTCTTGTTATTTGGGAAGCTCAGTATGGGGATTTTTGCAATAACGCCCAAGTTCCTTTTGATCAGTTTTTGTCGAGTTCAGAGGCTAAATGGGGTAGGTATAGCGGAGTTGTGTGTTTATTACCTCATGGCTTTGAGGGTCAGGGACCGGAGCATTCATCTGCTAGGTTGGAGCGTTTTCTTCAGTTGTGTGCGCAGAAGAATATGGAAGTCTGCGTTCCTACTTCTGCAGCACAGATTTTCCATTTGTTGCGCCGTCAAATGCTGCGTCGCCAGAGACGACCTCTTATTGTTATGACACCTAAATCATTGTTGCGAAAATCTGAGGCTATGTCGTCTATGGAGGAGATAGCTAATTCTTCTTTCTCTCCTGTTATTGGTGATAATGACGTGGATCCTTCTCGTGTTCGTCGCTTAGTAGTTTGTTCAGGTAAGGTTTACTATGATTTAGTTTCGTATCGCAAAGAGCATAGTAGAGAAGATGTAGCTATTGTTCGTATAGAACAGTTATTTCCTTTCCCGCATTCTCTTTATTCTGCTGAAATTGCTAAGTACACTCGTGTTTCAGATGTTATTTGGTGTCAGGAGGAACCACGTAACATGGGTGCCTGGTATTTTATTTGTCATAAACTAGGTGGTTATTTAACGTCGTTGCAGAATTTACGCTACGCTGGTCGTCAGCGCTCGGCTTCTCCAGCTGTTGGATTTTCATCTGTTCATTATTCACAGCAAGAGGTACTTATTGAGGAGGCTTTTAATTCTCGTGTTTCATCAGAGCCAAGTGATGAGTAGTTGCTTGTTACTCTACGTTTAGGAGATTTTTTCTTATGTCTGTCAAAGTGAAGGTTCCACAGTTGTCAGAGTCTGTGTCTGAGGCGACACTTCTTTCTTGGCAAAAGCATCCTGGTGATGTTGTTAGGAGAGGAGAAGTATTGGTTGAGATAGAGACAGATAAGATTGTTATGGAGATTCCTTCGCCTGTGGATGGGGTCTTGTCGTCTGTTGTTGAGCTAGAGGGTGCTGTTGTTGTTAGTGGTCAGGATGTTGCTTGTATTGATGAGGTGGATTCTACTGATGAACTATCTTCACCACCGCCACCTGCTGCAGATCATACCCGTGATGGATCTAAGAAGAGTGACACAGAGAAGTTGCTCATGCCTGCTGCAGTTTCTACTGCTGCCAAAATAGGGCTTACTGTTGACGATAGTATTTTGGGCTCTGGTCTGGGTGGTCGTGTTCTGAAAGAAGATGTATTGAGGGCCTATGTTTCTTCAGATATGCCTACATCTTCTACCCATGAGGTTTCTCTTCCTACTGTTCAGCCCGAGAGACGTTTTTCCGAGGGTTCGTCTTCTGTTTCTACCCGTTTTGTTGACACTAGTTCCGTTGCTACTAGTCGTCGTGAACCAATGTCTCGTCTTCGCTCCCGTATTGCTGAGAGGTTACTTGAGTCTCAAGCTTCAACAGCTACATTAACTACTTTTAATGAAGTTAATATGAGGTCTGTGATGGACCTTCGTAAACGATATGTTGATGATTTCGAAAAAGAGTATGGTGTGCGTTTGGGGTTCATGTCTTTTTTTGTGAAAGCAGTTGTTGCTTCCTTGCGTAAGTTTCCTGTTCTTAATGCATCTATTGATGGTAATGACATTGTTTATCATAATTTCTTTAACATCGGTGTTGCTGTAGGAACTGAGAGGGGTTTAGTTGTTCCGGTTTTGCGTGATGTTGATCGCCTATCTATGTCTGAGATTGAGATAGCAATAGGGGATTATGCGAAGCGAGCTCAGTCTGGACATTTGACTTTAGATGAATTAAGTGGGGGTACCTTTTCTATTAGTAATGGTGGTGCTTATGGTTCTATGATGTCTACACCTATTATTAATCCACCGCAGTCTGCTATATTGGGTATTCATGGAATAAAAGAACGTCCTATTGTTGAAAGTGGAGAGATTGTGGTTCGTCCAATGGTTTATTTGGCCCTTTCTTATGATCATAGGATTATAGATGGTCGTGAGGCAGTTCTTGGACTTGTTGCTATCAAGGATGCTTTGGAGGATCCGTCGCGCTTATTGTTGGGTGTTTAGTTGCTGATAAGGTTTATGTCCGTATGGAGAAATTTGATGTTGTAGTTATTGGTTCTGGTCCTGGTGGTTATGTTGCGGCTATTCGTGCTTCTCAGTCTGGTTTTAGAACTGCCTGTATTGACTCTTGGGTTGATCAATCAGGAGCTCCTTGTTATGGTGGTACCTGTCTTAACGTTGGGTGTATACCGTCCAAGGCATTGTTGCAGTCTTCGGAGTTTTATGCTCAGGCCAAGTATGATTTCGGTGATCACGGCATTGTTCTAGGTTCTGTGCAGCTTGATTTAGATAGAATGTTGCAGCGAAAGCAGAAAATAATAACTGATAATAATCGCGGTATTTCCCATCTGTTCAAAAAGAACTTGGTTACTTCTATTTTAGGTAGAGCGTCCTTTTCGGGAATAGATAATGACGGATTTTATTTGTTGTCTGTTGATGGTCATGAAGAGCCTGTAGCTGCTAGTAAGGTTATAATCGCTACGGGTTCTGCTCCTAGATTTCTTCCGGTTTCACCCGTTGACAATCACCTTATTGTAGACAATGTTGGTGCTCTTTCTTTTGATCAAGTTCCTGGTCGTCTTGCCATTATTGGTGCAGGTGTTATCGGTTTAGAAATGGGGAGTGTTTGGTCTCGTTTGGGTTCTCATGTCGTAATTTTAGAAGCAGCTACTGATTTCTTACCCGCCGCGGATGCTGATGTATCACGTGAGGCTATGAAACACTTTAAGAAGCAGGGTATAAAAATTAATCTAGGAGTTAGTATTGATTCTGTTGTTACCCATGATTCTGTTGTTACTGTCAGTGTGCGTACTAGTGTTGATGAGACTAAATCACTTACTTTTGACCGTTTGATTGTTGCTGTGGGGAGGGTTCCTAATACTGATGGATTGCATCTTGATCGTATTGGTTTGTCTGTGGATTCCGGAGGCTTTATTCCTGTAGATCATAACTTCTCTACTGCCATCCCCGGTGTTTATGCTATTGGTGATGTTGTTCACGGTCCTATGTTAGCTCATAGAGCAACTAAGGATGCATTATTTGTTGTTGATAACATATCTGGTGTTTGTTCTTACTATGATCGTGATGTGATTCCTTGGGTTATATACACAGATCCAGAGATTTCCTGGGTAGGTAAAACTGAAGAGCAGCTTAAGAGAGAAGGGATTGATTATAATGTGGGACAAGCTAGTTACGTAGGTAATGCTAGGGCTCGTGCCATGGGTCGTGGTTTTGGTTTTGTTAAGGTTATAAGTTGTGCAGCTACTGACCGTATATTAGGTGCTCACATAATAGGACCTATGGCCTCAGAGTTAATTAGTGAGTACGTTGTTGCTATGTCGTTTAAATCTTCATCGCAGGATATAGCCTCCATTATACATGCCCACCCAAGTCTTTCTGAGGTTTCGTTTGAGGCAGCTATGGCAGTAGCTGGTACGGCCCTTCACTCTTAAAATATTTTATTCAGTGGAATTTTTTTTGTTGTGGTTTATGATCTATGCTGGACTTGAGGAAAGCATACAAGGATTTGTGCCTTGCCAATGGCTATAAAGAAGATGATTCTCAGTTTAGTGCTGTTTGTATAATTGAGCCTATTATCCAGTCTCTTATAGATAGACGTAATTTTTGGGGTAGGATGACTGTTCCTACTCCTCCGTCTGTCTATATTTTTGGTCCGTCTGGGTATGGAAAAACATTCTTGATGGATTTGGTGTACCACAATTTTTCTCTTCCAGGAAAAAAGAGAATGCACTTTCATGAATTTATGAGATGTATTCATGATTACTTTGCAAGTAATAGTCACCTTCCTGATCCTATTATGATGATGGTTAATTCCCTAGAATATAGGTACCTTTTTTTAGATGAATTTTATGTATCTGATATTGCCGATGCCATGATACTTGGACGTCTACTAAAATGTCTTCATGACAGGGACACTTTTGTTATTGCTACCAGTAATTTTGAGATTTCTAATTTGTACCCGGATGGACTCTGTAGAGATAGATTTTTACCTACAATCGATTGGATGAATGATAATTACCGTACCATAAGTATGGTCGATGGCATAGACTTTCGTTTGAAAAAATCAGGCGGTAATCAAAAACGTTTTTTTTCTCCACATTCTGAAAGTACGGAAAAGTTTTTTGAGAGTTTTTTTGTTGACAAAAGTGAAGGAAGTCTCCATATCCTTAACCGTCCAATAAGATATTATCGTAAGGGTTTAAATGAAGTATGGTTCACATACAGTGATATTTGTCAGACTATCAGAAGTTCCAATGATTATTTGATACTATCAGATATATTTTCTACTTTTATAATTTCATCTATTCCTGAATTTGATGATTTTTCCTCGGTTCATTTACGTAGATTCACATTCCTTGTTGATGTACTGTATGATCGCAAGATAAAGCTATTTATTTCCTCCGCCACTTGTATAGATAAATGGTCATATGATGGAATTTTTTCTGATCAATTTACCAGAACTATAAGTAGATTATTCGAGATGAGAGAGGAATATTACGGGAAATAGTGGTTGATTTTTATTTATGATTGTTTTTTGCCTTTACATGGATAAATTCCGATGAAGCAAGAGTGTGCATGGGATTGGCAAAAATATAGACAAAGCACACAAGAGTAGAGATTGATCGTGTGGAAGCCTCAGCAGTATTACAGATATAAACAATAACAAAAAAATAGTCAACAAAGCAGACAGCAAGAAATTGACGGCGGTAACGAAATTGTAGACACTGCGAGGTACATCTTCCTGACCAACAGAGGTTAGTGGTGATCCTGCAATTCCTTCTCCGTGACACCACTCTAGTATTCTGTCATGAGCTTCCATATCCCCTTCTTGGAGTATGTCGAAGCTTATTACACTTAACAAATCACAAGAGTCATAGGCAGAATCGCCACTACCTTCTTCCATCAAGGACCACACAGTACTATTGTTGTCATCATCTTGAATTAACAAAGGTCGGACAACTCGCATGCGATCCATGATAAATACACTTCCAGAGAACTACAAACAACCGCATTATAACCAAATGTTTCCTAAAAGCTAGCATATTATATTAAAATATATTAAAAACATACACGAAAGTACTAATATTTCTATTGCTAATTAACCGAAAATTTCTCTCAATAAGAATCCAATAACTCCAATAACAAACACGGTTGATATGTCACCTGTTCCTTCTCCTTTAGCTGACCTATACAGCTCCATAGTAAATGAAGCAAACGTCATTACTGCCCATAAATTCCAAATAAGGTTCCTTGCTGCAAGTCTTGTCGAAGGTCTTATAGGCTCAATTGTACTATGTTGGATAGCAAAATGTCTTTTTCTACTATTTGGGATATGGGTGGTTCTTATTGAGCTCGTAGGGACCATACGAATCTCCTCTGAAAATTCATTTGGTGCTATCTTTGATCCAATTTGCGTTCCAGCATCTACAACCAATGTGTAGCTTTCATCCAGTGCGCATTCTTTTTTAGTGACAGCGTCAACTTGTTTAATAGCCGCATAAAAGAACCTTTCACCTCTGTTATCATTAAGTTGCGTAGAAGCGTCTCTTAGTAACAATGTAGGAGAAGATGTCGAAGCTTTTTCATCATTATTAACACTAGTTTGTGTTCCAACCTCTTTTGTTTTTGTATTAGAACAAAAGTCATCGTTTTCATGTAATTTAATTTCCTCAGAATCTCCTTGCAAAGAGGAAAGAGAGGACTTTGAAGATGCAACATCATCACTACTATGATCACTATCTACCGATAGGTTACAATTAAAATTTGTTGAGTTAGCCAAGGTAATTCTCCCCTTCTGAAAATGACAATAAAATGGATTGTAAAAATCAAATCATATTGCAGCAACACTGCAGAAGTTAAACAATCTGCATGAGTAAACCGATACCCCAAATGCAGATAATGACAAGAACAAAGCAATAGCAACAG
>NZ_LN906597.1:1544299-1587672 GCF_001460935.1 Candidatus Ichthyocystis hellenicum | reverse complement strand
ACTACAAACAACCGCATTATAACCAAATGTTTCCTAAAAGCTAGCATATTATATTAAAATATATTAAAAACATACACGAAAGTACTAATATTTCTATTGCTAATTAACCGAAAATTTCTCTCAATAATAATCCAATAACTCCAATAACAAACACGGTTGATAGGTCACCTGTTCCTTCTCCTTTAGCTGACCTATACAGCTCCATAGTAAATGAAGCAAACGTCATTACTGCCCATAAATTCCAAATAAGGTTCCTTGCTGCAAGTCTTGTCGAAGGTCTTCTTGTCGAAGGTCCTCCGGACTCAATTGTAGTATGTTGGATAGCAAAATGTCTTTTTCTATTATTTGGGATATGGGTGGTTATTATTGAGCTCGTAGGGACCATACGAATCTCCTCTGAAATTTCATCTGGTGCTATCTTTGCTCCAATTTGAGTTCCAACATCTACAACCAATGTGTAGCTTTTATCCATTGCGCATTCTTCTTTAGTGACAGCGTCAACTTGTTTAGTAACCGCATAAAAGCACCTTTCACCTCTGTTATCATTAAGTTGCGTAGAAGCGTCTCTTAGTAACAATATAGGAGAAGATGTCGAAGCTTTTTCATCATCATTACCACTAGTTTGTGTTCCAACATCTTTTGTATTAGAACAACAGTCATCGTTTTCATGGGAAATAACTTCCTCATAATCTCCTTGCAAAGAGGAAAGAGGGGACTGTGAAGATGCATCATCATCACTACTATGATCACTATCTACCGATAGGTTACAATTAAAATTTGTTGAGTTAGCCAAGGTAATTCTCCCCTTCTGGAAATGACAATAAAATGGATTGTAAAAATCAAATCATATTGCAGCAACACTGCAGAAGTTAAACAATCTGCATGAGTAAACCGATACCCCAAATGCAGATAATGACAAGAACAAAGCAATAGCAACAGAGTATCCGTTTTGGTACACTTTCATTACAGATATTACAAAAACTACCAAAAATAATACAAAAAATACAAATACCAAAAAATTGTCACGATTATCACAGTTAAAACATTGTAAATCCTGATGTTCAACAACCCCTATGTCATCTTCTATTTCATCTGTTTCTGAACCTATCGTGCCGACACTGGCAGTGGTAGAAATATTGTCATTTTCTTCTCTTAGTTGCAGTAATAAGTTGTTACTAGGATTGGCATTTACAATTTCTTCTGAATGTAAATTGATTGAGCCATTATTGGTAATGACAGATATATTGTTTCCTCTTTCTCCTGTTTGAGAGGATAAATTGCTAATGCTATCGGTATTTATAACTTCTACTAATTCCACAGAATTAATATTTGATACAGGTGGAAATTTCACGATTACACTCTCTCAGATCAATACTAAATTACATAGTAACGTTTATCGTAAGTACATGATGATTGCAATTAAATATCATGATCATCGTCGTCAAGACATATAAACACATAAACATAAATAATATTAACAAACAATTTAAGCGATGATGCTATCAATGACGGATGCAAGCGTAAAGCAAAAAAATATATCTATCTGCAGTATTTTTTCATCTACTCATCTACTTCAATTACTAGTACACATGTGATACTGCCGAAGTATAATTAGTAATTATTATTATCAGTTTAGATATAAAATTTTTGGTGATAGATGATAAATATATGCTTTCCAGGAGGTTAACATTTATACATTACACAAAAAAATTGGACGTATTTATTGTAAACATTAAATAAATACCAAAAACAAAAAAATTGTTTGGTGGTTTACTGTTTAACTATATTTTAAATTTTTCAAATAACTTATTTGGTAGGTGGCGTAAAATATGGCATCTTAGGTGATTATTTCTACATACTTATCATGTAAAAATAAAATATACGAATATACTGATATATTTGTTACTACTACCGAATTAATTGATCAAAAGTGAAATTTGTTGATATGGATAAATAAACTATATAGTTACGGAAATAAAAAAATTACTGAAAATACTAGGAAGTGTAAAAAATTTTTACTAGATTAGATTGGAACAAATATATTACTGAGTTCACCGTAACATGTTGGTACGATACAACTATTTATTGCAAGTGCTAAACAATAACAGCCATATTATAACCATAACTTTCGGCTGTTATATGGCTATTTTTTCTTGAGCATAGACACAATATCTCGGCAGTAAATACCATAAAACTCAATTTTTACTCGCTAAAAAATCAGTCATTCCACTGGTACTCCTCACCCAAGTTACACCGGTTTTTAATAAGAGTAGTGATACTGTATTTAATTTTCTTTCTAGTTCAAAGGAATACAGAGGTAATTAATCTATGTCTTGTCAAAAAATCCACAAGCTATGGCAGATATTGTTCCTAATCCTAATGCACTGCCTCCTGCAACAGTTAGGTACCAACCGAATGTCATTTTTTCTTGAATCTCATCAGTACTTAGGTATATATTGATGATTTCAGTGTCTTTTGTGCTAATACTATGTGGTTTGCAATAACGATATGTTTTAGTGGAAAACTTGAAATTTTGGTCTACATTAAACCCAGTTTTTTCGTTATTATTTTGGTTCACATCAAAGGTGTCTGTGTTACTATGGTTTCCAGTGTCACCATTTAAGAAACTTTCATGTTTCTCGCGGTGGCGGTTTGGTTACTCAAGCAAATTTGTGTTTCCTCCATTCAAAGTAAAAACCTTTCCAGAGTATGAAATTATTTCTGTTTTGACTAGCTATATAGTTAGCTAGTAATAGACCCAGATGGTCAAACTGATAATTTGGTTTTTTGTTGAATTATCTTGTTACTTACCTTCTCTTTAAATTTTTTAGAAGTTTATCTGATCTTATAATCGCATCATGATTTTTTAATTACAAACCACAGTTTTCATGCTCCTTGTTTTAGAGTCATGCTAGCGCATGGGATATGATTTTGTAAATCCTTATGGGTTGAGAATGGAAAGAAATATTCAGTTTGATTAATGGGCAGATAATATCTTATCTTCTTAGCTAATTTGATGATTTCAATATTGTGCTTGATATTTTAGTGATCAAGAAAGTATTGTGAAACATATAAAGCAGAAAAATAAATACCTTTCGGGATGACCAGACATAAATGTTACTTTTATTACTTTTGAATAAAGTAAGACTTCTTCGTTGGCACCATTACCAAGAATTATAAAAATTTTGATTGGTGATGTATTATTAAACTGTGTTATAAACCAATTAATCTTGTTTTGTAATGTCGTAATATTAAATATCATCAGATAGTTGTTTTAACATAAATTACAGGTAAAGGGAGAGGTAGTTAGTAAAGGTCGATACTACTTTCTAAGCTACCACGACTAATATACTATCTGTAATAAGCGAGGTGAAATTTACTGGTATTGACTTGATATAGAAAAATAAATGATGGGGGCTCAAAAAATTATCCAGCGATACAATTTTACATTACAATAGCTGCACTAGAAATAGCCATATACTAACCTAGTATTACTGTCAGATTATCATATGGCTGTTTCTTTTTAACGGACACTTAGCTTCCGGAAACAATTATTGTAACCGCAATTTTCAATTAGGCACTTCCGCCAAAACGTCAGTTTCCTTACTAGTTTACCCGCCTGTTTTTTTAACAAAACTACTGATGCCACACAGTTTGCTTTTATGTTCAACACAATGCTGTGGCAATCATTCTATGTTTTGTCAAAAAAACAAGAAGCTACGGTAAGTACTGTTCCCAATCCTAATACACTACTTCCTATGACAGCGAGGTACCAGCCAAACTCTACTTTGTCAAAGCTTCCGTTATTTAGGTATAGACACACTCCTAGAATAACCAATATTGCAACTGTAAGTGCCAGAAAAGTTGCTAAGGCAACTGCAGCATTGACTTCAGTATCTTTTGCGCTAACTTCATCCAGCTTGCAAGAGCGAGTTGCTTTAGTCGACAATCTGCAGTTTTGGTTTACATTGTATTCATTTTCTTCGCCACTACTTTGAGTAACATCAACGGGTGCTGATTCGCCGCTTTCTTCAGTTCCATCGTTATGTTCCTCTCCGTAGTATTCTGATGCCACAAGTAAAGGTCTGTTAATCAAATTTATACCCTCCATTTAAAGTAAAAAATTTTTCTATTCTAAAGTAGGTAATTATCTTCATTCTAGTTATCCAAAAGATAATTAATTCACGATACACAATAGCAAATTGAAATCAACGTGCGCAATAACCGGATAAATACATACCCGTTATATGCTCGGTATGATACACCGGTCAGATTAATAAGTATGGTATTTTGTTGAAGAAGGTTATGACTTTGTCCTTTGTTTTTGCTGTTCTCATTTTTGGTAGTGTTTTTTTATACTTGTAGAAATTATTTTATTCATAAATTTATATATAAAATTAAGGTGTTATCATTCCTAATGTTATAACTTTATTAAATGATACGGTTTTTAGGTATAGGTATAATTACTTATATGATAGTGTTACAACTACAATTATAAGTGCCATAATAAGTGCCATAGGTGCACTGTTTCATTCTATGCAGCAGGGAAATTGTATTGCCGATATTTGATTTTTATATGCTTTTTAATTAACTATGGCAATGACAATTTTTAATTAACTAAAAACTTGTATTAATTATTTCTAGTTGTTATTTGTATTTGTCGTGTACATTTATTTTTATACGGGTATGTACGTATCTAGTTTTATACGGGTATGTACGATCTAGTTTTATACGGGTATGTACGGTATTTTCTTGAGAAATTCTGTGATTTCATTTTCTGTTTTTGCTACTCTCATTTTTGGTAGGCTCTTTAATATTTTTTCTCCGTAGCTTTTGGTTTTTAGTCGTTTATCTGTGATTATTAGTACTCCATGGTCTCTTTGATCTCGAATTAGTCTTCCTGCTCCTTGTTTTAGAGATAAGGCAGCGGATGGAACCTGAAAGGACCAGAATGGTTTTTCACCTTTACTTTTCATGGAGTTTATCTGAGCTGAAATTACAGGATCATCTGGGGGATTAAAAGGGATCTTGTCTATTAAAACGAAGCTTAGTGCAGAACCCCGAACATCAATTCCTTCCCAAAATGTTTGAGTTCCCAGTAAAACACCTCTTTTACTACGGCGAAAATTTTCCAAAAGTGCCGTTTTGCCACTGTCATTTTGTACAAATATAGGTGTGTTTTTCCACGCACAATTATTTTTTATTAGTTCCGCCGCTTTTTGTAAAGCCTTATGAGTTGTAAATAGAAAAAAAGACCCCCCTTGATTATATGGTAGTAATCTCTCAGCTAATTTGATAATTTCACTGGTGTGGTCAGGGGCTGAAGGGTCGGGAAAATTTTCTGGGACATACAGCATAGATTGATTTTCGTAATCGAAAGGACTCTCCCAAATCCCAGAGTTTCCTTCGTGTAGTTTATTTTTAAATCCCATTAAATTTGAAAAATGTTCAAATGAGTTGTCAATAGATAGTGTGGCTGAGCAAAATATCCAGCTTTTATCATCTGCTTCGATATTATTCTGAATTGTTTCTCCAACGTTTAACGGGGCACATATGCAAGTAAAACCGGTATGAAGGTATTCTACCCAACGAATATATTCACTATTTTCTTCCGAGAAAAAATGTTGGTAGATATTTATGAACTCATCCAAATTTTCGTATGCTTGTTCTAGTTCTTTACATCTATCTTTATGATCATAAAGAATATTCTTAAAAAATGACAAATAGTTATAAGATTCAAGTAAAAATGGTACAACTTCAGATTGAGATTTTTCCCATGACTGTTTTTGCTTTATGTGTTCTATGTTTTCATGTGATTTCAGAAGTAATTTCATTTTGGTATGTAGTTTTTGTATGTTTTCCATTAGATGCGGTGAGTCAGGGGCATGATCGCGTATTATTGTATCCAAATCTTTTATTGTTTGAGTAATTTTTGCGGTGGATAATTTTATGCTCATGAAATTTCTTGATATTTCTGGTATTTGATGGGCTTCGTCGAATATTATTACTTCGAAGTGCGGTAATATGCTCCCTGTTTTTTCATCTCTCATAGCTAAATCAGAGAAAAACAGGTGATGATTTATTACTACAACATCTGCGCTTATAGCTGATTTCCGTGCCGCCATAACGTGACACTGTGAATAGTAAGGGCAGAGTTTTGACAGGCAATTTTCTCTGGTCGATGTAACTTTATTCCACAGAGAGTTTTCTTCAGAAATATCTGGCAATTCGGTTTTGTCGCCAGTTTTAGTATGAGTTGACCAATTTCTTATTACTTCTACATCACTCCAGTTGGTCTCATCTTCCCAAAGTTGTTCTGTAAAGTTTTGAAGATGATATTGACATAAATAGTTGTTTCTACCTTTTAAAAGAGCTTTACGTATTTGCAGATTTAGAGCATTGGCAATTAATGGTAAATCTCTGTAAAAAATTTGATCTTGCAAAGCTTTTGTGCCCGTAGAAATGATAACCTTTCGACCTGATAATAGTGCCGGTGCAAGGTAAGCAAATGTTTTTCCAGTTCCCGTTCCGGCTTCAGCAACAAACATAGAATTTGATACAATTGCAGAGGAAATTGCTTTGGCCATTTCAAGTTGAGATTTACTTGGGGTATATCGTTCCACTTGACTAGATAGTTGTCCCCCGTCTTCAAATAAAGAGTCTATAGAAAGGAAAATTTCATCTAAGAAATTGGTATTGTCGCTCATGGTATATTATCGGGCTTGGAACGTGTTCTCAGCCTATCCTAGGGAGTTTAACTAAAATGCTATCTATACAAAATGTACAAAACCACTTCAAGATTATACATGATCATTTAGTAACTTCCTTTGAGAAATTGGGGCAATGTGTTGCCAAGCGTGATAGCTGGGTTCGTGTTGAAGGTGGTGGAGGTGAATCATGTGTTTTCGAAAAATCCAATATTTTTGAGAGAGGTGGTGTTAATTTTTCTTCGGTTTATGGCGAATCATTACCAAGTTCTGCTACGGTTTTTCGAGAACATCTTGCTGGACAACAATTTTTTGCTACAGGTGTTTCGTTGGTTATTCACCCGTGGAATCCATATGTTCCTACAGTTCATCTAAATGTGAGATTTTTTTGTACGGTCTCATCTAGTATTTTGTTATCAGAAAATAGGGAGTTTATTGATGATAATTCTAATTCTGTTACCTGGTGGATAGGAGGTGGCATGGATATGACCCCCTATTATGGTTTTTTCGAGGATGCGCAACATTTTCACAGATCTTGTCGGAAAATTTTGCTTCCGTTTGGGGAAAATTTGTACCCACTATTTAAGAAAAATTGTGATGAGTATTTTTTTCTTAAACATCGCAAAGAGGCACGAGGTATCGGAGGTATATTTTTTGATGATTTTAATTCTCTGGGCTTAAAAGATTCTCTTCGCCTTGTTGATGATATTGGACGAGGTTTTTTTGATGCCTATTCTGTAATAGTAAATAGGCGCTCAGATTATGCTTATAACGACAGGGAGCGTCGGTTTCAACTATATCGTCGTGGTCGTTACGTTGAGTTTAATTTGCTATGGGACCGCGGAACTACTTTCGGTTTGCAGTCCAATGGCAGAACAGAGTCTATTCTTATTTCAATGCCACCACTAGCGAGCTGGGAATATGATTGGAAGCCGTTACCCGGATCTCCGGAGGACGAGTTGTATTCTATTTTCCTGAAACCCAGAGAGTGGGTGTGAAAGTAATTTTTTCGTTAAATGGTATTGCCTACATCTATAATTAAGTGTTTTATAGTTGAATCTACTAACATATTAATATACAATGGCCGTGCTACTCTGTTGATGCATTTTCGCAATTGTTATTGTGTGTTTTCATGCCGTTGTTGTTTGGGTTAACAATAGGTTGGAGTGTATATTTTTGTTACTACATTAGTTTTTAGTTGTCCTTTGTAGTTGTCCTGTGTATTTCTGATTTTCGCGCCAATAGGAGTTATATTTTCCCGTTTCTGGGTATGTTTTTATGCAAAGCGTAGGGAGGATCTGTCTTATGCCCATTTCTCATACGTGTTTATTCCAAGAATATAATGAATGCGATTTGTCAGGTTGTAGTTCAGATTTTGATGGTTGTCAAGATTCTTCCTCTCTTGGGTTAGGTGGTTGTAGTAGCCTGGAGGTGTCTTGCGCTACTAGTTCGTCGGCTTGCTGCAGTAGTATAGATATTTCCTGCCAATCCGGTTCGCTTCGTTCCCATTATTCAAGTGTTGGCAGTGATGTTGGTGCTTTACCGGATAGCAGTGTTTCTCTGGGACGCAGTGTTGAAACTTGCAGTCCTATTCCCACCGATATGAAGCTTATTCTTTTTACTATTGCTTTACTGCTTTTTTCCATGATGCTATTTTCATTATTGTGCTTTGTTTCTACTAATATTCCCATGGTAGGAAGTATTCATGACAACTTGAAGAGTGTTTTGTTGATAATGGGTTCTACTGTGGGCATTTTTTGTTCCATCTTTATTCTAGCTTCTATATCCTATTATGATGCTAGGCACAGTGAATGTAAGAATAATATTGCTTAAGTGCCTCTTATAGGATTTGCTTCTATAGGATTTATACGTAAATGAAATTTCATCAAGAAAATGATGTTGCAGGTTATACTATTTCTTCTTATGGAGATTCAGATGTTGTGGTTGGTGGGTGTTCTTATCCGCTTCCCGTTTGCGTTTTTTCTACCGTGAGGCCAATTGCATGGCCTCGTTCAGATAGCGGACGTGTTTCTGAGCACAGCTTTTCCTTCCTTATGGAGTATGATTTGGAAGTATTATTGTGGGGAACAGGAAACGAGCTTGTTGTAGATTATTTTAGCATTTTGTACAAACTTTCTGGTACTGGGTTGCCGGTTGAGATAATGACTACACCCGCAGCATGTAGGACTTTCAATGTTTTATGTTTGGAAAAAAGGCGCGTTGGGGCTGTAATTTTTTCCTTGATTTAGATTTAATTCGATTCAGTCTATTCCAGACTACTTATACTCTTTTTTACTACGCAATGATTGTATTCTAGGAGGGAGATGATGTTTTTGCTGGGTTTAATTTCATTTTTGTTGTTGTTTTGTGCAACTATCTCCGGATTTTTACTATTTACCGGTGCATTTTTTTTGTGGTTTTTCTTTTTAGCTGTTATGGGATCGTTTTTGTTACTTACCAGTGCTGTTGTTTTTCTTGGGCTTCATTGGATACTTTTCCTTCTTTCTTGTGGTATATTCGTCATCTTTCTCTGGTTTGTGTACTTTTTTCGAGATCATACGGATCCCAAAAGTCGGGAGCTATTAAGGAAGTTTTTGATTTTTTTCGCTATATTCTCTGCTGTCTTGTGTGTTATTTCTTGTGCCTTTGTATTTAGTAGTAGTCATTCCGAAAAAATTGTTACGCACGAGTATGTTTATTTGCCAACACAAAGTAGGGATGTGGTGTTTCTTTAACACTGTGTTTACTTTTCATGGTTGCTTATAACATGGCTTTGAAGCCCATTATTTCCATACTGCTGGGTTCGGGCGAGGTTTGTCTCCCAGCTTCTTTCACGTCATTATTGTCTTTTCCTGTTATTGCTCGCCCGATATATGTTCTCCTTTTGAAGGATGATCTTGTTTCATCCCAATTGGAGAAACTGTGCTCCATGTTTTCTGTTGAGTCTTTTTTTTCTCCAGAGACCCTTGGAGATCAAGATGATTTATGGTGCTTTGTTTTGCCTCGTTGGGGAACAATTTCCCCCTGGTCGTCTAAGGCAACGCAATTATTATCCGACTGTGGTTTTGATTCAGTGATTCATATAGAAATGGGATTTGCTGCTTTTAAACCTCAACATTGCGTTGTTTTTCCAGATCAGCAGTCTTTGATTTTCGATCATATGACCCAAGTTGTAATAGATGATCCAGAACTTATTTACGATATTTTTTCTACTAATGATGTGAAATCGGTTACATATATTGAAAAAAATGCTAATTCTATTGAACTTGCCTCTAAGAGCTACGGATTAGGTCTAGATAATATTGAGATAAATACCTTGTGTGATCTTTATGACTGCTGGGGGAGGTCAGTAACAGATGCTGAATTAATTATGTTTGCTCAGGCAAATTCAGAGCATTGTCGCCACAAAATATTTAATTCCTCGTGGGTGATTGATGGTGAGCAAGTTAAATTTTCACTCTTTGATATCATTCGTCAGACTCATGCTAAAAATTCTTATAGTACCGTCAGTGCATACGTCGATAATGCGGCAATTTTAAAATCACGTGCTGCTGGATATTGGTACTACTCTGAAGTTGATCACCTTTATTTTATGAGGCAACGGGAAATTGGTTTGTCAGTAAAAGTGGAAACTCACAATCATCCCACACTTATCGAACCTTTTTCTGGTGCAGCCACTGGATGCGGTGGAGAAATTAGGGATGAATCAGCTACTGGAACTGGTGGGTTTCCATTAGCTGGCATATGCGGATTTTCTGTTTCTCACCTTCATATTCCACAACGCCGGAGGCATTGGGAAAACAACCAATGCTCTGTTTTAGCTTCGCACATGTCCACAGCATGGGATATTATGCTTTCTGGACCAGTTGGTGCTGCATCGTTTAATAATGAGTTCGGCAGACCAAATGTATGCGGTTATTTTCGTTCTTTTGAACAAATCATTGCCGAAGTTAACTATGGTTATCACAAGCCTATAATGATTTCCGGTGGAATGGGTTGTGTTTGTGAAAGTAACTTTTACAAGAAAGATATTTCTGTTGGTTCGTTGATTATTCAATTAGGTGGTCCTGGATATTTAATTGGTATGGCAGGAGGTACAGCTTCATCCTCTGGAGCGGGAAAGAATGACGCCAAAGTTGATTTTGCATCAGTGCAGAGAAGTAATCCAGAGATGCAGAGAAGGGCTCAGGAAGTAATCAGTTACTGTTCGTCTTTAGATAGAAATCCGATACTTTCTCTTCACGATGTAGGTGCTGGTGGTTTGGCTAATGCGGTTCCTGAGATGGTTTATTCTGCAAACAAAGGTGCACGTTGTAAGCTCAGAGATATTTTGCTTGGGGAAACTGGATTATCACCGGCGGAAATTTGGTGCAATGAGTCTCAGGAACGTTATGTGTTGATTATTAATCCCGATGATCTTAATCTTTTCCAAAGTGTTTGCCAACGAGAGCGGTGCTCGTATGCTGTTATTGGAGAGGTCATAGATGACGAGGTTATTATTTTGGAGGACGATCTGGATGGTACTACTCCAGTAAATTTTCCTTTGCATGATTTGCTAAATTCTAATTCTAGCAAAAAGACGATTGTTGTTGATAGTAATAAAAAACAAAGTGTTTCCTGTGCTCCAATTAGTTGCGATGATTACGCAATACAGGATGTTATTGTTGATGTTTTGCGTCATCCTACTGTCGCTGATAAGTCATTCCTTATTACCATAGGTGATCGTACAGTTGGCGGTTTGGTTTATCGGGATCAGATGGTTGGTCCTTGGCAAGTTCCTGTGTCAGATTGTGCCATCATTACCTCCTCCTTTGTAAGCAACTCCGGGTATGCTGTCGCTATGGGTGAGAGATCTCCTCTTGCTATTATTTCTCCCGCTGCGTCAGCACGTATGGCAATAGCTGAGGCCTTGACAAATATAGCATCGGTTGGTGACTGTGTACTATCGTCTTTAGTTATATCTGCCAATTGGATGGCAGAATTTAGTCTTGCTGGTCAAGATAGTGCCTTACGTGAAGCTGTTGAATCCGCATCATCTTTTTGTCAGTATCTTGGCATAGCAATTCCTGTTGGTAAAGATTCATTGTCCATGTCTGTTTCTTCTGATAAAGGGATGGTTGTTTCTCCCGTTTCTTTGATCGCTTCTGCCTTTGTTCCGCTCGATGATGTTCGTTGCTCTCTTACACCATTATTAGCTACAGATAGCGATACTGATTTACTTCTGGTTGATCTTGGTCGAGGTAAGAATAGATTAGGAAATTCTATTTTCGCACAAGTTACATCTCAAGTTGGGGTTGAAGTTCCAGATTGTGATGATCCTGAAGATATTGTTCGTCTTTTTTCTGTAATAAAAGAGATGAATACCCAGGGATTATTATTGGCTTATCATGATCGTTCTGACGGTGGATTGTTAGCGACTATTTCTGAAATGTTATTTGCTTCTCATATTGGGATAGACTTAAACATAGATCCATTGTGTTACGATTCTACTATTATGGATGTTGATTGGTTGGATGTAAGACCTGAATTTTTGTCAGGACCATTTAAAGATCACATTTTTTCTGCTCTTTTTAGTGAAGAACTAGGTGCAGTTATACAGGTTCGTAAATCAAAAAGACAGTGTGTTTGGTCTATATTGAGGAAATATGGTCTTTCGTCTTGTACTCATACGATAGGATCCATAAATTTACAGCACACCAAGTTACGTATATATCGTTCATCAAAATGTTTATTTTCTGAAGATAGATCTTTTTTACATCGATGTTGGTCTGAGGTTAGCTATGAAGTTAGTAGGCATAGAGACAATCCTGAATGTGCTAGGTCAGAGTTCGATCTTATCGAAGAGGAAGAGAGGACTAGGCTTTTTGTAGATCTATCAATAAGCATGCCTCAAAGTATTAATTTTTGCACTGCCAGTGTTGAGCGTCCTGCGGTTGCTATCTTGAGGGAACGAGGTAGTAATGGTCAAAGTGAAATGGCAGCGGCTTTTCATCACGTAGGTTTTGATGTTTTTGATGTAACTATGACAGACTTATTATCGTCTTCATCTGATTTTTCTAGGTATCGTGGTCTTGCTGTTGTTGGTGGTTTTTCTTATGGAGACGTTCCTTTTGCCGGTCGTGGTTGGGCACACAGCATTCTGCTGAATGATAATCTGAGAAAAATTTTTAAGGATTTTTTTAACCGTCCCGATACTTTTTCCTTAGGTGTTTGTAATGGCTGTCAAATGCTTAGCCAAATTCGTTCTTTAATTCCTGGAACTGATTTGTGGCCTGCTTTTGAATCTAACTTATCACGTCAGTTTGAAGCTAGGCTAGTTATGACAAAAGTTATTGAGTCGCCGTCGATATTTTTTCGAGGTATGGAGGGATCGTGTTTGCCTACAATCGTTTCACATGCTGAGGGCCGTGCTTCTAGGATAGATGCGGGTCTTGTTTGTTTGCGTTACATTAACGGTAGGGGGGATGAAGACGATGCTTATCCGCTAAATCCTAATGGTTCTTTCCGTGGCAACACAGGTTTTACTTCACTTGATGGCTCTGTTACCATGCTTATGCCACATCCTGAGAGATTATTTAGGGATGTGCAAACTTCTTGGACTAACCGCAGTTCTTGTTCGCTGTGGTCACATTTTTTCTATAATGCTCGTGTCTGGTGCGGTCATTAGTGGAGGGTGTTGTGTTTTTTGATAAAGTCTCGATTGCTCTTAGAGGTTATACCGAAGTGGTTATTGCCGCTTTGGTTTTGTTGGCTCCATTTGCTGTTTCTTCAAAATGTGCTTCTAAGTCTTGTGCCCATGGGGTAAAGGGTGATTTTTCTTACTATACTATTGCTGCTTTTCATTATCCCGGGATCTGTGCCGTTAGGTCTTATTCTTCATGGAGGTCGTTTTCAAGAGATCGGGTGTGTGATTACCGATTCTATGCTAGATATAGGCGTATGCCTCTGGTTTTGCACGGACTATGGCCGGAGAGTAGGACTGGTCAACTGATGTATTGTTCCGTTTCTGATTGTTGCGGGTGTCATGTTGCTGATTCAGAGCTGTTAAAGTCAGTTCCAGGTTTAAGTAGATATGTCTTCGAGGACATAAAGGGGGCTACACCTTTTTTCGTCGATTTCATACATCGACATCAATGGTATAAGCACGGTACTTGTGATGTTTTTGATCCTGATGCTTTTTTCGAAAATTCCATATTAGCTCTTCATGAGTTGTCTAGGTTGTTCTCTAAATTACCTAATTTGGAGGGTGCTAGGGTTTCCTACAATGAGGTGCTTGAGATGATTCAACATCAGAGAAGTCGCAACCGTAGATTGGCTTCCTTGTTTAATTTGGATAACATTTCACTGCGCTGCGTCAAGTCTCGACGTAGGGGGCTTCCTGTTTTGGTTGAGGTTTGGGCTAAAATCCCCAAAAACTTCAGTAAATTTTCATTTTCATCTCTACCTAGAATACCCTACACGAATGGAATGTTATATCCCAGGGAGTGTCCAAGGTTGTTTTACATTTCTTCCATGTAAGGCCATTCTAATGATTAATGAGAATTATTTGTATTATTATTTCGTTGGTTGACGTATAATTTGTTTCTCCGTGGTGGAATGGGGTTTACTGAGGAGCTAACTTATGTACAGCATGTTTATGTTGACTCTCCGTGAGGGTATAGAGTCTTTTATGATAGTTGCTATTACCGCTTCTTATCTTAAGCAGACAGGTCGATCTATTCTGCTGAAATCGGTTTTCCTGGGTGTTTTGTCCGCTGTATTGTTATCTTCTTTTCTTGGCTTTAAGCTTTCTGAGTATGCTGTTCAGCCTATCTCTGAGGGTTTTATGGCTATTACAGCTGCTTTTTTAGTGTTATTTATGTTGATATTTATGAAGAAAGCTGCTTCTGGGGGTATACGACGTTCAATTTCTAATAGGATTGATGAAGTTTCTAGCTCCAGCATGACATTGCTTTCTCACTTAGGGGTTTTCTTGATTACCATGCTGATGATTACCCGTGAGGGCATGGAAGTGGCGTTTATGGTTAGTGTTCTTATCCATCAGTCAGGTTTTTCTAGCGGAATGTTGTTGGGGGCAGCTTTGGGAGTTTTTTCTGCGTTTCTTTTAGGTGTGTTTTGGCTCCTCTACGGTTCCCGCGTGAATTTGCAGATATTTTTCGGAGCAACTGCATCTTTCCTTTATATGTTTTGCTTTCAGTTGTTTTTCTACGCATTTCATGAATTTTCTGAAGCCGGTGTTTTACCTTTGCTTGACAACGACTATTGGCATAACCTTACCGAAGTCTATGGTCCAGAGGGGGTATACGGTAGCTATTATACCTATCTTATGGTAATAGTTCCGGCGATATATTTATTCTATAATCTTTTTAAACTTGGAAGATCTAATTTTAATAAAGGTGTACGTGGATCATTATTTGTCCAACAAAAGTAGTTTTTTAATCTTGATACCTGTCTTCAGTATTTGTATGTGTTTTTGTTCTAAAATAAGAGGAAAATTTTAGTAATCAGTAAATCGTTTTATACATTTCAAATTAATGCCTACACGGTTTCATGTTTTCATGACAGTTTTTTGTATTTTTATCTAACTGCGGTACCCACTCCAAATCTCTCTTTGTCCTTTTTTATTTTCATTCATTATTATTTTTGTGTGTTCAGTAATAAAAAATTACCATTATTTTGATGGTATAATAGTTTTTCCATATCGCTAATCACCACCATAAATTTATATTTATATATATGCGAATTTTATGTTTCTTTTACAAAAAAATGTTTGAACAACTCTAATTTTTAGCCCTATTAAAGTTGGTTTTTTGTCTTTGTGGTGCTTATTATAGACTAATAAGGAGTTAAAAATGTTTAGAATCTCCGTGGATTCTCATTGTGATGATGGTTTGTCTTTGATTGAAGAAGAACATTTGTCCAGTACAAGTTCTTCACTAAGTTATGGTCAATTTTATCAGGACAATCATGCTTGCGATTTCACTAAAGAACCTTCTTTAGCTGTTTCTTGTTCTATGTCTTCAAATGTTGAATCTTCAGGTAGTTTGGGTGAAACTTCCCAAGTTTTGATTTCTATTGAGGATGATGGGCAGTGTGCTCAAAAATTATTGACTAGTTTGATGATTACATTGGGATATACTTTGCGAGCTCAAAGTCGTCCTGGTGGGCCAACGGAAGATGAATTTTTATGTATGAATGAACTTCAAAGCAGCATATCTGAAATTGTTAAATCTAAAGGTAATGACAGACTATCATTTGATGACTTAAAAAAATTGCTGCAAGATAATTTATTATTAAATTTGAGCGGAGCCCAGGATCTCTGCGATCGTGTCGACTTAATTTCTAGAGCAGTAGATGATCTTTACCCAGGTGAAGTTTTTCCTTTTCCAGAACCAACCGGTAATTCTGTAAGTCGTTTTTTTACTAAATGTTACAGATTTATGAAATATTCGCGCAATCCATTTTTTAAATGTTTTTTTCAAGCTATTTGGATATTCTTTACACACACTTGCTATGAATATATGTCTTATGGTTGCTGTTTGTTTCTTCAGAATCATGACCTTGATGCTCTTACCGTATGCAAAAGAATTATTTCATCTATTAAGAAATGTTGCCAGCATAGAAGTAAATAATTAGATGCAATAATTTTTTATATGGTATCTGACAGGAGTATGATTTATGAATACTTTCGATGTTGTTTTTTGTGATTATTCCCCGTCTTCTTCTTCGGCGTCTTCAGTGGAAAATGGTTGTGATGGCAGTCATCTTTCTTCTTGTTCTTTGTTTTCCTTAAGTCAAAATTATAATTTATCTGATGCTGATGTTATAACATCTCCCCCTCCGTCAATACACACGTTGTCTGCAGGTGAATCGTTTATTCCTGCAAGGGATAATTCTCATTCTGATATTAATTTTGATGATGGTGGTGATTTTGGTGATTTAAGTGATTTGCTAAATCATTTGTTAGTTAAAGATTCTTACCATAAAGATCTTTCAGATCTTACCTTAGGTATTACCTATCTTTATTACCTATCTAAGTGTGAGAAGGATGAATTAGGTTTTTCTTCTCTAATTAGGAGAGAGGATATTATTGAGAATATGGTTTCTCAATCTTATGATGTTGAAAATTTTTCAGCCAAGGTTACTGCTAGATTTATAAATAGTGTTTTTGCTCCAATTTTTTCTAATTTTTCAGCTAATGATCGTTTGGAGCTTCTCCACAATATAATTAGGAAGGTACGCCCAGATATTGTCCATAACGGGGAAGTGTCTAGTAATGCTTGCTTAAAATTTTTTCGTGATGTTAAATACGAACGTACTACATGCGGTCGTTTGACCAAGATGTGCTGTGTAATATTATTTCACAATATTTTTCAAGATTGGATTAGTATAGGTGTTTGTCAGTTGATGTCCAAGTATGAGCTGGACTCTTGGAGTATGTTTCGGTTGATTAGCGACTTTTTTAGAAATAATTGTTGCCGGTGACGTTTCTTTCGGTCATTTGATATGGCTCCTACTACCTTTGTTGGTGGCAGTTTTTCCTTTTTGGGTGTGGAATGCTAGGAGGTTGCTATGGACTTTGGTGCTTTGCCGAGGCTGATTCCGCCTGGTGTTAGTTTGGAATCAACTGATTATGTTCTTGTTGATATTGATGAATCTGACTCCGGTACTTGTCTTACCGCGGGTTCCACTCTTTCTTCTCTGCGTCCTTCCACTTCCTCTTCTGGTGTCTCTGTAAATGCTTCTGCTGCTGTTTTGGTGCGACCTGGGCGTCGCCCTCCTGAGACCTATAATTCTATTTTGGATGAAGTTGTGGTTGATAATTTTCGTGTGCTGAATGAACAACAACTACTGTTGCACGATGACGATTACCAGATGAGGCGTCTCGTACGGGGGTTGGAGACAGCGGTGATGATTTCTCAGGGGGGGTTTGATATATCGGAAGATCGAGATTCATCAATCTTAAGCGTTGATAGTAGTGTTTCTTTGCTTGGTGCAAGTGATCTAGAGGCTAGAGTCGTGGTTCTGGAGTCTTTTGCTGAATCTGTTTCTCCTGGAGCAATTAGACCTTATAATGTGCAATCTTCCAGGCGGCGGTGTGCTGCTTTTATTAGATGCTTGTTGTGCTTTTTCCGCTCTCCTTCGCCTCCTATTATACTTTTGAGGAAGGTTTTTCTGTTCTTTTTCTCTAATATGATATGCGATTGGTTGCTGTATGCCCCTTGTGATTGGGTTGAATCTAGAGGACTTACTTTTTGGCAGCTTTTAGGTAAGCTCTGTAGTTGTATTCGTTCCGTTTGTTGTAATCGCTAAGATTGATGTTATTGAAAATGTAGTACTGCTCGTGTATAATCACCCGCTCGGGGAAAATTTGGAAGGCGTATTTTATGGCACGTCGTTGTCAGGTTACTGGTAAGTCTCCTATGGTTGGTAATCGTGTTTCTCATGCTAATAACAAGACTAAGCATCGCTTTTTGCCTAATCTTCACCGTAAGCGTTTTTGGCTTGAGAAAGAGGGTCGTTGGGTTTCGTTGCGTGTTTCTGCTGCTGCTATCCGTACGATAGACAAGTACGGCATTGATTATTTTTGGAACTCGTGCTCTGCCAATCCTTGTTGTGGCTTGCAGATTTGTAAGGTTTAATTTTTGGGATTAGATTTGTTTTTACTGGTCTACTGTTTTGGCTGGCCGGTTGGGGAGGGTTATGAGAGAGAAGATTAAGTTGGAGTCAACTGCTTCTACGGGTCATTTTTATTCTACTACCAAGAATAAGAGGACTTTGAATACAAAACTTGAGTTAAAGAAGTATGATCCGGTTGTCCGTAAGCACGTTATCTATAAAGAGTCGAAGATGAAGTAATTTTCGATCTTGTGTCTTTATCTTTTTGGGGGGTAGATCGTGGATTTATCCCCTTTTTTTTGTTTGTTAACATTTAGATTTATATTTAGCTAATTATTGATATAAGTATAAGAAATTTTTCACAAAAATACTCTTTTGTATTAATGGAATCCACTATTTTCAATTATTATTCGACGTAGTAGCCTAGGGCTACTTCTTATTTTGGCATTGTTCTGCAGTTGGCCGCTTTTTTGTGGAGGTGGATATGATGCCCATTTTTGGTTCGTCGTCGTCTGTTCTTGAACATGGTACTGGTGAAGAGGATGATTTTTCCGATACCTCCTGTTTGTTGATTCAGGATATGGATTGCGCTGTTGTTTCTTCTCAGCCTACACCTACATCTAGAGCTGTTCCTAATTATGGTTCTCTCGCCTCTACATCATGTGCTCCTAGTATCACACTATCAGATTTGGAGATTGATCGTCTTCAGCTTAAGTTAGTAGCTCTTATTGGTAACTTGAGTGAGGTTAAAGAATCTGGAAGTGGTATTACCATGGATGATAGAGTGGCATTGGTTGGCTTGGAACGATCACTTCAGCATTTTTTAGGTGATTCAGTAGTATTTGATGTGCGTGCTGTGCAAGATAAAATTAAAGAGGTTATTGGAGTTTCTGGTATTGATGTAAGATTGTCTATGGTTGAAGATTGGGCAGAAAAACAAGATCCCGGTTCCATTCGTGGTGTGCCTCAAGTTGATCCTAGCTCACGTTGCTATTGTGTTAGAAGATCTTTTAGTTATCTCAGATATTCCCGTAGGCCCATTGTTAAATTGTGCAGAGAGATCGTTTTAATTTTAGGGATGGGCTGCGCTTATGATTGGTTCACATTTTCTTGCTTCAAGTACTGTGTGGATAATGGATTAGATTGTCTCTCCTTGTCCAAATATCTTTGCGGTTTAATAAAATCTTGCATTGATAAGGCTAGTGGATAAAGTCCTGAGCAGCCAGTTACCTGATATCTGGTAAAAATGTGAGTTTTGCAAAAGCTATGCCGTTCTTACGGAATGTGCTAATGGTATCTCGTAATATGTGGTCCACAACGTCGTTGCTGTTGTTGCGTATGTCAGCTACCCAGCAACGTAGATTGATTACTATGCCTTCTAATTTAACTTCCTTGATTTGTACTTTGGTTTTTTCACGGTAGATCACTGCTTCGTGCGAGTTTGCAGCGGATATCATAAGCGTAGATGCTTTGTTCATGTCAGTTTCATGATCTAAAATTACTGATATTGCAATGCGATTTCCAGGAGTGTATTCATTAAGATTGAAGTTTTCCACTGTACCACCAGAAACTATTTCATTAGGTAGAATAACTGCGGTTCCGTCATATTTTTGTATAGTTGTTACTCTAGAAGACATCGTTTGTACGATCCCCTGAAATCCGTTTACCTGTATGCAATCTCCGATCTTGATTTTGTTTTCGATTAACATAATCAGACCATTAATGTAGTTGCTTGCTACTTGCTTTAGGCTTAGTCCAAGACCAACACCGAGTGCCCCACTAAATACGTTCAAAGCAGTGATATTTATACCTGCCATGGGAAGAGATATTATGATTGCTAGCGATATTATTACAGTACTGCCTACATTTATAATAGCCACTTTTGCATTAGCTTGGATCGATGATTTTTTTATTTGTGTGGCGAAAATAGAAGAAAGGTAAAATGCTATTAATAATCCTAAAAATATTATTATCATGGCACCCATAACGTCTGATAAGCTGACCTTATAGTTTCCTATATTTAAGAAAATGCCTTTTATGCTTTCGGATGCAACAGTAGACATTCCTGTTGCTTCAAGCAATAGTTGGATGGAAATTAAGTACGATATCATCCTGTTTAAATTGGTCCTAAATGTGCTTTTAGAAAAAATACTGTCAACCATTATCCATAAAACATTGATCTCCAAAAATGCCAGTGTTGCCTGAAAAAACAACTCCATTATTCCTTTATCTGCTGGTAAAAATTTTGCTAATTGATTCCCTAAAGTTGCTAATATGAAAACTATTAAGGGGAAAAAGATTTTTTTGCACAAATTTATGCGTCGAATACAACTTTTAGATTTGTTGAAGGAGTGGTTTACAGCGTGAGCAGAGAAAAATAGTAATAAAGATAAAACAAGGCTTACTATCATAGGAAACCAGTCGGCTCCACTTATTATTTCCGCCCATATTGACCCCAGTGGGGAGTTGTAGAATGAATCCTGAATAGGGCTCATAAAATCACCTGTTTAATCCAAGAATAACGATCAGTAACTAAGAAATTTTCTTGAGTATTCCAACGAAGAAACAGTCTGTTTGGTGTCTATGCGTATACAATTGAGCGTCATCAAAGTGTTGACTTCCATCAACAGCGGCCACTTTCCACTCATGGTATGGCACCCTGACAAACTCGGGATGATGACTAAGAAATCTATCTATACTTAGTTCATTTTCTTCTGACCATAAACTGCAAGTAGAGTAGATCAGCCAACCATCACGTTTTACCAAAGACGATGCTTTTTCCAAAATACAACTCTGATCCCGTTGAAACTGAACAATATCACTGCTAACGTAGCGCCACTTTAGATATGGGTGACGCCTCCACGTGCCACTACCGCTGCAAGGAACATCGACTAAGACACGATCAGCTTTACTGTAGCACTTTTTTAAACGATCATCATTTAAATTATTTAAAAGTATAGGGGTAATGTTTTTCGCGCCACTTCGTAGTAGCCGTGGCTTAATTTTTTCAAGACGTTTGCGTGATATATCGAAAGCGTAAATTCTTCCTGTTGCGCGCATCAATGAACTTAGTGCTAGCGATTTTCCTCCAGCTCCACTGCATAGATCAACGATTATTTCATGACGTTTAGGTTGGCACCAATGAGCTATCAATTGGCTTCCTTCATCTTGAATCTCAAAGTGACCTTTTTGAAAGCGAAGGTCTCTTCCAGCATTGAAGGGGATCACAGTAGGTAAACGTAAGGCAGTGGGTGACCAAGTAGTTTCCTCAACTGCGTATCCTTTGTTTAATAGGTAGCTTTTTAATTCATGGATATTAGTCTTTAAAGTATTAACTCGCAAATCTATGGTTGCAGGTTGATTAATGGAAAAGATGAATTTTTCTAGTTCACATGGATCCGGAATTTTTTTTTCTAGCAGAGGCACTGCCCATTCGGGAATATCATATTGTACTGCCTTTCCAGCGTTCTTGAGGCGTTTATCTTCACACAGAGCTAGATATCGTTCTTCACGATTATTTCCCATATTTCCGTAAAAGCTTGCTAGTATTCCTGGATTTTTAGTTCCGGTTAAGAATGATAAAGATTTTTTGTGACGAATAACGCCATGGTATAGATCTGATACGAACATGCGTTCATTTTTGCCTAGGCGTTTTTCTCTCAGATATCGTTCTAGTAGTGCATCTGCAGCAGCAGTAGGAGTTGATAAAATCTCAGATAACGGTTCTGCACACAGCTGTATTAAGTATTCGTTCATTTATTAGTCCTCCATGATAAAGCCGGTACAAAAAGGAGGAACAACTTTTCCTTGGGCGTTTACATAAATTTGACCTTTTATAATCCATGACATAACTTTGGGGTACATTAGGTGTTCTAGCTTGTGGATTCGTTCCTGTAGAGATTCCGGCGTATCATTTGGTTGGACACGAATAGCACCTTGTGCAATTATCGGTCCGGTATCTACTTGTGGTGTTACGAAGTGAATGGTTACTCCGTGGATCCTGTTGCCGTTTTTAATAACGCGTTCGTGGGTATTTAGTCCTGTGTAGCTTGGTAACAAAGAAGGATGAATATTAATGATTCTATTGCTGTATTGAGATATAAAGTCTGCTGATAATATTCTCATAAACCCAGCTAGAACGACATAGTTGATTGCTCTTCTTCTTAGTTCGTTGAGTACCGTTTTTTCAAACTCCGATTTGTTTACATATTCTTCATAATTAGCTATAAATACCGGGAGGTTGTGGGAGCGGGCATTGATTATCCCTAGAGCGTTTGGATTATCCGTCAAGCAGAGCTCTATGTTCGGTCTGACTGGTGAAGATATTAAGGCTCCTAGGTTTGATCCTTTCCCTGAAAAGAGTACGGCTATTTTCATGTCAATTCTTTTTCCTGCCATAATGACCGCCTAATAGCATACACTACTACTAGATACGCTGCTGGGGTTTGATCGCTAGATAATCATACTTGTTTCTTTTGAAAAATTTTGTTTTTCACGGAAGGTGACCTGTTGGATGATTCTGCTTTACATCGTGGGCTATTTGTAGCAACTGAGTCGTTGTTTCATCTCAATAATCTCATACTTTTCGGTATTTTGTTGGTGTCTGGGATATTTTTGGCTAGCTGTGTTTCTAGAGCAAAGCTTCCTATTCCCCGTATTACCTCTTTTATGGTTGCTGGTTTCCTGATAGGACCAGAGGTATGGAAAATTCTTACTCCCGATCTCCTTAGAACTTCTAAGGATTTTGTTAACATAGCTTTGGCTCTCATTTTGTTTCGTTTGGGGCAACAAATAGACTTCGAGGTATTTAAGAGAAATCCTAGTTTAATTGCTACGTCTGTTTTTGATGCAGTTTTGACTTTCTTGCTTATATTTTTTTCTTTTCAGTGGTTGCATTATTCTGATATTCATTCGGCAATAGTGGCTTCCGTTGCTATATCTTCTTCGCCGGCTATCTTGATTTTGTTAGTAAATGAGCTCGGTGTTTCAGGAAGATTTACATCTATATCTTTGGATCTTGTTGCTGCTAATAATGTTGCATCGGCTCTTGTGTTTAGCTTAGTTCTTCCTTTTCTTCATTATGAGCATCATGCCAATTGGACGTTTATTGTATCGCAGCCTATCTATAGCTTCATTTTGCCAATCCTAGTGGCTTATATAATGTCTCGTATTCTCTATTTTTTGTCGGATTTCATAGGAAACCAGAACACAGATCAGTATTCCTTGATGGCTGCAGCCATAGTGCTCAGTTTGGGCATATCTAAGGCACTAAACATGTCCATGATCATGCTTCTACTATCTCTTGGTATATTCACTAAGAATTACTCTAGTAGTGCCGACGAGGTTATTGCGGAAGCTAGGTACGGAAAAATAGGGGACATATTCTACATAATTCTTTTTGTGGTTGCTGGAGCAAAGATTGAAATCTCTCACGTTGCAGAGGCATTTTTTGATATAGTTGTTTTCACTGTGGTACGTTTTGTATCTAAATTTTTTACTTTACTTCTATTCCACCGTAAAAATCAGATGACTGTTACTGAATCTTTCTACCTTAGTCTTATTATGGTTCCTATGGCCGGTCTTGCTATAGGTCTGATATACACCACGCAGGGCTTATATCCAGAGTTTAGCGATATTTTGATTCCGGTTGTGTTCGGAAGTGTTGCTGTACTGGAGGGTATCGGACCAATTCTCACCGAAGTTGCTTTCCTTCGCCTGGGTGAAATTCCAAAAGGCAATTCCATAGATCACTAGCCCTACCTACTTAGGGCTTGGTATCCTTTAGCCATGCAATAGTAACCAATAGTTTCAATCATTTGATTCTCAGTGACTTCCCTGTGAGCTTCAGTGGTTTTCATGTCAACAATATTGTTATCATCAACAGCTATGTATCCCATTACAGATTGATCTTTTGTCGATGTGGCCATCCACTGCCACTCTGATTCAGGTGCATGTGGAAAAAAATTCCTAATTTCTTCTAAATTTCCTGGTTTGGTATTAACGTAGTAAGAGGGTAGTTTGTTTTCGTAAACCGTTACCGGGGTTCCTGTGTGCACACGATCGAAAAGATCAAGCACGTCGTCGTCTGTCATGTTAATGCATCCCTGCGATATAAATCTTGGAAGCGGGGCTGCTATAGGTACACCATGAATGTATATAAACCGTTCTTTGGTATCACAGTCACCTAATTTATTAAATCCAGGTTCTGCACCATCCAACCATAAAATTCTTGTTGTTATTCCCTTAGATTTGTCCACTACGGTATCAGGGTTAACCGGGCGACGACCAACAAAGAAGGTTCCTAGTTTTTGGCCGGCTCCAATTTTTTCCGCTATGGTCATATGCCCGCGAGGTGTACGATAGCTATTTTTTTTCTCCCCTGGGCCATTTCTAGATGTCGATATCGTGTAGATTTTATCATACCTACACAGATGATCATCCCAAAGGCCGAGGGTTTGCTCAGCAATGCTTACTACGATATGCACCATATCTTTTTCTCTCATTTTTATATTGTGTCTAAACCTTGTCTGCGTTTAGAAAAAAAATCCAGCAAAATGTTCCTACATGCATCCTGTAAAATTCCACCACGTGATTTTGTATGGTGGTTTATGGCTTTATTTGAAAATAGATTCATAAATCCACCTGCACATCCTGTTTTTGGGTCAGTTGTTCCATAAACAACTAGTGAAACTCTAGCATGAAAAATTGCACCACTGCACATACAGCAGGGTTCTAGTGTGACATATAAGGTAGTTCCAGGTAGTCTATAATTGCTTATTTTAACAGCAGCGTCTCTTAGGGCCACTATCTCAGCGTGTGCTGTTGGATCAGAGTTTGTAATAACACGGTTATACCCACGACCAATGATTTCATTATTGGAAACAACAACTGCCCCAACAGGAACTTCCCCAGTACGTGCAGCCTCACTTGCTAAAACCAAAGCCTCTTCCATGAAGATCTTGTCTATAACAGAATCAATGTTTTCATTCCCACTCAATGGTTGCTGGGGGCTTGTTTGAAATGTCATATACGACCCTATTAATTCCAGCTACTTCATTGATTATCCGGTGTGAAACGATTGATAAAAGGCTTGCTGGGAGAGCAGCCCATCGGGCTGTCATAAAGTCAACTGTTTCTACAGCACGTAAACAAATAGTGGCGTTGTAAGTTCGAGCATCACCCATAACTCCTACTGAGCAAACTGGTAAATAGACAGCAAAGGCTTGACTTAAGTGCTCATAATATGATTTTCCATCTTCGTGTTTGTTATTATGCAATTCGTCAATAAATATGGCGTCTGCTTCTCTTACACAAGCAATAGCTTCTGGAGTGATATCTCCAGAAATACGAATGGCCAATCCCGGTCCAGGAAATGGGTGCCGATGTACCAAAAAATCGGGTAAACCTAAAGTTTTTCCTAAATTTCGTACTTCGTCTTTAAATAAGAAGCGAAGTGGTTCCAGTAATTTCAGATTAAGATTATGTGGAAGACCACCAACATTATGGTGAGACTTAATAATTTGGGAAGAGCTAGAAGAACTTGAAGATTCTATTACATCTGGGTAAATTGTTCCTTGAGCAAGCCATTTAGCGTTTAATGAGGCAGCTTCTTTTTCAAAAGCTGTGATAAACTCCCGACCTATTATCTTCCTCTTTTTTTCTGGATCAGAAACTCCGCTTAATGCAGTTAAAAATGATTTGGATGCCTCTACAAGTTTTATGGGTAATCCTATTTTTTGGAAATAAGAACAAACTTGCTGCGTTTCATTTTTTCTCAGTAATCCATGATCTATAAATACGCAGTGCAGATGGTCACCAATAGCTTGATGAACCAGCGCGGCGACTACAGAAGAATCAACTCCACCAGATAATCCCAGCACAACGTGATCATCCTTGACTCTTTCCCTGATGGATGTCAAAGCTTTATTGGAAAAGTTACTCATTGTCCAATTTGGTTGGCAATTGCAGATGTCGAGTACAAAATTACGGAGAATTTGCCCCCCGTTTACAGTATGTGTTACTTCGGGGTGAAACTGAATTCCCCAATACGGTTTTTCAAGGTGCTCAAAAGCAGCACAAACTTCATTAGTACTATGAGCGATGGAACGGCAGCACTTGGGCAAAGACAGTACCTGGTCGGAGTGACTGGTCCAGACATCCTGTTTCTTATCGATATTAATGCTTGACCACAGACGCGAAGGTTGGTAAATCAAATTAGAGTGACCAAACTCACGTACGCCATCCTGGTGAACAGTCCCACCCAACTCTTTTGCCATAGCCTGCATGCCGTAACATATTCCTAGAACCGGAATACCGCACGACCACACTTCAGGTGGTATGGTGGGTGATATCTTTTCGGTTACTGAAGATGGTCCCCCCGACAAGATAATTCCAAGCACGTCTTTGTTACCTAGATCAGCACAACTGTTATACGGCACCACCTCACAGTAAACGTTGAATTCTCTGATGCGACGAGCGATGAGTTGAGTAAACTGAGATCCAAAATCAACAACTAGTATATGAGACATATTAGCTACTCTACTGAATAGTTAGGAGCTTCTGTGGTAATTTGAACGTCGTGAACATGAGATTCGTTCATTCCGGCAGATGTTATGCGGACAAAGCTATTTTTTGAACGCATTTCCTCAATATTTCTGCACCCGCAGTATCCCATAGATGAACGAAGACCGCCTATCAATTGGAAAATAACATTTGCTAGTGGACCCTTGTATGGAACACGCCCTTCAATTCCCTCCGGAACCAATTTTTCAGGGATAGAGCTCGTCTGAAAATAACGGTCAGCAGATCCTTCTCTCATCGCAGTGATTGATCCCATGCCACGATAGGATTTATAAGACCTTCCTTGATACAGTACCACTTCTCCTGGAGCTTCTTCTGTGCCAGCAAATAAACCACCCATCATTACACAATGAGCTCCTGCTGCAATTGCTTTTGCTATATCACCAGAGTACCTAATTCCGCCATCAGCAATGATGGCTATATTACGCCCTTTTAATGCTGCGCTAACGTTGGAAATGGCGGTGATCTGTGGAACACCAACTCCAGCAACTATACGTGTCGTGCAAATTGATCCAGGACCAATTCCTACCTTTACCGCATCTGCTCCGGCATCTGCCAAAGCTGCAGCTCCTTCTCCGGTGGCAATGTTTCCTGATATAACACCCACTTTTGGGTATCTATCTTTTATGTATCGTGTTTGTTCAATAACCTTTTGCGAGTGACCATGAGCTGTATCCACAACCAAAATGTCCACGCCAGCTTCAGCTAATAGATCAATTCTTTCTAGGGAGTCTGATGATACTCCTACTGCGGCACCTACCCGTAATCGCCCCCAAGAGTCCTTGCAAGCTCGAGGGTATTGTTTAGTGCTTAGTATGTCTTTTAGTGTTATCAAGCCTGCTAGTTCGAAATTATCATTAACTATCAGTAACCTCTCCAAACGATGATTATGCATCAGCTCTTGAGCATATCGAAGGTCACTTCCTTCCGGCACAGTAATTAATTTTTCCCTAGGGGTCATTATATTACGCACAGGTTGATTTAAATTGTTCTCGAAACGAAAGTCACGATTGGTAACAATTCCAACTACTTTCTGGTTTTTATCTACCACCGGAAGACTTGATATTTTTTTAATTTGTGCCAAAGAAATAACATCGGCCACCAATGTGTCAGGGGCTACTATTACCGGATCACGTAGTATACCAGCCTCGAAGCGTTTTACTTTTTTCACTTCTTCTACTTGTTTATCTACAGGCATGTTTTTGTGAATAATACCAATCCCGCCTTCTTGGGATAGTGCAATTGCTAATCTGCTCTCTGTTACTGTATCCATAGCCGCAGCTATGAGAGGTATCTTAAGCAATATCTCTTTTGTCAAATACGTTTCCACAGAGACGTTACTTGGTGCAACGTCGGAATAGCGTGGAACTAATAAAACATCGTCAAATGTTAGCGATAGAGGCGGTTCTGGCATTGAGCCATCCTTATTTGTGTGATAATCAGTGAAACCGGTTATAATACCACATTATTGGTCATGTCATAAAAAACTAACTCTTTGTTTTATGGGACAATATTATTGTGATGTCAATCTGGTTCATACATTTTGAATTAGAAAATAAAAAATAATTATAATAAATTAGAGTACATTGACTATGGATAATACGCCTCGTGCGCTTGTCGTTTTTTCCCTGTATCTGCTTTGTTTAACGGCTGTTCCAGTTTACTCACAGGAAATAGGCGATAATAAAGATAGGCCTCTTTTTCGTTGGGTTACTCATGATAAATTTGGTGATCACGTGATTTATTCAGATCTTCCCCCAGTAATTGCCCATAGGAAAGGTATTAAGGATGCGGTAACTGTTGTCTCCGCGCAGATTTCTTCCGTATTTAAAGGAGAATCTACCAATGATGGGGAAGGAAAGGATCGCAAGCTGCTAAAAATAATAAAAGAGAGTGGAATTTCAATCGATAGCGGTGACGATGATGATTACGGTGAGTACAAAACCAAAACATCGTATGTTGGGCGTATACTGCCAGGAGGTTCTGTGTACAGCTCTGCTGTTTCTGCCCGCGGTATGGTGTGAAAATTTAGGCTAAAAACGGTTATTGCTGGCAATCGGAATAAGCGTCTAATGTAGAGTACGACATTTTAACAATTACAATGCACCTGTTTCCCTCCGGGGTTGCTACAGTTACCGCGTCACCCATTCTTTTTCCTAGTAGCGCTTTCGCCAAAGGAGACTTCCAGCTTATGTAATTTTTGGTAACATCTATTTCATCCGTTCCAACTATTCTTATACTGTTATGGATATTGGTATCTTCATACAAAAAAGTTACAAAACAACCAAAAAAAATTTGATCAGTATCATCTTCTCTGGGAGGGACAATTACTGCAGATTCTAAACTTTTGGTTAATCTCCTGATTTCATTGTCGATTTTACGTAGAAGCTTTTTGCCATAAATATAGTCTCCATTCTCCGATCGGTCCCCATTTGCGGCTGCCCATGAAACCACGGCAACTACTTCTGGTCTTTCAACATTAAGTAAGTGTTTTACTCTGTCTGAAATTGTTGTATAGCCATCAGGAGTAATATAGTTTTTCATATTGTACGATTATTCCTATGCTAGGACCTTATGTGGGAACCAAAAATGTTCTTGATATGGTGTTTGCCATGATATCTGTGTTTTCTACGATTCTGATAATAAAATACTTCTTCCTGTTCAGGAATTGGCATTATTTTATGAATTTGATTTTCAATGGCAGTTGGAATGGGGTTTTTAGCATCAGGAATCAGTAGCGTACCGTGTACCCAATGAGTGCCTGGGTTTAACCCGTTACTCAGTAATATTTGTGAAGTTTTTACATGAAATTTTTGGGCTACTGATCTGATAGGTGTTTTTTGATAAATATAGTAAATGTGCCAATGGCTGAGTTTTTTGTTGTGTTTCCTATAATCATCTAAATTTTTTAGGAAAGTTTCTTTTCGGTCATACGGTAGCAGGAGGATATATTTGTCCTTCTTGCTCGATTTGATTACAGGTCGTTTAAACGCCGGGTTAAGGTGCAAAAATTGTGATATTGGGAGCTCTGCTAATTTTGCTGCGGTGGGAATGTCTAAGGTACTAGTTATTTCTACTGCTACTAGGTATGGTTTATTAACAATGTGGGGTAGCTCAAAACCATATGCTCCGGGATTGTTAATTATGTTTTTTAATGCCTGAAGCTTGGGTATATAGTGCCTAGTTTCCCGTGGCATTTTTAGGTGCTCATAATCGGCGGGCATGTTGTACCGCTGGTTATGAGTGATAGCATTTTGTACTGCCGACTCCCCCCAGTTGTATCCGGCCAAAGATAACTGCCAATCTCCGAACTGGTTATACAGGTTGGTGAAATACGTCAAAGCAGCCTTAGTTGAGGCTACGATGTCTCTCCGTTTGTCGACCCACCAATTTTGAGATAGATTGTACTTTTTACCGGTTGACGGAATAAACTGCCATAGTCCCGAGGCTCGCGCTGGTGATAGAGCAAAAGGGTTGTATGCGCTTTCAACAATCGGCAAAAGGGAGAATTCGGTGGGCATGGAGTGTTTTTGCACTTGATCTACTATGTAGTGTAGGTAGGGTTTGGCGCGCTCAAAAATAGCAACTGTCGTTTTGTGGTGATGTACGTACCAAAGTTCCTCTTGGTGGACCAGATTAGATTTAAAATCTGGCATTCCAAATCCCTGCCTAATTCGATCCCAAACATCATCTAAGTTTTGTCCCAAGTCTAATTCTTTTCCTACTACTACCGGTGCTCCGGTGTCATCTTCTTTGCTATCGTTGATAATAGGTATTTCATTACCAGAGGATAGATCGAACAAAACCATATCATCATCGCTTTGATCATAGGCTTCACCCTCCTTGGGCACATTTGTATCAATGTCTTCAGTAGTGTCTAAAACTTTCCATTCAGTCTCGTCTTTTACACGAGTAGGAGATAATACTTCTTCGCTCATTTGTGAATACGGAGGGGAGTTTTTATAGGTCTTATCGGTTCCATTCGATGAAGATTTACTCACAGTATTGCGGTTAATTACCACAGTTTCAGCTATGGATGTTGTTGGTGCAAGGATAAATACACAAAAAACGACGCAGAAAAAAAACACAAAAAACGCTTTCATGGCTATTTCCCTGGCGGTAAAACAGAAATTTTCGGGATCAAGATTCACCGTTGTCGTAGTGCCGAGGGATGTATCATACTTCCTCAGGGGGATAAAGTCAGCACTGCCAGGTATAAATTTGATAAAAAGAGGCGAGGAAAAGAGCTTTCTGAGCAACCGCGGTTCTGTCGAGTCAGGAAGATCTTCTCCTAGAAATGATAACTACAAACGAAAGCACTGCCGTTTTTATTCTTCTCATTATTGTTATTTTGTAGCTTCCGGAGTAGGATAAGACCAGAGTTAGGGCTAAAGGTTCACTTATGAATCAGATTTTTACTTCTACTTTGGGGGTCAGGTTAGGGTTTGTGCTCGATTTTGTGGTAGCGATGATTCCCTTTTTTTATGAGGGCAGTTCGTTCTTTCACATTCAACATACAGATGCAAAGTATGGTATTTGATGCTGAATCCTCTCTCCATTGCTACTTTTTCTTGGAGAGATTCTATTCTTTCATCGAAGAATTCTTCTACTATCCCGCAGTTTATGCATATGATGTGGTCGTGGTGTTCGTGGTTATTCAGTTCAAAAACGGCTTTTCCGCCCTCAAAGTGTTGTTTAACCAAAATTCCTACTTCTTCGAGGTCCGACAGCACGCGGTATATAGTCGCTAGGCTGATGTCCAGTTTTTCTTCTAATATCCTTTTGTGTATGTCGTCCGCAGAAAGATGTTTTACTAAGCTTGTTTCAAATATATTTAGTATTTTTAAGCGAGGTGTTGTTATTTTAAGACCGTTTTCTTTCAGGTGATATTTTTTGCTCATAGGTATTTGTCCGATCATGACCAATAAACGGTGTGGGGATAGCCATAATAGCCTTATGGGTTGTAGTATACTCAAGCTTTCGGGCAATTGATACTGTCAATCCACCGATAACCATTCTGCCGTACATCAGATTAATGTGGAATTTTGGTATAGGGAGGGAATATATTGGGATATAGATTTTTATATGCGTTGCTACCGGTCTTCTTGTTGTTTGGGTGCGGGTACCGGTTGTCTGTGCTGCAGGGATTGCCTTATGAGCAATCGGATATTAAATCGATTTCCGTTGGTTCTTCTCGTGAGGATGTCTACCGTATTTTAGGATCACCAAATTTTTTTGATCCTTTTCATGCTAGTTGTGAGGGATATTTTCACAAACATTCTGCTATGCATCAGCAGTATGTTTTGTGGCTTTGTTTCGACGACAGTGGTAGGGTTGTATCTAGTACTTCTTCCTAACGGAGGTGCTCGTGAGAGTTGCTATTTCTTCTTGTCGTGGCCGTATGTCGCGGCTTTTGATAGAGTCCGTGATCGGTAGTGACGGGTTGGAGTTGGCTTGTGTGTTTTCCCGTGATAATAGTTCTTCTATTGGAAAATCCGTTAGTGAGTTTGCTAACTGCCAACTCCCCATAAAGGTTTCTTCTTTGTCAGTTGATGCTCTTTCCGATGTTGATGTATTGATTGACTTTAGTCACCCAGAGTGGACTGAGTTTATCCTGCCGTTTTGTAGTGATTCCAATACTAAACTTGTTATTGGTACTACTGGTATTGCCGATAATGTTATGAGGAAGATTAGCGATTTTTCACGTAATACAGCCTGTGTTTTTTCTGCAAACATGAGTGTTGGTATGAATCTAATGTATCGTCTTTTGCGCCAGTCTTTGATTGCTCTGGGTGCTGATTTTGATCTGAATATGTCAGATTCTCATCACTGCCATAAAAAAGATTCTCCCTCAGGTACCATGAAAAGAATACTGTCCATAGTAAGTGAAGTTGAAGAGAAGAATGCCATTTCTTTTGAAAAGGATTTGTTGGTTACCCGTTTAGGTGACATAGTTGGTGAGCACAAAGTAATTTTTTCCAACTTGGATGAATGCCTAGAGATTAGGCATACTGCCCATAGCAGAAAAATTTTTACTGCTGGTGCTACTAAAGCTGCGCTATTTCTTGATAATCATGAATTTGGTTTATTTGATATGGATGATGTATTAGGTTAGCGTTCGTATTGCATGTACAATTACGTATTAATGTTTGTTTGCTTATGTTGTTTTTTTTATGATTTTTTGATTGTTTATTGTTGCGTTGTATTATCGATTGTTGTTGCAGTGTATAATTCGCCATGTTTTTATGGTGACTACAAAAGTTCTGGTTATTTTTGTTAAACTCATGCATAATGCGGTCGTTGCGGGTACCTCTACAAGCTTATCTACTTTCGGGGCTATAGCTCAGCTGGGAGAGCGCTTGCATGGCATGCAAGAGGTCAGCGGTTCGATCCCGCTTAGCTCCACCAGTGCTGTCCCCATCGTCTAGAGGCCTAGGACATCGCCCTTTCACGGCGGTAACAGGGGTTCGAATCCCCTTGGGGACGCCATATTGCAGATTTGTTGTTGAGATTGCCTACGGAAATTTACTTCTTAGTTTTTTAAAATAATTGTAGTCAATTGGATGTATCATTGACAGCCCCCTGTGTTTTCCTGTTATTTCTATCGATTTTCCAGTGTCTATAAGAGGATCGTATTTTCTGCCGTCAACTTGAACGGTAGTTTCGCTGTCAGGTGACCATATTTCTATTTTTGAGTTTCCTGGTAATACCATTTGACGATTGTTGATTCCTATGTTGTGGCTGCATATAGGTGTCACCGTTATGGCGTCTAACTGAGGATGTATAATGCTTCCTTGAGCTGATAGGCTGTATCCTGTTGATCCAGTTGAGGATGCGACTATTATGCCGTCAGCTCTTATTCCTGGAAGTTCGTGGTCGTCTATTTTTATGATGAATTCTGTCAACCTGTTGTATGTGCCACGATGGATTAGTACGTCATTTATGGCAAACTTAAATCCTATATTTTGAGTAGATTGTGGTGCACAAAATTGCAATGTAATTCTATGTTCTACAGTGTATTTTCCTTGAAATATCGAATCTATTTGCTGTTCTAGTCTGTCTGATGATACGTCCATGAGGAAGCCAAACCTACCGAAATGTATTCCCATTATTGGTATTTCGTGGCCTACCACGGCTCGCGCTAAATGCATTAAGGTTCCATCTCCCCCGCAGGCAATTCCTAGGTCTATATTTTCGTGTAAACTGTTTATTTCACATGGAATAATTATTTCCGTGAGATCACTTTTTCTTTCTTTTATAGTCTTAAATAACTCCGCCGTTGTATAAATGATACAATCGTTTTTTGCAAATGCCGCAATCACGTTCTCTATGGCAACTAGATTAGTTCTTTGTAAATCAGATTTGACAACCAGGCCTATTTTCGAGAATTTTTTTTTCACAGTACATCCTGTCGTGCTCCACATTTTCTTATTTTGGCACATATGGGGAATTTAAACTAACGCAAGATACAGCAATTTTTGCTAAAAGCTAATTTAATTGTATTTTATGTGTCAGCTGTGTGCATAGATGTTGAAAACGATATTCAAGTGGGTTGGATACTGCAGTGTGCTGTCTTACTACAAGTTTTCAATTATACCTAAGTCAGGATAGTAGAACAGGTAGTGTGATGACATAGAAAATAATGCGTTGATTTACACCTTACTCGTTTTGGGGGAAGTGGTTTTTTAGCACCTAATTACTGATGCCACCAAAATAATTAGTAAGTCTCTGGCTCTTGTAATTAAGAACAGGGATTTTGTTCTAACTCTCGATTTTTGTGAAGAAGCTTGCGTATTGCTGTTGTAGATTTAAACTTTCAAAAAATAAGGCAGATGATGGTGCTAATCATCTTGACATATTAAATTTTTTCATATCCCCTCGATTGAAATTATTATGATAGCCCTTGTCAATGATGTCTATATTGAAAATATACCGATCAGTTAAAATTGTGATTATTCTTTACCTAAGATGCTGGAGGCAATGAATTTCATTAATCGATATTGTGTGCGACAATCATTTAAAACCATACAGGAGCCTATGTTAAGAGCTAGGTAAAATACGAGAAGTTATTGAAGAGCTATTGTTGAAATTTATCTAGTTTGGTGGTTGTTCTTTGTAACAAAGCAAAGTGAGGTATTTAATCAATGGCAAAAAATATTTTTTGTATATGTGAAAATGCTGAAATTGCCAATTCGCCGGTAAATTATTTATATAGCTAGCATTGGCTTAAGGTGAAGTGTTTTTCTCTATTTTAGATCGCGATTTTTTATGTTATCTCACGATTTTTGCGGTTCTAATCTATGGTTAAGGGGGCATTAATTACTAGCTTTACAGTAGCTTTGTTTGGCATTGTTAATGCTGCATTGCGTTTATTATTACTTATTTTCTAGAGGGTATTTTTGGGAGAGTATGAAGTATAAGCATGATTCTAGTTTTATACACGGCCAATCCCGTTTTGTTGGGGTTATTTTAGTCAACCTAGGAACTCCTGCTGAGTTGTCTGTTGCTTCTATTCGCAGTTATTTAAAGGAATTTTTGTCAGATTCGCGGGTGGTTGAAATTCCATCTTGGATCTGGAGTATTATTTTACGTACCGTTGTATTGCCGTTTCGTCCGCGTTCCTTACTTAACAAGTATCGTAGTATTTGGTTGTCAGAGGGATCTCCTCTCCGTGTTCATACATTTTACCAGGCTAAGAATTTGCAGAGGTTGTTTGATCAATCTCAGTCATTTGTGCGTGTTCGCCATGCAATGCGATACGGATCTCCATCTTTGGAGGAGGCATACGATGAACTACGTAACTTGGGGTGTGATAGGTTCTTGCTTTTCCCTCTTTACCCTCAGTATGCCAGCAGCACCACTGGTAGCGTCTATGATGCTTTTTTCTCTATCTTAAAAAAGTGTCGATATATTCCTGAGATTAAATTTATTCATCATTTTCATACACACAGGGCATATATTGAGGCTATGGCTGTTCATATCCGTGATTTTTGGTCTCGTAACGTCATAACAGATAAATTGATTTTTAGTTTTCATGGCATACCCAGGATGTCTTGGAAAGCTGGAGATCCCTATCCATGCTACTGTTACCAAACTGCTAGACTGATTGCAGAAGAGCTAAGTTTATCAAAGGATGGTTATGAGGTTTGTTTTCAGTCTCGTTTTGGGCGTGCTGATTGGGTTGAACCTTATACCGTGGATGTGATAAAGAAGATGGCTTGTTCTGGACATAAAAAAATTATGGTTGTTTCTCCTAGCTTCGTGTCTGACTGTCTGGAAACTTTGGAAGAGATTAGTATTGAACTTAGAGATGTTTTTTTGAGTAATGGTGGAGAAGAGTTTTATGTTGTTCCTTCACTAAATGACAGTCATTTTTGGATTTCTGCATTGGAGAAGATAGTATCGGAACAATTAGGGACTTGGTTGATTCCTGATTCTGCTGAGGAGTTAGAATGCGTGAAAAGAAGAGCTATGATTGCTCACGATTCCCACGAGTAGAGATGCATATACTATAAGGATTGTGAAGAAATGTTTCATTTTCTTTTTCAACGTTTTATGAATCTGAGGAATCGGAATTGTAAGCCGAGGATATTTTCTAGCTCAAATTATGGCTTCTCTAAGAATGATTTTCCACTAAACGTATTAGAAATTATTCGTACTTTACATGAAAATGGGCATAAAGCTTTTGTGGTTGGTGGTGCAGTTCGTGATTTATTGATAAATAAAGTTCCTAAGGATTTTGATATAGCAACTAGCGCTCATCCTGAAGATGTTGTTAAGCTTTTCCATCGCGCAAAAATTATCGGTAGGCGTTTTAGAATAGTTCTTGTTTACAGCAGGCGCGATTACGTTGAGGTAACAACTTTTCGAGGAAGAAATTTGGAAACTAAGCATAAAGACTCTTTTGGTCGTATATTGGAAGACAATCTTTATGGAACACAGTTTGAAGATGCAAAAAGAAGGGACTTTACAATAAATGCCATCTACTACAATCCTTTTTCGGAAGAGTTGATAGATTACTCCGGTGGAATTTTTGATATTTCAAAAAGAGTGATAAGGATGCTGGGTGATCCTAATGAAAGATTTCGTGAAGATCCTGTTCGTATTTTACGTGCCATTAGATTTTCTAAAAAGCTTTCTTTTTCTCTAGATGATTCTTTAGTTGATGCTATTCATGGGCATTCATCCTTGCTTAACAATGTTCCAGCTGCACGATTATTCGACGAGTTGATAAAGATACTTTTATCTGGTCATTCTCTGTCCAGCATACATGAGTTTAAGCGCTTAGGAATAAATGATCGGACTATTCCACTATTAAATTTGGTTTATGATCACATTGATGATCCATTTGTTCAAATATCGCTTGAAAAAACTGATCATCGTGTTTCTAAGGGACAGTCAGTTAGTGTAATTTTTCTCTTTGCTACTCTTCTTTGGCCTCTCATTAGGAAAGGATGGTACGACCATCGAGTTTCCGGTATTGCTCAGCATCATGCCCTTTTAAAGGCTATGAGTGAGGTAACTCAATCAATAATAAGAGATTATGATCTTCCTAAGAGAATTTTAGTTAGTGTAAGAGAAATATGGATGATGCAAAGTAGATTTGAAAATACTTCAGTATCTCGTGCAACCAGATTCATATCTCATACTCGTTTCCGATTAGGATATGATTTTATGCTTCTTAGAACTGAAGCAGGGGAAGTTAATTCGGAAATATCTTTTTGGTGGAAAAATTTTCTTTCGGACTCACCTTCACGCTTATCTCGCAGAACACCTCATCGTGGCAAAAAAGCTCAGTATTGAGGTGCTGCATATGAGTAGGGTAAATATTTACTTAGTAATTATAGATTATTACAAATTCGTATATAGCTTTATTGTAAGAAAAGATATTTTTCAGTCCTTAATTAGGGGACATATTAGAGTAGTATTACTATGTTATTAATATACATATATCAACTATTAGGTCCGCAATCTTGTTTCTACTACTATCAATTATAATCTTTTTGTATTAAATTTTCCATTGTTAATAATATAGTTACGTTATTCTTGCACTTGTTACTATAAATATAAAAACTTTTATCTAAGGGTCTACATGGATAATATAACATTGGTGTCATCAAGTTCTGCTAGTGCTTATAGCGTAGACAATGATTATATTGAACATGCCTTAATTGATATTGACACGAATACTAAATTATTGTTGAGGGGGGACAGCTGTGAGGGATACCATGAAGATCATACGGAAATTAGTAGTTACATTTCTCTATCATTTAGTGACCTTGAATTTTTAGATGATGTAGCAAAAGTAAAAAAATATATTCCATTAATATATGTTAATCGTATAATTAGATTAGTTCCTGTGGTAAAGAAAATTTGTATCAGAATTGATAATTCCCTGAAAGTATTAATTTCAAGGAATTATCATATTTTTTCTAGTGGCGAAAAAGTATGTTGTAGTCTGTATCGTCGTAACAAGTTTACCGAATATCTTTCTGTGCTAGAAAAATATTATTGCATGGTTTATCGCTATAGATCAAATTTGTCATATTTTTGCGAGTCACTATTTAGATTTCGTGTTTTTGATGGTCATAATGAACTTCTACTTGAAAAATATATGGATGAAATCTTATCTTTTGAAAAAGTGTTAGAAAAATTACGCACAGACATATGTTCTACCCCCACAATATACGAAGTAGATGGCGATGACTGATTGCGTTGTCAATTTTCACTTAAGGTACCACCACGTGTATTATCTGATTTGTGGTGTTAATTTGCCGCATTTCAGGTTTTTTAAAATCACCTATGGAAGAAAGTGCGCTCAAGTATTGCTTGAGCGGTGGTGCCGTTACGTTTTACTAATTTGTGCTGATAGAAAAAGCAACAACTTTAATTCATCAACAAAAGAACAATTGACACCGAACCAAGCTCAAACTTAAGTATTATTTAAGTAACTATAGCTATAGTAGCCATATATAAACTAAAATTACACAACCCAATTCTACATGCGTACGTTAGTCACAGAATACCATTGTTTGCATGCAATAAACACGATCGTTAACTTTGATAATATATGTAATACCGTACATTATTCGACCTGATCAAATGTGCTTAGATCTTGCCCAGTCTGTCTATCCCACTTAGTATCAATCATATTATTACTGTAGCAAGTTTTGCAACCATAACCTCCAGTTGTACATCCAAACAAAGCGCAAGAGTGGCCGTATATATAACCACCTGTAGTGTCAAAAGACATTGATAATTCATGATTCTTAGCAGTTATAATATTTGGACTTTTTTCTACTGTTCCGAGATCTCCTACAGATTTGTATCCTACTGTTAATACCCCCCCCCCATCCTCAGTTTTTGTACCAGAACTGGAAAAAGAAATTGACGACGAGAGGCGTTTTAACATGAAAATCTCCGTAAAAGATACGCATTTACTTTATCGATAAATATCCAAGAACAACACAATATGAAATATCATGTGCCTATAGTTACATAAATCAGGAAAGATATGAATTCAATATTCATTGCCGTATAATCAATTAGTTATATCAATATGTACAATAATACAACCACTATATTGTGCAATTATACATAAAGATCTAGAGTACGCTTTCAAATGATGTTTCTTGGCCTGATGTTTGACTGTAAGATTAATCAATCTCATTTTCCTCTGGAATTGTTGTTAGGCAACGTTTTTCTGCGTTATTGAGTAGATGATGTTTAACTCTTCTTTGGATTTTTTTCCCTTTATTGTGTCTCATTACACCAATATTAAGTGATGACGATTCTTCTCCTTTTAGTTGGTTTTTTTCCCTTTTAGTGTGTTGTCCCATTACGCCAAGATGGAGTGATAATGCATCTCTTCTTCTTTGCTTTTTTTTCCCTTTAGTGCGTCCTGTTACGGTAAGACTAAGTGGTGGTGATTCTCTTCTTCTAGATTTTTTACAGTCACATAATACGTAGTGCATGATAAGTATTACAGGAATTGCAAGAAATACTATTGCTAGTAAATATAATATTTTTGAGTATTCCTGGGTACTATGTTCTTCACCGACGGCTGTTATAGAATATATGTATTCCATAACAATGGACTGTAAAGTATCATCACTATTATCCACAGATGAACTAGGTGTTGTATTATCTTCATCTGAAGGGTTAGGGTTGGGTATAGGAAGTGCCGATGTTAAGCATTTGAACATGAAGGTCTCCATAAATCTAAATATTACTTAATTAAGTAATATTTAATAAAAATATAATATGATAATAGTTACATGAATTAGGCGATGGATGAATTTACTATTTATTGCCATATAATCAATTATTAATGCCAATTAGTACAAATAGCATGACATCTATATTGTGCGATTGTACATAGTGTTAGAGCATATTTTATGGATTTCAAAACGATGTTTCCGGTTCTGGTATTTCGTCAACAGTATGAATCGGATTCATCAAAGTATGAATTGTATTCATCAAAGCATGAATTGGATTCATCTTCCTCTGAAATTGTTTCCAATGTGTGTCTTACTATAAAAGCATTGTGTTGCTGTAGTTTAGATATTCCTTGGGTTGATTTTTCTTTAGTGCATGTATAATCTGGTTCCACGTGATCACTTGAATAATATTCAACCAGATCCTCCATATACTTATTTTCTTCATGTTGTTCACAGCTAGTCATATCAGTTACGGTTGATTCGTTAGTTTCTAAAAAATATTCTGGTATCAGGCATAAACTAGGATCAAGGATATCTGGAGCGTTTCTTTCGGCATAATCTTGGCTATTTATTACTTCAACATTAAACGTCGGGTTTTTCGTTCTTCTAGATTTTCTATAATTATTTAATGCGCAACATGAGACAATCATTGCGGGAATCACAAAAACTACTAGTACTATCAAAGATACTGATTTTATGTGCCCCAAGTCATGACGTTCATCGCCAACATCTGTCGGAGAACATGCGTATTTCATGATAGAACCGCAAATGTCCATATTTACATCATCTTTAGGGCCGTATGCCACGGATGACCTATTCATGACAACATCTAGTGCAGTATTCTCATCTGAAGAGTTTAATTTAGCGTTTTCATATATTCCAAGCTCAAACATTCCAGCAGATTTACTGACCATTTTGCTTATTATGTCAAGTTTTTTTGTTCCATTGTATTTGCTGAATATCTCGGTTAATTCCTCGACCTTTTTCATTCCACAGTTAATTAAATCTGTTCCTGAAATATTTTGTAGATATGATCGCAAGTCATATCTGGACGTTGAGGCACCTCTTGTATAAGGAAAATCTGATATATAAACCATTAGGCACAGATTTGACAGAAATGCCTTAGTTAAATCTGGTTCTATTGTTTCATTACCACCGATGGCTAATTCTACAAAATTTGAAAAACATGCAAGCATAAATAAACTTCTTATTGGTGCTGCTGATCTATTAATTAATGAAGTGGTTGATCTTCTAATATTATTAATTATACTGAATATAGTACTACCACAGCATTCATCTTCTTTTGCCTTTGCTTTTCCTATTATACAATGTGAATTATCTGGATGAGGTTGATAGATGGTAGTAAGGCTAGAGCAATTGGTAACTGAGGATTCATCATCAGATTGATCTTCATCCTCTTGATCATGATCTATCACAGAGCGTACTTCTTCTGAAGAAACCAGGCTATTTACATATTTGTTACCAAAATTCATTTGTTCACTCTCTATATCAAAATAAGTAGTTTCACACAAAGTAGTTTCATATAAAGTATTTTCATATAAATCTATGTTTATAATCTAGTCTTAATTATTAATTATCATATTTGTTACCAAAATTCATTTGTTCACTCTCTATATCAAAATAAGTAGTTTCACACAAAGTAGTTTCATATAAAGTATTTTCATATAAATCTATGTTTATAATCTAGTCTTAATTATTAATTATCAAAGGAATTTTTGCTTTGGCGAGATGTTAATTTTGGAGTTCATTATTTTCGTACTTAGACCATTATTTTTATTTGCCAATTAATATGTATAAAAGATATAAGTATGTGTCCGTATAAAAGCAATTTTTGCAAAGCTATAACTTTTGTATATTTACTTGTAAGTTATAAAAAAAATTTTAGTAATTTACTGTTATTGATTTAGTAGTAATACTATAAATAATGATTTATTTTTTTACTTAGGTAGAGAATTTTATATATTTTTGTGGATACTAATAATTAAATATGATAGTAACTTATCATTCTGAAGATGTGCTATTACGCCGTGTTTATTTCGGTGGTGGATTATTTAATGTTGGTTGGTAAGTGTTGCAGAGCGTAGGCAATAGCTGCTTCTTTAATCATTTCTGGGTGCATAAATTTTACGGTGTGGTGATATGGTGATTTACAGTATAACTGTTTTTTTCTATACGTATACATGTGAAGTTTTATGATCTTATAGAAGAGCAACTTTGGAAATTTATCCCATCAATTTTATTAGTCATGTTGGTAGTCATTGCTCATAACTAATATCATATATCCTGTAGTAGCCATGAAATTCCTCTTTTTTCCACGGGACCACCAATGTCATAGATCGATTTTAAGTTATCATCAGGTGCGATTTTGTGGTAAGAGACGAAATTTATTGGATCATTATTTTTCCTAATTGGTTTATGTTTGCATATATACGAGACAAGTGTAAAGGTAATAGTAAAAAATACGACCATAGATATTACTATTGCCATAGTGCTGGTATTTACAGAGTTCTGCATACTTTTTGGTTCATTTGCTATAGTGACATTTTGATTCCATAATTCAGTAAGTTCTATTTTTAGTGATGTTTTTTGTAAATTATCGTCATTATTGCTATCATTTAATGAGGACAAGTACCCATATAGTTGCATGCTTAAGTTAATCACAATTACCACCTGTTATGACAAATTATTACCAATATCTAGCGACGAAAAGTAGTTTTATTGTCGCATGATTAAGTTAATAATAACTATTCTCATTCATATCATACTACTACCGGAATTTAATTGCGATAGGTACCTATATTGTTACATGGTTGATTTGGTAACAACTACTAGTATACATGATACATTATTATCAGTAAGGGTAGTTAGGATCGTAGCACGATAGGTTATTGTCATATGATTAATATCATTGTAGTTTCGTAGTTATTTTACTAATCACTTCTGATAAATTAACTTTGATAATTTTTCTTATTACCTGGATTAAATCTTATTGATGATGTTGATTGACGCAGTGAGTGTGATTTTTTATATTCTGCAATATTTTTGTAATGTGGTTGTTAATACATTTGGTAATTTTAGCGAAAACGGACCCTGAGTACTGCGATACAGTCACGGTACCCAGGTTTCGTTTATTTGACATATAAATTTTTTTGATGTTATTGCCTATTCGTTGAAAGCTATTTCCGATTTTCTTTTATTATTTTTCCTAGCTGTAGTAGGAAAGAAA
>NZ_LN906597.1:1255824-1543742 GCF_001460935.1 Candidatus Ichthyocystis hellenicum | reverse complement strand
TAAATCATCATCTGAATCTATATCGCTGCTACCACATTGGTTTTGAGCAACCGTCCGGTTATTGTTAATACTCATGTTTTTCCATATCAGAAAGGTTATTAATAAAAAGGTCATTTCAAAAAACATCTTTACTAATATAATATTTTTATAAAAAAATTATAGCTATTATGTTTTATGTTTACTGATAAAATTTTCTGTTGAGATCTTTTTGTGTGTCATCACGTAATTTTATTGTTATTTATTTAGTGATATTCACAATACCTTTGTTAAAAATAAGACAACATCAACACTTAACTTAATATGTAGTAACAACGATATTGGATGCTTTATAAATTTGATTCCGCATCATATTTACTCGTTTGATGGCTGATATTGCCACCATCGCTTAGTTCTTAGTTTTGACTGCGTATTTTATGTACGTAAATGATTGACGGTAGTAATATAATTTAATTACGACTATAATTTGCATTATTTTCCTGTCTGCACAATACTCAGGTCACAGTACTCAGGTGTCTATACCGGGGATATGTATTTCTTGATTTTGTTTTCAGTAAATTTTGTTGCCTTCCTGGTAGGTACTGTCTGTGATTTTCCCTGATTATTTTTCCACGTTGCTACATGAGTTTAGGTGCAATAAGATTGCTGACAGCTAGTAGAATGTTTAGTAATAGATCTTATGGGGGGGGTTGCCATCTAAAATATCTTCTCTTGATGATAATTCGTGTAAATTTGGGGCAGCTTTGGTCAAATAAAACGAACAAAAAAGATTATCAGCAAAACGCATCATGATAAATGTTTTTACCAATAATATATTTTTATATAAATTTTATTGTGATTCATTTAGTAATATCAACGATACGTTTATTAAATATATTACGATTACAGCAGCAGTAACTACAGCAACGGCAGTTAAATGTTCTGAACATTTTTTGGTTTATTGCGGTTTGCCATATTGCTATCATATATTTGTACAGATTTTGTGTTGGCTCCACCATTTTATTTCGTAACATTAATCTGCTCATTGACGATTTGATGCCATTATCCTATTCGTTGTTAGCGGTACTAGTTTTAGGTGCGTAGCTACTTTTTTCATTATCCCGGAGCATCAAACTACTCATCAATGACGCGAGTCCTTTGTTCGATTCGTTGTCATTGCTACTAGTTCGGGATGCGCAAGCACCTTCTTCATTATCATGGATCGTCAATCTACTCATCAATGATACGATGTCACTATCTGGTTCTCTTTTGTCATCGTCAGTGCTATTGCTGTTCACATGTAACGAATTACCAGGTTCTGAACATGTGTTAGTGCAATTTACATCTTGACTTTGATCAAAAATTCGATTGTTGTTGATGCTCATTTTTTTTCCGTATCATAAAGAAGCAGTTAGTAAAATTCATACCTAAAAACGTCGCTACTAATAATAATATTATGGTATAAATTTTATAGCTATTATTGGCTGTGTTTATTGATAAAATATTTTAGTGTTAGTGTTTTGCATTTTGAGCATGTTGTGTTTATTTTGTGCCCAATATATACAATATTTTGTACCGATATGAGATGATTTTAGTGTGATCCTCTGAGGGTTGTTAGTTGTAAGGGGCTTTTTTTGATGATAATCGTGATAATAATCAATTATATGAAAATCAATAGTGTTATATCGGGGTGATGCTATTACGCGTTGATTGTGTCATTAAATTTTTATTACGCTGCTTAACATGCATGCTGTGCTGGTTATGTGCAATGATCTTGCGTGATGGAGCCAGTTTAGGATTGATGGTCTCGTCAGTCTTGTTAACAAAATTCTTTATGTGATCTGTGATGCTTTTTACTGTTAATTTGTGGAAAATAAGTATTAATGCTGCTTATATTTGTAAATGATCACGAAAAATTTTACAATGGCCCTTTTTACCCATGGGTAAGCGGATGTTTTACGTTTCGTTAATTCGTCCGGTAAAAGTATCACCATAATTTTATGAAATTTTATTTAAAAACAATGATATATATTTTTTACTATTGTCATTTTCCATATTGATCCCATATCCTTTACTGTGTTGTGTGCAGGTTGAATAGGGATTTTTTTCTGGTTACTGTTTCTCGGGAGATTTTCAATGAGTGGTCAATCGTCATCTATGGGAAGAAAAGAATTTCAAGCAGAGGTTAAGCAGTTATTGCACTTAGTTATTAATTCTTTGTATTCAAATAAGGAAATTTTTCTCAGAGAGCTTCTTTCTAATGCTGCTGATGCTTGTGATAAATTACGCTATATTTCTATTCAAGATCCATCCTTGTTACCTACTGATAACAGGTTTGTTATTCGTGTCGACTATAATTCAGATGAAAAAACTATCACCATAGAAGATAACGGCATTGGTATGTCTTTCGACGAAGTTGTTGATCATATTGGGACAATTGCTCGTTCAGGGACAAAGGAATTTATGTCTCATATGACAGGAGATAAATCTCGTGATAGCGAATTAATAGGACAGTTTGGGGTTGGATTTTATTCTGCCTTTGTTGTTGCGAAAGAGGTTTTTTTAGAGACTAGGCGGGCAGGCTTGCCGGAAGCGGATGGAGTTTATTGGTCGTCTGATGGTACTGGAGAGTATGAAATTAAGAAAATTGAAAAGAAAAATCACGGTACTACTGTTAAACTATTGCTCAGAGATGATGAGACTAGGTGGTTGAGTGACTGGGAGTTAAAGCAACTAATAAAAAAATATGCTGATCATATTGCTTGGCCTATAGAATTTCCCGTGTTTGAGTGGGACGACAAAAAGAAATCAATGGAAAGAAAAGATGGCTGGGAGGTCGTGAATCGCGCGGAAACGTTTTGGACTCGTAATAAATCTAATATTACGCCGGAAGAATATAAGGAATTTTATCAATCTATAGGTGGAATGGGTGATTTTTTATCCTATACACATAACCGAGTTGAGGGAAAAGTTGAGTATACACAGTTACTTTATATTCCTAAGCAGGCTCCGTTTGATCTTTATGATTACAATCAGGTTTCAGGTATAAAGCTTTATGTGCAGCACGTATTTATAATGGATAAGGCCAGTAAATTGCTTCCTAGTTACCTGCGTTTTGTTAGGGGGGTTATAGATGCTTCTGGTTTGCCGCTAAATGTATCTCGTGAAATTTTGCAAGAATCGAGAGATGTTCGCTCTATTCGGGAAGGTTGCACTAAGAAAATATTGGCCCTTCTTGCTGATTTGTCTCGTAATTCGCCAAGTGATTACAAATATTTCTGGGAGCAATTTGGACCAACATTTAAGGAAGGTATTGCAGAAGATATTGTTAACCGCGACAGAGTGGCTGAGCTTCTAAGATTTTCTAGTACCTATGATGAAAATTGCCTCAATAATACTAGTCTAGGGGATTACATAAGTCGAATGAAGGAGGATCAGAAGAAGATTTACTACTTGACAGCAGATTCGTACCTTTCTGCTAAACATAGTCCTCATCTTGAAATTTTCCGTGATAAGGGAATAGAGGTTCTTTTATTGCATGATCGTGTAGATGAGTACGTTGTTCATTTTCTTCCGGAATTTAAAGAATTTCAGCTGCAGTCTATTGCTAAAGATGATGAGGATTTGGAGGATGTGGTGAAAGAAGATTCTTCTGAGGAAGATAATGTTTCTTCTCCCATCCTAGAGAAAATGAAGATGATATTAGCCGATAAGGTTAAGGATGTTCGTCAGTCGAAGCGTTTGACATTGTCTCCATCGTGTCTTGTTGCTGATCAACATGATATGGGTGGTCATATGGAGAGGTTTCTTAAATCGATGGGGCAGAGTGTTACTGCTTCTAAGCCTATTCTAGAGATTAATTTACAGCACCAGCTGTTAAAGCGTCTGGATCCAGATGATCCATTGTTTGGTGATTGGGCTAATGTTCTTTTCGACCAAGCCCTTTTGGCAGAAGGTGGTAAGCTGGATGATCCAGCAACGTTTGTAAAAACTATTAACCAACTTATGGCATCAACTATAGATTGATGTTATTAATCTATAACTAGAGCATCAGTGGGATGATGCCGCCGCTTTTTCGATGGCTCTTACTGCAGCAGGCCTCTTTTCAATGGTGCTCATCCATTCTTCCAGGTTGCTGTAGTAATGTGAGTGGTCAGAATAGGCTTGGCGGAAGCGCTTGTATGCAGTGTAGAACACTATGTCTGCTATGGAGTACAGGCGAGCTAAAAATTTCTTCCTTTCAAGCTGTCGGTTGATTTTTGAAAATCTATCTAGCAGGGAGCTTTTATCTATTGAAAGTGGAGATAGCCCCATTATCCCGGGCATAAAAGGCTCTAGGTAAGAGCAATACCAGTATAGCCATTGCTTCGTGTCCAATAAGTCAAGATAATTATCAGGAATAAGCATGCGATATTTATCCGATAAGTATTCCAGTATCGCGCAAGAGCCGTGTACGTATATATGATCAGTGCTTCCAGATGGTGCAGTGTCAACTATGTAGCACTGCTTGTAATTAATGGGGGGTAGCGACTTCTCATTGGTCACACGCTTGACAATTTTGTACGGAACTGACAATTCCTCTAAAGCAATTACCGTTCCCAAAGGAAACTCTTCAGAACAAATCTCGATCATCAGGTTTGTTTCTCCGAAAAAATATGATCAGTGCCAAATTTTATAACGCTTTAAATACAAATATTTAACGATATGTGTAAATAACACATACCCAAATATAATTATTACAAGAAATGGGTAATAAAGCCAAGGAAGAGGTGAAAATTTAAAGTAGGAACCAATACTGATTTGTGGGATAACTATTCCTATGACAGTAGTTACCAAAGAGGTAACAATCACTGGCCAGGAGGCAACGGATTCTAGAAATGGTATTTTTCCTGTTCTGATTATGTGGACTACTAGCGTCTGAGAAATAAGACTCTCAACAAACCATCCGGCTTGAAATAGGGATTGATCTCCGGTGGTGCGAGCTCCAAATACGTACCACATTATTAAGAATGTGATAACGTCAAAAACCGAGCTCAGAGGACCAAAGAACAGCATAAACGATGTCAGATTGTTAAAATTCCAAAGGCATGGAGATTCTATTGTTTCCCTGTCAACGTTGTCTAAAGGAATAACCGTTTGAGATAGGTCGTATATTAAATTTTGGGTCAAGATCTGCAGTGGTAGAAGGGGTAAGAATGGTAAAAAAATGCTTGCTATCACTATCGACAGGACATTGCCGAAATTTCCGCTTATTGTCATTCTTATGTATTTAGTCATGTTGGCAAAAGTTTTTCTGCCCTGTATTACTCCCTCTTCTAGGACCATAAGGCTTTTTTCCAGCAAAATAACATCTGCAGCCTCTTTAGAGATATCTACAGCTGAATCAACCGATATTCCTACGTCTGCTGCCCGTAAAGCTGCTGCGTCATTTATTCCATCACCAACATAACCAATAACATGTCCTAATTCCCTTAGTTGACAAATAATTTTTTCCTTGTGAGTTGGTGATAGTTTCGCAAAAATATTGCATTTTTCAACTATTTCTTTTAGTTCATCGTTAGATGCTTTATCAATATCTTGTCCTAAGGCTATTCCTGTGATAGGTAAGTCAACTTCGTGACAAATTTTTCTAGTTACGAGCTCATTGTCACCAGTAAGGATCTTTATAGACACTCCGTGCTCCAAGAGTGCCTTAATCGCTGGTGCTGTTGATTCTTTTGGAGGGTCCAAAAAAGCGACGTATCCAACGAGGGTCATTTCACTCTCATCTCCAACAGAATAAGTTTCACGATCAGGAGGTAGTTCTTTTACAGCAACTCCAACCACACGAAGTCCTTGTTCATTTAACCCCGATGTTACATTGTATATAGTGTCAAGTGCTTCATTAGTTAATTCTACCTTTTGGTCGTTGTAGTAAATGCTAGTACATATAGTCACAATTTCTTCTACTGCACCTTTGCAAATCAGTAGATGATGGTCTTCCTGTTCGTTAACTACAACAGACATTCTTCTTCGGTGGAAATCAAATGGAATTTCGTCAACTTTGCGAAAGTTTGCTGCTAGATTTAGTTCTCGCTGCAGCTCTGCATGTTCTAGTACGGCAATGTCGAGCAAATTCTTGAGCCCAGTTTGGTAGTAGCTGTTTAGGTATGCATGTTCTAAAACTCGATCTGATGGATGGCCAAAAACGTCGGTGTAGCACTCCAGCACTATCTTATCTTGAGTTAAAGTGCCAGTTTTATCTGTGCACAATATTGTCATTGATCCAAAATTTTGTATAGCGTCCAGGCGTTTTACAATGACTTTTTTTTTCGAAAGGGCAACCGCTCCTTTTGCTAGCGTTGCTGTTGATATCATTGGAAGCATTTCAGGAGTTAATCCAACCGCTATAGACAAAGCAAAGAATATTGACTCTACTAAGCTGCCTTTTGTAAAAAAATTAATGGCAAAAATACATGGAACCATAACTAGCATGAATAATATTAATAACCAACTTATTTTGTTTATGTTTTTTTGAAAAACGCTTCCTACATCTGTGTAGGGAACACTTGCGCGCTGTGCTAGAGTTCCAAAGTATGTATTTTTTCCCGTTGTAAGGATAATTGCAATCGCTGATCCGCTTACAACATTAGTACCCATGAAGCAAATATTGTCCAGGTCTAGGAAAGTTTCCGGGTTGTTCGATCTGGAGATAGCAAATTTTTCTATTGGCATTGATTCGCCGGTCATTGCTGATTGATTGATAAATAGATCTTTTGCTTGCAAAACTCTAACATCAGCAGGGATCATGTCCCCAGCAGTTAGTCGAATTATGTCTCCTGGAACTAGCTCATGAATGGGGAGGTCACTACTTCTGTGAAGAGCTGTTTGGGGTGAAGAGGATGTTGATGATGAATTAGATGGGGTATCTCTTCGCAAAACAGTGGCCGTGTTGCTAACCATTTCTTGGAGGCGATCTGCCGCACGGTTAGACCTGCTTTCCTGAAAAAAACGTAACATTGTAGAGAGAAAAACCATTACGGTAATTATAGAGGAAGAGTTGTAATCTCTTGTTATGTAAGAAATTACAGCTAGGATGGAAAGTAACAAGTTGAACGGATTACGGTAACACTGCCAAATATGAAGTATGGGGCTTGTCTGGCGTTCTGAGTCAATTTGATTCAATCCAAACTGTTCTTGCTTTGCGTGTACTTGATCAGTTGTTAATCCTTCAGGGTGACTGTCAAGTTCGTCAACTAACTCAGAAACAGTTTGCTTAGACATGGACAAAAAGAAATTATGTAGGGCTGTGTCGTGTATGACATTTGATTTTTTTATGTTATCCAAGAGTAAAAAACGCCTGAAGTGGCGGGTTATGCCCCTACTGGTGACAAAGCTAGCGAAAATTTTTCTGAAACGGTCTATTATAATCATGGTCATGTTCCACGATCCGGTTGCGTTTTGTTTTGGGTGTTTCTGTAAAATTTAGATTGTATCAGAAACTAGATGTGTCTTATCTGAATCATTTCCATGGAGTGATTATGTTCTAGGTTAATATCGATTTACATAGCTTAGAATGTCGGTAATCTTTTATTTTTTGTTTGGTGTTTTTTATGACTGATGAACGTGTTTTGGGAGATTGTGTTATCAGGTCTTGGGGGGATAATCCTTTAATTCTTATTATTTTGCTGCATGGCTTGGGTGACAATGCAGAGAATTTGATGTTTTTAGGGGAAGCGCTTTATTCTGCTCGATATGGAAGTAAGGTTATTGCCTTGAATGCTCCATATAAATCAATTCCTTACTTTTCAGGAGAAGTAATGCGTTCGTGGTTTAATCTTAGTTTGTCTTGGGATATTGGTATAGGTGATGCTGATGGGTTAGCAGCTTCTTGTCAGCGGGTACTTGATGTAATCGAAGATGCCATAAAAAAAGACAACTTTTCTGAGCGTAATATATTCCTTGGCGGCTTTTCTCAAGGTGGAATTGTTTGTCTTATGTTAAGTATTATGATGAAGAGGCAAATAGGAGGGATATTCTCTCTATCTTCAATGCTGAGAGATATTGACTTGCCTTCGGATGATATTGTACAGAAAAATATTGACACTCCTATTTTTTTTGCAGAAGGACTTAGGGACGAAATTATTCCTGAAGATGTTCGTAGAGTTACGGAAAATGTTTTGGCTAGTCTTTTTCCTGATCGTTTGACTTATAATAAGTATGATATTGGGCATAATTTGGCTAAAGAGGAGATTGATGATTTGAGGGAGTGGATACACGAAAAAATTAAATTTCCGCAATGAGTAATTTTTTGGGTTAATGGTATTTTGTTTCGCATTTTTTGAAAATGATTTGCTAACGGTGCTTTGCAAATGCGCCTGCTACTGTAGCAATAGTATTTTTCCTACTGGTTCTGGCCCGATTATCCTAGTCCCACTAAGCTTGATCATGGGGTTTATTGCTTGAGAGAGAAAAATTTTCCCAGTGTGGTATAATCCCTCGGATTTGGTTTTCAACAACTATCTATCTGAGTTATGGTTTACTTGCAAGGAGGTTTTTGTGGGTTTTTTTAATGATGTTTTTGCTGCAACAACTGTTTCTTCTTCTGCTGCTGCTCCACAACAACCAGATCCGTGGTTAAATGTTGCCTTTATTGCTGCTATCTTTGCTGTTATGTACTTTTTTGTTATTAGGCCTCAATCTAAGAAGCAAAAAGCACTGAAGGAGATGATAGAAAGTTTAGATGTTGGTGACGAGATTGTTACTGTTGGTGGTATTTCTGGCATAATTGTTAAAAAGTCAGAGACATTTTTGGATGTCAAAATAGCTGATAACGTTCAGGTTTGTATTCAAAAAGCTGCTGTAAGTTCTCTCCTGCCTAAGGGTACTTTGGAATTTTGATCGGGAGTTACCTATGAAGGTTGGGCGCTTTCTTTTCCTTAGGGGCGGCTTTGTTTTTATTGCTGTTGTGTTGATGTTGTTGTACGCACTTCCTAATTTTTTTGGTGACAGCCCTGCCGTTCAGATGATACCAGCTCATTCTGGGGTTAAGATTGACGAATCGGTCAAAGATAGGGTTGCCTCTGCCCTTAATTTGGCAAAAATTCCTTACGACGATTTGAGCCTGATTAAGTCGTCCTTGAGGCTCCGTCTTTTTTCTACCGATGATCAGCTTAAGGCTCGTGACTTGTTGGATAAGGAAATAAACGGAGATTCTGTCCTCAGGAAGGATTATACTATTGCAGTGGATCTTTTGTCGTCATCGCCTGGATGGTTATCTAAAATCCATGCTGTTCCTATGTACCTGGGTCTTGATCTACGTGGTGGGGTTCATTTTTTGTTTCAGGTTGATGTTTCTGGTGCCATAAAGAAGTACCGGGAAAGCTCGGCTTTTTCGTTACGCAATTTATTGCGACGTAAGCATATTTCCCATGCTGCTGTACTTTCACGTGATGATTCTATTGAGATACTTTTTTGGTCGCCGTCTGATATGAGGTTGGGGATAGATTTTCTTAGAAGGTATTATCCAGATTTATACTTCCAAGAACGTGTTGGCTCTGGGAAGTTTTTGGTTACTGCTCGTATTAAGCCCAAAGAAAGGGAAAAGATAATTTCTGATGCTATACAGCATAATGTTACAACGCTACATAGAAGAGTGAATGAACTTGGAGTTTCTGAGCCATTAATTCAGCAGCAGGGTAAGGACAGGATAGTTGTGGAGTTACCTGGGGTTCAGGATGTTGCTCAAGCTAAAAAGATTCTTGGTAAGACTGCTACTTTGGAAATGCATATGCTGTCTTCGGAGGGTGATCAACTGTTACCTGTTGACTCTCTTCCTTCTTACGAGGAATCGTTTCCTCTTAAATCTTCAGATGGAGATAGCAAGGTAAGGGTGGTGGTTAATAAGGCTATTCTTCTTACTGGAGATCATATTATTCGTGCTGATGCTGATTTTGATCGTAATAATCAACCAGCTGTTTCCTTGCAGTTGGATTCATCAGGTGCGGAGATTTTTCGTGAATTAACTCGTGAAAATGTTGGAAAACGTCTTGCTATAGTGCTTTTGGAGGATGGGTTGGCAAATGTTGTAACTGCCCCACGAATTAATGAAGAGATTCCAAATGGTCGCGTTCAGATAACTGGTAGTTTTACCTTTGAAGAAGCAGGTGAGACCGCGCTCCTCTTGCGTGCTGGATCTTTAGCTGCTCCTATGGATATTGTGGAAGAGAGAACGATTGGTCCTAGGTTAGGGGCAGAGAATATTAAGAAGGGAGTTCGTGCTACTTTATCTGGTCTGTTTGCTATCGCTTTGTTTATGGTGCTTTATTACAGATTTTTTGGGTTTATCTCAGTTATTTCATTGGTGATTAATTTGTTGTTTTTGGTTGCTATTTTGTCTATTCTTCAGGCAACTTTAACTTTACCCGGTATCGCTGCTATTGCTTTAACCTTAGGTATGGCTATTGATGCGAATGTTCTCATAAATGAACGGATACGCGAGGAGTTGCGCTCCGGTGCTTTGCCCGTTTTTGCTATTAGGGAAGGGTATTCTCGTGCTTTTTCTACCATTATAGACTCTAACGTTACAACTCTTATTGCTGGTGTTGCATTGCTTATATTTGGTTCTGGTCCTATACGTGGTTTTGCTGTTGTTCACTGTATAGGAATAGGTACTTCTTTATTTTCTTCTGTAGTTATTTCTAGAACTATAGTTGACTTGGTTTATCTGCGTCGTTCACCACAATCAGTCTCTATAGGGCAAATTTGGAAATCTAATTTTTCTGCTAATGATTGATGTATTTTAATTTTGGGAGAGTGTAAATGGAGTTTTTTCGCTTAAGGATGACAATTCCATTTATGCGATTCTCTGTTTTTTTTAACGTGTTTTCAGTTTTTGTATTCGCTATTTCTGTATATTTTCTTTGGACTAAAGGCCTAAATTTATCTACTGAATTTACTGGTGGTACTATCATAGAAGTTAGATATTCTTCTTCGGTAGATATTTCTTCTATAAGAAATTCATTGATAAAAGAAGGACTTAAAGAGACGTTCGTGCAAAATTATGGATCTAGCCGTGATGTGTTAATTCGTCTTTCTGGTAAGGATGTTAGTACTTTAGGAATTTTTAGTGGTGCTCGATTGGATGTTGATAAATTTAGCAATAACATTCTTTCTTCTGCTGGGAGTAATCCAGTTATAAAACGGGCTGAGTTTGTTGGTCCTCAGGTTGGTTCTGATCTTGCACGTGATGGCATGATGGCTATTGTTCTGGTGTGTGTGGGCATAGTTTCTTACCTTGCGTTTAGATTTGAGTGGCGTTTTGCTTTGTCCGCAATTATTGCAAATCTTCATGATGTGGTCATCATACTTGGATTTTTCTCATTTTTTCAGTGGGAGTTCTCTTTATCTGTGTTAGCTGCTGTATTGGCTGTTTTAGGGTACTCTGTAAATGAGTCCGTTGTTATTTTTGATCGTGTTCGTGAGACTTTCATAAATTATAGACATCTTACTACTTCCAGGGTTATAGATCATGCGATTACTAGTACTCTCTCTAGAACGGTTATTACTCATCTCTGTACTCAGATGATGGTTACCTCTATGCTTTTTTTTGGAGGTGGGGCCATACATAATTTTGCTTTAGCTCTTACGATAGGAATTTGCTTTGGTATTTATTCATCTGTTTTAGTTTCGTCACCTTTGTTAATGTGGTTTGGTGTATCAAAGGATCAGTTTGTAGTAAAGAAGGTAGTGGATCGTAATGATGCTAATGCTGGTGCTATAGTTTAGTTGTTGCCGGAGGAATATATATGCATTCTATGCTGGTTTTGGCTGCGCTAATTTCGTTTTTTTGTGACCGATTTTTGTGTTTGCGCTGGATTTTTTACTCATCTAGTGCTTCATCTTTTGTGGTAGCCTCTCTGTACAGACTGTTGGAGGCGCCTCTCCCCCTAGGGTTGCGCCTCTTGTCGGTCTCTTTTTTGTCCTCTATTTCAGTGTGGGTAGTCTTTTTTGTCGCTTACTACGCCAACATAGTTTTGTGCTTGGCTCTGTTGGTATTGCTTTATCTTCTACTAATTCCATTTCACGCCTTTATTTCAGACTGCGATTGTTGCCTATATTCTTTGTCCAGTAAAGTTCTAGATAAGTTTTCCCCTTGGGTAGAGCTTTGTGGTTCATCTTTGGTGGATGCTGGTGAAGGCGGTTCTAATTCTATGCTAGCTGTTGGTATTATTTTTGAGCGATTGGTAGTAGCTCCATTGGTGTGGTCTATAATTCTCGGTCCATTGGGAGGTATTTTGTATTTCTTTTCTTACAGGACTAAGATTTTTGCTGATTCCCAGGGGCTAGGTTCGTCGTTATTTGATGTTTATTTTGAGTGGCTTGATTGGATACCATCTAGATTTTTGATATTCATGATGTGTTTGTTGACTAACTTTTCTTATTTTTTTACTCGCGTGACCTGGGGGCTTTCTCCTTCTGTTTCTAATGACAGTAAAAAATTCTTGCTTTCTTCTCTGTCTTTATTTAGTAGTGATTTACCTAATTTGCTTCCTGCGGCTGAAGGAAACTCAGATGATGATGCACGTCCTTATAAGATTATTCATAGAGTATATCAAGGCATAGTTGTTGTTTTCGCGGTTTTGTTGATCATACAGGGTACTATTCTCTTTTGAGCAACATTGCATCTCCGTAGCTAAAAAAGCGGTAGTTGTTCTTCATTGCATCTAGGTAGCATTTTTTTATTAGATCTTTTCCTGCAAAGCTGGATACGAGTATTATGAGTGATGATTTTGGTAAATGAAAGTTTGTGAGCAGCATGTCTACGGCGTTGAATTTGAACCCTGGTGTTATGAACAGACGGGTTGGTTTCCATTGATCGTCTTTTTGTTCTTGTATGAAGAAACTCTCTAGGGCACGTACTACGGTCGTTCCTATTGCTAGTGTCTTTTTTCCATTTCTTTTTCCTGACTCTATTGCTTCTCTCGTTTCGTTTGGAACTCTGTAGTATTCCTCGTGCATTTCGTGTTCCATTATATTATCGGTTCTAATTGGGTTGAAAGTTCCGGCTCCAACGTGGAGCGTAATATCGTAAAATTCAACTCCTTTGTTTATGAGTTTTTCAATCAAATTTTCACTGAAATGCAGTCCAGCAGTTGGCGCTGCTACAGCCCCAGGAATACTAGCGAAAACAGTTTGATAGTCATGTTTATCACGATTTGAAGGGTCTCTTCTTAGGTAATGAGGAATTGGAACTTCGCCATATTGGTTAAAAAGTTCCATTATGTTGCTAGATTCTGCTATGAAAAATGAATCATCAAATCTTTCTCTTATTGTAATCTTATTATCTGTGTTGATGAAAACAGACAGTGGGAGCTTTACTTTTTTGTGTGATCTTATCTGAACAATAGCAGTATTATTGTCAACCAATCTTTCAAGGAAAACTTCTATTTTGCCGCCAGTTGCTTTTGTGCACCTTAGGCGGGCACAGACCACTTTTGTATTATTTCTTACTATTATGTACTCGTCAGTTATAATTTCTTCTAGGTCATAAATGAATTGATGTCTTATTCTTTCTCCATCGGAAACATTCATCAATTTGGCAAATTCCCTATTTTCTTCAGGATGTTGAGCAATGTAGCTATGGTCCATTTCAAAATCAAAGTCAGATGTGGTGAGATCCATACTTTGCGCCTTAGTTTAAATGAATTCGTGTTCGTTTATTTATAGACAGACTTGGAAAAAATAATTACTAAACTAAAAATAGCAACCCCCCTAGTAGTGTCCTGCTAGGGGATTTATATTATTCAATGATAAAAAGCTAAATGATTCATGTACCGAAAAGATGCCCACTGCCCTAATTGTAATATAAAAAACAAAAAAATTGTTTGGGTCTGTATAATTTGCTTAAATATATATTTTTCTTATTCTCTGAAGTTGATTTGTATCGGAAATGGTAAAAAGTACGATTTTATTTTTTTATTAATCTGAGTCTAAATTTAGTTTTGTTGTCAGTCTTGACAGATATAGTTTTGTGGGTGCTAGGATTAATGTGTTGAATAATTTGTTATAAAGCACTTGAATTATCGTGTTGTTTTTATGATAATGTTCTTCCTTATTGCCGAAGTGGTGGAATAGGTAGACGCGCTGGACTCAAAATCCAGTGCCCGTGAGGGCGTGAGAGTTCGATTCTCTCCTTCGGCACCATCTGTGAAATGTGTATTAGAATATGTTGGTTGACTCTCATTGCCACATTCATTTTTCTCAATTTTTTGGAAAAGTTTCCGAAATAGTTGGTAACATGCTCTCCAGTGGCGTTATCCATGCCTTGTGTGTTTCTGTAGATTTGGAAGATTACTCAGTTTTACTAGAGACCATAGATCCTTTTCCTTCTCTTTCTGCGTCTTTTGGTATTCATCCCAATCATGATGGAAATTTTGATGGCGAGATGCTATCAGAGGAGGAGTTGTTCCTGCGTGCGCAGATGTCAGATCGTGTAGTTGCCATAGGAGAAACAGGATTAGATTACTGTCGCGTACAAAATGATGAGCAGGTCAAGTTTCAGCAAGAATTGTTCAGAAGACATATTAGAGTTGCAAAGCAATTAGGTAAACCCCTTATAATTCACTGTCGTCAGGCTGGTGATGATGTTATTCGTATATTAGTAGAAGAGGGCGCAGATAGGGTAGGAGGAGTTATGCATTGTTGTACTGAGTCCCTATCCTTCGTTGAGAAGGCTATGGATATCTCCTTTTATATTTCTTATTCTGGGATTGTGACCTTTAAGAATGCCCAAGATGTTCAATCAGTTGCTAAAATGGTTCCCATGTCTAGGTTGTTGGTAGAGACTGACTCTCCTTACTTGTCTCCAGTTCCTTTTCGTGGATCTACTAATCAACCTGCCTATGTTTTGCATGTTGCAGATAAAATAGCGAAATTGAAAGACATTCCTGTAGAGGATGTTCATGATGCTACAACTGCTAATTTTTTTAGACTCTTTCCACTATCAGCCCCAAGAACGCAGAAGTAGGTGATAACTACTTTCCATTTTGTGCTACAATGCAGTGGTTCATGGGCGTGTTTTTTATACCAGTTATGTGAGTACGAGAGTGGAGTGATATGTCTATATCGGCTGATGAAAAATTGGAGGTTATTAAGAATTTTTCCCGTAGAGATGGGGATACTGGTTCTGCTGAGGTGCAGGTCGCGATTTTGACGACTCGCATAGTTAATCTTATGTCTCATTTTAAGGTTCATGGGAAAGATTTGCATTCTCGACGCGGGTTGTTGAAATTGGTCTCGCAGCGAAGAAGATTGCTAGATTACCTGAAGAGAACTAATTTTGATTGCTATAGATCTCTCATCGGACGACTCGGGCTGCGTAAGTAGTTTTAATGATGGCGTGTAATTCTACTCCTGTCTCCGTGGCGTTCTGTGCGGCTTCTTTTGTGGGGTCAGTTTTCCCTGTAAATTTTGTGTTGTTTCTTGATTATCATGCTGGTTCGTGTGGAGATGTTCGTGTTCAAAAAAGTTAAAAAAGATTTTCAGTACGGTGATTCTAGGGTTTGCTTGGATACAGGCACGATTGCTCGACAAGCAGATGGGGCCCTCATTGTTGATATGGATGATACTGTTGTTCTAGCGACAGTGGTGGCCAAAAAAGAAGTTTCTCCTGGTCAGGATTTTTTTCCGCTGACAGTGGATTACATAGAGAAGTCTTATGCAGCTGGTAAAATTCCCGGAGGGTTTTTTAAACGAGAGGGTCGTTCTGCTGAGCGTGAGACTTTGGTGGCGCGTTTGATTGATCGTCCTTTGAGGCCTTTGTTCCCAAAATCTTTTCTCAATGAAGTTCAGGTTGTAGTTACTGTTTTATCAGTTAATCCCGAGGTCGATCCTGACATACCGTCTATAATTGCGGCTTCCGCTGCCGTTACTTTGTCTGGTATTCCCTTTGCCGGTCCTGTTTCAGCAGCTAGGGTTGGTTATGTTGATGGTAAATTTGTTCTTAATCCTTCGATTTCTCGTAGGAAAGATTCAAGGCTGGATCTAGTTGTATCTGGAACTGCTGCCGCTGTACTTATGGTGGAGTCTGAATCGGATCAGCTTAGTGAAGATCTTATGTTAGAGGCTGTGATGTTTGGTCATCATCAGCAGCAAGTTGTAATTAATGCAATTTGTGAATTGGCCAATGAAGTTGGTAAGCCTGTTTGGGATTTTGCTCCAGCAGGAGACGACCTATCTCTTAGTAATACTGTGAGGGAAATTGCAGCAGCTGATCTTGTTTCTGCCTACAAAGTTCGTGAAAAAAAGGAGCGAGCTGCTTCCATATCCCAAGTCTATTCTCGTGTTTTGGATAAGTTACTCCCAGAAGGGCATCATGAGTCAACTTTGAAGTCTGTTTTTTTTCAATTAGAGTCATCTATTGTAAGGGATAGTATTCTTTCAGGTGAACCACGTATTGATGGCCGGGATACTCGTACTATTCGTCCATTGGATATACAAACTGGTCTTTTGCCTCGTGCTCATGGTTCTTCACTCTTTACTCGGGGTGAAACACAGGCTTTGGCTGTAACTACTCTCGGTACTGAGAGCGATGCTCAGGTAGTTGATGGACTTGTTGGTGATAGCAGAGAAAGTTTTATGCTTCATTACAACATGCCTGGTTATGCTACTGGTGAGGTTGGACGTTTAGGGGCTCCTAAACGTCGTGAGATTGGCCATGGTAGATTGGCGAAGCGTGCTTTGGTTGCAGTTCTTCCTAATAAGCAAGATTTTCCTTACACGATACGTTTGGTGTCTGAAATAACTGAATCTAATGGTTCTTCTTCCATGGCTTCTGTGTGTGCGGGTTGTTTGTCACTCATGGATGCAGGTGTTCCGTTAGCTGCCCACGTTGCTGGTGTTGCTATGGGATTAATAAAAGATGGTCAGCGTTTTGCCGTGCTTACTGATATTTTGGCAGATGAGGATCATTTGGGTGATATGGATTTCAAGGTAGCTGGTACTGAGTTTGGTATTACTGCTCTTCAAATGGACATAAAAATAGAAGGAATTACAGAGGAAATAATGCGTATAGCGCTTTTACAGGCAAAAGAGGGTAGGATGCATATTCTGGATGCTATGAAGTCTGCGTTGTCGTCAGCTCGGGGTAGTTTGTCTTCTTTTGCTCCTCGTATTTCCTGCATAAGTATTAATCCTGAGAAGATACACTTGTTGATCGGAAAGGGTGGATCGACTATTAAGACCTTAACTGAGGAAACTAAAACTTCTATTGATATAAAAGATGATGGGACCGTTAGTGTTGCATCTCCGGATCTTGCTTGTGTTGAGGAGGCAGTTAGGCGTATTCAAATGCTAACGGCTGAGATTATCGTTGGTCAAGTTTATGAAGGCAAGGTGTCGCGAGTTCTTGATTTTGGAGTAATTGTAGATATTCTTCCAGGCAGAGATGGATTACTTCATGTAAGTCAAATGGGTAAAGATAAGGGACATAGGGTTAGTGAGACTTATTCTGAGGGGCAGATTATTTCAGTTAAGGTCATAGGATTGGATGATCGCGGTAGGCCTCGGCTTTCGTTGAAAGCATGATTTTTCAGAGGTGATTGGTCTGAAGCTGCCATTTATTTTATGTACATGGTAAAAACCATGTTTGTTTTCATATCGTTATCTGTCTTTAGTATTGAGTTCTCTTGTGTTACAATCGTCAGCGGGCTTTGGCTGGTTTTTTCCTTTTTTCTGTGTTGATTATGGATGATTTTTTGCCTTGGCTGGAAAAGACTCTGGCCGGTTTGGGGTATGATTTGGTAGATTTTGAGGTTCTTTCTAAAGGCCTTATCCGTGTTTTCATTGACCATCCAAATGGTGTTACTGTTGACGATTGTGCGCGTGTTAGTCGCCACTTTTGTAGAGCTTTTACCGTAAAAGGAATTGACTATGAGCACCTAGAAGTTTCATCTCCTGGTGCTGATCGCATACTGAAGAAAGCAGCTGATTTTAATCGATTTATAAATTATGACGTTAAAGTTACGGCTTCTCAGCCGATTGTTGTTGGCGATCATGTTCTTCCAAAAACTGTTGTTGGCAGGCTGTTGGGTTTTGACTCGGGTCAAAATGAGATAACGCTTTTGGTGGATGATTGTGTGGTTGCTTTCTCTTTGGAGAAAACGAAGAGGGTTCGCTTGGTGCCTAATTTTTAGAAATTTAGCACTGGCCTATAGTAGGGGGCTAGATGAGTCGAGATTTATTGCTGATTGTTGATGTTCTTGCTCGTGAAAAGAATGTTGAAAAGGATGTCGTGTTTGTTGCTGTAGAGTCAGCCTTGGCTTCGGCGACGAAGAGGAATTTTCGCAGCGAGGTTAATATTAGAGTTTCTGTTGATCGCGAAACCGGCGAGTACACTACTTTTCGTCGTTGGGAAATAGTTCCAGATGATAATTTTGATGATCCCTCTTATCAGATTCAATTATCACAAGCATTGCTTAGGAATCCTGATTCTACCTTGGGTAGTTATGTTGAAGAAGAAATTGATTCAGTAGACTTGGGTCGTGTTGGTGCCCAGGCTGCTCGTCAGGTTATTGTTCAGAGGATACGTGATGCAGAGAGAGAGCAAATTCTGAATGACTTTCTTCAGAGAACTGATAAACTGGTTTCGGGAGTGATAAAGCGTATTGATAGGGTGCAGGCTATTGTTGATTGTGGGCGAATAGAAGCTGTGCTTAAGCGTGATCACATGATTCCAAAAGATAATCTTCGTGTTGGTGATAGAGTTCGTGCCTATCTTTATCGTGTTGATTATTCGTCAAGAGGCCCACAAATAGAGTTGTCTCGTACTGCTCCGGAGTTGGTTGTTAAGCTTTTTTCTTTGTGTGTTCCTGAAATCGAGGAAGGTGCGATTGAGATTAAGGCTTCTGTTCGTGATCCTGGGTTGCGCGCAAAAATTGCGGTTAAAAGCTATGATCAGCGCATTGATCCCATAGGTACTTGTGTCGGAATACGTGGTTCCCGTGTTCAGTCTGTTACTCAGGAACTAGTTGGGGAGAGGATTGATATTATTGTTTGGTCACCAGAACCAGCTCAGTTCGTGATTAATGCTTTAGCTCCAGCTGAGGTTACTAGTATTGTTGTTGATGAAGAACGTTGTTCTATGGATGTTGTTGTTGATGAAGATAATTTGGCTGTTGCTATTGGAGCCAGAGGTCAGAATGTTCGTCTTGCCTCAGAGTTAACTGGATGGGATATTAATCTTATGACCCTTGAAGAGAAGGAAAAGAAAGGTGAGGAGGAGGTTGTCCGTCTTCGTGAACTGTTCGTCAAAAGTTTGGGGATTGATGATGAGGTTGCAGATGTTTTTATTCGTAACGGTTTTATTACCGTGGAAGAAATTGCCTATGTTCCTGTGCAGGAACTATTGGAAATACCAGAATTTGATGAGCAAATTATTGAGGATATTAGGTCGAGAGCGCGAAATTATCTTCTTACACGTGCCATTGCTGTTGAACAAAAGGTGGGTAGCGTTTCTGAGGATCTATTATCGCTCGAGGGTGTTGATGGCGAGTTGTTGTCTCTTTTAGCATCAAATGACATTGTTGACAGGGAAGCCCTTGCCGAATTGTCAGTTGATGAATTAGTAGGGATGATAGACATGGATGAGAAACGCGCAAGTGACCTCATTATGAAGGCGCGTGCGCATTGGTTTAATTAGAGTTATAGTCTAAGGTTAAGGTTTTGAGCATGTCGAGTTTGAGTGTCGGTGACTTTGCTACTGAGTTGAATGTTCCGGTTAGTGTTTTGCTGGATCAGTTCAAGGCAGCTGGCGTAGTTAAGAACTCTCCAGATGATATTGTTAGTGCTGAAGATAAGGGCGTTTTGCTTTCTTACTTGCAAAAATCACATGGTGGATCTTTGTCTAGGATTACGTTGACCAGACGTGAGACTAAGAGCATCCAAAAATCTTACTCCATGGGTAGGGAACGAACTATCCCGGTGGAGGTCAGGAGACGAAGGGTTTTTGTTAAGCGCGATGCTATTTGTGATGCGTCTTCTGAAGTGGGTTTGTCATCTGATGATGGTCCTGTTTCTGAAGATAATCATTCTAGTTCTGATTGTCGTGGCGACAAAGTTGAGAGTGTAAGTTCCGTAGTTGAGATGGAAGGAGATAAGTCAGCCTTGCCCTTTTCTGAAAATTCTGCTCTTCCTACTTCTGATGTTGATAGCGAAGCTGATGTTAAGGAAGTTGTTTCTGATTCTGCTAGTGTTGTTGATGCTGTTCCTGTTGATTTGGCGGCTGTGGTTTCAGGGCCGGCGGTGCGAGAAGAAACTGCTAAGGTTGTTGCCAATGTTGTTCCTCCCAAAAAAGAGAAGCAACGTACTGCGAAAGCACAGCAGGATGCACGTTCTCCTTCCCGTGATTCGCCTCAAACTTCCAAGAAGGGTAAAAAGTCTTCCCGTGATCGAGATGATTCCTCTCCTTCTCGTCGTTCTAGTATAAAAGTGCGTGGTATTTTGGATTCTGATCCTGATGGTGAGAGTTGGCATGTAAAGCGCTCACATTTGCGTAAGAAATTGGCGCATAAGGGACATGGAGCTTTTCAAGTTCCAACTGAGCCTGTTGTTCGTGACGTTAGTGTTCCCGAGACGATTTCGGTTTCTGATTTGGCAAAGAAAATGGCTGTGAAAGCTATAGATGTCATTAAATCATTGATGAAGAGTGGGATGATGGTGACGATCAATCAGATTCTTGATCAAGAGACCGCCATGATAGTTGTTGAGGAACTAGGTCATCGCGCAATTGCTGCAAAATTGGATGACCCTGGTGCTTATCTTGCTGATATCACTTCCTCTTCATCTTTGGAAAAATTACCTCGTCCTCCTGTGGTAACAGTTATGGGGCACGTTGATCACGGAAAAACCTCTCTTTTGGATTACATACGCTCCTCCAAGGTTGTTTTTGGTGAATCTGGCGGTATTACTCAGCATATAGGCGCCTACTACGTAGAGACAAACCTAGGTTTGGTGACGTTTCTAGATACTCCAGGGCATGAAGCATTTACTGCAATGCGTGCTCGTGGAGTAAAGGCTACTGATATTGTGATTATTGTGGTTGCCGCTGATGATGGTCCTATGCCCCAGACTATTGAAGCTATAAATCATGCTCGCGCAGCTGGTGTTCCTATCATAGTCGCAGTTAATAAAATTGATAAGCCTGATGCTCAACCAGATAAGATTAGACAGGATCTTTTGCAATATGAGCTTGTTGCGGAAGAATTTGGTGGTGATGTTATGTTTGTTAATGTCTCAGCTAAGACTGGAGAGGGTGTGGATCAGTTGTTGGAGTCTATTCTTCTACAAGCTGAGGTCTTGAACTTGCGTGCTCCTCATGGTGGTTTTGCCAGTGGTGTGGTTATTGAGGCTCGTCTTGACAAAGGTAAGGGTGTTGTAGCAACTATATTGGTTCAATCAGGATTTTTGTCTCAAGGCGATATTATTCTTGCAGGTGAATCTTTTGGTCGTGTTAGAAGCATGATTGATCATAGAGGAGCTGTTGTTAAGTCAGCTGGTCCGTCAGTTCCGGTTGAAGTTCAAGGTTTATCTGATCTGCCAGCGGTCGGAGTTGAAGCGGTTGTACTTGAGAGTGAGAAAAAGGCTAGGGAGATTGCTCTTTTCAGGAAAGGAAGATTCCGTGAAGTCAAGCTAGCACGTAAAGCTGATGCTGTTAAAACGGATTCTGAGTTTGTGTTCTCTCAGAGTGATTCTGCTTCTTCTATAAAGACTTTGCGTGTGGTTATAAAAGCTGATGTTCAGGGTTCTCAGGAGGTTTTGTCTCAATCCTTGCAGAAGCTTTCTACCGATGAAGTTCGGGTAAGTATAATTCATGCTGCAGCTGGTATCGTTACGGAGTCTGATGTTAATTTGGCTGCGGCTTCTAAGGCTGTTCTTGTAGCGTTTAATACTCGTTTTGATGTTTTATCCAGGAGATTGGCAGAAAGTCAGGGTGTTTTAGTAAGATCTCACAGTGTTATTTACTCTGTTATTGATGATGTTCGTTCTATCATGACGGGTCTTCTTTCCCCAGAGAAAAAAGAGAAAATTTTGGGTCATTTTGAAGTTCGTCAGATATTTTCTATCGGTAAGCATGTTATTGCTGGTGTCTTTGTTGTTGATGGACTAGTGAAGCGTCACTCTCGTGTACGTGTTTTTCGTCAAGATGAAATTATTCATGACGGGGAATTGGTTTCACTGAAGAGATTTAAAGAAGATGTTAAAGAAGTTCGTTCTGGATTCGAATGTGGTCTATCCATAAAGGATTTTAATGATCTTCAAGAAAAGGATTTTGTTGAGGTGTACGACTTTGAGGAAGTTATCAGGACTGAGTTATGAGAAAGAAAGGCAAACTTGTTGATAAGGGGCGTAGATGCTTGCAGGTTGGTGATCAGATTAGGGAGGAAATTTCTAGGGTTGTACGGCTTCATTTGAATGATCCGAGGGTTCCGCCTTTGACGATAACCGATGTGCGTCTAGTTCCAGATTTTTTGTCAGCTAAGGTGTTTTTTGTTCCGTTTGCCTGCTCTATCGATGTTGAGCGCCGCAGTGAGATTTCTGCTGCTCTTAATTCTGCTTCTGGTTTCATAAGGTCTCATTTGTATCAAGTGTTGCGGATAAAGAACGTCCCAGCTTTGACTTTTTTTTATGACGATTTGTTTGATCGTGCTTCCCATATATCATCTCTTATAGATAAAGCTATTGCTTCCTCATGAACGTGAATGCTTTATCTTCATTGAAAAATAATAGAGATTCTGTTGATGGTGTGCTTTTGTTTAATAAGCCTGTAGGCTTTACCTCAAATGATGCTGTCCAAAAGATTAAGCATTTGTTTTGTGCTAAAAAAGTAGGACATACTGGGACATTAGATCCCCTCGCCTCAGGTTTGATGATTATTTGTTTTGGTAGAGCTACAAAGTTTTTTAATGAGTTGGTTTCTAAACAAAAGTCATATGTAGCGCAGATAATATTGGGGGAGAAGAGAGACACTGGTGACAGAGAAGGTGAGGTTAGCCAAGTCTCGTATCATCAGCCTGATTTGGTTGATGTTAGGCGTGCGGTGTATTCCTTTTTGGGTCCAGTAGAGCAGGTCGTTCCTTCTTACTCTGCTGTTAAGCGCAATGGCTTGCCCCTTTATGGTTGGGTGCGCAGAGGCATACCAGTAGAGAGGCCACGGCGTCAAGTGGATATAAACGGCATAATATTGTCCAGGTATAGCTACCCAGTGATTGATATCATAGTCTACTGCGGAAAAGGTACCTACATAAGGACTCTTGCCGAAGACATAGGAAGTAGTCTTGGATGCTGCGCCTATTTAGGTCAGCTAACCAGGACAATGGTAGGCAGACACCGCATCCTACATGCTACCCACTTAAAAGAGCTAGAACTATCCTCTCTTGAGGAAAGACGAGCAATGCTTTTGCAGTTATATTGATACAATATTTCTATATCCGCAGTCTACGTATATCATTTCCCCAGTTATTCCAGATGACAGCTGAGAAAGAAGGAACCCTGCTGCTCCTCCTACATCTTCTAAGGTAACATTGCGTCTCAGCGGGGATTGCTCTGAAAACGATTTCAATATGTTAGAAAATCCCTCTATTCCAGAAGCAGCTACGGTCTTAATTGGTCCAGCAGATATTCCGTTAACGCGAATGTTTATACGGCCTACCTCCGAAGCAATATAACGGATGGCAGCCTCCAATGATGCTTTTGCTAGTCCCATGGTATTGTAGTTTGGAACTGCTCGATTAGATCCTAAGTATGTTAGTGCGACAACCGAACTTCCGTCACATTTGTTCATAAGGGGTAGTAGGGCATTAGTTAAGGCAATCAAGCTATATGAAGAAACATCATGAGCGACTCGGAAAGACTCTCTAGTACATCCTTCTAAAAATGATCCAGAAATAGATTCACGTGGTGCGTAAGCAATGGAATGTACCAACCCATCAACATGTGGGTTGTCTCTAGATATTCTATTTGATAAAGCGGAAACTTGTTCCTCGTCTGTTACATCGCAAGGGAATGTTTGGGCTCCGCCAAGATCGTGGGCAATCTCCCGCAATCGCTCCTCAAATCTATCGCTTTGGTAGGTCAGAATTAAATCAGCTCCCATATCCCGGCATTTTTTGGCAATCCCATACGCGATGGACTTCCTTGATAGTATTCCCGTTATCAGAATTTTTTTACTTGCCAATAAAGACATCATCCCCCCGTGACAGCATGCACATGAAGGATTATACTATCAAACTAGGAGATGTGATAGCAAATACACAAAGTATATCTTTTTACTATGTGAGGTGTTAGTTTCACTCTTGTTGCCTGTAGTTATCCTTTTTCTTTACATACGCCAATGCGTTTTCCTCTATCTGGCAAATTTCACTCTTGGTAAGTGAGCGTACTACCTTAGCCGGACGTCCAACTACCAAGCTTCCTTCAGGAATAAAAGTGTTTTCCAGAAGCAAAGATCCTGCTCCTATTAAGCAAAAGGAAGATACTTGGCATCCGTTTAAGAGGACGCATCCCATCCCAATGAGAGATTTGTCCTTAACACTACATCCGTGCAGTATAGTTCCATGGCCCACAGTAACAAGTCTGCCTATATTAACTGGGTAGCCGCTATCATTATGGATGATACACCCGTCTTGGATGTTTGACGAATCGGCTATTACTATAGGTTCATTATCGGCTCGTAAAATACTACCAAACCAAATGCCAACATCGTCAGACAGGCAGACATTACCAATCAAACATGCGTTAGGAGCAACCCACGCAGACTGCGAAACGCAAATGCTATCAGGAAATACTCTCACTTTATTGACCTAATTAAACTCCAACAAGAGGATATAATAATCCAATTTATATAAAAACCTCAAACGCATGAAACCAAAATTGACTGAAATATGCCAACATTTAATTTCATGTAATACACTTCCGGTCAATTTTTTGAGATCTTCTTTTTTGTAGCCGCTTTGTCTATATAGCCTAAATCCTGTCGGTATTTTCTTTCATATAATACCTGGCCAATTTTTTTAGTTCTTTATAGCTACTGGAATCGCTATCTTTCAGATATTTTATGACATCAACATCTTCTTTGCACAGTTTCTTGATGTCTATGTTTTCCATATGGACAAGTTGCAGTAGCATTAATACTGGTTTTGGCATAGATCGACCACTCTCATAACGAGAACCGCCACTTTGAGTTACTCCTACTCTTTCCCAAAATTGTTGTTGGTTCATGCCCAATTTTTTTCTAATTTCTCTAGGATTGACTCTCTTTTTGCTTGTATTGTTTCTCATAACTTTTTCCTTAATTTTTAAGTTTTGAATACACAACATTTATTCAAAACTAAACTCAGTTGGAATAAATGCAACTTGAACACGCAACTATGATGAGTGGTTTTCCTTTAAACGGACAAACGCAATATTCAATGTTGTATGCCCCAAATAAGTACTACATGATGACATAGTAATCTCATAGACAAAAAAGCTCCTTGAAATTTTGGCACTTATGTAATTAATCTTAATTATCGCCTTCATTAAGTAAAATTATGGGAAGGTTAATATTATGTTACTCACATTAATTGGCGCGCTATTTCGAGCATGATACAGGTATGATGTGCAAGAGAAAATAATAATGATATTAAGATCCTATAAGCATATATAATGATTGTAATTACAATTATTATTAAATTAAATGATGTTGTACTGGTATCCATAAACACTATCAATTATGATTACAAATTTAATTGCTTTAAACTAATATAGATTTAAGTAATGTTATTATTTTTAATTTAATAGACCCCGAAACACAAAAAAGTATTAGTAGAAATTTTCAAATTTCAAGAATAAAATGATTGGGTACTTCTGTTATTTGCTTTTTGAGCCTACTGCAAGCATGCATGTATATTAAAGAAACATAGTATCTACTAACAAACAATTGTTGGATATGTAATTCTACTATGCTTGATTTTATCTTTGTTGAGGTTTGTTTTTATTTTGCTGAGGATCACTCTCAATGGTTGACAATGATGTTTGTGAGAAGCGCTTAATTAATCTTTCTCGCTTGTTGAATGATGGTTTAGTTGTAATTCCAAACGCTTCGGAAAAGTACAGAAATTCTCACATAACTTACCCGTATAGACATGACAGTAATTTCTACTATTTAACTGGATTTTCTGAGCCTTCCTCGGCTCTTTGCTTAAAAATTCTCCAGGGGGTGATTGTTGAGTCCATATTTTTTTGTTTACCTAAAAACAGGGATGAAGAGCTTTGGACAGGGGAAAGATTGGGTGTTGATGAGGTAAAGCGGATATTTAGATTCGATAAAGTTTTTCAATATGATTACTTTCTTGAGTATTTGAACAAAACCATACCCGATTTTACACAAATATACGCTAATTTTGGACAGAACCAAGAGATGGATCAGTTGCTTTTTGAATACAAAAAACAAAGTTTCATGAGGCCGCATGATGACGGACATGTAACCTTAGAGAGTGTGCTTCACTACATAGGTGATTTGCGCTTAATCAAGGACAATTATGAAATTGAGACCATACAGAGGGCTATTGACATAACAGGAAAGGCTCATTGTCAGGCAGCCAGAACTATCGCTCCTGGTCGCTGGGAGTATGAAGTAGAGGCTGAGCTCATGGGTGTATTCTACCGTGAGGGTTCTCGACGTACTGCCTATGATAGTATTGTTGCCAGTGGGGACAGAGCATGTATTCTCCATTACACCGATAATAACAAAAAAATACAGCACGATGATTTTGTTCTCATCGATGCTGGTTGCGAATACAATGGATATGCTTCGGATATAACACGTACCTATCCTTCCTCTGGAAAGTACGAGGGGGTTAAGAAAGAGATATATGAATTGGTGTTGTCAGCACAGGAAGAGGCTATAAAGAATGTTTCTCCTGGCAAAGATGTTGACGATGTGCACCTGGCAGCTGTTATGGTGCTCTCACAAGGATTAATTGATTTGGGTATTCTATCTCAAAGTTTTGATGAAGTTATTTCTAAAAAGTTGTACAAGAAGTACTATATGCACCGAACGAGCCATACAATGGGTGCAGATGTTCATGACACAGGGTTTTATGATATGGGGAGACGTTCTAATCTTATGCAGCCTGGAGTTGTTATAACCGTGGAGCCAGGTCTATATTTTGGTGCCTCAGATGATATACCTAGCTCCTTTTGGGGGATTGGCATTAGAATAGAGGATGATTTGCTTGTGACTGATTCCGGTTGTTTGGTTATGAGTTCTGGTATTCCCAAATCTTGTAGGGATGTTGAGGCAGTAATGAGATCATGACTGATTTTTACTCTACGGTTATAGTGGGTGGTGGTCCTGTTGGCTTAGCGCTTATGAGTGCATTGCACCGGATTGGTTGTGAGGCAGTGTTGTTTGAGCATCATGAATGCGCCGATTCTTCACGTAAGGATGGAAGAAGCATCGTTTTGTTGCCTGACAACGTGGATTACTTGGTTTCTCAGGGTTTGTTGTCTCTTTCGGATCTTCTTACCATAGATAGAACGGAGGTATTTCGTGCTAAAAGCTTTACTAAGCTTACTTTGCATGCTTCAGACTATGGTTGTGATCATCTTGCCTACTGCATAAACTATACTGATCTTTTGTCTAGTATGCGTAAAAATGCATACTCTTCGAAATATGCTTCATCGATGTTTTCTGGAATGCGATATGTAGAACATACTGTATGTGGTGACTGTGTTAGCATTTCGTTTGAAACTAGCGATGGGTCAGTTTATAACTGCCGAGCTTCACATTTGATTATGGCCTGTTCCTTACCATCTGGGTTTAGAGAATTATCTAGCATTCGCCATTATGCTATACTCGGGTCGGTCTCTTTTTCTCGTGGTCTACCTCAGTGTGCCTACGAGGTGTTTTGTGATTCTTCTGTTATAACCTTATTCCCACAGCAAGGGTCCCGTTGGAGCTTCATTGAAATGTTTACCGACCCTTTTGGGCTAGATGAGTCGTTTTTGTCTGCTCCTTCCTTTTTTGATAGGTTGCGTTTGTCAGTTACCGACCGTTTAGGTTATCCTAGGGACCTTGATTATGTGGCTTCTATGGAAATACCGATTTTTTTTCGCCCAGAGATTAGGCCTAGTGAGCGTGTTTTGTTGATGGGCAGTGCAGCGCAAGTTTTGCATCCTGTTGGTGCCCGTGGCATTAACTTTTCGTTGTCCAATGTTCGTTCCCTAGCTAATTACATGATGCAATTTGTCCGTTGTGGCTCTGAGTGTGTTTCGTTGGCATTTTCTTCTTATGAGAAGAGTTGTTTTTCCAAGCGTCGTTTTTTGTGGCGAGCCACTAACTCACTTTCATACTACTTAGTGCACCGTAGGGTGTTGTCTTCGGATTTTGGTGATTGTGGGTTGTTCGTTTTTAATGGAAGCAAGTTTCTCAAGTCTCTTTTGCGGGGCGTCGTTTATTCATGTTATTGATTTTTTCTGAATTGTGTGAATGTTTTTAGTATGTTTTTATATGATAAATAATTTAAATGTGGTGTTGTGATTGTGTTTTTATTTTTCGGAGGGGGGGGTATGACTCAGGATAGCGATGATTTGGTAGAATGCCTACGCAAGAGGATTTATAGATATTTTGATGATCTTGATGGAGCTAAACCACATCAGGTTTACAGTATGGTAATTCACGCTGTCGAACGTCCGTTGATTGAAATTATTCTCGATAAAACACAAGGCAATCAAACGCAAGCTGCGTCTATTTTGGGTATAGACCGTAATACACTACGGAAAAAAATAAATCTCTACAAAATAACGGCAAATAGCTGAGTTGCTAATGTTTTGTTACTGTGGTGTCTTTTTGCTGTTTTGTTCCTGGGTTTATTAATTTCTAGTGTGTTTTATGGAAAATAGTGTTTCTCCTGTTGTGCTGATAAGCGTTTCGGATAAGTCCGGAATTGTTTCTTTTGCAAAATCTCTGAATGATAGGATAGGTGCTAAGTTGGTGTCATCCGCGGGTACAGCAGTTGTTTTTAATCAGAATGGCATAGAAACAGATACCGTGGAAGATTGGACTGGCTTTCCGGAGATTTTGGATGGTAGGGTTAAAACTCTACATCCGGTGATTCATGCTGGAATTTTGGCTGATTCCAGCAAAAAGTCTCATTTACAAGACTTGGCTGACCGTAACATATTGCCTATCAGTGTGGTGGTGGTTAATCTTTACCCGTTTGAAAAGGTGTTGCTAGAGTTGTCATCAAGTCATGAAGCTCTTATTGAGAATATTGATATAGGTGGTGCTACTTTGCTCCGTTCTGCAGCTAAGAACTATAAGAACGTTTTGGTAGTAGTTGATCCTAGTGATTATGAGCGTGTTTTAGATCAACTCAGTAAAGATGGCGGTGTTGATTGCTCTTTTAGACTTGAAATGGCAGCAAAAGCTTTTGAGGTAATAGCGAATTATGATCACGCTATTTCTGCATATTTTTCAGGTTATATTCGGAAAAACTTTTCTGATAGTAAAACTTCTCTTCCTTTTAGCTTTGAGCCTCACTTACTTCTTTGTTTGAAGAAGAAGCAAGATTTGCGTTATGGTGAAAATGCGCACCAAAGGGCAGTTCTTTATGTATCTTCTTCCTCTAGGGAGGGTGGTGTTTCCCATGCCACTTTGTTGCAGGGAAAATCCTTGTCATACAACAATTTGGTTGATGCTGATACTGCTTGGGCATGTGCTTCTTCATTTGGGGAACTTGCTTGTGTAATAGTGAAACATGCTAACCCATGTGGTTTGGCTGTTGCTGAAACATCTATTGATGCATATAGAAAAGCGCTTCGTTGTGATGAACTTTCTTCTTTTGGGGGCATTGTAGCGTTTAATGTTGAGGTTGATGAAGAAACTGCACTTGATATTTTAAAAATTTTTGTAGAGGTTGTTATTGCCCCTAGCTTTACTGATGGAGCAAAGCAGGTGTTTTCTCGTAAACCAAATGTTCGTGTTCTGGTCCCCTCGAATTCTTATGGTCAGAATGAGTGTGAATTTAAGCACATTAGTGGTGGTGGTGTTTTGATTCAAGATATTGATTGCCGCAAAATTTCGTTTGACGATTGTCGTGTAGTCAGTGATAGGCAACCAACTAAGTTACAGCAAAGAGATCTCATGTTTGCTTGGAAAGCTGTTAAGTATGTTAAATCTAATGCCGTTATTTTTTGTTCAGATGGTATGTCTTTGGGGATTGGTGCCGGTCAAATGAGCCGAGTTGATGCAGTAGATCTTGCCATTTTTAAGGCATCTGATCGCAATTTGAATTTGAGTAATTCTGTTGTTGCTTCTGATGCGTTTTTCCCATTTCCGGACAGTATTGAGCGTATTGCTAAAACCGGGGCCGTTTCTATTATTCAACCTGGGGGTTCGGTTAGAGACCAGAAGGTAATTGATGAGGCCAATAGACACAACTTGGTGATGGTTTTTACGGGTGTTCGTCATTTTCGCCATTGATTGTTTTTTATTTTCGGCAAGGCATGTAAGGGAATATTTATCATGAAGGTTTTGGTTGTTGGATCCGGGGGTAGGGAGCATGCATTAGCATGGCGTATTTCTTTGGGAGATAGAGTAAGTAAAGTTTATGTTGCCCCTGGTAATGCTGGTACTTTTGCGGAGAAATCCATTGAAAACGTACACATACAATCGGATGACATCAGGTCTTTGGCAGATTTTGCAAAGTCTAATGGGATAGATTACACGGTAGTTGGTTCTGAATCACCTCTAGAGAAAGGGATTGTGGATTTATTTTTAGAAGAAGGCCTTTTTATCTTGGGTCCAGTTAAGAGTTTGGCTCGGCTGGAAACTTCAAAGGTTTTTGCTAAAGATTTTATGTCTCGTCATTCAATTCCGACCGCACCTTATAAGTGTTTTGACAATGCAGTTGATGCTCATGCTTACATAGATCAATTAACATTTGATTTTGTTATAAAGTCTGATGGTTTAGCAGCAGGTAAGGGTGTTTTTTTGCCAGACTCTAAAGAAGAGTCTCATAAGATCGTAGATGATCTGATTACTGAACTTGTTCTTGGTGACTCAGGATCTTCCGTTGTCATTGAGGAGCGTATCAGCGGGGATGAGATTAGCTTCATAATTTTGACTGATGGTGAGAATATAGAAACTTTGGCGACTAGCCAGGACTACAAACGCCTCCAAACAGGAGATTTGGGTCCAAATACTGGAGGCATGGGGGCAAATTCTCCCTCTTCACTGATGACTCCTGAGCTTTATGCAAGGATTATGCGAGAAATTGTTGATCCTACTATGAGTGGCATTGTACATGACTATGGAATGTCCTACAGTGGTTTTCTGTACTTTGGTATTATGGTTAGCGACAATGGTGATCCTTTTTTATTAGAGTACAACTGTAGGCTTGGTGATCCCGAAACTCAGGTTTTGCTTATGAGATTGGTATCAGATCTTAATGAAATATTTTTTTCTGCTGTGCATCAAAAAATGGGATCTATTTCCCGCATTGAGTGGGATACAAGACATGCTGTTGTTGTTATTTTGGCATCGGAGGGATACCCATCAAATCCTATTATAGGGCGTCCGGTTTTATCTATACCTAAAGATATGCCATCGTTTAAGATTTTTCATTCAGGAACAAGATATGAAAAAGATGAGATATTGACTTCAGGGGGGCGAGTTTTTTGTGTTACGGCTCTTGGGGAGACAGTGCGTATGGCACAGAAGAATGCTTATGATATGATTTCCGGTGTTTACTTCTCTGGAATGCAGTATCGTTCAGATATCGGTTATAAGGCGATAAAGGATCATTATTAGCTGGCTGTTTATTTTGACATTATATTTTTGGGTGGGTTTATGCGCAGATTTGGATTCGTTCCTTGGATTGCGCCCGAAGGTTTGCCGTTCGTTTTGGGATCAATTTTTGTGGCGGTTGCTGTCCATGTTGTTTTAGGATTTTGCTTTTCGTGGTTTTTTATAGTTTTGGCACTGTTTGTTGCTCAATTTTTCCGTGATCCAGTGCGTACTGTTGTTTGTTCAGATCCTGGTTTGGTTATGTCTGCTGCTGATGGCAGGGTTGTTTGTATTACGCAGACCGAGGATCCCTATCTTAGGAGACCATCTATCAAAGTAAGTGTTTTTATGAATATTTTTAATGTTCATAGAAATCGTGCCCCGGTTTCTGGTCGTGTGTGCAATAAGTGGTATACTCCTGGTAAATTTATTAATGCTTCCCTCGATAAATCCTCGGATAGTAATGAAAGATGTGCTTTGTGGCTTAAGACAGATGAGGGGTTTGATGTGGTCTGTGTCCAGGTTGCTGGGCTCGTCGCCCGCAGGATACTTTGCTATGTTAGTACATCTCAAGTGGTGCAGGTTGGGCAAAGTTACGGTTTTATTCGTTTTGGGTCTAGGCTTGATATGTATTTACCCATAGAGTCTCGCCTGTTGGTTTCCATTGGTGATCGGGTAAAGGCCTCCCTGACGGCTTTATGCGAGCTGCCATAATAAGCGCTTTCCTTGATTATTTTTTAGGTTCGAGACTATCTTTATGCATAAAAAGACTTTTGGGTTGCGCTCTGCTCGTCGTGATTTAAAAAAGAAAACGATTTACCTGTTGCCGAATTTGCTTACAACATCTGCATTGTTTTGTGGATTTTTTGCTATTGTCAGGTCTATGAACGGCGATTTTCGAAGTGCTGCCTTCGCCATTTTTTTTTCTACCATTTTTGATAATCTTGACGGTCGTGTTGCACGTTTAACGCATACTCAAAGTGCATTTGGTGCTGAGTATGATAGTCTCTCTGATATGATTTGTTTTGGTGCAGCACCAGCACTCATTATGTATGAGTGGTCACTTAAGGCAATGGGAAGGTCTGGATGGGCAGCTGCCTTCATATATTGTGTAACTGCCGCATTGCGTTTGGCCCGTTTTAACGTTTCTTTGGATGAAGAGGAAGGCACAAAACCTCATTTTTTAGGACTTCCTAGTCCAGTAGCTGCCATATTGCTGGTTAGTTATGTGACTGTTGTTAGGAGTCATACCCCCCATGTTTCTCCTTTTTTACTAGATATAACTTCTTGGATACTTACAGTTTTTGCCGGTCTAATGATGATTTCTAGTATTCCTTTTTATAGTGGTAAAAATATTAATTTCAGGAAAAGTATTCCGTTTTCTCGTGTTGTTTGGGTAGTATTGGCAATAGTTGCTTTGTCACAGTCTTTGATTGACCTTTTCGACATGCTGTTTTTTCTCTCCCTATCTTATCTTTTTTGGGGGTGTTTCCGCGCTGTTTTTAATAGACTCCTGCGGAAAAAGAATTTGTCTTCACCTGAAGATGATTCTGACTCTGGTTGTACTGTATAGTAATTTGGTAGGTTTTTGATTCATTGTAATTTTGCTAAGGGGGGTTTTGGCTATGTCTATGGCAAAGATTGTTAAGCGTTTCTTTTCCTATCTGCTTGTTGGGGTTTTGGGAGCAGTTGTGGGTTCCGGTGCCTACCAGATGTACTTGACAAAAAAGGCGCTTATTTTCAATGCTAATGAAGTTTTGCCAATAAAATCTGCTAGTGTAGTACCTTCAAATCACGCTGCTGATACGTTGCATTCTTTTTCCAGTATTTTGAGTGTTGCTCGTCCTTCCGTTGTTCATGTTCGTGTTACTCACCGTCCGGATTTTTTTGAATGGGGAATAGATAATATACTGAGGGACCTAGACTCTTGGTTTGGGCAGTTAGACGAGTCTCTGCGCGTGCATAAACGCCAAACGCAGGGAATTCACTCATTCTATGACGTATCAGGGGTAGTGATTTCATCTGATGGCTATATTTTGACATCAGCCTATTTGCTTTATGGGGCAGAGAGAGTTCAGGTTGTAGCTTCTACCAATAAATTGTTTGATGCTCAGGTTATTGGTCTTGACCGTAATAGTGGTTTGGCATTGATTAAGATCGCTAATGATAAACCACTAACTCCGGTGAAGTTAGCAAATATGAAAAATATTTCCGTCAATCAGTGGGTTATTTCTATTGGATATGATGATACCGTTTCTCATGGTGTTATTCGTTCCTACATGCCCCATCATTTTATATTGACTGATGCTTTGCTTACAGCTAAGGGTGTTGGTGGTGTTTTGGTTAATATGGACGGTGACTTAGTAGGTATTAATACTCCTCATGTAGACTTTTCCAATAATTTTTCTTTTGTTATTCCTTCCGATTATGCCCTTAGAGTTTCTACAGAGCTTAAGCGTAACGGGTTTGTTAGACCTACATATTTAGGTGTTGTGGCGCAAAATTTAACCCCTGATTTGGCTAATTCATTCAAGTTAAAATTAAATTCATGTGTACTGGTTTCTCAGGTTATGGCTGGATCTCCTGCTTTGTTGGCGGGTATCAAGTCTGGTGATTGTATTTCTCAGTTTGAAAATCATGCAGTAACAAATGTAGATGAATTTTATTCTCTTGTTGCTTCTCATGATGCTCTTAATCCAGCTTCTGTTTCACTATGGCGCGGTAGTGATTTGCAAAAGTTTACGGTAAAGTGGTCAAATTCTGCATCCAATTCTATTGCTAATGATGATAAGTCTTTTCGTTTTTACGCCCCTATGGGCATTTCGTTGCGTGAAATGTCTCCAGATGAGCTTAAACTTGCTCGTACCAAGAATGGTTTGTTTGTGGGGCATATTCTGCAAACAGGAACTGCTTATCAGGTTGGTATAAGGTCTGGTGATGTTCTGATTGCTATGAATGGTAAGCCGCTTACTCAACTTAAACAATTTGATGATATGATCAATTCCCCTTCGAAGTCTGCATCCTTTTTAATTCAGCGCGCCTATGATAGGGCGTTTGTTGCGGTTGAGAAAAAATAAGGCATCTGCTTAGTTCTGTGTTTGTGCAAGCCCTTCTTTTGAAAGGGCTTGCTTATTGCTCTGGAGATGTTCTCAATGAAGTCGTGTGATATTCGCTCCGCATTTATCGACTTTTTTAAGAGGAATGGGCACACTGTAGTTCCTTCAAGCTCTCTCGTTCCCGATGGTGATGCCACCTTGCTTTTTACTAATGCGGGGATGGTTCCGTTTAAGAATGTTTTTATTGGTAAGGAACGTCTTTCCTATGATGCTGCAGTTTCTGTACAGCGCTGTTTGCGTGCAGGAGGAAAGCATAATGATCTTGAAAATGTTGGCTATACTTTTCGTCACCATACTTTTTTTGAAATGCTAGGAAATTTCAGTTTTGGTTCCTATTTCAAAGAAGATGCTATTTTTTATGCTTGGAATTTTCTAACTTCAGTTCTCAATCTAGATACTTCCCGGCTATGGATAACGGTCTACTATACTGATGATGTTGCTTATGATGTTTGGCTGCATAAAATTGGTGTACCTGAGGAGCGGCTAGTTCGTATAGGAGGTAAAGATGGTGATCCTTACTGTTCTGATAATTTTTGGCAAATGGGATCTACTGGTCCTTGTGGTCCATGTACGGAGATTTTTTACGATCATGGATCGTGTGTGGCCGGTGGTCCGCCTGGTTCTCCTGAGGCAGATGGAGATAGGTTTGTAGAAATTTGGAACTTAGTTTTTATGGAATTTAATCGTACCATCGATGGTATTCTAGAGCCTCTTCCTCGTTTTTGTGTAGATACAGGGATGGGGTTGGAGAGAATATCTGCCGTTATGCAAGGTGTAACAAGTAACTACGATACTGACATATTCCGTGAACTATCCTCGGCAGTTCAGTTAATTATAGGCAAAGATAATCTTTATGACAATGTTTCAGTAAGGGTTATTGCAGATCATATACGATCTGCTTCTTTTTTAATAGCTGATGGAGTTCTTCCTGGGAATGAAGGTAGATCTTATGTTTTGAGGAGAATAATTCGCCGTGCGGTCAGGCATGGGTATCAACTAGGTCAATATGTTCCTTTTTTTTACAAGCTTGTTTCTTGTTTAGTAATGGTAATGGGTGATGCTTATATTAATTTGAAGCAGCAGGAAAGTAATATATCCTTTGCAATTAAGGCAGAGGAAGAGAAGTTTTTTGAAACGCTTGAACATGGCATGAATGTTCTTGAGCATGAGCTATCACAAAATATACAAGTTATATCGGGGGAATTGGCTTTTAAGCTGTACGATACGTTCGGATTTCCACTAGATTTGACTGAAGATATTTGTCGATCCAGGAATGTTTCCGTTGATACGGAGGGATTTGATAGAGCCATGTCTGTTCAACGGGAAACTTCTAGGGCACATTCCTCCTTTCATGGAAACTTATCGATGTCGATTGGTGATGAGATAAGTTCTGATTTTTGCGGTTATGAACATATAGAAGTATCAGCAAATATTGTTGCTATCTATATTGATAATAAATTGAGTTCAGCTATTTCTGAAAATCAGGAAGGTTTTGTAATTTTTGATAGAACCCCATTTTATCCTGAAGGGGGAGGGCAGGTTGGAGATTGTGGTCAGTGGGTTTCTGAAGATATGTCCGTAGTTTTTACAGTTAGTGATACGCGTAAAGTATCTTCTCTTGCAATTGCTCACTATGGAATTGTTTCTAGGGGAACTTGTAGGGTAGGTGATACGTTGAAGGGTGAAGTAGATAATAAGCGTAGATTACAAATAGCCAGGCATCATTCTGCGACGCATCTACTGCATTTTGCACTTCGTCAAATTTTGGGAACACATATACAACAAAGAGGATCTCATGTTGATGAATATAGATTGCGTTTCGATTTCTCTCACCATGATTCGATATCTGATTTTCAACTTGTTAAAATTAGTGATTTTGTTAATAGTGAAGTTTTGTCAAGTACCGAAACTAAAATTTCATTCATGAAGTATCAAGAGGCAATAGACTCGGGAGCAATAGGGTTATTTTCTGATAAATACAATGATACAGTGCGAGTTCTCCAAATTGGGAGCTCTAGAGAGCTGTGTGGTGGTATACATGTGCATAATACCGGTAGTATAGGGCTGTTTGCTATTACCTCTGAATCTGCAATTGCATCTGGTGTGAGACGGATAGAGGCTGTGGCTGGTTTTTCTAGTATCAAGATTTTTCAGGATGCTACACAACAACTAAAGAAAATATCAAAGATTGTAAATTGCAATCCAGTAAGTGTTTGCGAGGGTGTGTTGCGTGTTTCCGAGCAATTGTTAGCTGCACAGAAAGTTGTAACTAAACTTAATAGAGAAATGCTGCTTCAACGTATTAGAGGCTATAAGAATGATTGTCGTGTATACAACGGAGTTTCTTTATTTATGATTCATGATGAGGATGTTGATAAGTCAGATGCCCGTTTTTGTGTAGATAGTCTTTTTAATGATTGCAACAATAGCATTATAATTTTTGTCACTGGGAAGGCACCATCTTTTAACCTCATTTGTTCAATCTTTGATTCCGTTTTACTTAATATTGATGCTCGTTCTTTGCTTAAAGATTTGTCTAGCCTTGTATCTGGTAAGGGGGGCGGTAGAGCTAATTTTGTCCAATCTAGTGCGTCTTTCCCAGGGGGGGTTTCTTCGTTCTTTGATGCAGCTCTTTCCTGGATAACCAAAAGATTGGATGATGTTTCGTGTCGCAACCTTTTCTAGGAGATTTATGAAAATTTTGATCAGTAATGATGATGGGTACGATGCGGAAGGTATAATTGTCCTATCTAAGGTTGTTCGTAAGTATTCTTCCGATGTTGTTGTATTTGCCCCAGACTCGAATAGAAGTGCTTCTAGTTTTGGTCTCACCAAAGGAAGTATAGCGGTAGAAGAGGTAGAGCCAGCTGTTTACAAGGTTTCTGGTACCCCATCAGACTGTATGATTATAGCACTGGAGGGGTTTTTTGATTGGCGTCCTGATTTGGTTTTGTCGGGTATTAATTTGGGAGCTAATTTGGGTTCAGACGTCATTTACTCTGGTACTGTATCAGTTGCAATGCAGGCATTTTGGCATGGTATAACGGGGATAGCCTTCTCATTTTGCAGCCAGACTACAGCTAATTTTGCTACTGCAGATCACGTAGTTACCACTTTTTTAAAAAATTATTTTAATACTTTTTCAAAATCTTCTCCATTTGCTATGAGTATTAATATACCATCCGTACCGGTACCTAGTTGGAAGGGGTTTGCTTATACTAATTTGGGACAACGTGGTATTTCTCATCCTGTATCTTGTTCAGAGGTAGCTGATGGTATCTATTCTTGCTCTTTAGGTGGTTTAAGTGGGCCAATTAACGTTTCTAATGAACATGATTTTTGGGCAATAGGTAACAACTATGCGTCAGTTACCCCATTGAAATTTTTTTATAATGATCCCAGATCATTCTATGATCCTAGTTGGATGATAAAGCTGTAGTTTATTTTGTTTTGAAAATGAAAAGTTAACCATGTTCCGCTCACAGATGATTGTAATTGCCGCCTTTTCATTGCTGCTTTCAGGGTGTGCTATGACGACCATGTATCAATCCGGATCGACTGCTATCATTCCCCAACGACAAAAGTTTGTCTCCACTGTTTACTACTGCCAAAATTGCTATGTTACATTTAGTGATATTAGTGACCTAAAAACTTTCAGTAAACATCTTAACTGTCCAGATGCAGAAATGATTTATGCAAATCCCAATTACTCATTGTATACCGTCATACACAATGGGGAGGTTATTCATTTGCCCGATGCGTGCAGAGTCAGGCAGTCCCCTGGTTTGGCTATTAGTCCTGTGACAGCAGCGATTACCGATGAGGCTTCAGAATCGAGTTCTACTTCTCCGATAATACTCCGTAACAATTATTGTAGTGTTTGGATTAGCCCTAACCGTTACTCCAGAAAGGCTATGGCCTTAGTTTGTCCAACTTTATACAAGCCCCTTTCATTGAGAAAGTGTGCGTACGGTGGTGTTGTTGTTGATACCGATAGCAAGGATAAAGTTTTAGCTTCTGCAGCTGGACAGGTTGTTGTGTCGTCCTCTTCGTTGAAAAAATACGGTAATTTGATAGTTATTCGTCACGGATACGATTATGCGTCTGTCTATAGCCACTTGGGTAGTACTCTTGTCAAAAATGGGGATTTAGTACAAGTGGGACAACCTATAGGGACACCGTTGTGTATTAAAAAAGATGTTGTTGACTGCTCTTTTGATTTTAGTGTGCGCTTCCATGGGCATATTTTGCCTCTTCGTTTGGCTTTAAGAGGGGTACATAATGATACTAAGTCACGAAAAGATAAAGAGTCACAGACTATTCTTAAAAAAGATGATCATAGTTATTTGTCACATAAGAGTTCTTCATCAAAAAAGTTACTGAAAACAACTAACACTAATGTTAATGGGCGGCATGGTAAAAAAAGATTTAAAGAATTTTCTGTTAAGATTAAACATAAACCATCTACCAGTAATCACCCTAAACATGAAAAAACTAAAATTTATAGTAAAAAATAATGAAATAATTTTTATTTCTCACACCATAAACTCTTTAGTTTATAATTACCTGCTTCCTAATCTGATTTATTCCCGGAAGGATTTGCTGAATGATTAAGGGTTGTGTGTCCGCGTTAGTTACCCCTATGAAGCACGGCGGGCAAATTGATTTCAATAGCCTGGATCGTCTAGTCGATTACCATCTTGCAGAAGAGAGTGATGGGCTTTTGCTCATGGGTAGTACCGGGGAACCAGCTCTTCTTACTTATGATGAAAAAAAAGAGATAGTTACGCGAGTTGTTGGTCGTGTCGACGGAAAGATCCCTATATGGGGTGGGGTAGGAACTAGTTCTACAAGGGAAAGTATTATCAAGATAAAGGATATGGAAAGATGGGGAATTAATGCTTGTTTGTGCGTTGTTCCTTACTACGTTAAGCCTACTCCTCAAGGTATTTTTGAGCACTTTGCCTCGCTTGCAGATGCAGTTTCGGTGCCTATTTTTATTTATAATGTTCCTGGAAGGGTGGGTACAGATATTTCCTTGCAGACACTAATAAAACTCTCAGAATTGCCTAATATAGTAGGGATGAAGGAGGGAACTAGCAATGTGGAGAGGGCAATTGATTGGATGCAGCATTTGCCCGAAAATTTTTTATTTTATGCCGGCGATGATGCAGTCTCCCTTCCAAGCTTGCTAATGGGTGCTTATGGGTGTGTCTCTGTCACAGGCAATGTTGTTCCCCGTCTTATGCACGACATGTGTAGATATGCTTTTTCTGGTCAACTCAATGAGGCTAGGGAAATCAATAGTCTTATGTGGGGACTACATCGTTTTTTGTTTTCCGAATCAAGTCCAATTCCCGTCAAGTGGGTTTTGAGCGAAATGGGGCTTATTGAGCCGGGTATTAGACTTCCGCTAACTTGGCTCAGAACTGAACATCATGATAACCTTAGGTCAGCTATGAAGCAGGCGGGTATTTTCAAACGACAATCTTTTTAGTGTTTTGCAAATTTTGTCGCTATCGCTCTTACTGTCAACTGGAAGTTTTATGTATCCATTAAAAAGAGTTTTTTTCTTGCCCTTGTTGGTTTTTCTAACTGGATGTGGCTCCTTGTTTTCTTCCTTGCGTTACTCTACGGCTCCATATAAAAACGAAACGTCAAGGTTGGTGGTTCCTCCTACGTTGACTCAGCCAAATTATAACTCTACCTATAATTTAGATGAAGTTGTACAGAATAAGGGCTTGGCCATTGACAAAGTACCATCAGAAGAAAAACTGAGAGACTCATCTGTAAGTCTTATAGTAACTTCTGGAATTAGGTTGTCTGAGGATGTTTCAGGTTTGACGGTTTTTGTTCCTCAGGGAATGGGTCAAGTAGCGGATAAGACGTCTCATTTTATGTCAGACAATGGTTTTGATTATTCATTTGGTCACGGTCGTGCGGTTATTGAAACTGGGTGGAATACTTCATGCTATTACAATGAATATCTTTACAGATCATTTGATGGTTACCGTTGGTGTTCTCGTGATAGGTATCGTATTACTTTTCATTCTGCTTTGCCTGAGGCAGGTACTTCCGTGTCGTTTTCTCATCAAGAGGAATCGTCTACTATATCAATTGTCCTAGGTTCAAGGTTTAGCAGAGGGTTTAAAGCATTGCCTTTGTGGCACTCTTGTGTTGGCTGTGGTAGGTACCCACTCAGCTACGTTGTTCCGCGTTATCTTTCTTTCTGGGGAGCTAATTCTTCAGGAATTAATCTCCTTATGTTGCTTTCTCGTAGCTCTACAACAAAAATAAACGCTTCTTTTCCGGAATTAATGCGACCATTTACAATGATTATAAATCACCCGGTGCGTAAATCGTGGGAGATGACAAGGAAAGCTATAGTTAGTAGCGGTATTGAGTTGTATCGAGAAGATTTTAAAGGTGCTAGTTTTTTGATCAAGTATCTCGATCCCTCGTTAGTTCCAGAGGTGGGGAGTGTATTTTCAAAGATTTCTCGTTTTCTTGGGGCTGGATCTACCACCTCGCGTCAAGTCGATGTGAGCCCACATACATATGTGGTGAAGTTGGTATCAGATTCTAAATATAAAGGAACGAGGTTGTTGATTGCTAATTATTCAACTGGTAAGGAGGATTTTTCTCCTGTTGCCTTGAGAATTGTGAAGATTATATACCAGAATTATTAGTGTAATGAATGACTATAGTGGTATTCCTCCTGTTGTTGCTATTGATGGACCGTCTGCGTCTGGTAAAGGTGCGGTTTCTGTTCTAGTCTCTAGAAGTCTCGGATTTAACTATCTTGAAAGTGGGCTGTTGTACCGAGTAGTAGGAGCAATTGTTCTAAAAAATAAATTGAAATGGGAAGATAAGCTTATTCATGGGTTTATTTCCGATCAAAAAATCTCCTGGGATAACAATGGTTATCCCCTTGTCAATGGGTGTTTATTTTCTGGCTTGTATGATCCTGAGGTTTCGCTAGCGGCGTCTCGTGTAGCTAAAATAGGATTAATAAGGGACATACTTCTTAAATTGCAGCAAGATTGCAGACAGAATCCAGGATTGGTAGCTGAAGGCAGGGATATGGGGACTGTAGTCTTTCCTGATGCAAGGTTGAAGATTTTTTTAACGGCAATACCTGAAGTTAGGGCAAAAAGAAGATTTCTTCAGTTGAAAGAGAGGGGGGGCTGTGTAAAAATGAGCGAGGTTTTGGAGGAGATTTTGCTTCGTGATTCTTACGATTCGACACGAAAGGTCTCCTCTTTAAGGGTTGCTGAGGATGCTATTGTTATCGATTCTACGAATATGTCGGTTAATAGGGTGGTGGATGAGGTTTTGCGGTATGTATCTCAGCGTATTTTATAACTTTTTTGCAGGGAAATTTTTTTCTTCCCTTTCTAATTAGCTTTGGCTAAGGATTTTGTTTAATGTCTAATTATCATGAAGTTGATGATGTTGAAGAAAGCTTTGAGGAGCTTTTTGAAGAAAGCCTAAGTAAGCAAGAGATGCGCGTCGGTGAGGTTGTTACTGCCGAGGTTATACGAATCACTAACAATTTGGTTGTTGTTAGCTCAGGTTTAAAATCAGAGTCATATATCAATGCTGATGAGTTTCGCAATGATCAGGGTGAGCTTGAAGTTTCAGTGGGTGATTTTGTTAGTGTAGCCATTGAGGCCATTGAGGATGGTTACGGAGAAACTCGTCTATCACGAGATAAGGCAAGGCGTATATCCGCTTGGAATGAACTAGAAAAAGCGATGGCGGAAGGCGCAGTTGTAACTGGGTGCGTGTCAGGTAAAGTTAAAGGTGGTTTGACCGTTATGGTCAACGGAATCCGAGCTTTTTTGCCGGGTTCATTGTTGGATATAAGACCTACGAAAGATACTACTCCTTACGAGAACAAAACATTTGAGTTTAAAGTTATTAAACTTGATAGAAAAAGAAATAATGTCGTACTTTCGCGCCGTGCTGTTTTAGAGGAAGTTATGGGAGAAGAAAGAGAAGCTCTCATATCGTCCCTTACCGAAGGTTCGGTAGTAAAAGGATTAGTTAAAAACATAACTGACTACGGTGCTTTTGTTGATCTTGGTGGCATAGATGGTCTCTTACATATAACGGATCTTGCTTGGCGTAGGGTTAGACATCCTAGTGAAATTCTTTCAGTTGGGGATGAAATTACTGCTAAAGTTCTCAAGTTTGATCGAGAGCGTAACCGTGTTTCTTTGGGTGTAAAGCAGCTAGGTAAAGATCCTTGGGTAGGTCTAGCCTCTCGCTATCCACCTAGAACTAAGCGTAAAGGTAAGGTTGCTAATATTACTGATTATGGTGCATTCGTAGAGATAGAACCTGGAATAGAGGGTCTGGTTCACGTCTCAGAAATGGACTGGACTAATCGTAATATTCATCCTAGCAAAGTTGTTCATCTAGGTGATGAAATCGAAGTTATGATCCTAGAGATCGATGAGCAACGCCGTAGAATATCGTTGGGTATGAAGCAGTGCAGTGCTAATCCTTGGGAGGATTTTGCAAAAAACTTTAGCAAAGGTGACTGTGTAACTGGACAGATAAAATCTATAACTGACTTTGGTGTTTTTGTTGGGTTGAGTTATGGAATCGATGGTCTGGTTCATCTATCAGATTTGTCTTGGACTCTTCCTCCTGAAGTTGCTGTTCGTAATTATAAAAAAGGGCAAGAGGTTACTGCTTTAGTGCTTTCAATTGATGTTGAGAGGGAGCGTATTTCTCTCGGAATTAAGCAGGTTGATGATGGTTCTTTGGGTATTTATGCATCAATAAACGATAAAGGTTCGGTTGTTTCTGGTATAGTGGCAAGTGTAGATAAACAGCTTGTCGTTGTAACTTTAGCGGATGACGTTGAAGGTAGGCTGAGTGCATCTGATGCTGCGGTTGATGACCTTACTGCATTGTTTAGTGTTGGGGAGAAAGTTAGTCTTACCATACTTAATATTGATCGTAAGGACCGTTTTGTTCAATTGACCGTGAAATCTGCTAAACAGTCGGCGGATTCGGATCGTCAGCCTTCTGTTGATAGTAATGTATCTTCTGGTACAACAAACTTGGGTGCTTTGTTAAAGGCGAAACTAGATAGCAATCTAAATGGTAGTGGTGATCATGAGTAAATATGGGGTAAATCGTTCTGATATTATAGCGCGTGTGGCTGAGCGCTGTGGGGGTGGACTCTCACTCAAGGAGTGTGATTCTATTGTGCGCGTTATATTGAATGCACTTTCTGAGTCGCTTGCTGATGGTGGTCGTGTTGAGATTCGTGGATTTGGTTCGTTCGGTTTGAATTATCGTGCTCCTAGAATTGGTCGCAATCCTAGGAATGGTGAATCAGTATCTATTCCGGCGCGCTGTATTCCGCATTTTAAACCAGGAAAGGAGCTGAGAGCCGTAGTTGACGATTCTTCTCATCGTTCTTCCTCGTCTCAGTCTTAGTTGTGTTGGATGGCGGAGCAATTTCTCCTTGTAGCCCGGAGTATTGCTCCGATTTTGTGCGTATGTTGATGTTTTACTGGGTGTTGTCGGAGTTTACATGAAAAGGAAATTTTCCCTTTGGTTGGTTTTGGGGGTGTCGTCTTTGCTTTTTGCTCTCCCTGTTTTGGAGGGTTGTGGGGTGGTTGCTGTTACCGGGATTGCAGCTGCTTTGGTTGTTTCTGATCGTCGTCAAGCTGAGGTTATTCTGTTGGACAGATCAACCCAGCTGAACTCCAAGTCTATCGCTAATCGTACTACCAAGGGGCATGTTGAGGTTACCGTTTACAATGGTATAGTTCTCTTGACCGGGCAAGTTCCGTCGTATGCTAATAAATTGAGAGTTGAACGAGTTGTATCTCACGTTAAGAATGTCAACAAATTAGTTTCTGAATTGACGGTTGGTCCTGATGTAGGGGTTATGCAGCGTGCTAAAGATTCTGCTCTTACAGCAAGGATTAAGGCCGATATTTCTCAGATTAAGAATCCGTCTTCCTCTCTTGTCAGGGTTGTAACCGAAAATAGTGTAGTCTACCTCATGGGTATTGTTACACGTGAGGAAGCCAAGGCAGTTTCCTCTCGTGTTCGTGTGATACCAGGAGTTGAGAAAGTTGTAGAGGTTTTTCAGATAGTATCTCAGGAGACGGCTGATCTCTTGGATGGCCGTTACTCGAATAAGACCAGTAAAAGCGACAATATGTCTTTATGAGGCATCATTTTTGATCTTGTTTTCCATTTTTGTTAATTTGTGTGCTGTGAAGTTAAAATGTCGCACACCGAAAATGGTTTATGTTCACAGTGCCGGTATTTTGGTGTAAATTTGCCTGGTTTGCTAGTTTTGTTTGTTTTTGCCTCTGAGAAGATTGATTTGAGTGATATTATTTTAGTGGACGGTGGTTATAATAATAATAATTATGGGTGGCAGTTTTCGCAGATGGTGGTTATATGAATAATAAAAAAATGCTAGCCTTTACACTTATAGAATTGATAGTGGTTGTTGCTATCATAGGAATTTTAGCAGCTATTGCGATACCTGCCTATCAAAGGTACACTGCGAAGGCGATTTTTGTAAGCGGTTACACTCTCGTTAGTCATTTTACTGATAAGGCACTCCTTAGTCTTGCTGTGGATGGAAGCTGCAGGACCCCTTCCACTACTGGGTATATTGTGCTGGATAGTAGTAGTGTTCTAAGTAAATATATAATTACACCTACTTTATCTACTGATCCTCATTCCCTTGAGGGGTGCATTGTTGTTGGTTTTTTCAAATCTGCAGCTGATGGTGGTTTTGCAAAGTTTGATGGTAAGGCTATTCGTATCCATGCTCTTAAAAATGCAGGAACAAAGGATCCCATACTTAAGTCGTGTGTTACGGACATAGATTCATCGGTTTTTGATGCCGATGATTTGGGTTGTCCATATTACAGTTGGGCTGGTACTTATTTACTTTCATGATGTTCACGTATTATAGTCTCTTATGTTCGTTATGTCTGTTTTCGTGAGCGTTGATTGTGATCAGCTTGCCACTGTCGTTGATATTGTAGATAAACGGAATTAGCCGCAGTTATAACAATCAGAGTGGTGTTGATGTGAAAAATAATAATTTTAAGGCCTTTACCCTTGTTGAGTTGATTGTTGCTGTTGCCATTATAGGAATTTTGGCTGCTATTGCTGTTCCTGCGTATCAAAAGTACACTGCTAAGTCAATTTTTGTTCGTGGATACGCTGAGCTTAGTAGATTTGCTGATGAGGCACTTTTAAATCTTGTTGCAAAGGGTAGTTGCCGTACTTCTGTCACCACAGGATATGTTACGTTGGGTGGAAGTTCTGTTTTAGGTAAATATATAATAACTCCTACTTTGTCTGCTAGTTCGGATTATGCTTTGAAGATCGAGGGCTGCATTCTTGTTGGTTTCTTCAAACCATCAGCCGATGGTGGTTTTGCAAAGTTTGATGGAAAAGCTGTTCGTATCCAGGCTCTTCGTGATGTGTACACGGATGATCCTATAACTAAATCATGCGTTACGGATATAGATCCGTCATTTCTTGATCTTGAGGATTTAGGTTGCCAATACTATAGCTGGGCTGGTACTTATAACCTTTCTTGACCGTGTGGTTGAGTATAGTTGGGATGGTACATTCATTCCTTAATAATTTACGGACGGCAGAGATTTAAATTTTTATGCAAATAATGTTATCAGTATTTGCCGATGATTATTAATCACTGTGGTGATTTTTGCTATGTCAGTTTTTTTGTTGTAACCCACTTCAGTGTCCTGGTTATTTTACTCGTATGGTTTAGTATTAATACCCTGTTAATTAATGCTAAAATTCATAGCGCCGTTAGGATGAATATCCCTAGGGATGACTGCGCGGGTGTAATTTTGTTGGGTGCTTCAAGTTTTATTCTGATGGTAGTTTTGAAAAATTTTGATGTGGATGGTGTTTTTGCTAAATCTCTTACCTAAGGTAGGAGTTGATTTTGATTTGCGAGATCAAGTTTGTGGTTATGCGGATTGGGATGTTGGTTACTTGCTGTAGATTTGACATTTACAGGCATGTTTAGGACTTGGCTGTTACTGAATATTTATATTTTTAGTAGCTTTTGTTTCATATTTTTTAGGAGTAAATGTGAGTTACAACTATAAATATGTTAATAATGGATTTACCTTAATAGAGTTACTAATCGTTGTTGCTATTATTGGTATTCTTGCAGCTGTAGCTATACCGGCGTATCAAAAATATACAGCGAAGTCAATTTTTGTCGGCGGTTATGCTACCCTGAATAACCTAACCCGAGCAGCGCTTGCAAATCTTTCTGAAAACGGTAGTTGCTTTACTCCCGGGACAAATGGTGATGTTGCATTGCCTAATGATAAGATTTTAAGTCGGTACAAAATTGTTAGATCTAGGGGGGATGGGGGAGATTATTCTTCAGGTTGTATTCTTGTTGGGTTCTTCAGATCTGCAGCTGATGGTGGTTTTGCGAAGTTTGATGGCAAGGTTGTTCGTATTCACGCCCTTTATGCGCCGGGATCTTCTCATGCGTCTTTGCAGTGTATTACCGATGTGGATTCGTCAGTTTTTAATTATTCAAGTGACTGTATGTACGCTAGTTGGGCTGGTACTTACCTTGTGTAGATGCGGTATTTGCAGATAGATTTTCCTTATTATTTGGTTGCCGCTATTTTTGGATTTATTTATGTGTTTATTGCCATCTGCATCTGGAAGCATTGTTTTTGAGTCTAGTAGTCTCTTGATTGAAACCTAGAGGTTCTTTCTGTAAGATCCTGTGGTTCTCCTTTCTGTGCAGGCTATCAGTGGATATAATACGGCGAATAGGTAAAAATTTTAGTGAAAGTTCTCGTATAACATTGCAAGTTATCGACTCGATTGCCCCAGATATTGCTAGAGCAGCAGAATTGATGAGTTGCGCTATCATCAATAACCATAAGGTTATTGTTTTTTCTGATCCCTCTTGTGCTGCGTTCTCGGGATACTTTGTTTCTAAGATGTTGGTGGGGTTGGAAGTTAGTCGCCCTGGATTTACAGCTATGGAATTGATTCCTAATTTTTCATCTGTTTTTCCTATAGCACGAGACCACGGGTATGCTTCATTGCTATCCAGGCAGCTGGGTGTATTTGGGCAGCCAGATGATGTATTATTGGTGGTTAATCCAGGTGGTTCTGTTGAATCATTCCCCGATCTGCTGGCGATGGCTAGAGAACGAGAGGTGTCTGTCGTAGCAATAACGGCGAATAATATTTTGTCTCCTTTTTTGCAGGCATCTGATGTTTGTATTGATATACCTTCCGAGTCTAGTATTCGTGCTGAAGAAGTTCACCTGATAATTTTGAATTGCATTTGTGACGCATTGGATTGCCTGTTGCTCGGATTGGAGGATGTGTGAAAAATAATTTCTTCCGTTTGTGGGCTTGTATTTTGTCGCTGGTATTTGCTATTTCTCTTGCTCCCCTTATGGAGGGCTGTGGTCTAGCTGCAGTTAGGGGGGTTCACTCTGCTACTACAGCAGATCGTCGCGTTGCTAGTGCTGTTGTGTTGGATCGTTTGATTCAACTAAATTCTAAGTCAATTGCTAATAGTATTTTGCATTCTCGTGGGCACGTAGAGGTTACAGTTTACAATGGCCTGGTACTATTGACGGGGCAAATTCCGTCTCATGAAGATAAAATTCGGGTTGAGCGTGCTTTGTCGCGTGGTAAAAACGTACGCAGGATGGTTTCTGGATTGATTGTTGCTCCTGAAACTACGATAATGCAGCGTGCTGACGACTCTGCTCTTACTTCCGTGGTTAAGGCTGATATTTGCCAACTACAAAAACGATTTTCTTCAATAATTAGTGTTGTTACTGAAAATGGAGTCGTTTATCTTATTGGTATTGTGACTAAGGAAGAGGCGAAAATGGTTTATTCACGTGTTCGTGGTATTCCTGGTGTTAAAAATGTGGTAGAGGTTTTTCAAATAGTTTCTCAAGATATTGCTGATTTGCTCGATAGGAATTATTCAGAAAATTTTAGTAAAAATGAGGATGTACCAGTAGATTGATTGTTATGGATGAGTTTAGAGTTCTTTCTTTATCTTCTTCTTTTTCTCCTTCCTCTTTGTATCTTTCATGTGGTAACGGTAAACGTTTCTATAGATCGACTACCGATCATCCATCATCTGGATTACTTAGAATTATGGAAGAGTCGCGTAAGTTTATGTGCCACTGCACTTTGGATTGTGTAGCTATAGATGTTGGACCAGGAGGATTTACTTCGACGCGCTTGGCGTTTTCTCTGGCTGTTGGTGTTGCCTCTTCGTTTAATGTTCCAGTTATTCCGGTTCTTTCTATGGAAGCCTTAGCAGTTAAAGCGCTTGATGAGAAAAAATCCTCGTCTGTTCTTATTTCTCTTCTTCTCAAGCCTGATTTGGTTTTAGTTTCATCGTATGAGGTCGATTTTTCTAGCATAAAAGAAATTTTGTCCAAGAGAATAATGAGTAAGGATGGGTTCCGCCTTTGGTTCGAAGAAAATTATTCTCCAGGGAGCCTGCTTTATGGATCTGGGTTTTTATTAATTTGTGATGATTACGATGATATTTGCTTTCATACAGAAAATCATACAGCATTAGATATTTACTCAGTGGCTAAGATTAGGTTTTATAATTCTGCTTCAGAAAATTGCTATCGTGCAAGAGAAATTTGTGTAGATTATGCCACTTTGCCGTCAGCACTGACATTAGAGGAGCAGATTAATTTTATGCAAAGGAAATCATGAATAGAAGGGAACGTTTGTACTATATGGGGATAAATTACATATGGAAATCTCGAAAAAGGCATTTTGAACCCGATGTAACTGAGGATGTTGATAGTATTGTTGATTTTGATTCACCTCCATATGACATTAAAAATTTTGATTTTGAAGTAGATGAACGTAAGCAATGGTCTGATTTGTCTAAAGATGTTTCCCGGTGCAAAAAATGCCGACTATGTGAGAAGCGTAAACAAGCTGTATTGGGGGTAGGTGATGTGAAGGCTACCTGGATGTTCGTTGGGGAAGCCCCGGGAGAGCATGAAGACAATATAGGCGAACCATTTGTAGGTCAGGCGGGACAACTTTTGGATTGTATTCTTTTTTCTCTAGGGTTGTCACGTGACGAAGGTGTGTACATAGCCAATGCTATAAAGTGTCGCCCACCTGAAAATAGAACCCCTGTTTTAGCAGAGATCAATACTTGTTTGCCTTATTTACAAAAGCAAATTTCTCTTATAAATCCTAAAATAATTGTTGCTTTAGGTAGACCAGCAACACAAGCCCTTCTTGGTCATGTTGATACCAAGCTAGGTAGTATGAGGGGAAATACTTATTTTTATCAAGGGATCCCATTGATTGTAACGTATCACCCAGCTTATTTGCTTCGTAGCCCGCTTGAAAAGCGCAAAGTATGGGAGGATATGATTTTTGCTAAAAAAGTTATTTCATCACTTTAGTAACGGCAATCTATCCTGTTGAAATATGGGATTTACATTCTTTGATGTTGATGAAAATAGTTTCATTTTTTTAGAAAAATAAGTTTCTTGCTTTGACATAGAACCAAGGTTTATCTACAATGCAGTCTCTTTTGGATAGGCACGTAGCTCAGCTGGTTAGAGTACCACCTTGACATGGTGGGGGTCGTTGGTTCGAGTCCAATCGTGCCTACCACGCGTTTCTGTTTACTGGGTATTACACCAAAGCATGGTTCATATTACTTTTCCTGATGGCAGTGTCCGTGGATATGAAGAAGCGGTGACTGCCTTTTCTGTAGCTTCTGATATCAGTCCTAGATTGGCTAAGTGCTCTGTTGCTGCCTTTGTTAATGGTCTGCTGGTAGATATTAACCATCTTATACGAGAAGATGCTCAATTACGTATTGTTAGGGATTGTGATCCAGAAGCTCTAGATGTAATTAGGCACTCTTGTGCTCATTTGTTAGCGCATGCAGTCAAGGAGATTTTTCCTGAAGCTCAGGTTGCTATAGGTCCTATTGTTGAAAATGGGTTTTACTATGATTTTTCATTGCCGCGTCCTTTGAGTGACGATGATTTACCGGTAATTGAGAATAGAATGCGAGAAATTGCTGCTAGGAAATTAGACATAGAGCGTTTTGTCTTGTCCCGGCAGGAAGCCATAGATTTTTTTGTTCATTTAGGTGAAAAGTATAAGGTGGAGCTAATTTCTTCCATCCCAGAGGGGGAAGACTTGTCTCTCTATAGGCAAGGTGAATTTGTTGATCTCTGCCGAGGTCCACATGTTCCTAATACCAGTTTTCTTAAAGTTTTTCGATTAATGAGGGTTGCTGGTGCTTATTGGCGAGGGGACCCTAAAAATGAGATGTTGCAGCGTGTATATGGTACTGCGTTTTTTAAGTCTCAGGAGCTCGATCGTCACTTGAGCTTAATTGAGGAAGCAGAGAAGAGAGATCATAGGCGCATCGGTAAGAGGCTTAATTTTTTTCATTGGCAAGACGAAGCTCCAGGTATGGTTTTTTGGCATCCCCGTGGCTGGATCGTTTGGCAAATAATTGAGAGTTACTTGCGCAATGTTTTGTCTAATAATGGTTACCAGGAAGTTAAAACTCCGCAGTTAATGAGTAGGTCATTGTGGGTACGTTCCGGTCATTGGGACAATTACTCGGAGCACATGTTTGTTACCGAATCAGAAAAACATGATTACGCTATAAAGCCTATGAATTGTCCCGGTCACGTTCAGATTTTTAATACTGTTCTGCGTTCTTACCGTGACTTACCATTGCGGCTATCTGAATTTGGTTCGTGTCACCGTAATGAACCATCAGGTGCTTTGCATGGCCTGATGAGAGTTCGCGCATTTGTGCAGGATGATGCACATATTTTTTGCACAGAAGATCAAATTATTGGCGAAGTTGTTGCTTTTAATCGTTTGCTTTTGGGTGTTTACCTAGATTTTGGATTTAATGATGTTGTTGTCAAATTATCTTTGAGGCCAGAAAAAAGGATCGGTAGTGACTCTATTTGGGATCATGCAGAGAATTCTTTAAGAGATGCTCTTAGGCTTGGTTCTCTTTCTTGGGAAGAATTGCCTGGTGAAGGTGCGTTTTATGGTCCTAAAATAGAGTTTCACATCAAGGATGCTATCGGCAGGTCGTGGCAGTGTGGAACTCTTCAGCTCGATTTTTCTTTGCCTGGTAGATTAGGTGCTGAGTATGTTTCAGAAGGAAATCAAAGAGTTTGTCCTGTTATGATACACCGGGCTATATTGGGATCAATAGAGAGGTTTATTGGTATCATAATTGAGCATTACTCAGGGGCGCTTCCGCTTTGGCTTTCTCCTGTTCAGGTTTGTGTATTAACTGTTACACATAAATGTGATGACTATGCCAATGAAGTTGCTACGTTGATAGATAAAGACGGCTTTAGGGTTGAAAAGGATTTGCGCAATGAAACTATTGGTTATAAAATTCGCGAACATGCTATGCTGAAGGTACCGTACCTGGTGATCGTAGGTGATAGAGAGCAGTTGGAAGGTTTGGTGTCCGTTAGGTCGCGTTTGGGTGAAGATTTAGGCCGCATGAGCGTGAATGGTCTGCTTGAGCGCATTAAGAGCGATGTTGTTAGTCGCCGCTGATTAATAAAGTTAAAATTTTGGAGGGGGGGTGTTCCATCATACAGGGTAAACGGGTGCGTATTAATCGTGAAATAACTTCGGATCCGGTGCGTGTTATCGGTGTCGATAATGGTCAGTTAGGTGTGATGACCTTGTCTGAGGCTTTGGGTGCTGCTGAGGATGAGGGTGTTGATTTGGTAGAAATTGTTCCTCAAGCAACTCCTCCAGTTTGTAGGTTGGTTGATTATGGTAAGCTTAAGTACCAGGAAGCAAAGAAGGCACATGAGGCTAAAGTTAAGCAGAAGGTTGTTCAGATAAAGGAAGTTAAGTTTCGTCCGGTAACTGACGAAGCTGATTATCAGGTCAAGCTTAGAAGCATATCCCGATTCCTTGCTGATGGAGATAAGGTTAAGGTTACCGTGAGATTTAGGGGGCGTGAGATGGCAAGACAAGACAGAGGATTGCACTTAGTTGGTCGCATTAAGCAGGATTTGGGTGATTTGGTGATTGTGGAGCAGACACCTAAGGTTGATGGTAGGCAGATGGTCATGGTTTTGGCCCCTGTTCGTAAGAAGTAATGTTGTTACTGGAGTAGGTAATATGCCTAAGATGAAGACTAATCGTGGGGCGGCAAAGAGGTTTTCTGTCCTCCCGAGTGGTAAGATAAAGCGGTCTCAAGCCTTTAAGAGGCATATATTGACCAAAAAGACAACTAAGATTAAGCGGTCGCTTCGTTCAATAAGTTACGTCTGTAGATCAGATGTGGGTGCTGTACGTGCGATGTTGCCTTATTCGTAACAAAAACTTAGGGAATTGTTATGCCTAGAGTCAAGAGAGGTGTTGTTTCTCGTTGTCGTCACAAAAAAGTTCTGAAGCTGGCTAAGGGCTTCCGTGGTCGGCGCAAAAGTGTATATCGAGTAGCTAAAGAAGCAGTTATGAAGGCAGCTCAGTATGCCTATCGTGATAGAAGACAGCGTAAGCGTCAGTTCAGGTCGTTATGGATTATTCGTATCAATGCTGCTGTTCGCGAGCTCGGCCTTGGGTACAGTGTGTTCATGAATGATCTGAAGAAGTCTGGAGTGGAGATTGATCGTAAAGTTTTGGCAGATATGGCTTTCAACGATAAATCTTCTTTTGCTGCTCTTGTCGAGCGAGTAAGGACTTTGGCTGCTGCTTAGGTTATAGTTTTCTCCTTCTCCACTCTTATGTACAAGTAGGTTATTTATGCACGAAGATCTCTCATTGCTGGAGGAGAGAGCTCTTTCTGAAATTGAAGCAGCTGATACAGTGGCTGCTCTTGACAGAGTAAAGGCAGTTTATATCGGCAAAGGTGGGTTGGTTACTGGTCCTCTTGGTTCGATAAAGGATCTACCTCCCTCAGAGCGTAGGGATGTGGCTCGTTCCTTGAATGTTCTCCGTACCAAGCTTGAGGATGCGGTTCGCCAGCGTCGTAGTTTTATCGATGATGAGTTAGTTAAAAAGCAGCTCTTATCTGATTCCGTTGATTGTACTCTCCCAGCTCGAGGTCACTGCGAGGGTGGATACCATCCTCTTTCTCTGGTTATGCGCCGCCTTCGTTCTTTTTGGCACTCCGCTGGGTTTTCCCAGGTTTATGGGCCAGAGGTGGAGGACGATTGGCACAATTTCACGGCTCTTAATACTCCTGATACCCATCCCGCCCGTTCTATGCAAGATACTTTCTATCTACATGACGGGCTTTTGCTGAGAACCCATACTTCTCCTATTCAAATTAGGCATCTTTCCGTTAATACTCCTCCAGTTAGGGTTATTGGTATGGGTCGCGTGTACCGTGTTGATCATGATACTACCCACTCTCCTATGTTCCATCAAATAGAAGGTATTTGTGTTGATGAAAGCACTAATTTTTCTCAACTCAAGTGTTTACTGAAGCTTTTTGTTTGCCAATTTTTTGATGATAAGTCCATAAAAGTACGTTTTAGACCGTCTTTTTTTCCTTTTACAGAACCGTCAGCAGAGATAGATGTTTTTTTCCAGACTCCACAGATGACAGAACCCAAGTGGTTGGAGATTGGTGGTTGTGGGCTTATTAATACCAATGTTCTTTCAATGTGTAATATCGATTGTGACAAATACCGTGGATTTGCTTTTGGTTTGGGGATAGAGCGTCTTGCTATGCTTTTTTATGGTATTGCTGATTTGCGTGTCTTCTATCAAAATGATCTTCGTTTTCTTTCTCAGTTTAATTGTCGTGGGTTCGAATGAAGTTTTCTTATTCTTGGTTAAAAGAGTTCTTGCCAAAGCTAGATATTGTCCCTGAAGAATTATCTGATCGTCTTACGATGGCTGGTTTTGAGGACGAATCAGTCTGTGTTTGTTCTTCACTTGGAGATAAAGTCGTAGTCGGTTACGTTTTAGAATGCTTACCCCATCCAAATTCTGATCGTCTTAAGCTTTGTCAGGTTGATGTGGGTGCTAAATTACCAGTTTCCATTATTTGTGGTGCTGCTAATGTTCAATCTGGGATGATGGTGGTTTGTGCGCTTGTAGGAGCCGTGCTTCCTAATGGAATGATGATAGAGAAGCGAGAAATAAGGGGGGTTGTATCAAGTGGTATGTTGTGTTCGGCTGATGAAATTGGGTTGCCATATTCATCATCTGGTATTTTGGACTTGTCATTAGATCATAGTTTTATTGGAAATAATTTTGATGTTATTTGCCCACCAGATGTTTGGTTTGATGTTTCAGTTTTATCTAATCGTCCCGATTGTTTGAGTGTTTGGGGAATTTCTAGAGAGATAGGTGCGTGGTCGAGAAATTTCGATGTTTGGGTTCCATCTGATTACAGGGATTGGGATCAGGCTCCTGATGTGTCTCGTTGTAGGTTAAGTATTGATTCAGCAGATGATTGTCCGGTTTATTACGGCGCAGCTATAGAAGGTATAAATCTAGATAATCCACTCCCATTCTTTATTACTCATAGAATTTTGGCAAGTGGGTTGAAATCGGTAAATTCTTTAGTGGATATTCTTAATTATGCACTTTTGACGTGGGGACAGCCTTTTCATGCTTTTGATGCAGATAAATTATTTGGCAATAAAATATTTATTCGCAGAGCATCTTCACTTGAGACCATTACCACAATTGCTCTTAATGAACAAAAATTAGATGATCGTTTTGTTGTTGTTGCCGACAGCAACAAACCTCAAGCAATTGCTGGGTTAATTGGTGGCGCAGAGTCTGCTATTTCTGCTCAAACTAAATCTGTGTTTATAGAGGCAGCATGTTTTAATCCCAGTGTATGTGCAGTACAGGCTCGTTTGTCTAATGTTATAACTGACTCTGGATTTCGTTTTGAACGTGGGGTAGATCCACGATCTACCTTAACAATACTTAAGCATGTTCTTCATCTTGTAAAAAAGATATGCGGTGGAACATTGAAAGAAAAAGTATGTCATCATATTTTAGATGCATCAAGTGAATCACTTTTAGTTGTAGATGATGATAAAATTAATTCTCTTATTGGAGTTTCTTTGGATAAAGAAACTATCTCGGATTTGTTGTTTCGTGCTGGGTTGCCCAATCATAAACAACGAACAGGACAGTTGGTAGTTTCCGTTCCTAGCTGGCGTTTTGATATTTCGTCACAAGAGGATTTGGTTGAGGAAGTTGCTCGTATCTACGGCTATGAGAATATACCTAATCAATACCCATCATTTGTGCATGATAATTTTTTTACCGATAGGCAGTCATTGGATAAAATTAAATCTTCCCTAGTTTCATCTGGATACCAGGAGGTTTTTACATATGCTTTTTCTGACCCTAAAAAACAACGTTGGGATTTAAAAAAGAATTTTGTTAGCATATCCAACCCAATGAGTAAGAGTATGAGTGTTATGCGCTCCGAGCTTTTACCTGGTCTTATAGATGTTTTGGAGCACAATGCTCGTCATGGAGTTACACATTTAAAAATATTTGAATCGGCAGTTTGTTTCTATCGTGAAGATGACGTGCGGGAGATAAACAAGGTTGCTGGTCTTTGTTATGGATCTTTCTTGCCAGAGCAGTGGGGTCATGATTCTTATCGAGAGGTGGATTTATTTGATGTTAAAGGTGATATAGAAAGAGCTGTTTCTGCTTCTTTTGCTTATTATAAAGAAGACAATGATTTTTTTCATCCCGCTGCTGTTAGTTCTTTAGTACAGAATGGAAAAGCAATTGGAATAGTTGGTGTTTTACATCCTCGCTTTAAAAAAACTCTCAATTTGTTATACTTACCTGTGTTGTTTGAGTTTTATCATGACAATTTCTGTATGGCAGATCGTTTGACCTACCAAGAATTTTCTGTTAACCCAAAAGTTGTAAGGGATATTTGCTTTTGGGTTCCTGCTGATTTGCCTTTCCAGGATATTTTTGATCAATTGTCTATGACGCCAGTGCCCGATGATATAGTTTTGTCGATTAGGTTATTTGATGTTTATTTTGACCAAAAGTGTAATAAACGTCGTAGTTTGGCTTTTAGATTGGAAATGCGATCAAAGACAAGGACACTTCTTGATAGGGACGTCAGCGAAATTGTTGCATCTATGATTTGTCTGGCGGAAAGTTTGCCTTCTGTTGTTTTGAGAGAAGAGAGAGATTTATGACAGTAACGAAAGCCTATCTAGTTTCTTTGATGTTGCAGCGATTTAATATCAGCAGGCATGATGCTCTAGAGTTTGTTAACATATTCTTTGATGAGATTCGTCTTAGCCTAGTTAGAGGTGAGGAAGTTCGTCTATTTGGATTCGGTAACTTCCAACTCCGAGATAAGCCGCAGCGTCCTGGTAGGAACCCAAAAACAGGAAAAGAAGTTCCTATATCTGCTAGGCGTGTTGTAACGTTTCATCCTAGTAATAAATTGAAGGGTCTTATTAGTCACTGTGGCTGATATGGTTGAGTTTAGGGTCGGGGTGTGGCGCAGCCTGGTAGCGCACCTGCATGGGGTGCAGGGGGTCGGAGGTTCAAATCCTCTCATCCCGACCATGAATGATTACGGGCGTTGTTTTTTTACTGGTCGATGCTGAAGTGTTTTATGGCACTTTCGATGTCTGTTGGTATCTTTGAGTAATAAGAAACTTGGCATTTTCTCTCAGGACAGATAAATTTTATTGATTTTGCATGGAGGCACTGGCGTTTTACTGGACTGATAAGAAAAAGATTGCCGGGAGAATATTTTTCGTCACCGATGATGGGTAAATTGCAGCTGCTTAGGTGGACCCTTATTTGGTGTGTTCTTCCAGTCTCCAAGATACACTCGACTAAGCTTACTTTACGACAAGGGCTTATTTTGTGGGGTATGCATATTGTTTTGGCGTAGCGACCGCTGTCTTTGTTGCAAATAGCCATCTTAGTTCTGTTGAAGCAGTCTCGACCTACGTTTTTTTCAATTGTGAAGTGGCTTACTGTTTCCCCCCAAACTAATGCCCAATATCTCTTTTCAATCTTTCTTTCCATCATTTGTTTAAACAAGTGCTGGTAAGCATGCTGGTTTTTGGCAACAATTAGAAGTCCACTAGTGTTCTTGTCTAATCTGTGCAGTAACCCCGCCCGTGGTAATTCTCTCAACTCAGGATAACGGAATAGTAAGCCGTTAATAAGTGTTCCGTCCACACATCCAGATCCAGGATGAACAGTAATGCCACTCTGTTTGTCTACTACAAGGTAGCTATCAGATTCATGTACAATATTGAGGTCTATGTTTTGGGGAATAATGACCGATGATGGAGAAGGTGGAAGGGAGTAAATATAAATAACATCGTTAGCGTTTACCCTGTAGTCTGGATTTGCACACTTAGAGTTAACGTAGACATCTCCTGTATTAATACACGCTTTCCATTGTGATCTTGAAAAAGAGTCGATGTGTATTGCCAAAAATTTGTCAATACGACACCCATGATCTTCAGAACTGACAATAACTGAACGAATGTTATCCATGTGTGAGCTCTAAAAATGTAACTTAACCGACCCAATTCTATCATATAAGATAGGTGTTATATTTCAATATGGTAATAACGGTTTTACCTAAGATCCCAGATATTTTTTTGGTAATATATAATTTTTGAATCGCTATACGTACTCTAAGTTCATTTCGAATATATTAATAATTGCCTTCTTGAACGATTCGTCTTTTCTGTATTTGTAACCAAGTACTATGTTAAATACTACATCCATCTTTAAAAGCAAGTTGTGATTTAACTTCCTCTCTAGAGTTCCTATAGTGTTTTCATTATTGCTTTTATCTATTTCTACATCAATAATGTTTGCTTCCATATGGTAGTTACTTGAAGTTATCATGTTTAGTAGTATGAATATATCATTCTTGTATTTATTATAACTAAGGGAAACGAAGGCCTTGGCGTAGCACGAAATATAATTCATGTCATCTTCAGTGAATAAAGTATCGAGAATTCTTTGACTCATTTCTAATTCGTTTTCTTTATCTGTACTATGCAGTAAAAATTTATTTTTATCAAATTTATCCACATACTTTTTTCGGCATTTTTTTAGAAATTTTTCTGATTCCTCAAATCCTTTTCTAAGTATAAATCTAGTAAGTGCGACAATCTCATCCAAAACATTTTTATCGCAGTCAGGAAACAACTTTCTCACACGTGATTCTACAATAGACAAATTTTTAGAAATAATAGGACAAGGGGTAGCTTTTGAAAAGCAAGTAAATCTTTTAATATTGCTATCTATTATGAATTCAGTTATTCCTCTTGATAGAAGTTTATTCTTTCTCTTTGTTCTGCTGTAAAAATCTGTTTCTGACAAATTATAACTTGATAGCATACTTTCAGATGCATTTTCACAAGATACAGAAGTGTACAACGATGAAAACGATGATGCCAATGGCATGTCTATATTTGATTTAGGAGAAAGAGGAGAAGATTCTTTGTCTCTAGATGTCTTCTTAAATGGAGAAGACATCGACTTTATAAATTTCATAGGTTTTATAATTTGAGTAAGTTTTGTATCAAAATCAATTGTATGTGTATTGGATGTGGTATTTTTTTCGTTTTCCTGAATTATTTTTATAAAATCTGATTCACAATAATTTTGATCGCCCTCTATAATTATTTTCGAAGATCTATTTTTGTTAGGTATTTCAATAGGAGAGCTGCTTTTGAGCAACAGGTGACAATTAATGTCCAACGTGTAACTGCTAGATTCTTGATTATTAGATTTTTCGCTACTTTTTGAAGAAAAATTTGTGTCTGGTTGATCTAACTCAAGTGAGTCAGGGTAGATGCTTTCTATTTCTGAAATATATTGCGTTAGATCGTTGAAATGATAGTTTTTACTAATGCAATCGCTATCGTAAAAATCTTTGTAAGTATCAGCAACCGAGGTAGCACCGATATCCAAGTCGGCCATTAGCTGGTACACATCATCTTCACTATCGGTATCTTGGTGATCAGATTCTTCTAAAGCAGGATGCCGGCCTCCACCTTCTGAAATACAATACCTCAGATCATTGAGAGGGTGATTTTTCGTGTCACAGAAATACCCATCATCGCAAAAAATCTTTGAAGCAGCACCCAAGGTGGTCCGGACTTCATGACCCCTCATGCATTGGTATACATTGTCTTCACTGCTTACGCTTGCTTCACTACTTGTACTTGTCATAGATGACGACAGAATACAGGAATTTTCTGTTTCTGAAAACGTATTCTCACCTACGGAAGGTAGTTTTTTATAAGTAAAAGAAGTTTGTGATGCCCCTTCATAATGGTGAAAATGAACTATGTCTTCATAAATGTTATCTCCGCTATTATTTGCAGCAGAGGACGTTGTAGCCTCGGAATCGTACAGTGAGCCTAAAGATAAATTTCCGGTAATCTTAAATGAATCGTTATATGCCATATCTCAACTCGCGTAGCATTTAATTATAGTAGTTGTTTAGAAAGTATTAGTTTGATCTTTCTATACTTTGGGAGGCATAAAATACATTATGCACGCAAAAAAATGAAAAATAAGCACATCAGGGCGATGTTATCACGTAGTACTCGTCTTAATATGTGATATATGATTTATTTTTATGGTTCTGTAAATCAAAAAATTTGTTTAATAATTAAACGGACTTGCTTTTTGCAGATTTATATCTTTCCATAAGATCTATGTCATTATATTGATCTGTAATTGCGCTGCTACTGTGTCCAGCATCATCTCTGACGTGAGCTATTGGGCGGCCGCGTTTGTTTATGTCATCAGATATTCCTGTGTGGCGCAGCCAATGGACGGTTGCTGATTCTAGCATTTGTGATTCTTGAGTTTGTCCTTGTTTTTTTAGTATGTGAATTGCTTCATCAAAACATAACTGAACGATTTGACGTATGCGCCTAGTGCTTGTTGTTGGTCCTTTTCCTCTTTCTTTGGGAATCAACGGGAAGTCATCATCTGGGGAAGGTATATCCGTCAGTCCTAGACTTTTACGATATCTCTTTAGAGCATTTAACATGGCATCACTAACGGCAATTTCACGCATTTTATTGCCCTTTCCTACAACTTTGAACCACCAACACCCATTAGCATCCTGATAAAAATTATTCATCTCTGGGACCCACCGTTCTGTTGCTGTAAGCTCAGAAATCCTTAGATAGAGCAAATATAGGGAAGATATAATAAAGAGCGTTCTTTCATGACGGGAGTCCTTGGTTGCCATGGAGGATGCTACTTTGACGCATGCATCCCATTGTTTTTCTGTAAGGCGCAATGAACAAGATTTTTTTTGGACCTTTTGTAGGTACTTGTTTTTTTGCTTTATTAGGGCAACAGGATTGCGCTCAACTTTTCCTTCTATACAAAAAAAGTTAAACATACTGCTCAATACAGAAAAAATTTCCCGTATAGTCTTCTGAGAAATTGAATAGTCATTTCTATCCGGTATTTTGCCTTCTTTGTAGTCTAGTTTGCTGATACAAGATACAAATGGACGCCAATCTTTATTGGGGCATCGGGTGCCACTTTTATCAATAAATCTCGGGTGACGCTTGGTTGCTATCCATGATATGGGGGGATTGATGCAGAACTTTATGTACTCCTCTATGTCACTTCTAGAAATCTTTAGCAAGGAGATCTTTTTTACTCTCCAAGCCCACTGAATAATTTTTTCAACTTCCCTCCGATATGACTCGAAAGTTGATATATTGCCCCCATATTGCCTTAGGAAATTAATAACCGATACATAATCCTCTAATAAGTAAATATCTGAAAGAGGATTCGGATCAGTCATGAACTCCAGTTTATCAATGACAGGTATAGGTACAACTTTCATCAACGTCGTCTCATGCCGTACATTCTACAGGTCAGATGATATCACAGCCAATGCTAATAGATATTAATTATTTAATTTGCATAAAAACTATGAATGGTTACCTGCAATTTTATAGATGCTTCATTTTTAATATTTCATATAGATGTAGTGGATATTCAAACTCAAGCTTCTAATTATGTTAGCTTTAAGTCCATCCATGATTGATAAATTGTACTTTATTGTTATTGCAAAATAACAATACGCACCGTAGGTGTAATTGTGTATGCTTTTTATGCAGTAGTTTATGTTAATATTTCTTACTCCGTTTTCATTTATCGTCTATTTGATAGTGATTGAATGATATTGAGATAGTGGAAAACAAAAAATGATTATATAAATAATAAGGATAAGTTTATGGCTATCAATGGAGGCAAAGGTGCCGTAGGTGGTGCAGCGAGCGTATCAGGTGCTGTTGGTGATGTTGGTGCTGTTGGTGATGATTCTGATTCTAACTCTTCTAGTACTCTTTTATCTTTATCCCAATCTAGTTCTGCTGATGTCGTTTCATCCAGTTCTTCTGACAGTGAATTAGAGGGCACATCTGATCCAATACGTACCCTTGAGAGAAGAATTGTTAATTATTGCAGGTCGGCCGTTGGAGATATTTTACATGCAGAAGGAATTAGGGCGAGACATGCTGTTGAGTCAGGATCTGCTACCAAGGAAGATATTTTATCACCTGAAAATAAATCCAGACTCTACGATATGTTTATTTGTTCTGTTATTTCTGAATATTCTTCCGCTAGAGAGATGCTCAGTGATGAATTACTAAGTAATTCCGATATTATGGAAGCTGTTACTTCTAAGGTGTCCCAGGATGCATTTTCGATATTTGAATCAAGATTTTCAATATTTGCTGAAACTAATTTAGATAGGTACTTAGGATCATCTTCTCCAATTGCTAGGTCACTTACTGATTTGGATACAGCTCTACGCGGACTATTTAATAAATAATATCTACATAAAGATGGACATATTATCATGTGTGATTTTTTAAAAAGCTAAATTACCCACTGTTACTTTTGTGTTTTGTTTATTACTCCTGAGACAACGATGGATGTGACTCTTATTTATTTGTATACGATAACAGTTAATCCCAGAAAATTATGACCAATAAATTGTAGTACCTATAGATGTACAATGAACAAGAGATATTTATGCCTTGGTAATTACAACGTTAAATTGATAACCTAATTATAAATTTAATGATCCCTTAAAAAATCTGTTGATTTTTTTTCTGCCATACTAATTACAATTCTAGAAAGTTCTGATGTTCTGACAGAAGATGACATTAGATAAAATACGGCACTAATGATACAATGAAATTTTTCCATAAATTCTCTTTCTTCTCTTTCTTCTCTTTCTTTTTTTTCTTCTATTTTTTCTGCTTTTTCCATTTTTTCTCTGTCTTTAGCTTCTAGATCGCTGATATTATCAGTGCGTTCAATTGCTTGTTTAACAATGTCATTTATGCTAGTTCTGTGTTTTTCAATATTATCCTCAAATGCTTCCTTTAACTTAGATTTAATATCTGCCTTTAAATCTGATAAAAAGTTTTCCTCTATATAAATCCCAAGTTTTTTTTCACTGATTAATGATTTAATAGTGTCTATATCTAGTGCAAGTAATTTAGAGTAGATATATTTTGCTAGTACATCCATTTCTAGTTCCACTTTTTCTAATGTTAACCGAGTAATAAATAGAATAGTCGGAATTACTAATGATCGATAACTACCTAGTGATGATAATTCATCATTTTTCATCATGTTTTTTTCTAATTTTTCCAGAATAGGACGAAAGTGTGGTGATATTGATTTTGAAAAAGTAAGTGGTTGTTTAATATTGCCTCCAGTTGCTCTAGTATTAATCATGAATTCATTATTTCCCCCGATACTTAGAGATTCTGCTTCCATCATCCATGTATCAATTTTATTACAAGATTGTAAAAATTCTTTATTACAAGCTTGTAAAAATTCTTTATTCCTGAGATCATTGTCACATCCTTGTAAAAATGATTTGCAATTAATCTCTTTGTAGTTAATCTGCGATGCTGTTTGTAAAAATAATTTGCAATTAGTCTCTTCGTCACTAAATTGAGATGTTGTTTGTGACAATTTTTTGCAACTATTCTCTGCGTCGCTAGACTGCGATGCAACCAGATTTTGGGGTAAATAGTATTTAAGATTTTGGCATCTAGGGCGTACATGTTTAGTACGCATATATCTAGGCTGGGTATAGTTTTCATTAAAATTAACGAAAAAAGATGAAAGAGTCTTAGTATTGTTTTTGTGTTCTCTACTCATTGGATGTATTTTATCCGATACGTGGTGTTTGTAGTTGTAGCATCTCCTAATACTACTAGTAGGATTACTAGTAGGTTTTTTAAGAATGGAAATAGTGGGCGTATCAGATACATTTATTTCTTCTAGGGTATTACTAGTAGGTTTTTCAAGAATGGAAGTAGCGGTCATATCAGCTACATTTATTTCTTCTAGGGTAATGGGGTCTGTTTTCCTAAATTCTTTTACTTTTACTAATAGAGATTCATCACTAGGAAATCTCACCGATTTATGTAACTTAGAATTTGACATATCAACTTTCCTAGGGGCCATGTAAACTTTCTTATCTTTATATGGCCCACATGTTTATTACTAAAATTGGAACATTTTAAATTTATTCCAAGGCTAATTACTTTCTAAGAAATCCTTTAATTTTTCTGCAGCATTGCGAATTACCAGTTTAGCAAGGTCTGATGTGCCAATGGATGCTGATACCACATTAGCTACTAGTCCAGTCATAACTTCTATTCTTTCCCTAAGCTCTTCTGGCTCCATACCGTAACTAGTACGTTCAACGGCCTGTTTAATAATATCAGTAAGACTGATTTTATTTTTTTCATAATGTAATTTAAGTAACCTATCTCTTTCGGTTTTAAACTTTGATCTTAACTCAGACAAAAATTTACCTTCTATGTGAGAAACAAGTTTGTTTTCTTCAATTAATTTCTTAATTGCATCAGGATCTAATGTAAGCAACTTCGAGTAAATGGATTTTACAAAATTATTAACATCGGATTTCATTTCTTCTAAAGCTGATCTAACAATGAAAAGAACAGCTGGAATTAACAAGTCATCCGAATATTTTCCTAAAGTAGATAATCCCGAACTCTTTCTCATAACTGCTTCTATTTTTGTCAAAAATGGTGATGCATGTGATGATACTTGATTTGAAAGGGCAGAATACTTATTATCATTACTAGATCTTCTAGTATTAATAATAAACTCATTATGGCCTCTGATTCGTATAGACTCTCCTACAATCATCCAATTATCTATCTTACCTACGACTTTAAGTGGTTCATAATATTGTTCTGGGGAGGTTCTTGCGCGATCCGAGTGTTTAGAATCCTTTCTTCTTAAAGTATTTTCGGGTAACAGGTATGGTTTATCTGAGCCACTATAATAATAGGTTTCATTTCCACTTCTTCTTGAACCGGCAGAATCAGTTCTGTTTCTGCTTTGTTCATATTCTTGTTCTGGTGATGAAGTTCTTTGATCTACGTAATATTTATTATCTTTTTTTCTTCTAGTACTAGTAGTATCTTCAGAGTGTTTGTGTGAGCTACCACTTGTCTTAGAAGTTCTTAAAGATCCATAAAATGCACTATTTCTTTTTTCTGCACCAGCAGACTGTCCCTCTGGGCTACTACTTTTCTTAGGAGCACGTAAAGATCCATAAAATACACTATTTCTTTTTTCTGCACCAGCAGACTGCTCCTCTGGGCTACTACTTTTCTTAGGAGTACGTAAAGATCTGTAACTATCTACTTCGTCCGGTCCAATATCTCCCAGGGGAGTTAATGATAAGTATCTATCTTTTTTACTAGCGGGATTTTGCGAATGTCCTTGTTTATACTCTTTAGGTCTTGCTCCAGTACTGCGAAGTTTTACCGAGTCAGTTGTATCGCTAACAGGTTTATAAGCAACAGGTTCATAAGCACTTCTTCCTTGGGGTGAAGAACTTTCCTGTGATTTTGTGTCTACCATTGCCTCGTAATTAGCACTTTCTTGAGTTGAATAACTTTCCTGTGATTTTGTGTCTACCATTGCCTCGTAATTAGCACTTTCTTGAGTTGAATAACTTTCCTGTGATTTTGTGTTTACCATTTCCTCGTAATTAGCACTTCCTGATGTAGGATTTATTTTACTATGCCTATCAGGTTTTGGTGCAATTGCATAATCATCTATTTTCTCATAATAGTGTACTCTAGGAGGAGGAGTGAAATTTTTATGCCTGTCAGGTTTTGGTGCAATTTCTTTACTGCTGCTGCATTGGTTTTTATCTTTATTAACAGATTGCTTATTAAAGAATTTTAATACCCTTTCCCTTATAGATTTTTTCTTATTTTTTTTACTGTTAAGAAGCGATGCCTCTCTGAGAGTAGGAGCGATTCTTACATTTACATGTTCGTAAATAACTTCTTTTCTTCTACTAGTTACAGTGTGAGGTACAATTCTACTGCCAGCTGTAAACCTCTGATTAAATTTATAGGATGGTTTTTCTACAAGTCCTTCTGGAACCGGCAATACCATGTGTTTATCGTATGGTACTTTACTATGCTGAGAAAGTGGAATATCAACAATTTTTCCCATAAAGAAAGGAGCGCCAATGTCAATAGTTTCTGCTCTACTTCTTGTTCTCTGTTCATAAATGGATCCAAGATTAGGACAACTAAAAGTAACATTTTTATGACCGATATGGCTGATATCTTGGTAGTTGAGGGCACTAAGGTCTGGGCAGCTAGTAGTAGAATAAATACTATTACTGGTACTGGTACTGGCACTAGTGCTAGTATCAGTACTAGTACTGCAGATAGATAATGAATAACTTGTATCGTCTGTGCTTGTTAATGATTCTGTTTCAGTTATTGTGCTTTCCTCCCCGGCAAGAGGATGAGTTGTTGCAGCACTAGAATTTCCTGTGCCTTCAGGTTCTGTTTCGTCAACAGATCCAAGTTGAAAGGTGCTATTATTAGAATTCAATCTGCTTCTGTCCATGATTTATCCCAGTTGCTTGTAGTTTTGTTAATGTTTTACTTTATTAGTTCATTTTTACAGTAACAACACAATAGGAAGTTTCAATTACATAATTAAGCTGTAGATTACATATTATCTAGTGTAAAATGCTTGAAGTATCTTATGAACTAATACGTTGATGCGATTATAATATTTTAGATATTTGAGTGTAATTGGAGATTCCTTCAATATAGAAATTACTAGTAAATGTTAATAGGGGTATTTACTGATTACAAATGTTATTAACAGTTCTTGTAAAGTTCATAATGTTCATAGGAAAAATGGAGTGTTTCTCACTTATTGGTGGATGAGTATTTGCGATGATACAGTATGGGTGCTCTGTGTTTAATTTTATGTTCTAGATTAATTAATTCAAACTTGTAGACATTATTTAATCTTCTCTCCAGTAGATTGCCGTAACACCTGAGTATTTCTTTTTCACTCGATCTTTTTGCTTTTGATATTTCACAGAGTATTTTTTTTGCACGTAAATTAGATTCACCTCTACAGCTCTGTTTAGAAATATCAATAAATAATTGTTTGCAGTTACTCGCTTCTTTTTCTAGAATGTTGGCTATATTTTCTTCTTCAGAATGTATGTATAAATTACACACACGTTCCTCTAAAGTTTTTGTAACAATTTTAAATTTTAATAAAATTTCTTTACAAACATCATCAATGCATTTAATAACCGATTCTGATGTTTCCTGTGATACATGAAAAATAATTGGCTTCCATTGATCCGGTATTTTTGTTCTGGCTTCCTTATTTAAGTAAGCTATTTTGTTTGTATAAATATTTTCCAGCCTTTTTTCCAATATGTTTCCATAGCATTTTAATAGATCACTCATTTTATAATCCACAATCTTGTATATTTCTCCAATAATTTTTTGGGATTTTAAATTATCTTCTCCATGGCATACTGATTTGGAAATATAATAAAATTGCTCATGTAAATTAGAAGTCTCTGCTTCTATAACTTCATCAATACTAACTGTACTACCATTTAGGTAAAGGTCAGTAACAGAATCTATGGATAATGATACTAATTTATCCATTTCTACAGAAACTGTTTTGCAAACTTTATTAATGCTATTTGCTAGTTCTAATGAAAGACTTCTTGGTCCATTAAAAATAATTGGAGTTGTTTCTGATATTCTTTCTACCATATTTCCTAGTAAAATCTTGGAATTTAATTTTTTGCTTAAAAAGAATTTAAAGTATGATATAATTTCTTCCTTTTTTTCAATTGAGGCGGGGATTTTTTTCCCTTCTAAAGTTACTATTGTCACCCTAGATATAAATTCTCTCATAAAACAAAATAATTGATTGTAGTTTTCTTCATCTTTTTTAAATATTTCTTTTTCGAAAAAATTATCAACATGAATTTCTATATCTTTTTTAGATAAATATCCAAGGGCAATTCCTTTGGTAAGTTTTATTTCAAATTTTGATAATTTGTCTTTATTTAATTCCAAAAGTCTATCAACACATGATTCCATTCCTAGTACTAGTTTTTGTGATATATAAAATTTTCCAATATACAAATAATCACTTAATTCTTCTTTGCTTACTATATTGTTATTTATATGGTTTTGCAGGTTATTATCGATCTTTATTTTATTTATTCTTTTTTCTAAAATTGATACAAGGTCATTAAATATACTGCTAAATAACGATTCATAAAGATAATGCCTAATATTTAGTGCATCTTCTGGAACTGATTTTGGCTTGTAATTGGAGTTTCTTTCAAGAAATAACCTAGACTCATGTAGAATAGAAAATATAATTTCTTTGCTTTGAATATTTTTGAATAAATAACTATATATATCAGTGTTACCGCCAATTTTCATTCCTTTCAATATGCTGGAATACTCTGGGGTTTTTTCGTATTCTTTTATTTTTTCAGCAAGCTTTGTATTTAAAGCACTCGTAAATGCACTCTCATATTCTTCTTTTGATGTAATGATTCTAGGGTTAGATAATATTGTTTCCGGTAAGTCACATATTAAATTAAAAAACATTAGCAGTACTTTTTTTGATTTAATCACAAAGTTATCTAAAACAAAACAAGTTTGATCTTTAGATTTAGTAGTTTCTAAAATTTCAGGAATTGATTTTTCTAGTTCTTTTAAATCATTGAATATTAGATATATTAGACCTAAGTATTGTGATTTTAATGATTCTTTTAGATCGGTGTTACCAGGAATTATGATATTTCCTAGATTCGTAGAAACAGAATTACCTTTATTGCTTTTGTGAATAAAAATGGTTTTTCCAGAAAATTTGCTGTGAGCTCCACCTAATGCTAACGGAGAAATTTTATTTATTCCTTTTCCTGTTTCTGCATCTGGGTTTCTTAGTAATGTTTTCTCCAGTAATTCATTTCTTAAGTAATCATCAGTATATCTAGTTCCTCTTCTTTGGTTGCATTCTTTGCTTTCTTCTCTCCAATCCCTTACATCGATTTTATCGTAATCTCCCAATTTTGTTTTAGTGTAAATTAAATTTATTTTTTTATGATCTGGAGCTATAAAATCAACTTCATCCATACCAGTTAATCGAAAATCAACTTCATCCATACCATTTTCTATTGTGTTATCTTTTTTTGCGACTTCTTTGTTGTAAATAGTTTTGGGTGTGGATAGAAATTCTGCCTCAGCAAGTGCAACAGCCAGATATTTCTTTGTCCTTTTCGTAATGTCTTTTAAATCAACTTCTGAAATGCTGTATTTATAGAGATTAGGTTTTTTTTCTTCAAATAATATCGATTTATCAATATGTGATAAAGATGATGATCTTCTTCTTTTTTCAAAATTATCTTTAAATGTAGTTTTTTTTGCTGATTCAGTAATATCTTTAGTATTGAGGGATTCCATACTAATTGACATAAACCCTCGTTTTATTTTTGATGTTCCAAAAACCGTATCTTCATTGCTACAATCTTCGTAAAACGATGATTCTGATTCAATATTTAATGATGACCTTCCAATAGGGAGAGATATATAGTTACTTACTATGCTTTCTGACCGATTTTGGCTCCATAGGAAAGATCTCATTTTTCTCAATGGGGGTCTATCTCTAGGGAAAATACTATTATCAATGTCTAGTGATGATAGTGAATTATCACAAATTGATTCTGATTTTTTGCAAGAGGGTTCAGATTCTTGATCTGAACTATGTTCTTCTGTATTTTGAACTCCATTAATGGTGGAATAATTTTCCATAAATAACCTTGGTTATTATGTACAGTAGGTATATTTATTACTAATTTCTGATGTGGCTGAAATGCATAAATAGTTAAAAAATAAAGTACACTGTGTGCTTTCCTATAAACGCACTAACTAAGTTAGTACTGACGGATATTGTACATAAAATAATTTTTAAATAAAAATAGCAATTGCACCAACAAATAATGTGGTATGTTGATGACAATTATCTATGAGTGGAATTTATTTATATGAGGTGATGCATTAATAATCCAGGAGTTTACTAATACAAAAATATACTAATTAGTAATTGGTATTTATTATTTTCATCAATTCTCCGGCAGCATTTTCCGAAAACTGACATCCCTCTTCTATGTACCCATGAACCGTTGAGTCATTTTTCCATCCTCCTTGTTTCTTTATTAAGCTAAATTTAATATTCTCGCTAGCAGCTGCAGTAGAGAATCCCCTTCTAAAGCTGTGGCTACTTATTTGCTTGGGGTTAATTCCACATTCTTTGGCAATATTTTTAATAAAGATATTGATGGATGATGGGTGAAGTGGGGCTGATTCTAAGTGATTCCAGCGGTTTATAGCCCTGAAGACAGGACCTTCATTTAAATTACTAGCCATAATCCATTCACGTAGGGCAGTTACAGGGCAAATGGGAGGATTGCCAAACGGAATTGCACGTGCACTGCCATGACCTTCTTGATCTGTTTTGGATCGTGTTATGTTTATTGTTACTCCTTTTTCTGTCCAACTAATGTCTTCAAATTGTATATTTACCAATTCTGATCTACGAAAAGCACCGAAAAAAGCCACCTGAAGTAAAGCCATATCACGTATTGTTTTAATGTTTTTTTCTTTGGATAAGAGGTTATTAATAAATGACATCATATTGGTTACGGTCAAGGGTTTTGCTTTAATGGATGGTCGACCATGTTTTCTGCGAATTCCTATCATTATCTTCTTGATTGTGGGGTCAGAGCAGGGGTCAGGTATATTTTGATAGCAATGCCACTGAGAAATGGCAGTCATGTGTAGGCTTAGCGTTGATGGACAAAGATGATTTGCTTTGCCTAAAATATACTTAATTAACATATCTTTAGTTGCAGGTAATCGTCCTCCCCAACGTTCAAATTGAATTATAGCTGAGCGATATGTTTTTCTGGTATTTTCTGCTGTAGATGCACATATATATTCCCTTATTTGTTTTGAGCGCTCCGTTTCTGATAAACTATCACTTTGATAGGAATCATAATGTAGCATCGATTCTTTGTTATCTTTAATCATATACTGCCTAAATTTTTTGTGCTGAAAACACTTGCTGTTAGAGAAATAGCAGAAATAAAAAATAAGTAAATGCCTGGTGCCATGAGGTTATTAGTAGACTTAACTAAGAATAGTCCCCATACTGGCATTAATCCTGCAAATATACCGTATACGAAATTAATAACCATGGACAGGGTAATGCATCTTACTTCCACTGGGGTCATTTTGGTAATTAATCCTGGAGTTACTGATGCCAAAAATGAATTTAACAGTGCCAGACAAGTAAAACTGGTAAAAATCTTCCATTGATTTCCATAACATATCCAATAAAAACAAGGAATTGAAAGGATCATAGCTGACAAAATGGCTATGATGTTTGCTTTGTATATACCAATCTTATTAACTAAAATGGCAAAGATGGGGATTGTAATTATATGAAGTAACAGAAAAATGGAATTTCTAAGCAGAGAATTTTCCTCAGCAAAATTTCTATATCTTATTAGAAAAACAGGTAAAAATAAAAATGTGAAATAGAATATAGTGGCGGTTAAGCATGAAATAAAAAGACACCTGAAAAAATTATGTCGGTGTTTGCTAATTAGCAACTTTATAGGATTACTTGTTCCTCCGCAAAATTTAAACTCTGGCGATTCTTCCATATGTATTCGAGCAATATGAGCCGCTATTCCAAAAGGTATCGTCAATAAAAAAGCAATTCTCCAGCCATAAGTATGCAAAAATTTTTCTGGTAAGAACTCATAAGAAACCCAAGCAACTATTGATGCCAAAAAAGTGCCTAAAGTTGCAGTTAAGCTAGCAGCGCTGGCCCAAAAGTATTTCCATTTTTTTGAAATTTCGTATAGGTAAGCAATGTTACCGGAAAATTCACCACTTACTAATATTCCTTGTGCAATTCTTAGGATAATTAATAATAGTGTAGAAAGGTATCCAGCTTGCTCATATGTAGGAAGAAAAGCTATGGCGGCTGTTGAAATTGTCATCATGATTGGAGTCATACGTAAGGCAAATAGTCGTCCATATTTGTCACCGCAAACTCCCAACATAAGCCCTCCCAGAGGGCGTGAGGCAAATCCTGCAGCAAAAATACCATAAGTCATCAGTAATGATCTAATATGAGAGTTATCTTTTGGGAAGAAAACCTCGGAAAAAATTATACCAAAGAACCCATACAGGGAAAAATCAAACCACTCAACAATGTTTCCCAATGAGGTAAGTAACTTATTTTTCTCTATCATAGTTATCATGGGTACTGTAATTTAAAATCACATTGTCTCATAACATTGATTCAAATGTCTTCATTATTACTAGGTAATGATAGGTCCTTATATTCACTGTAAGTAATATCCATACTATATGAATATATAAAATTCCTCATTACGAGGAAAGTATGTAAAATCTTTGCATTTACTTCTGATAACATTATTCGTTACTGAGGTTTGTTGGAAAAATTATGCTTCGTGTATGATATTATTTTTTCATAGCTTTGCGATTAAATACACATAATTTGCTTTTGGCATTATTATCATGTTGTATTTTAAAATTTAAATAGCGCTGATGATTCTAATTCATAATAAATGTTGTCGGTTGGTACTGCACTAATATTTTAAATAAGATGATGTTATTTATAAATTAATGCGGATAATATTTGTGCGTATTGCATAAATATCTCAACAGAGGTTAATCTTTTTTGTAATTTGCTAGTGGTGCCACATTTTGTTTTTAGATTTTATTTAATTGATAAAATTTACTAATTATCTAATCATATTTGTAATAAACATAATTTGTATTGAGTTTCTTTTCCTGAATCTGATCATTCCTTTATATTTTGTTTTCTCTGATTGAGTGTTTCTTGTTGATCACATTTTTGTAATCGGAATTGGATGGTAGTTATTCTAATGAGTTAATTATTAATTATTTTCATTTCTTTAATATTCGGTAATTAATCTGCTTAGATTTATAGGATCTGTGATGTCAATATCATAATTATGTTTGTAAAGTTAATTAATTAATTACTTGAATTAATTGGTTGATATGATGCATAATGGTGCATATTAGTATGATCTGGTATCGCCTGTTCCCAATTAAAAGTGTGGAGAAGTGTTTCATGAGTATCAGATTGATTTTTCTCATAATTATATTTGTAGTTACCATTTTATCAGGAGCCTATCCATTTATTGTTAGAAGGCGTGACATTTGCGGATGTCCCAGATCTTTTGATTTCTCTAGAGCTGAATCGTTAGCTGTTGGTGTTTTTTTAGGATCAAGTTTAATGCATATGCTTTCTGATGCCTCTAGAAGTTTTTATGAGCTAAATTATAGCTATCCCATACCTTTTTTTATGGCATCTTCAGTTTTTTTATTGTTACTATTGTTGGAGCATGTTGGTAGAGAGATTTATGAGCAAGAAGGCAGTTCTAGCCGATCATTGGCAGTTTTGGCCGTTTCTATGCTTTCTTTTCACAGTCTTTTGGCAGGATCAGCTCTGGGGCTTAGTAGGTCATCTTCTGTTATGTGGCTGGTGTTTCTGGCTATTACAGCGCATAAATGGGCTGCTAGTTTTGCTTTGTCGGTACAAATTAATAAAACCTCTTTGTCCTTAAAATCGAGAATTTTGTTATTCGGCATATTCTCTATAATGGCTCCTCTGGGGATAATATTTGGTAGCACTATGCAACGATTTACCTCTCCTTATCCACTTGTGACCCCTGCTTTTTCATCTTTAGCTGCTGGAACGTTTCTATATATGGGTACTCTGCATGGGTTGGAGCAGGGTATACTGGTAAAAAGCTGCTGCAACTTGAGAAATTTTCTGTTTGTAATAGCTGGTTTTTTAATAATGTCTTTTGTTGCTTTGTGGACCTAGCTTGTTTTCAAGCGCAAATTATAGGCAAATTGTTTAATTAAATTAAACAGATGATGTTATTGTGCATTTTTTCTCATTATTGTGTTAATTATTTTTTATTTTTGTGCTTGATTTAGAATTACTTGTGGGGGATATTGCTATTTGTGTATAAATATAAATAGATATAGATTTGTTAGTTGAGGTTAGTGATTTACGAATTTTGGGGGAGGAGCGTGTGGGTATGACTCCTCTGGTCTTCGTTGTGTTTTGCATTATTGAAATTTTCCAATCTGTTTTTCTGTGAGTTTTTACGGTCTCTCGTATTGTGGTTTCTTGTTACCAATAATTATTTTGCTAATCCTAGTAAATAAGGAAGGATAGTATTTAGTATCAGTTGCATAAAAATAAAAATAAAATTTTGACTTTGTTTTTTCGTATCAATAACGAGGAAAAAATAATGATTTTTATTTTTCATATGGTACTTAGTTAAATGATTAATGGGAATTTTTTTTGTAGACTTTGCTGTATACCATCTCCTAGATGTAAGCTTGATAAGGTTTTAGGAGAAGTTTCTTGTATTTACGATTATAAAATTATTTCAATCTCTGATCGTGGTTTTTCTTTCAAAAAGTTTAAGGGCAACTTTTTTGATACAGGTGACAGTACACTGAGCCGTAGAGTTTTGCAAAGCATTATTTTGGGAAATGCAGAAAAAGTTATTTCTGATAACAGAACCATGGGCTCTCGCCATTGTAATCCTGATAACGGTGTCGTGTCTTTGTATATTAAACCACCGGAATGGTCTCACTGTAGCGCTATCAAGTTGGAGGAGTCTTTTATACATTGCTGGGATTGTAACTCAAAAATGTATAAAAGTTTTATCTGCCCTACAATCCCTTATTCTATATCTACAGAAAATATTAAAATTAATGCTTCTTGTTCTACGTGTTGTTTAGATTCTTTTGATAGATATAAATTTATTGGAAGTTTCGTGGATATAGGAAGTGGTAGTATTTTTATGATTTCTTGTTCCTCTGGTAAATCTGTTTTTATTCCATCTTTTAGTGCTAGTTTTTTTAGTGAGGGGATGACTAAGTGCGATTCCCTTAACAAAGGTGATGTTTTATTATGTTGTGAGCGAAGTAGTGGGTCCAAATTTATATCTTGTAAGGATTGTGTCTTGGATATGTCTCTTAAATTAGGAATTGATAGATCTTCTGTTGATGCTGATAGCTTATTTCCAGTTACTATTGATGTTGCTGATGATTTTTCCTCTTCTGATCTTGTTAGTGGAATGGAATCAAATTATGAACTTGTTCCTGTTGATGATGAATCAGCTAGAGGTGCGAGGTATTCTAGGTATTTTTGTTTGATTGGTATTGCTATTATGTTTTTATATTTGATGGCATTGCTGATATTTGCTATATGGGTTTCTGTGAATCCGTCTTTTCTCTCTAGAATTTAATTATTCAAGTTTGTTTTTACCATGAAGGTGAATTTATTCCGCAGTTAGTTTTGTTTTTTTAAGTGTATTCCAAGTTATTATCTATTATTGATATAAATATTTTTAAGACAAATTTTATTATTTTTTTATGTTTTTGTGTGTGTTTTCTGTGTGTAATTTTTCCTGTTTGTATTTATGTTCTCATGTTCATTTTTTGTCTCTATGGTCAATTTTTTAATTTCACCTAAGTAATTTTTCAAAGTAACTATAAATATTTTTGACATGAAATTTACTGTTTGATGGCTAATTTTATTTTTTTCCTTATCTAATTTTTTGCTTGTATAGATCTATCTCTATTTATTCTTATTTTTATTAGTGGTGATTTTTTTGGGGGCTTATAACTCTCTATAACTGAACTTATCGAGACCTATAATGTTTACTATTTTTTGTATGTAACAATCGTACTATTACATAATAATACATATTACGTAATAGTACGAATTTACGGAGATACTGGAATGTAACGCATTGAATTTAATATTAAATTTTTTTAAAAGAATTACTGAAAGAAATGATAATTTTAATTTTTAAGATAATTTTTAATAAAAATTTGTTAAGTTGATAATGTGCCTGTTACAAGGGGGTTCATGCACGTGCTTTTTGGAATCTATTCATTAACAACAAGCCATTACATTTTTTGTCTTCGTGGCAGCAAATCGCTAAACCGTAACACATACTCTGATATTTATCTCTCTGCATTTTTAGAATAGAGAGGCCTTTATTGTTATTTTTCAAGTATTACCATCTTTTACTGCGTAATAACTTACCTCTTAAATTAGCAATATTGTTGCGGTATCACGATTTTTCACCTGTTTGGGAACGCGGAGAAACATTTACTATTGGCTAAGTAGCTATCCATACGCTCCTTAACTAGTTCCATATCATCAGATATCTTAAAGTTAGAGTTAGCATAGTAAGGCCTTGCATAGTAAGGACAACAACCCGAGAAAGGATGAGCTTCATATAAATCGTATGACTTCAAGGCCTTTCTATCCGGTACAGGAAGGTTAAGTTCATTGATTATAAGTTCATTTGTATCCTTAAATTTAGTTCTAGCTACTAATTCTAACTTACTTCTAAGAGATAGGTAATACTTCATAAAATAAACGATGCAATTATCCCTGGCATTAATATCGGTATTTCTGAGTAATTTCCTTTCTTTAATAAGATTAGAAAATTTAAATCTATCAATTAACCCCCACCTAACTTCTGTTCCAATAAAAAGATCAACATTAACCTCATCAGGTGAGCTCTTATCTTTAGTCATAGTAACAAATGTTGATTTACTAACTAACCTTCTTTCAATTGCTTTTCTTATGCCTGTTACTAAAGCAGTGTAATTGCCATGACACTGTGTATTTTGTCCAACCTCCATGTTTGTTGTAAGTTCAGATATTGACGCTGTCTCCTTGTTTTTGTTATTAGGTATCATCCGATTGCTTTTTAATAAAATTTTTATTTCTGACATCATTTTATTTCTTTTTTTTAACAAAAATTTTACTTCTGATTCCATCAATTTTTCTTCTTCATTTTTTTCTTCAATTGTCTCATCATTTCCTAGCATACAGTATTTAATATAGTCACACATATATTGCAGATTATCATACTTGCCATTATTTTTAATGTAAGTATCATCTTCAGGTGTTGGATCTTCAAAACTACACTCTGGGTTCATGTAATTAAGGTTAGTACATATAGGAGACTGAATTTTAATCGAGCGTAAGTACATCAAAGATCTTGAAATACATGATTCCAACAATACACCGGCAGCATTTAGATACTCAGATTTACTACCGTTATTGATGCTAGAAACAATACTGGAAATAATTACGGAAGGTGGTTTAATAAAACTGCAATCTATTTGTAATAAACCAGATACTGATGAGTCACTATTTGTGGGAGTGTAATAGTTGTTAGTTACTAAAGAAATATTATCCGAGCTACTATCACCACATGAGTTTATACAATGTAATTCCATGATTAACCGCCAACAGAATATAAAATTTCCCCAAACTTCATTTTATACACCATGGCCATGATTTTTACTATACGCACTGCAACTTTTACTAAAATAATGAGAGCTTATTAGCGTTTATTTTTATGTTGTCGTCAAGTTATTTTATTAGAACTAGAGCAGTAATTTTTCATACGTGCCTTAACTACATCCATATCTGCACATATCTTGTTACCAAGGTTTGCGTAGTAAGGCCTCGCGTAGTAAGGACAATACCTTGAGAAAGGATGATATCTATATACCTCGTACGATTTCAAGTCTTTTTTACCCGGTAGAGGAAGGTTAAATTCCTTGATTATAAGTTCATCTGCGTCCTTAAATTTAGTTCTAGCTACTAATTCTAACTTACTTCTAAGGGATAGGTAATACTTCATAAAATGGGCGATACAATTGTCCCTGGCATTAATATCGGCATTTCTAAGTAATTTCCTCTCTTTAATAAGATTAGAAAATTTAAATCTATCAGCTAATCTCCATATAATTTCTGTATCAGTATGTTCAAGCAAGCTATTATCTTTAGGAATAGTAACAAATGCTGATTTACTAACTAACCTTCTTTCAATTGCTTTTATTATGCCAGTTGCTAGAGTTTTGTAATTACCATTACATCCCGCAGCCGTTTCAACTTCTATGTCTGCAGTAAGTTCATGTTCTATGCTTGCGGTGAGTTCAGATATTGATGCCATCTCTTTATTTTGGTGATTAGGTACCGGTTTATTGCTTTTTGATAAAATTTTTACTTCTGAAATCATTTGATCCCTTTTTTCTAATAAAAATCTTACTTCTGATTCTAGGAATTTATCTTCTTCATGTTTTTCTTCAATTGTTTCGTCATTTCCTAGCATGCAGTATTTAATATAGTCACACATATATTGTAAAGTACCGTATTGTTCGTTATTTTTAATGTAGCTATCACTCCTAGGATTCGGATCTCCAAAACTGCATTCGGGGCTTCTATAATCAAGGTTAGTACATACAGGATACTTAATTTTAATAGATCGTAAGTACATCAAAGATCTTGACATACATAATTCCAATAATGTACTAGCAGCAGTTAGATACTCAGATTTATTGCCGTTATTAATGCTAGAAACAATATTGGAAATAATTTCAGAGGGTGGGCTAATAAAACTGCAATCTATCTGTAATAAATTTGATATGGATGAGTCACTACTTGTGGGATTGTGACAATAAGAAATATTATCTGAGCAATCATTATTACATGCGTTGATACAATATGATTCCATGCTTAACCGCCGATATTAAGGACGTAATGAACTTAGTTTTTACACCATTGCCATGATTTTTGCTATAGAATAGTGGGAGCTTATTGCCATTTATTTTTCTGTTGTTATCACTATTTTTTCCGACATTTGTTGTTGTAGATTGTTTACGTACCATAACGTCTATTTTTTTGTATAAATCATGGATACTAGGTGTTTAGCCTACATTTAATGTTTATATTTATGTTGTCGTCAAGTTATTTTGTTAGAACTGGAGCAGTTTAGAACTGGAGCAGTAATTATTCATGCGCTTCTTAACTATATTCATGTCGTCACATATCTTGTCTTCAAAGTTTGCGTAGTAAGGTCTTGCATAGTAAGGGCAAGATCTTGAGAAAGGATGAGATCTAAGTACTTCTGATGATTTCAAGTCTTCTTTCCCTGGTACAGGAAGTTTAAATTCCTTGGTTATAAGTTCATCTGTATCCTTAAACTTAGTTCTAGCTACTAATTCTAACTTTCTTCTAAGAGATAGGTAATACTTCATAAAATGAGCGATGCAATTATCCCTGGCATTAATACCGGCATTTCTAAGTAATTTCCTCTCTTTAATAAGATTAGAATGGTTAAATCTATCAGCTAATCTCCATATAATTCCCGTATCAGTATGTTCAATTGAGCTTTTATCTTTAGGGATAGTAATAAATGCTGATCTACTAATTGCCCTTCTTTCAATTGCTTTTCTTATGCCAATTGCTAGAGTTCTATAACTACTATTACATCCCGCAGCCGTTTCAAATTTTATGTCTGAGGTAAGTTCAGGTTCTATGCTTGCGGTGAGTTCAGATATTGATGCTATATCCTTATTTTGGTGATTAGGTATTATTGTATTCCTTTTTCCTAATAAAAATCTTACTTCTGATATCATTTGATCCCTTTCTCCTAATAAAAATCTTGCTTCTGATTCCAGAAATTTTTCTTCTTCATGTTTTTCTTCAATTGTTTCGTCATTTCCTAGCATACAGTATTTAACATAGTCACACATATATTGTAGAGTACCGTATTGGTCGTCATTTTTAATGTAGCTATCACTCCTAGGCCTCGGATCCCCATAAATACATTCTGGGCTCCTATAACTAAGGTTAGTAGATACAGGAGGATGAATTTTAATAGAGCGTAAATACATCAAAGATGTTGACATACATGATTCCAATAATGCACTAGCAGCAATTAGATACTCAGATTTATTACCGTTATTAATGCTAGAAACAATATCGTAAATAATTGCAGAAGATGGGTTAATAAAACTGCAGTTTATCTGTAATAAGTCTGACACGGACGAGCCACTGTTTGAGGGAGTGCAACAATCATTGTTAGTTACTAAAGAAATACTATCTGAGCAACTATTATTACATAAGTCAATACAACATGATTCCATTTTTAACCGTCGATAGTTAGTGAGGGCGTCCCAAACCTTATTTTATATACTATAGACATGATTTTTACTATAAAGATAATGAGATCTTATTACCATTTATTTTTCTGTTACTATCACCATTTTTTCCGACATTTGTTGTGCCGACCTTTAGTATGATATTATTTACGTACCATAACACCTATTTCATTAACAACGTCTAATGACGATGGTCAGCTTTTACTAATCACAGTACCATATTTTGTATAAACCATGGACCCCATGTATTGTAACCCACATCTCATGTTTATATTTATGTCATCGTCAAGTTATTTTGTTAGAACTGGAGATCTTGAGAAAGGATGAGATTTACATACTTCGTATGATTTCAAGTCTTCTTTCCTCGGTGCAGGAAGGTTAAATTCCTTGGTTATAAGTTCATCTGTATCCTTAAACTTAGTTCTATCTACTAATTCTAACTTGCTTATAAGAGATAGGTAATACTTCATAAAATGAGCGATGCAATTATCCCTGGCATTAATTATTTATATTGGAATCAAAGCTATTTTAGAACGGGAGCAGTAATTATTCATACGCTCCTCAACTATATCCATGTCTGCAGATATTTTGCTACCAGAGTTTGCGTAGTAAGGCCTTGCATAGTAAGGGCAAGACCTTGAGAAGGGAGGAGCAGAATATACTGAATATGCCTTCAGATCCGCTTTTTCAGGCATAGGGATTTTATTAAAGCATTCTTTTATAAGTTCATCCTTATCCTTAAATTTAGTCCTAGCAACTAGTTCTAACTTATTCCTAAGAGATAAGTAATATTTCATACAATAAAAAATACAATTGTCCCTAGCTTCAATATCGGCATTTCTAAGTGATCTCTTCTTTTTAGAAACATTAGTAAATTTCAATTTATCAATTAATTTCCATGGAATCTCCATACTTACGTCGCAATTATTAACAACAATTTCAGTATTTCCAGTTGGTTTCTTCTCTGTATAAATACCAGTAAAATCTGATTTATTAACTAATCTCCATTCAAGTGCGTTTCTTACTCCAGATACCAGGGCAGCATATTTATCAGCGCATTCCATCTCAGGTTCAATTTCTGAGTCTACGGCAAGTTCATATATTGACATTGACGATGGTAATTTATTTCGTGATTTAATTGACTTACTTTGGTGTTCCAATAGTAGTAGGTCTCTGTGCTCATACAACTTTCTTCTTTCTGAGTTTAGTGTCTGTTCTTCCTCCTCTCTTTCTTCATTTGTTTCATCATTCCCTAGCATGCAATACTTAAAATAGTCACACATATACTGTAGTAGACCATATTTGCCATCATTTTTAATGTAAGTATCTCTCTGAGGTACCGGATCCCCATAACCGTATTCTGGGTCTCTATGGCTAAAATTGCTACAACAAAGTGGGGGGTGAATTTTAATCGAACGTATGTACATAAAAGATTTTGACATACATTCTTCTAATAACACATGAGCAGTGCTTAGATACCCAGACGCATCGTTGCTATTAATGCTAGAAACAAGATTGGAAATAGTTGTAGTAGATGGGTTAATAAATCTGCAATCTATCTGTAATAAATCCGACATTGGTAAATCAGTACTTGATAAACTAGTGTCACCGTCATTTGTTGCTGATATACTTAAGCAACCAATATCACATCGGTCAATACAAGAAGATGATTCCATATTTGATTACTCGTCATAAAATAATGATAACGGTTCGCTTCCCTGTTGCCTATGAGTATAACCCACGAACCTTACTACATATAGTGCAAACTTAACTAATAATGCTTCTGGTGTGTATGTTGTTTTAGCACTGTTATCTGAAATATTAATGAATTATAGGAAGTTTTTGTTAAATTAGAATCATGATTATTTTTGTATTAATGCATCATGGTACATCGTTATATTGTTCGGTATCTTTACTATTATTTTGGCAGCAATCATTATGTTTACGGATATAACGATATCACTTCAACCGCAACATATTAAAGGGGTACTAACTGTTGAAATGTTTGTCAAAGCAAAAAGTTATCCACTGTTATATTTTTGCATTTGCTTTATTAACCGGTGCTGTGATGAATGCGCTTCTTATTTTGTATGGATTGACGGTATTTTGGGGTAATGATTGCCCATTTCATGATGTATTAGAACCTGGTTTCGATTCTGTGTAAATTGATTTAGGCATGGTAGTGCTGGCTAAGTAATTTTCCATGCGTTCCCTAACTTGTTTCATATCTCCACATATCTGAAAACCAGAGTTGGCATAGTACGGCCTTGCATAGTACGGACAAGACCTTGAGTAAGGAGGTGATAAGTATACTTCATATGATTTCAATTCTTCTTTTTTCGGTATAGGAAGCCTAAATCCATCGATTATAAGTTTATCTCCACCCTTAAATTTAGCTCTAGCTACTAATTCTAACTTACTTCTAAGAGATAGGTAATACTTCATAAAATAAGCGATGCAATTATCCCTGGCATTAATATCGGCGTTTCTAAGTAATCTCCTTTCCTTAATAAGGTTAGTAAATTTTGATCTATCAATTAATCTCCATTCAATTCTTATTCCCGTGTCTATATCAATATTGTCACCGTCAAGTGATCTATCGTATTTGGGAATAGTAGAAAATTTTGATTTATCAACTAATCTTCTTTCAATTGCTTTTCTTATTCTTGTTACTAGAGCGGTGTAATTACCATGACATCCTGTATTAGTTCCAAGTACTTCTACGTCTGCAGCAAGTTCAAATACTGATGATGGTATTTTGTCCTGTGAGGATATCACCTTATTTTGATGTTCCAATAAAAGTTGATTCCTTTGTTTTAATAAAGTTCTTACTTCTGATTTCAGTAATTTTTCTTCCTCATGTTTTTCTTCAATTGTTTCGTCATTTCCTAGCATACAGTATTTAAAATAGTCATACATATATTGTAATGAATCATAGTTATCATCACTGGATTTAATGCAACTATCCTTATCAGGTGTTACTGCATCCAAACTACATTCTGGATCCATATAGTTAAGGTTAGTACAGATAGGAGAATGAATTTTAATCGATCGCACATACGACAAACATCTGTGCATACACAATTCCAATAAGGCACGAGCGGCATTTATATACCCTGATATATCATCGTTATTAATGCTAGAAACAAGATCGGAAATAATGGCAGTAGGTGGGTTAATAAATCTGCAATCTATTTGTAATAAATTTGATATTGGTGAATCAGTAGTTGTGTAATCAGTGCTGTCATTGTTTGTTAGTGATACATTTGGGCAACTAATATTGCATCCGTCAATGTAAGATGATTCCATGTTTAATTACTCAGCATAAGGAGGTTTGTTTGTCTATAACCTAAGATTATAAACCACGAACCTTAGTGCATGTGCTGCAAAACTTAACTAGAATAATAATGTTTATTACCATTCATTTTTATTTTTCTATCACTACTTCTGTCTATATTATTTGCATTGAGCTCCAGTGTGGATATTGATTTTAAGATGTTATCAGTAATACTAAGTAATTATAGAATTATAGGAAATTTCTTTTGGCATACTTGATTAAAATCATGATTAATTTTGTGTTAATTTACAATGATATATCTTTGTGTTTCTTAGTATCTTACCTATTACTATTTTACCTATTACTATTATTTTGTGGCAGCAGTCAGTATGTTTCCAAATATACAGATATCACTTTAACAGCAACAAATTATATAAGTCTAGGGTTCAGTGCGATATTTGAAGGATTTAGTTACACATATAAGTTACAAAGCATACATGATAAATGTAAATACCTGTATATAGTCGTGCTAAACCTGGTAATTTAATTGGCAGGGATCGTTGTATAGCAAAAACTACAAATATTATTGTTTGTTAACATGTTAACTTTAATTTAAGGATGTACTAACTATTTTATTGAATAAATTTGAACACACATGACAAATAAAATGTTTGTCAAAGCAAAAAATTACCTGCTGCTATATGTTTGCAGTTGCTTTATTAATCGGTGTTATGCTAAATATACTTGTCATCTTGGGTGGATTGACGCTACGGGTGCCCTAGACAGGCAACTGTGCACATTTGTGTTGTCTTGAAAATATTTAAGAATATTGGTATACGGTTTGTTAGATAATTTATAGTAAGTACTAAGTACTGTTCAGTGCAAAATAGGATGGGGAGTTGTTGTCTTCATTTCATAGGGGTAGGGGAATAAAACATGGATTGTTCTGGTATTCATTGCAGTGCTTCAGGAAGTGCATCAAATGATGAAGAGGCAGGAACTAGTGGTGATCTTTTGGGTGGCAATGCTTGCCTACTTGAAGATGCACCGGAATCTGAATTTGATTTTATGAAAATTGATTTCAGTCTGGTAGGGTTGGATTGGGATCTCGTTTCTGATATTAAGCATAGCATTGATAATAATGATGCGCCTAAGTATAGATCTTCTGTAGGTGTGTTCCTGGGAAGGTGTATGGCTGAATCTCTGCGTTATGTGCGTTCAATTACTATCCCTCCTTGTCGTCTTAATGATGGTATTAACTATGATCCATTACCAAATAAAGATAGATACCTGTTTATTGATGTGGGGTTTTGTGATTATAGAGAGGGTGCTGAACCAGAGGCAGCATATGAATGTTTGCAGTATATGTGTGATTATTTTAAATATTATTTTTTAGAGTCTCAATTAGAAGGATTTGAAGAAAGTGAAGAAGCAACAGATGACATGGAAGTAGAAGTAATTGAGCCATTGCCAGCCCTTCTAGATAATACAGACAATAGCACTAAAATTATCAGAGTTACTTCAGAAGGTGTTGCATTGGTAGTAGAAGAAGAAAGAGGGGATCGATTTCATACAGGTGATAATTTATCATGCCTTGATAAGGAAAATCTTGCTAGTAGCAGCGATGAGTTGGATCTGATCTCTTCTATAGCGAGAGAAAGTTTAAATCTTGTATCTACTAAAGAATCAATTATGAAAAATTCATTACTTGAGAGGGAAGTGGGGATAAGAAATACTGAAATTTTTACCCGGGATATGTTGATTAAAAATTTTATGGAGTATTATTTATTGGTTAAAGATCAACTTAGATTTATATCTGATTCTAGATTTGTAGGAAAAACTGATCTTATAAATGAGGAGTTTGATCTACCAGTGCCTGGTGATATTTCAGAGTTAGTGCGAGAAAAAATATCAGATGAATTTGGTGTACGTAGGTATGCTTCTGAAAAAGGTGATAAGTTTTTTTGCAATGGAAAACTTAGCTCCTCCAGTTTAAGTATGTCAGACCCAATAAAAAGTAGAATTGATCATGTGCGGGAAAATGTTATGCCTATTGTTGCAAACAGAATGAAGGATTATTTGCTAAATTCTAAATACGTTGAAGATAATGTTCTTGTTCAAGTGCAGTCTAAGTCTTACATAGTAAACATAAGAAATAAAAAGGAGGCAGAGCATTCTGAATGATATATTTTTATAAATTAGTATTCATGACATAAAGTCGGGGTGTTTTTTGTGATGATAGGCAGTGTTTGCTTTCTAGTAGATTAAATTAACGAATGCATAATTAATTTAAATAACCTGCTTTACTACGTTATGCTTTCCGTGTTTAAGGACATGATGTAACGTTTCATACGATTTACAACCTCTTCCATGACGTGTTTGCGTATTAAACTTAAGGTAAAAGTACTCATATTATGGTCAATTCCGGTAACATATCGGCTTTCTGAATTAGTAGAAAGACACATGCATCGCTTGTCATCACAGAAAAAATGATCTACCTTGCTAGCGTGATAATTAGAGGTTGGCCTTCCTGTTTCTATTTCTTCATGTACCACTTCCGCAACTTCCCTAGGAACTGGGAGCACATTTTTCTCAGATAGGAATTTATCTCTGTATTCAAAATTCAAGTCAGCAATTGATTCAAATTTATCTGTAATTAATAAGTAATATTCCATTAATGATTTAATTAATGTATCCCTATTTGAGCTCTCTAAATACTCTATTTTTAATGACTTTACATCTTTTACGCGAAGCGAAGGTATCTTTCTTTTCACAATATCTAAACACTCATTGCCAACGTATATAATCAATTTTTCATAGTTACTTATATTTTTTGCTGTTAAGGAAACTTCTTCTACATCAAACCCAACATTAATTGGTTGTTCATTTTTTCTTTCTTCACTAATGGCATTCAGTAGAGGTGTGTATTCTTCTTCATGCTTTTTAGTAATAAAGGGCAGGCATTCGAATTGACTCTCTAATACGTAGTATTTAAAGTAGTCGCACATGTACTGCAATCTTCCATATAACTTACGAATATCATCTGTTGGCTCAGAAAGTGAGTGATGAGCAATATGTTCATAAGCATTGTGATCGGATGGTCCCGCAACAAACTCATTAACATATCTCGATCGCAAATATTGACCGTAATCAATATACGCATCTCCGGCTGGAAGAGGGCCAATACCATCATGGTGAGGATAAAATCTAAGTGCACGAACGTACTGTAAAGATTTATACATAAATTTCGCTGTAAAATCATTCATTGAAGACAAATATTTGGACAAATTATTATCTTCAATGCTATGAACAATATCGGCAATAGAAGCACTATCTGCTAGTTCGGGATCTACTTGTGTTGTACCCAATGATACATTGATACCGCGCACGCAGTGAAATGCTCTACAAGGGTCTTTACTTCCACCAATAATTCCTACATCAGTATTAATTTGTATGACAACGTCTTGATTATTATCATCTACTTCGCGTTTTTCATTTGATGTGCTATTACGAATCGAATCCATTTTTCTCAATCCTGTAGAGATAGGTGCCATGTATTTATTCACATCTGCGCCGCAGAATACTATAATCATCTTCTTCATCATTTAAGGTTACAAGGAATTTTTCGGCGTGATATCTAATGATATGCACAAACATTATGATTAGGACGATAAAAGCATTGAATAGTGCTTGTATTGAATGTAGATGTTATTGTTCCAGATATTTATGTAACATCACTTTTTGTTTAAAAATATAAGGTTGTAGTTGCAGCTTAAGAATTCAATTATCATGTCATGAATGCCATGATAAAAACTATTTGCTTAGATGATTATGCGCTGATAAGGTGATGCGTCTATCATGAAATGTTTTTTTATTAGCATTAACTTGGTATTTCTTGGTGGTAGTGCCTTTTTAGTATTTGTAATTTAAAATTATTAAATTTTCAATGATTTTATCATTTCAGTTATGATGTTTGCTTAATTGTCTACGTAATTAGCCTAGGTGTTGCGAGGAAAAATTTCTTGTTGCCATAAATAAAGAAGGGCATAATGGCTATCCTAGTGAGTAGTTGCGATTATATGCCAAGTGTTTATATCTATAGGATGTGGGAAAAATGGATTCGGTTAATAATAGTACCCCAAATGAAAAACATGAATTAGAGGATGAACGTCCTAACGGTATTTCGCAAGTAGTTACTGATAGCAGCACAATTAGTGATAGTACTGCCTCCTGTAGATCATTTTACTGCGTGCGCGGTATCAGTATATTATCCAGTGCAGTGCAAATAGACCCTGAATTAGTAGATAGTGTTTCTATTGCTGATATTATTTGTAGCATTGAGGAGAACAATTTGTCTAACTATTTGTCTTCAATGGATAATTTTACAGCAAAATTTATGTCTAAATCTTTACAATATGTGCGCGCATTTAGATTTGATCCTTATCCTAATGGTATTGGACCTCTTCCACCTGGAGATGCGTATATTGATTACGGTCAACATTTGCGAAGATATGTGGATGAGTTTGTGGTGGGACCGTCTGATTACAATGCTGATGAGCATATTGACCCTCAGGGTATACTTTATGAGTCAACTGATGAAGTTTATGGGTTATACGGAAGATTGCAATATATGTGTGATTACTTTAAGTACTACATATTAGAAAGTCAATTTGGATTCCTACCTTCGGGGACTACAAAGTGTGAAGAAACTTACATGCCGGTGTTTAGTACCATTAATGAAGGGATGAAAGGTGAGCTGCCAATCGATATTGGATTTGTCTCAGAAGAAGTTGTGCCAGAAGCACGATGTAGAAGTAACTACGACGAGTTGATCACATCAATTAGAAATGAGTGTCGGGTTTTAATGAAAAAAAAGTGGCCCTTGGTTAGAGTAAAAAAAATAAAATCATTGAAAATTAGCTATTTAGATAGCTCAGCTAGAGATGTTTTAATTAAATCTTTAATGGAGTATTACTTATTAATTACTGATAAATTTGAATCAATGGCTGACTTGAATTTTAAATACAGAGATGAATTCCTGTCTGAGAAAAATGTGCTCCCAGTTCCCAGGGAAGTTGCGGAAGTGGTACATGAAGAAATAGAAACAGGAAGGCCAACCTCTAGTTATCATGATAGCAAGGTAGATCATTTTTTTTGTGATTTAAATCGATGCGTATGTCTTTCTAATTCAGAAAGCCGATCCGTTATTGGAATCGACCATAATATGAGTATTTTTACTTTGAGTTTAATACGCAAGTACGTCATGGAAGAGGTTGTAAATCGTATGAAACGTTATATCTTGTCCTTAGATGCAGATAATTAATCGTAAACTATTTACTAGTATGAGCAAAAACAATATTTACATTTTATGATAGATTTAGAAAAAATTTTAATTTCCAGCGCTTGAATAACGCAGATAAAACTACAGTAGCTTAAATTAATAGATAACAGTCAATTAAAATAATTTGCTACTGCGTAATTTTTTGCTGCGTTCTCTTTCTATACATGGATGGCACAGATTTTTTTATGGCAAAGCATCTGTGATTGTGTATTACATGTTTAATGATAAGATGTGCCGTTTCATACGACTCACAACACTCTCCATAACATACTTGCGTATTAGACCCAACGTAAAAATACCCATGTTATGATCAGTTTTGGGGTCATAGCTGCCTCCAAAACTAGAAAGACATAGGCATCGATTTAAATCACAAAAAAAATGTTTTGTTTTGACATCATTATAATTTGAAGTTGTTATTCCTGTTTCTATTTCTTCATGTACCACTTCCGCAACTTCTCTAGGAACTGGAAGTATAACTTTTTCCGCTAGATGCTCATCTCTGTACTTAAAATTCAAGTCAGCCATTGATTCAAATTTATCTATGATCAACAAGTAATATTCCATTAAAGATTTAATTAATGCGTCCCTAGTTGAATTATCTAAGTATCTTACTTTTAATAACTTTATGTTTTTTACATGAGTAGATGTCCCTCTTGTCCTCATTAAATCCAAACATTCATTTTTAATGGATGTGATCAAGTTTTTATATTCATCTCTATCTTTTTGTACAGGTAAACAAACCACTTCCAGGGGAAATTCAATACTAATATGTTGTTTGCTTTTTTTTTCTTTTTCTATGGTTTTCAGTAGCAGTGATGATTTTTCCTGATACTTTGTAATATGAGGTAAGCACTCGAATTGACTCTCCAGTACATAGTATTTAAAGTAATCACACATGTACTGTAATCTTCCATATAATTTATTGATATCGTCGGTTGTCTCGGAAAGTATGTCATAAGACAATATTTGTTCATCAGCGTTGTAATCAGACGGCCCCTCTACAAACTCATGCACATACCTTGAGCGCATATGTTCACCATAGTCAATATATGAATCCTCTGCTGGAGAAGGGCCCATACAATTATAATGAGGCTCAAATCTAAACGCGCGCACATACTGTAAAGATTTAGACATAAATTTTGCTGTGAAATTATCCATCGAAGATAAATACTTAGACAAATTATTGCTCTCAATGCTATGAACGATATCGGCAATGGAAGCACTGTCTACTAATTCAGGGTCTATCTGCATAATACCGGATGATATATTGATGCCAGACACGCAATGAAATGACCTGCAAGGCATACTACTATCGTTAATTATAATGTCATCAGTGATTATTTGTGCAATGCTTTTGTGCTGGTTATGCACTACTTCATGTTTTTCATTTGATTTTATCGTACTAAGTGAGTTCATGTTTCCTCAATCCTATAGATACAAACACCATATATTTAATGATATCGTCATCTTTATCATTTATCCATTACTTACAAGTAATTTTCCCTCTCGGTACCTAAGTATAAAAGAATGATATCAGAACGCTTACAACGTAATGAATGAGATGTCTTCATTAAAACAATATAGTTATTCATGGTGAATGACTTTTTTATGACATACAGTTTATTTGTATGGAAATTGCTACTTCTCTTTCTTCTATTAACTAGATAATGCATGCTCAGTTTACATGATATTTTTATGTGTTTAAGGACGAGATGTAGCGTTTCATGCGATTTACAATATCCTCCAGGATGAACCTACGTATTAGTCTCAACGCGAAACCAGTGCGCCTATCAGTTTTTGGATTATTATTAGTGCCAGAACTAGAAATACACAAGCACCTGTTGCCATCACAGAAAAAATGTTCTACCTTGCTATCATGATAATTAGAAGTTGTTCTTCTTGTTTCTATTTCTTCATGTACTACCTCAGCAACTTCTCTAGGAACTGGAAGTACGATTCTACCATCTAAATGTTTATCTCCGTATTTAAACTTTAGGTCAGCCATAGATTCAAATTTTTCCGTGATTAACAAGTAATATTCCATTAAAGATTTAATTAGTGTGTCCTTAGTTGAATTATCCAAATAGCTAATTTTTAACGATTTTATGTTTTTTGCTTCAATGGCAGGTTCTTTTCTTATAATTAGATCACAACATTCCTTTCTAATGGATGTGATAAATTTTTCATAGTCACTTCCATCTTGTATTGCCAGTGAGACTTCTTCTGAAGGAAATTTAACACTAATCGGTTGTTTATTTTCTATTTCTTTATCAATGTTACTAAGTAGAGATGGAGATTTTTTTTCACGCTTTGTGACATAGGGTAGACATTCGAATTGGTCCTCCAATACATAGTATTTAAAGTAATCACACATGTATTGTAATCTTCCGTATAGTATATTGATATCAATGTCATCAGTTGATTCGGAAGGTGTATTAGGAAGATCCATTCTTATATTAGCATTGTGATTAGACGGACCCAGCACAAACTCATGTGCATGTCTTGAACGCCAATTCCTACCGTGGCCAATATACGCATCAGCAGAAGGAAGAGGACCAACTCCAATGGGATTAGGCTCAAACCTAAATGCGCGCACATACTGTAACGATTTAGACATAAATTTTGCTGTAAAATTATCCATCGAAGCAATATATCCAGATAAACTATTGTTTTCAATGCTATGAACTATGTCAGCAACAGAAGCACTGTCTACTAACATAGGGTCTATCTGCGTAATGCCAGATGATATATTAATGCCAGATATACAGTGAAATGTTCTACAAGGCATATCACTTTCACCAATGACTTTACTGTCAGTGATGATTTGTGTAATACCGTAGGAATGTTCATCCGCTGCTTCATGTTTTTTATTTGAGGTGATACCGTGAACTGATTCCATATCTTTTCAATCCTATATAGAGATACACACTTTGCATTTAATCATAGTGTCATTATAGCTTAATACTTATTGTCTCTTCCTCATTACTTGCAAGTAATTTTATCTTGTGGAATCTAATATATAGGTTAGTTCATTGGGCGTTTATACCGAGAAAAGTGTTATATTTATATTATGACAATACAAGTCAAGTATTTATATTTAGTATTCTTCGTCTGACAAACGTATATCAACTTTAAATATGATAGCGGTTATTTTTCTATTATGGTAGGTTCAGTTTATATCCTATTTTATTGGTTTAATGATAGGATGTATCTTTTCATACGATTTACAACATCCTCCATAACGTGTTTGCGTATTAGTTCTAGTCTAAAAAATTCTATATTCTTAGTAATCCATGGAGAGTATTTGCTGCCAAAATTAGAAACACATAGGCATCGATTACCATCACAAAAAAAATGTTCTTCCTTGCTATCGTGATAACTGGAAGTTGGTCTTTCTGTTTCTATTTCTTCATGCACTACCTCTGCAACTTCTCTGGGAACTGGGAGTACAATTTTTTCAGCTAGTGCTTCTCTGTATTTAAATTTTAGGTCAGCCATCGATTCAAATCTATCTGTAATTAGTAAGTAATACTCCATCAAAGATTTGATTATCTTATCTCTAGTTGAATTATCTAAATATCTTATTTTTAATGACTTTATGTTGGCAATTTGAAGTAATGTCCCCTTTTCTTTTACTAAGCCCAAACATTCATTTTTAATCGACATGACTAGGTTTTCATAGTCACTATTACTTTGTACTGATATTGCAACTTTTTTTGCTGAAAATTCAGTATTAACCTGTATTGTGTTTTTCATTTTTTTGTCAATGGCACTGAGTAGAGGTGGAAATTTTTCCTCATATCTATCCTTACTATATGGTAAGCACTCGAATTGACTCTCTAATATATAGTATTTAAAGTAATCACACATGTACTGTAATCTCCCATATTGTTCATAAACACCATCGTTTGCTTCAGAAAGCATATTATTTCTTACAACATGTATGTCGGCATTGTAATCGTCTGAGTTAACTACAAATTCACGCACATATCTTGAGCGCAAATGTTGACCATAGTTAATATATGAATCTTCAGCAGGAGAGGATCCAATGCCACTAGAATGAGGATCAAATCTAAATGCGCGTACATACTGCAAGGATTTAGACATAAACTTAGCCGTAAATTTATCTATAGAAGATAAATATTTGGATAAATCACTGTTCTCTATGCTATGAGCAATATCAGCAACAGAGGCGCTATCTACTAATTCAGGGTCTATCTGAGTCATGCTTGACGATATATTAATACCAGATATGCAGTGAAATGACCTACAAGCCATTCCACGGTCAATAACGCTACTATCATTGTTGACTATTTGTGTGATATCTGCACAATTATTAGCTTCTACTAGATATTTTTCATTTGAGGTTATACTACAAGTTGGTTTCATGTTTAGTAATCCTATAGATAAATATTAGTCACTTATTTGCGTTTGTATTTCATAAAAATTTTTATTATTTTTACTTCCTCCTCCTTCTTCATCTGTTACAAGGAATTTTATTCATAGGAAATTAATTGTATAAATATCATGAATAGAGGCTATATTGCAATTAAGTATTATTGCCCCAGATGTTCTTAACCAAAGGACCAAATTGTAATAGGCATGTAGATATGTAACTAGTTAATAATTTTATGAAAAAATTTGTGTTTATTAAAATTTATACAAATAAAATACAAAAATTTCTAAATCAAGTATTTATTATTTTCAACGGCAAAATATCATCATAAACCAGATAAATATGTGATATCTAGTTTTTAGACATCTGCACATTTGTGGTACACCTGTAATTATTTCAATTTTTATCTGTTCAGGGACAGGATGTAAAGCTTCATGCGATTTACAACTTCATCCATAACGTGACTACGTATACTTTTCAAGCTAGAAATAGCTACATTAGGGTCAATTTCTGGAGCATGCTTATTTCTAAAATTAGAAGGACACAGGCAGCGATTACCATCACAAAAAAAGTTTTCTGGCTTGTTAATATTATAATTGTAAGTTGTTCTTCCTGTTCCTATTTCTTCATTTACTAGTTCTGCAACTTCCCTTGGTACTGGAAGTACAACTTTTTCTCCAGTAATATCATCTCTGTATTTAAACTTCAAGTCAGCCATCGATTCAAATTTATCCATAATTAGTAAGTAATATTCCATTAAACATTTAATCAATGTGTCTCTATTTAAACTATCCAAATACCTTATTTTTAATAATTTTATATTATTTACGTGAGCAGATGATATGTTTTTTCTCATGAAATCCTGAGATTCACTTTCTATGGATGCGATAAAGCTGTCATAGTTACTTTCATATACATTATCGATTACAACCTCTTCTGTTGCGAATTCAAAATTGACCCGTATATCTTTTTTTGTTTCTGCCTTTATGGCACTTAATATCGGCAGTGATTTTGCCTCATATTTTTTAGAATGAGGTAGGCATTCGAATTGATTCTCTAATATGTAGTACTTAAAGTAATCACAAATGTACTGCAGTCTTCCATACTTTTCATAAATTTCATCAATTGGTTCAGAAAGCACATGATTTCTTACTACATTTATATCAGCATTGTAGTCAGATGGATTAACCACGAATTCACGTACATAACTCGAGCGTTGATGTTGTCCATAGTCCAGATATGCATCGCCAGTTGGGTTTGTGCTAAAGCTATAATAAGGATCTAATCTAAATGAACGTACATATTGCAAAGATTTCGTCATAAAGTTTGCTGTGAACTTGTCCATTGAGCACAAGTACTTAGATAATCTACTGTTTTCAATGCTATGAACGATATCAGCAACAGAATCACTATCCACTAATTCTGGGTCTATTTGTGTTATACCTGAAGATATGCTGATGCCAGATACGTAGTGGGTCGATCTGCAAGTTATATCACTTCCAATTATGTTACTGCCTTCAGAACTTACTTGTACAATGTCTTCGTAAGTTTTATCTTTTACTTGGTACTTTTCGTTTAAGGTGATACTCCTAGCTGAATCCATGTGCATTGATCCTGTAGATAGATATTTTTCATTCAGTTGCAGTTGTATTTCATAAAACTTTCCATCTCTTGTATTTTCTTCTTCATCATTGGTGGTTACAAGGAATTTTTCTATGGGGGGATTGTAATTATAATGATTAGATTATTAAAGCATTAAATTGAGTTTATATTGCAACTAGGTATTATTGTTATATATTTTTTATGGAACATTAATTTTAACTTAATGATAAAGTTGCATCTACAGCTGAATAATTTACAACTTTTGTTTTTGTATGCGTGCTTACTATTTTACTCCAACGGGTGTATCTGCTTATTTGATATTTCTGTAGGATATAATTATTAGTTTTCTTTTTATTTTTCTTTGTAACCCAGTATATGTAGGCTTAGATTATATTTTCTTCATTTAAGGATAAAAGGTAACACTTCATGCGATCTGCAACCCTTTCTATAACGCTGTGTCTTAATATTTTAAGGCTAAAAATACTAGCTTCCCGGTTAATTCCTGGGGTGTGTTTGTTTTTAAAACTAGAAATACATAGACACCTATGTCCATCACAAAAAAAGTCATCTTCCTTATCACTATAATCGGAAGTCGGTCTCCCTGTTTCTATTTCTTCATGTATTAGCTCTGCAATTTCCCTTGGAATTGGCAGTATAATTTTTTCAGATAGAATTTCATCTCTGTACTTAAAGTTTGATTCAGCCATTGACTCAAATTTATCCGTAATTAATAAGTAATACTCCATTAAATACATAATTAACATATCCCTGGTTGAATTATCCAAATATCTTATTTTTAATAACTTTAAGTTTGTGACTTGGTCATGGATTAATTTTCTCTTTTCTTTCATTAGTTCCAAACACTCATTTCTAATGGACACGACCAATTTTTCATAGCCAGTATTAGCTTGTGCTGGTAGCGCAACTTCTTCTACTTCAAATTCAACACCAATTGGTGAATCATTATTTATTTTTTCATTAACTTTATCCAGTAGAGGTGAATGTTTTTCATCATAATCTATATTACATAATAGGCAGTCAAATTGGCCTTCTAATATATAATATTTAAAGTAATCGCACATATATTGCAACCGTCCATATAGTTTACGGATATCATCGGTTGGTTCATAGATCAAACGATTTGATCCCGTAATATCATGACCGTAATCGGCATTATAATCTGATGGTCCAGTTACAAGCTCATCCACATATCTTGAGCGAATATTTCTCCCATAGTCAATATATCCATCTTCATTAGGAGTGGTATACATAGCAGGCCAATGCATAACAGGGTAATGAGGCTCAAATCTAAGTGCGCGTACATACCGTAAAGATTTAGACATAAATCTTGCCGTGAAAGAATCTATAGAAGACAAATACTTAGATAAATTATTATTCTCAAGGCTGAGAACAATATCTGCAATGGAATCACTATCTACCAATTCAGGATCTATTTGTGTTATGTCTGATGATATATTGATGCCAGATGCACAGTTAAATGACCTGCAAGGTTTATATGTATCACCAACAGTGCTATTTCCTGTATACACCTGCTCAATGCACCCTGTGAGTCTATCTGCTACTTCATGTGTTTCATTTAAGGGGCTACTATCAACCGATGCCATGTCTTGTGATCCCGCATATGTTTTTTACATTTAGTTACATATATGTTCTTATTCAGCAGAATCCTTGTCTTTCCCTGCATCCTTCAAGGGTACAAGGAATGATTTTCCGCGGCAACTGATAATAATGTTGTTTTTAATATATTTAATTTTTGATAAGTAGCTTACCATGCGAGTTCTCACAACTTCCATATCTTTATCAGTTTTGCAACTAGAGCTAGCCTGAACTTCTCTTTGTGCTATAGGTATCGGAAGCTCGAATTCATCGGCTATAATCGTAGCTTTTTCTCTAAATGCAACTCTGGCTATGCGTTCAAACTTATCTCTTAGCGACAAATAATATTCCATAAAATGGTTAATTAACGAATCCCTAGCCTTAAGATCAGCACTTCTTGCTAATTCCATCTCTTTAATTTTTGCATTCATCCTAATTATCTTTTTGGCTTCATCTGTTTCTTTAAATTTATCCATAAGAGAGAAGTGATGATCCATAAAATCTGCAGCGTAGCTAGTACTATTTGCAATTAAAATATTATTAGACGCTTTCATCTTCTTAATATTACTATCATTCTTTATTGGTTTTTTAGGTAATACAACAGGAGTAAACTTAGATATGAGGCTAGCATCTGTAAGGGGTCTGGGGCTCCCAGAATCATTACTTTCCATTAATCTTTTAAGCGTCAATCTACGCGAATACCCATTTCTAGCATACAATATTCTCTTGTCAGTACCCATAATTGGAACGTCTACCTCAGGACCATACAAAGACACATGGTCCCTATTAGGACACACCCTTTCATCCCTGTACAACAGTTTATTAATTAGCTCTATTCTTTCGGCGCAATCTTTTTCTTCAATACAACTGCTGACATTCTCCTCCAATGAATCTGCTACTTCCGCATCATTTCCCAATACGTAATATTTAAAATAGTCGCACATATATTGCAATCTCTCATACTTTCCTGTAGAGCTAACAATATATCCGTCTTTTTCTGGAGTTGGATCGAGATCTATTTTTTCTTTAGAAGTTAGAGGTTCAACCTTAAGCATACGTAAATACTTCAGAGATTTAGACATGCACTCTTCTAGGAAAATATGTACAGTAGACTTATACAGGATTGCATCCTTAGCATGGATACTGGAGAGAATATTAGAAATCACAGAAGAATCTACATCCACAAAGCTACAATCTATCTGCATTAGATTGGATACACTATTTAAAGACACACTCCTAGGCGATTTGCACGAATCCGAAGTTCTGGAGCAAGAAGGTCCAGGTTCAGAATCGACAGCATCTCTGCCTGATGTATAGTTATTACTACCGCGAATATTGCTAATCATCTTCATTGCCCCATTTTACAAACATTCATACAATTCAATTTACGGCTAACAATACAATCCCTACCTAATGATAATATTATATTAACTTTTGGCAATACACCTTATATCCTAAATTTGATAAAAATATATGACAATATGTGGCTTCTTTTTTTATTTGACAAGTAAATAAATTATTAGTAGTTGTTAAATAATATTTTACGCCACACATTGTAGTGTACTGCAAATTACTAAACTATTTATTATGCTATGGTTTATCATTCTATGAGATGTGTTTTGTATAATTTATGTGTTTTGTATAACTTATTTTTATTTTTTTATTGAATAGTGCTGGATGTATCTGGGTGATCGTGATGTTCATTAGGTGTGGCTTTGTGTATGACTATGAGTAATACCAGCTGTAATAATTTTTTGCGTATTTGATCATAGTTGTCTCGGAATTTATACATATAATGTATTTTTTATATTTCCTTTTCCTTTATTGAATGCCGATGCGGAAAATTACCTTAGCTTAAAATGAGAGAAGAAGGTGTTAGCGCTCATTCTAAAATAATGCAGTATCGGCTAGATGAAAACTCTATGGAATTTAGAACTATGGTATTAGTTAATAGTGTCCCGTTAAGCAATGAACATGAAGTGACAGATGAATCTATAGGCAGTATTGGTCAACTATGTTCTGAAGATAGTGTTATTAGTAATCCAGTTATACCTTGCAGGTCATTTCACTGCGTATGTGGTATCAATATATCGTCTGGTTTGACGCAGATAGATCCCGACTTAGTAGATAGTTCTTCCGTTGCTGATATCATTCATAGTATTGAATATAATAGTTTATCCGAGTATCTATCTTCTATGGATAGGTTTACGGCAAGTTTTATGTCTAGATCTTTGCAGTATGTGCGCGCACTTAGATTTGATCATCACCCCAGTGGTGTTCCTACTTCTCCGAATGAAGATTCGTATATTGATTACGGCCATCATCTGCGTTCACGGTATGTTCGTGAATTTGTAGTTGGACCTTCTGATTACAATGCTGATTTGCATATTGATGGTGATCAGGTGCTTTCTGGACCAACTGATGAAGTTTATGAGCTAACATATGGAAGATTGCAATACATGTGTGATTACTTTAAATACTATGTATTGGAGGGGCAATTAGAATGCTTGTTGTGTAGTATAAGTAGTACGAGATATGAGGAAAAATGTCCATCTCTTCTTCTGCTTAATGCTATAGACAAAGAAAAGAAAAATGAGCTACCAGTTGTTAGTGAATTTACAGCAAAAGAAGTTGTATTGTCGGCACAAGGTAATAGTGACTATAATGAACTAGTCATCTCGATTAAAGAGGAATGTTTGAACTTAATAAAAGAAAAGAGGGGATCACTTCGTGTTGCCAATATAAAGTCATTAAAAATAGAATATTTGGATAATTCAACTAGGGATGCATTAATTAAATCTTTGATGGAATATTACTTATCAATTGTGGATAAATTTGAATCTATGGCTGAATTAAAGTTTAAATACAGAGATGATATTCTAGCTGAAAAAATTGTACTCCCAGTTCCTAGAGAAGTTGCTGAAGTGGTGCATGAAGAAATAGAAACAGGAATAAGGACTTCTAACTATCATTATAGTAAGGTGGACCATTTTTTTTGTGATGGCAATCGTTGTCTGTGTCCTTCTAGTATTAGAAGCAGAAGCAATAACTTTCCTGTAATTGGCAGTGATATGGATTTTTTTATCTTTAGACGAGTACGTATGATACGCATGCACGTTATGAATGATGTTGTAAATCGTATGAAGATTTATATTTTGTCATTAAATACGGTTTAGAAAGAGTCATGCAAGTTCATTTGTTAGTGCATCCAATGAACCCTAAATTTTGTGTGGTTGTGTGGATGTAGAAAAATTTTAATTCCCGATAGCATATCTAAACGGTGTCCAGAAGTGGTGAATATTTTTCGTAATGCATATAGTATTTAAAGTAATTACAACTGTATACTAAAAGCGTTGATATGAAATACCACCTTTCGGTTCATAGGGTACAACATGATTTGTATCCAGTAACGATAACGATCGGTATATAATTATATGGTCCACACACAGGTTTATGTGCATATCTTGATCTCATATGTTGTTCATGATTAATCTACCTACTTTTATTTGGAGAAGGGGACATATCAGTTCAATGAATATAATGATATGATTATCAAATCTAAGTGTTAGTACTGATTTGAAAATTATTCGTGCTACTGCAGATACTTAGACATTGATTTTTCTTTTAATGTATCGATAGAAGACAAATGCTTAGATAAATTGTTATTTTCAATACTACGAATAACATGGAAAAAGAAAGTGCTATATACTAATTCAGTATTTACTTCCTTCATTCCAGATGGTATATACATAACATATTAATGGTGGTATGGTTTTTGCAATTGTAATTACTCTGAATGTGTCTTTTTGTTGATTCAGGTATTGGAAGTTCTAATTCTTTGGCCATAATCTTAGATTTTTCTCTAAATTCTAATAATCAAATGTTGAAAATTATATTTCAGCGGCAAATAATTCTTCATGCCATGCCTAATTGGAGGATCTCTAACCTTAAGGTTTGCCAATTCCATCTTTTTAATCTTTGCATTCATTCTAATTGATATATGTCTGTAAATGAGAGATCGATTTTTGTTTCCGCGAGTGCTCCTGGATCTAGCGAATCTGAAGACGCCGGGGTACTCGCTGGGGTGATTTTGGATGAATCTTCTGACTCTGCGATTGTTCCTAGATCTAGTGAATCTGGAGCAATTTTGGATGCATCTCCTGGAATGACCTCGTTTATGTCTTTGTCTAATCAATCTGCAAATAAATTTGTTTTTCCTCCATCTGGGGAATCTATTCCTTTTTATGGGACACATAGGAGTAAAAGGAGTAAAAAAAGGGTCTACCAAAAAAATGAATTATTATCATCTTCTGATTCTGATGATGATTGCACGTTAAGTCTTAAAAAAAGAGCTTGTAAAGGTGTTTGTATCCCTGACGCTGAAGTTTTTTCTGCTGCTACTATTGATGTTACAACTCGGGCTAAAAAAAGAACCTATGAAGGTGAGTGTTCGTCTAATTCTGAAGATGATTCCGATGTTTTTTCTACTACTGCTAATAAGGGCGGGAAAAGGGCTTGCAGCGGGGGAGGAATTTTATCAGCGGCCTTTAGTAGGATCTTCATAGAATACGATGAGGATGGGTATGATATAGATGGATACGATAGAAGTGGTCACGATAAAAACGGATTTGATGGTAGGGGATTCCATAAAAATGGGTTGATTTATAATAAATATGGATATGATAAATACGGAAATGATAAATATGGAAATAATATAAAAGATAAGTATGATGAATCTGGATATGATGAAAGTGGATTCAATATAGATGGAATTCATAGAACCGGCTTTCATCTTGATGAAAATGGATTTGATAAAGGTGGATTTGATAGAAACGGATTACATAGAAACGGGTCCATGTACGATTATCATGGATTTGATCACCATGGATTTGGTAGAGATGGATTTAATGAATATGGATTTAATGCATTTGGATATTATAGAGATGGATCAAGATATGATGAAGATGGATATGACCATAACGGATATAGATCAGACGAATTTGGCCGCCTTGAACCTAGGTATGCATATGATGAGGAGGGATATAACAAAAATGGATTTAATAAAAGTAAAGTTCATATGAATGGGACCAAATATGATGATAACGGATTTAACGCACATGGAATTGATAAAGATGGTTATAACAAACACTAATTTAGTCAGGTTAAAGGGATGCGTAGGTGATTGTGGAGAAACTTATCGTAATATAGCTTTACTAGAAAATTTTTTAATATCTTGGTGGTCTCTGGATCTTTAAGATACAATTAGTTGCTGCGAGGTTTAGATGGTGTCCCTATTGTTAGTAAGTGTGATTGCGCTTTAAGCATTCATATATGTCAATAAATGACTACTACTATAGTCATTTTCATCTACTAGAAGTAGCCATTTCCTCAAAATGGTGTTGTCTTCTCGTTACGTTGTTATGTGTACCGTCGTTTTTAATGTCTAGTGACAATATGTAATCTTTCATGCGATCTATAACTGTCTCCATAATTTTCACGCGTATTATCATATGGATATTATAGACATGACCACTATTGCGTATACATTCATTCCTACATATGCAGGTATTCCTATCGCAAAAAAAGTCAGATCTATGCCTGGTAAAATAATCAATAATTCTTTCATCCATATTAATTTCTTTACGTACTGACTCTGCAACTGCTCTTGGTACTGGCAGTACAAACCTATCCGTTAGAGATCTGGTTTGATTTTTGAACTCCAGATCGGCTAATGACTCAAACTCATCTATTATTAATAAATAATATTCCATTAAGTGTTTAATTAACATATCTCTATTTGAATAATCTAGTGGCCTAATCAATAATCTTATTTCGGTCTTGTTTTTTTCAATTTCCGCAATTAGTGCTTTCCGATTTTCTATTAAATTTAAGCACTCTTTTTTAATAGAGCTTATTAATTCTTCATATTCACCAATAGGTAATGATGAAAATTCTTCTTCAGTAAAATCGGCACTAATTTGTAGTTCAGCTTTTCCTTTTTCGGCATTAATGGCGTTTAGGAGTGGTAAAAATTCTTTTTCAATATCATCTTCCTTGTATTTATATGCCAAGTATTCCAACTGACTTTCCAAGATATAATACTTAAAATAGTCGCACATGTACTGCAAGCGTGTATATATGCTATTGTTTTGAATAATATACTCATCTGTGGTTGGAGTAATACGGTAAACTGTACCGTAACTGGGTAGAGCTACTTTAAGTGCACGGACGTATTGCAAAGATTTATGCATAAATTTTGCTGTAAAAGCACTAATAGCATCCAGGTACTTAGATACATTCTTGTTATTGAGACTGCAGATAATGTTGGCAATGGATTCGCTATCCACCAATTCAGGGTTTATTTGTGTTATACCGGAGGATATACTTAGACCAGATATAAAGTGAAATGACCTTGGCAGTATGTTACTGGTAACTGAAGTGCTAGCATAGGGTTCTTGTAAAGAACTACTACTTGCATCTCCGCCTGTGTTATATATTTTATTTAACGTAGTGCTACGTATAGTTACATCTGAAGTAGTGATGTTTTTTTTGTTTCCTAGGTCTACAACATATCCTTTGCCGCCGTTCTTGATGAATAATCTGTTTTCTTTGTAGAGTGGTACATTGTTTATGTGTTTGGGTTTTGATAGATAATTACTCATACGGTTTTTAACAATTTCTATATCGGCATTTATCTTACGGCGATGATTATCAGATAGTACTTTTTGTGCTAGTGATGGAAACTCCTTGGGTACTGGAAGTTCCAATTCTTCAGATATAATTTCTGATTCAGATTTAAATCTAGACTTATATATGTGATCAAATTTGTCTTTAAGCGAAAGGTAATATCTCATAAAATTCATAATGAGTGTATCTCTAATTTTAAGTGCATTATTCCTGAGTTCTTCCTTATTTTTAATAATACGATTCATGCTTGCGTTATTGGTGATAATTGATTTTTTGGCATCAGCCGTTTGCTCAAATTTATCATTGAGTAATAGATGGTATTTCATAAAACTATTTGTATAAAAATCATTATTGAAAATATAAGTATTACTGGACATTTTTATCTTTTTAATTATTTTATTGCTATTAATCAATTTTTTTTCTGATTCTGATGTTGTAAATTTAGCAACAAGAGTTGCATTTGTAAGTTGCTTTTTATCATAATTTATGCAGTTGCTCATCATTTCTTCAATCAATAATTTAAGGTGATATCCCTTTCTGGAATACAATATCCTATGATCAGTTATTCCAGAGGAAACATTGATTGGTACGTATTCTGCTGAGGTCTTATTACACTTAGTGGCATCAGTCCTTTTTTTTATTATGTTAAATTTTTCGGCGAAATTATTTTCATCTACATAAGCAACAGTGAATTCATCCATTGGTGATACAACTTTTTCACAATTTCCTAGCATGAAATATTTACAATAATCGCACATATATTGCAAACGATCGTACTCACCTTTATTATTAATAATGTACGCATCTTCATTTGGACTAGGGTCAAGATCTATTTTTTCACTAGATGTTAGGGGGTCTACTTTAAACAAACGTAGATATTGCAAAGATTTATGCATGCAATTTTCTAGAAATATATGCATAGCATGTTTGTACTGAGATTCATTTCTATTACTAATGCTAGAAATGATGGTAAAAGCAAGAGAAGCATCTATGTCTGCAAAACTACAGTCTATTTGCATAAGATTTGATATGTGATGGGGCGATGTAAATTTAGGTGAATTTTGTGAACCACCGGCACTAGATCCAGATGGTTCAAGTGAGTCATTTAAAATTCTATTACTTATATTTTTCATTTTTACTTTCCGGCAAGTAATTGCATGTAGAGAGCTAACTTCCTCAATTCTGATAACATAATTAAATCATAGTTAAGCTTGTTTACACTACTATGTATTTACTGGGACAGATTTATTTTATAATATTTGTGACTACCGATAAAACTTCAACTTTTAGTTTCCATGTATCGATCTCATATGTTTCATTATATATTTTCCGTTTTATAATACTTTGTCGTCGTGATGATTTTTGATAATTGTAAAATTAACTATCAGTAACATATTTTATGAAATTAAAGCAAGATAATTAAAAGTTTTATCTTCCTTCTGTTTTACCAAAATAGTTGCGTGCTGTTATGTATAATTTCCCCATTTTCTTTGATGGTTAGGGATAATAGATACTCTTTCATTCGATATATGACTTTTTCCAGTATGTGTATCCTTATTACTGTAGAGGTATCGCAAAGCCGAGATCTAGTACATAAGCAAGTGTTTCCCTCACAAAAGAAATTACTCCTACACCTAACATAATAATTATACAACGTTTGCCCGGTGTGTATTTCTCTATGTGCGACTTCTGCAATGGCTTGGGGGACTGGTAATACTAGTCTTTCATTTATAGGTCTACTTATATTTTTAAATTCTTCTTCAGCCATAGATTCAAATTTATCTACAATTGATAGGTAGTATTCCATTAAGCATTTAATTAATTCGTCTCTGATTGATAAATCTAGTGGCCTAATTAATGATCTAATTTTGGTTTTATGGTCATTAATTTCAGTAATTAATTTTTTCCTATTTTCTTTTAAATCTAAACATTCTTTTCTTACAGACTCAATTAGTATCTCATATTCATCATCAATTGCTACTGAAACTTCTTCGGCCTTAATTCCAGTTTGTAGCTCAAGTTTTACTTTTTTAGTATCAATGGAAGTTAGTAGAGGTGAGATTTTTTCTTCAACATTTACATCATCATATGCGAAAAACTCTAAATGACTTCCTAAGACATAATATTTAAAATAGTCACATATATAATGCAATTTCGTATATATACCTCTGCTTTGAGCAATATATTCATCTGTGTTTGGGTTAATTAGGTAACTGTCATCGTAGTTATGTAAATCTACTTTAAGTGCACGAATGTATTGCAATGATTTACACATAAATTTTGCTGTGAAACTATTCATTGCAGCCAAATACTTAGATACATCTTTGTTTTCTAGGCTTAAAATAATATCAGCAACATCTCCATGACTTACTAATTCAGGGTCTACGTTTGTGATTCCTGGGGATATATTGATGCCAGATATGAAATTAAACGATCTATGCGGTATTTTATAAGTACTATTACCGTCAGATTTATGTGTAATAATATCCTTGCCTATTTTTTCTTTTTCATCTGAGCTAATATTGCGTAAAATAGAGTCTGAGGCGGATACGTTTCCCATGTTTTTAAATCTTACTGTGTATATTTTGTAGCTGTCCCTAATAAGTATTCCAGTTTCTTCTCTATAAATCCCTACGCTTTTTTTGTGCCTACGTTTCGATAGATAGTTGCTCATACGGTTTCTAATAACAATTGATAATTTAAGTGAATGTCCATTCCTAGTATATAATATCCTATAATCTGTTCCTAAAGTTGGAACTTCAACTGTAGGTCCGTATTTTGCTGCATGTCCATAACATTTGTTAACATTTGTTTTATCTTTGATTGAATTAATTATTTTAACGTAATCATTTTCCTCTATACAACTAAAAGTAAATTCGTTCGTTGGTGACACAACTTCTATACAATTTTCTAACATATAATATTTAAAATAGTCACACATATATTGTAGCAGACCATATTCTCCTTCGTTGCTAACAATATATTTATCTCTATTAGGGCTTGGATCAAGGTCTATTTTTTCACTAGAAGTTAGAGGCTCAACTTTAAACAAACGTAGGTATCGTAAAGATTTATGGATACATGATTCTAGGAAGAGATGTACCGAAGACATATACAGAGGTAAATTTTTACTATGGATACTATAAATAAGATTATAAATAATGTTGGGATCTACATCAACAAAGCTACAGTCTATTTGCTTAAGATAAGATATTCTACTACTTAGAGATGAAGATTGCACAAAATCGGACATGCTGGACGTGCTATTGCTATCAATAAATTCAGATTTATGTAAATTTTGCGAGCTGTAATCACCGGAGCAACAAGGTTGTTCTGGTTGCGTAAGATCAGATATGCTACTATCCATAGATGAAGATTGCATGAAATCGGACATGCTTGACATGCTATCAATAGATTCAGATTTATGTAAACTTTGCAAGCTATAATTACTAGAGCAATAAGGTTGTTCTGGTTGGTAATTTATATCTTCTTCATCTGATACTATTTCATCACTAAAATTGCTGTTGCTGACATTTCTCATTTTTCATGATCCAACTAAACTACAAATAGCAAGTGAAATTTGTGTGAAAGTAAAAATTATATTCATCATTTATCGGCGGTTTATAAATGAAAATCAAATCGCCACGATGGTAGTTGTTTTTATGATACCAGGGAAGTAATTTTTTATACAATTGATCGGTTATTATAATAACAATGTTTGAATTTTTTATCTGCCGAGCAGTGCTGTAATACTTGTCACTATTGCTAAAATTTCAACTGTGAGTCCCTATTTATCGATTACGTATATTTTATCATGTGTTTTATTTTTCATTCTACTCTGAAATTATTAGAGTAAAGTAATACAATCAAAATTTCCCCCTTCGTTTCCTTTTTACTAAAACAATAATTGTATGCTGTTATGTATAATTTCTCCATTGTCTTTGATGGTTAGGGATAATAGGTATTCTTTCATTCTATCTATGACTTTTTCTAGGATGTGCATCCTTATTGTCGTAGAGATGTCGTGTATCCTGAATTTAGTACATAAACAAGTATCTCCCTCACAAAATAAATTACTTCTATGAGTCATGTAATAATTACGTAATTCTTGCCCAGTGTGTATTTCTTCATGTACAACCTCTGCAATTGATTTGGGAATTGGCAATACTACTCTTTCATTTAGAGGTCTACTTATGTTTTTAAATTCTGAGTTAGCCATAGATTCAAATTTATCTGCAATTGATAGGTAGTATCCCATTAGGCACATAATTAATTCATCTCTAATTGAGTGGTCTAGTGACCTAAGCACTAATCTAATTTTGGTTTTATGTTCATTAATTTCAGCAATTAATTTTTTCCTATTTTCTTTTAAATCTAAATATTCTTCTTTTATAGATTTCACTAGTATTTCATATTCATCATCAATCGGTGATGTAACTTCTTCTACCTTAATTCCAATCCGTAATTTAGGCTTTTCTTCCTCATCATTAGTTGTTGTTAGCAAAGGAAAAGTTTCTTCTTCAATATTCATTCTTTTATATGCAAAAGATTCCAACTGACTTTTCAAGACATAATATTTAAAATAGTCACACATGTATTGCAATTTTGTATATATGCCTTCGCTTTGAACAATATATTCATCCCTGCTTGTATCAATTAAGTAAGTGTCATCGTAGTCATATAAATCTACTTTAAGTGCACGAACATATTGCAACGATTTACACATAAATTTTGCTGTGAAATTATTCATCGCATTTAGATATTTAGATACATTTTTATTTTCTAGGCTTAAAATGATATTAATAACATCTTCATGACTTATTAATTCAGGGTCTACGTTTGTGATTCCTGGTGATATATTTATGCCAGATATGAAATTAAATGATCTATGCGGTGTTTTATCAGTACTATTAGTAATACCATCATATTTTCGTGTAAGAAAGCCTTTCCCTATTTTTGCTTTTTTATCTGATTTAATTTTACTAAAAATAAAGTCTGAAACGGACACATTTTCCATGTTTCTAAATCTTACTGTATAGATTTTATAGCTGTCCCTAATAAGTATTCCAGTTTCTTCTCTATAAAACCCTACGCTTTCTTTGTGCCTACGTTTAGATAGATATTTGCTCATACGGTTTCTAATAACTTCCATATCGGCGGTTATCTTACGACGATGATTGTTTGATATTGATTTTATTTCTAACAACGAATATTCTTTTGGAAGAGGAAGTTCAAATTCTTTAGTTATAAGTTCTGGTTCTGTTTTAAACCTAGATTGACAGATGTACTTAAATTTGTTTCTAACCGATAGGTAATACTGCATAAAATTTCTAATGAGGTTATCCCTGGCTTTAAGATCATGTTTTCTCAGTTCTTCCTTATTTTTAATAATACTTTCCATGTCTGCAGTGGAATTAGCAATTAATTTTTTACAGTTTGATATTTGTTCAAATCTTTCATTAAGAACTAAGTGATATTCAATAAAACTGTTAACATACCAGTCATTAGTGGCAATATAGCTGTTAGCAGATGCTTTCATTTTTTTAGGCGTGATGCTATTATTGGCTCTGGTTGATTTTTTTTCTGATTCTGGATTTGATCTTGGAAATATAAATTTAGATATAAGATTTTTATCCGTAAGTTTTTTATTCGGATCGTTAATGTTGCTCTGAATTAATTCTTCAATTGATAATCTAAGTGAATGTCCATTCCTGGTATATAATATCCTATAATCTGTTCCTAGAGTTGGAACTTCAACTGTAGGCCCGTATTTTGCTGCGTGCCCATGGCATTTATTAGCATTTGTTTTATCTTTGATTGAATTAATTATTTCAACTAAATTATTTTCCTCTATACAATTAATGGTAAATTCGTTCATCGGAGGAAAAACTTCTGTACAATTTTCTAACATATAATATTTGAGATAGTCACACATATATTGCAGCTGACCATATTCTTCTTCGTTGCTAACAATATATTTATCTCTATTAGGGCTTGGATCAAGGTCTATTTTTTCACTAGAAGTTAGAGGCTCAACTTTAAACAAACGTAGGTATCGTAAAGATTTATGGATACATGATTCTAGGAAAAGATGTACCGAAGACATATACAGAGGTAAATTTCTACTATGGATACTATGAATAAGATTAGAAATAATGTTGGAATCTACGTCAACAAAGCTACAGTCTATTTGCATAAAACTAGATATTCCACTATCCAGAGATGAAGATTGCATAAGATCGGATATGCTGGATATGCTATCAGTAGATTCAGATTTATGTAAATTTTGCAAGCTATGCTCACCGGAGCAACAAGGTTGTTCTGGTTGGTAATTTATATCTTCTTCAGCTAAGACTGGTTCATCACTAAAATTGCTGTTGCTTACATTTCTCATTTTTCATGCTCCAACTAAACTACAAATAGCAAGTGCATTTTATGTGACAGTAAAAATTACATGTATCATTTACCAGTACTTTATAAATGAAAATCAAATCGTCGCGATTGTAGTTGTTTTTATCATATCAGGGAAGTAATTTTTTATATAATTGTGCGACAATTAACTAATTATTAATATTTAATTTATAGTAATGAATTTAATAAATAAAAAATATGACCTACATCAATTTTTATATGCAAAGTGCTATTAATAATTCTTAAATTTTTAATCTGCTGGCCATTGTTATAGCTGCAGTTTTATAATATTTGTGACTATCTCTAAAACTTCAATTTTTAGTCTACATGTATCGATTACATATTTCCATATATTTGCTGTTTTATCCTACTTTGTTATATTGATAATTTTTGATAAAAATCATTGTGATAATTGTAAAATTAACTATCGGTAGCATGTTTTATGAAATTAAAGCAAGATAATTAAAATTTTTCCCTTCCTTGTCATTTTACTCAAAAAGTTGTACGCTGTTATGCACAATGTCACCATTGTCTTTGATTGTTATGGATAGCATGTACTCTTTCATGCGATCTATGACTTTTTCTAGGATGTGAATTTTTATTACCATATGAGTGTTACACACTCTAGATTTGGTACATAGACAAGTATTTTCATCACAAAAGAAATTATTTCTACGTCTAACATAATAGTTATGTAATACTTCTCCGGTATGTATTTCTTTATGTGCTGCCTCTGCAACTGCTTGGGGAACAGGCAACACTAGTCTTTCATTTAGAGGTCTGTTAATTTTTTTAAATTCTAAAGTAGCTATTGATTCAAATTTATCTACAATTAATAAGTAATATTCCATTAAACATTTAATTAATTCGTCTCTGATTGAGCATTCTAGTGACCTAAGTGATGATCTAATTTTGTTTTTATTTTCATTAATTTCATCAATTAATTTTTTTCTGTTTTCTATTAAATCTAAACATTCTACTTTTATAGATTCCATTAGTAGTTCATATTCATCATCAACTGCTGTTGTAATTTCTTCTGCATCAATTCCAATTTGTAGCTTAAATTTTCCTTCTTCATCATTAGTTGTAGTTAGCAGGGGTAAAATTTCTTCCTCAATATTTATTCTTTTATATGCTAGAGATTCCAAATGGCTTCTCAAAATATAATATTTAAAGTAGTCGCACATGTATTGCAATCTTGTATATGTGCCGTTATTTTGAGAAATATATTCATCCATATTTGGATTAATTAAATAAGTGGTATCGTAGTTTGGTAGTTCTACTTTAAGTGCTCTAATATATTGCAAAGATTTATACATAAATTTTGCTGTGAAATTACTCATTGCATCCAGGTACCTAGGTACATCTTTGTTGTCAAGGCTACAAATAATGTCAGCAACGTCTCCATGATTTACTAATTCAGGGTCTACGAGTGTTATACCTGATGATATATTGATACCAGATATGAAATTAAATGATTTCGGAGGTGTTTTATAAGTACTGTTAATTCTAATGTCCTCCGATTTATGTGTAAGAATATCCTTGCCTATTTCTGCTTTTTTATCTGAGCTAATATTACGAAAAATAAAGTCTGAAGCGGTCATATTTCCCATGTTTCTAAATTTTATCGCATAGCTTTTATATCTATCCCTAATAATTATTCCACTTCCTTCTCTATAAAATTCTACGCTTTCTTTATGTCTATATTCTGATAAATAGTTGCTCATACGTTTTCTAACAACTTCCATATTAGCATTTATTTTACAGCGATGATTATCAGATAATGTTTTTTGTGCTGCTAATGAATATTCTTCAGGCACAGGAAGTTCAAACTCTTTAGTTATAATCTCAGATTCACCTTTAAATCTAGATTTACAGATATATTTGAATTTACCTTTAATTGATAGGTAATACCTCATAAAACTTCTAATGAGTATATCCCTAATTTTAAGATCGTAATTCCTGAGTTCTTCCTTGTTTTCGATAATGCTCTTCATGTTTGTGCTGTCATTAATAATTGGGTTTTTAGCATTGGAGATTTCTTCAAATTTATTATTAATAAATAAGTGATATTTAATAAAACTACTAGCGTACCAATCATTAGTGGAAACATAATTATTAGTAGATGATTTAATTTTTCTAGCTATACGATTATTAGTTAATATTTTTCCTGATTCTGGAGATATATATTTTAATACAAAATTTTTATTTACAATTTTTTTATTGGAATCTGTAACTTCATTCTGTATTAATTTTTCAATAGATAACTTAAGTGAATGTCCATTTCTTGTATACAATATTCTGTAATCAGTTCCTATACTTGGAACCTCGACAGAGGGGCCGTATTTTGCTGTGAGTTGACAACATTTTCTAACATCCGTTTTATTTTTGATTGTATTAATTATTTTAACGCAATCATTTTCCTTTATACAATTAACATCAAATTCATCCATTGGCGAAACAACTTCTGTGCAATTTCCCAATATATAATATTTAAAGTAGTCGCACATGTATTGCAGAGATCCGTATTCTTCTGCATTTCGAACAATATACTCATCTCTATCCGGGCCGGGATCAAAATCTATTTTTTCACTAGAAGTTAGAGGCTCGACCTTAAACAAACGCAGGTATCTTAAAGATTTATTCATACATGATTCTAGGAAGAGATGTACCGAAGACATATACAGAGGTAAATTTCTACTATGGATACTATAAATAAGATTAGAAATAATGTTGGAATCTACATCAACAAAGCTACAGTCTATTTGCATAAAACCAGATATTCCACTATCCAGAGATGAAGATTGCATAAGATCGGATATGCTGGATATGCTATCAGTAGATTCAGATTTATGTAAATTTTGCAAGCTATGCTCACCGGAGCAACAAGGTTGTTCTGGTTGGTAATTTATATCTTCTTCAGCTAAGACTGGTTCATCACTAAAATTGCTGTTGCTTACATTTCTCATTTTTCATGCTCCAACTAAACTACAAATAGCAAGTGCATTTTATGTGACAGTAAAAATTACATGTATCATTTACCAGTACTTTATAAATGAAAATCAAATCGTCGCGATTGTAGTTGTTTTTATCATATCAGGGAAGTAATTTTTTATATAATTGTGCGACAATTAACTAATTTATAATATTTTCTGCCATACTGAAATATGTCACATATTGATATTGCTACAAGTTCAATTCCTATATTCATTTAATATCTACTAATCATATATTATGAGTAACTTCTACATTGTTCCTGATTCCAAGGATACAATAGATATCCTTTCATACGATCTATAACTTTTTTATTATGCACGTGCGTACTGTCGTTAGATCACAATTTTAGTGCATAGACGAGATATGGCATCACATAAGAAATTTTCTTTGTGCTAATATAATATTAGGTATAAATTTTTATAAACCCTAAATTGTCTATAACTAATAATCAGTATTACCAAATAGTCTAATTGTTTCGGTGCCATAAAGTTAAAGCAAGAAAATTATAATTTTCACCTATTTTTTCTATTACGGCATTACTCGAATAACCGTACGCTGTTAAGTTCAACTTCTCCATTATCTCCTATATTTAAGGATAATAGGTATTCTTTCATTCGCTCTATAACTTTTTCCATGATACGTATGCGTATCGCCAAGGAGGTATCATACACCATAGAATTTGTACACAGACAAGCATTGATGTCACAAAAGAAATTTTCTCTCTTTCTAACATAATAATAACTAGGAGATCTTTGAGTTCCTGGCTGTTGTTGGGTTTCTATTTCTTCATGTACTATCTCTGCAACTGCTCTAGGTACAGGTAATACTAATCTTTCAGTTAGAGATCTATTTGTATTTTTAAATTTTAAATTAGCCATAGATTCGAATTCATCCATAATTGATATGTAATATTCCATTAAACATCTAATTAACTCATTTCTAACTGAGCAGTCTAATGGCATAAATAATGATTTAATTTTGTTTCTATTTTCGTTAATGTCGGCAATTAATTCTTTTCTATTTTCCATCAAATTCATACATTCTATTCTGACAGATCCTATTAGTAACTCAGATTCTCCAATCGGTAATTCCGTTTTTTTTGTACAAGATTCAATAATACTACTAATCATCTCAGGTTTTTCTTTATTTTCGTAAGTATTAACGGCATTTAGTAGGGGTAAAATTTCTTCCTCAAGATCTACTTCTCCATGTGCTAAAGATTCTAAATGACTTCCTAAGACATAATATTTAAAATAGTCGGATATGTATTGCAAATGTCCGTACATACCATTGCCACAAATAATATGTTCATCTGTGTCTGGGTTGGTTTGGTAGATAGCATTATAATCAGGACTTGCTAAGTTAAGTGCCCGAACATATTGCAAAGATTTATACATAAATTTTGCTGTGAAAGCATTTACGGCAGATAGGTAGCCAGATATATCTTTTCTATCAAGGCTGATGATAATATCGGCAATGGATCCAGGATCTACTAATTCAGGGTCTACCAGTGTTGTACCAGATGATATTTTAATGCCGGATATTAAATTAACTGGTCTCAGAGATGTCCTACTTGTACTAATATCTTCAACTAAAATATCTTCATCTATGTTGTCACTTATAGAAATGGTTTCAGTAATAGGGACATAGTCCATGTCTTCAATTTTTATAATGTAACCTTTGCGGAAATTTCTAATAATAATTGTTTTTTCTTCTGTACTAAATCCACCAATTTCTTTATATTTATGATTTGATAAATGGCTACTCATGCGGTTTTTGACGACTTCCATATCAGCATCTATCTTATAACGATGATTATATGATGCTATTTTTGCTGCTAATAACGAACATTCTTCTGGTACTGGAAGTTCGAATTCTTTAGTTAGAAGATCTGATTCATCTTTAAATATAGATTTACATATGAATTCCAATTTATTCTTAAGTGACAAGTAATATTTCGCAAATCTTCTAATGAGCACATCTCTAGTTTTAAGATCATTCTTTCTTAGTTCTTCCTTGCTTTTAATAATAACATCAATTTCTGTAGTGCTATTGATGATTGACTCTTTGTCACTATTTGTTTTTTTAAATTTATCATGAAGAAATAATTGGTACTTCGTGAAACTTCTAGCATACCAATTATTGGCAGCAACGTAAGTATTGCCAGATTTTTTTATCTTTTTAAGTATGCTACCGTCAGTTGGTTTTTTTTCTGATTTAGCAACCATAAATTTAGATACAAGATATCGGTCTGTGAATTTTTGTGTATCATTATTACTGTTACTTTGCGTTAATTCTTCAAGTAATAATCTTAGTGAATATCCATTTCTAGAATACAATATTCTGCGATCTGTTCCTATAGCAGGAACGTTAGTTGTGGGTCCGTATTCTGCTACGAATTTGAAGCATTTGTTATCATTAGTTTTTTCTTTAATTATATTAGCCTTTTTGGCGTAATCTCTTTCTTCAATGCAGTTATTAATGAGTTCATTAATTGGACATACAACTTCTGTACAATTTCCCAACATATAATATTTAAAATAGTCACACATATACTCCAGAGGGCCGTATTCTCCATTTTTGTGAATAATGTAGTCGTCTCTATCTGGTCTTGGGTCAAAATCTATTTTTTCGATAGAGGTGAGAGGTTCAACTTTAAATAAGCGTAGGTATTGTAAAGATTTTTCCATGCACGATTCCAGGAATACATGCATGGCTGATCCGTATTGAGATAAATTTCTACTGCGAATACCAGAAAGAAGATTATGAATAGTACGGCCGTCTACATCGACAAAACTACAATCTATTTGCATAAATTCTAACGTGCTGCCTGGACACATTAATTTTGAAATGTCAGTGCTAGAGCAAGAAGGTTGTTCCGATTGAAAATATGCATTTTTCTCCTCCTCATCTAATTCTTCATATAAATTTTTATCGCAAATATTTCTCATTTTCTAAAACTCATATTTAGTAACAGTACAGTTATAAATTATTTGTGGATGTATATTATACTTTTTTATAGATGTATAGGCGGTGTTAATTTACAGATAATTTAATGATAATAATATTTATTATTATCATTAAAAGTGATTGTTTTTTATTATATAACTAGTTAACTGTTAATTAATACAATGTTAAACTATAAAATAGTTGCTTTTTAAAGTAAAGTGCTAATTTTTTATGTTATGCGTAATTGAATATGATATTTATTAATGTGAAATTTTTAGATTATTTACTACGTGCTACCTATGTATTAATTTTGGTGTCGGAATTGACAATTTTTCAGTTAGGTTTCTAGTTATATTTTTATAGAATTTGTATCAGCAACGGATTTAAATATCCTTAATTAATAAGCAATTATCTATTAAACATTTAATAAATTAATATCTAGCTAATAATTATAAATTATAGCATCAATAAAAAAGTTGAAATAAGGCAATTATGATTATTACTCATATTTTTTATTACTAGAATAATCACACGCTGTTTAGTGTAACTTATCCATTATCTTCTATGTCTAAGGACAATAGGTATTCCTTCATGCGACTAGTAGCTTTTTCCATGATTATCCTACGTATTATCGTGAGAGAGTTATACTCAAGACTGTTAGTGCATAGGCAATTGCTGTCGTCGCAAAAAAAATTTTCCCTGAATATTACATAATAATCATGCAATGTCCTATCAGTGTATATCTCTCTATGAATTATCTCTGCAATTAATTTTGGTACCGGGAGCACTAATCTTTTATTTAATGGTCTGCTTATATTTTTAAATTCTAAATTAGCCATAAATTCAAATTTATCTATAACTAATAGGTAATATTCCATTAAACACTTAATTAACTCATCCCTAGTTGAACAGTCTAGAGGTCTAAGTAATGATATGATTTTGTTTTTATTTGCATTAATATCGGAAATTAATTTCTTCCTAGTTTCTGTTAGATATAGGCATTCTCTTTTGACAGATCTTATAAGAAGATCATATTCATCATCAACTACTGATACCGATGAAATTTTTTCTGCGGTAGTTTCAACCTGTGGTTCATATTTTGTGAGTTCAGAATCTATGGTACTTAATAGAGGTAAAGTTTCTTCTTTATTATTTATTTCCTCATATGCTAAGGTTTCCAACTGACTCTTTAGGACATGGTACTTAAAATAGTCACACATGTATTGCAGTCGTGTATACCTGCCGTTGCTCTGAACAATGTATTCGTCCATGTCTGGGTCATCATCTATATTTCTACTAATTAGATAAATAGTATTGTAATCAATGATATCTACTTTAAATGCACGAACATATTTCAAAGATTTACACATAAATCTTGCGGTAAAATTACTTAGGGCTGCTAGATATCCGGACACGTTTTTATTTTCAAGGCTGAAAATAATATCAGCAATTGCTCCAGGATCTACTAATTCAGGGTCTATTCGTGTGATACTTGATGATATATTGATGCCAGATATTAAATCAAATGACCTCTGAGGTTTTTTGTTAGTACTATTGGTTCCAATATCGTTGCTAGATTTCTGTATGGAAATATCTTTAACTATGTTATCGATTTTATCTAAGCTAGTGCTAAGAAAAACAGGACTAAAAGTAGCAATGACTTTTTTATTTATAATGATGGGCAGGGTAATTTTTTCCTTATAAATTTTAAGTTTTGATAGATAGTTGTTCATACGATGCCTAACAATTTCTGTATCGAAATTTATCTTATAACGCTGATCATCCGGTAACAATTTTGGAGCCAATAAGTTCCACTCTTTAGGTATAGGAAGTTTAAAATCTTCAGTTATAAATGCCGATTCATATTTAAACCTATTCTCATACATGTGCTTAAATTTGTTTTTAAGTGATAAGTAATAGATCATAAAGCTTCTAATGATCATGTCTCTAGCTTTGAGGTCAGCGTTCCTCATTTTCTCCTTATCTTTAATAATACTGTCCATGTTTGTGTTGTTTCTGATCATTGATTTTTTATTATTGGATGTTTGTTTAAATTTATCAGTAAGTAATAGGTGATATTTCATAAAACTTTCAGCATACCAATTATTAGTAGCATTGTTATTAGAGAATTTCATTCTTTTGATCATGTTATTACTACTAATTAGTTTTTTTAATGATATTGGAAATATAAATTTGGATATAAGATCAGGATTCGTAAGTTCTTTATTCCCACTGGTAATAGTGTTTTGCATCAATTTATCAAGTAATAACTTAAGTGAATATCCATTTTTGGTATACATTATTCTGCAGTCATTTCTTATTGGCGGGACATAGACTGTAGGTCCGTATTCTGCTTCGAATCGTAGGCATTTATCTAAGTTTGTTTTCTTTTTTATTATATTTATTTTTTCAACACAATCATTTTCTTCAATACAATTAACAATAAATTCGTTAATTGGTGATACAATTTCCGTGAAATTTTCCAGCATATAATATTTAAAATAGTCACACATATATTGCAGAGAACCATATTCTCCTTTATTGCGTACAATATATTCATCTTTATCTGGAGTTGGGTCAAATTTTATTTTTTCGCTAGATGTAAGAGGCTCAACTTTAAACAAACGTAGGTATTGCAGGGATTTAGACATGCATGATTTTAGGAAGATATGCATGGAATATCTATATTGGGGTAAATTATTGCTATGGATGCTAGAAACAAGATCAGAAATAGTTTCATGTCCTATATCCAGAAATTTGTAATTTATTTGCATAAGATCAGACATGCTATGAAGTAGCTGGCATTCAGAATAATCTTGGGAAACATCGGTAGTAAGTTCTGTTGGATAGTTTGAGTTGTCATAATCTAATATCGATTCCTCACTCAAAGTGTTATTGCTAATATGTTTCATTTTATATTAAGAACCGATCAATAAGTTACACTAAAATATACATGGTTGGGATAAATTAATAGTCTCAGTAGATAATTTTGAATATCAAGTAGAGAATATACGCAATATATTTCCCATGATACTATATGTTTGTGCAATAATCATTGTAAGTTTTTTATAACAAGGTGTGATTTTTATAGATAAATGAAAGAGATAATTTTTTATTGATATACTCAACCTTAGATTGATTTAACGTAAGATCATGCTCTCATTTTATAAGATAATTTTTAATGTGTAGGTAAAACAATTTTGTAATTACGTTTCATTATATAAAGTAAAGTGTTGTTGAAAATTTAGCAATTTTTATGGTATCTCTATAATAGAGATAGAGGAAGTTCCTTATTGTGTACGGATTATTCATTGTTTAGTGATAATAGGTAGTTCTTCATCCGATCTGCAACAGTTTCCATAATTAGTCTACGTATTGCTGTAAAGGGACTGTATCCATGATTATCAGTACATAGACAATTGTTTTCATCACAAAAAAAGTTTTCTCTGAATGCAACATTATACCCATAAACTGTTTGTCTGGTGTGTATTTCTCTATGTACTATTTCTGCAGCTACTTTTGGTACCGGTAGTATAAATTTTTCAGTTAAAGGTCTATTTATGTTTTTAAACTCTAAATCAGCTATAGATTCAAATTTATCTATAATTAATAGGTAATACTCCATTAAACATTTAATTAATTCATCCCTAACTGGGCAATCTAATGGTCTAAGTAGTAATTTAATTTTGGTTTTATGTTTATCAATATCAAAAATTAATTTTTTTCTATTTTCCATAAGTTGTAAGCATTCTATTTTTATAGATTTTATTAATAGGTCATATTCTTCTGCGGAAAATTCAATTCCGGTATGTGGTCCATGTTTTTCCTCCTCAGTATTAATGGTGCTTAGTAGAGGTAAATCTTCTCTAATACTTGTCTCTTCATATGCTAGAGATTCTAATTGACTTTCCAATATGTAATACTTAAAATAATCACACATGTACTGTAAGCGTTTGTATTCGCCCTCACTCTGAACAATATATTCATCCAGGTCTGGATCGCTGTGGTAATCATTGTAGTAACTGTCATTGCAATATGGTAAATCTACGTTAAGTGCTCGAACATACTGCAGAGATCTGGACATGAATCTTGCCGTAAAAATATTAATGGCTGATTTATACCTATGTATATCATTATTATCGATGCTACAAATAATATCTGCAATAGATCTATGATCTACTAATCCTGGGTCTATTTGTTTTGTGATAGACGATATATTAATTCCAGATATGAAATTAGATGATTTTAGAGGTATTAAGCAGGAACCAGTAATTACAATGCTACGGGATATTTTTCTCGTAAAAATATTTATCCCTTCATCTTTAACTGTTTCAGATTCGTATTTTTTATGTAATCTAACAGTAGAAGTGTTTTCTGTGTCCTCATACTTTATAGTATAGGTTTTGTACTTATTCTTGATAAGTATCATATTTTTTTCTTTATAAAATTCTCTGCTTTCTCTATCCTTGTAATCAATTTTTGATAGATAGTTATTCATACGACTTCTGACAATTTTCATATCGGAATCTATTTTGTGATGATATTCTTCAGACGATAATTTTTGTTCCAATAATGATAATTCTTTTGGTACTGGAAGGTCAAATTCTTTAGTAAATTCTGATTCACTATTAAACCTACACCTATAAATGTATTCGAATTTATCTTTGAGTGACAGATAATATTTCATGAGACTATTAATGATCATGTCTCTAGTTTTAAGGTCGGCATCTCTTAGTGATTTTTTGGCATTAATAATGTTATTCAAGTTTGAACTTTCATTAACAATTGATTTTTTAGCGCATGATATTTGCTGAAATTTTTCACCAAGAAATAAGTGATATTTCATAAAACTGCTTGCATACCAATCGCTAGCTGAAATGCAATTGTTACTAGATGCCCTTATTTTTTTAATCATCCCATTATTGATAATTAATTTTTTTGCTGATCCTGATCCTGGAACTATGAACTTGGATATTAATCCTGGATTTGTAAATTTTTTACGATCAGCATAAATTTCACTTTGCATAAATTTTTCAAGCAATAATTTAAGTGAATACCCAGTTCTGGTGTACAGTATTCTGTAATCAGTACCTATAGGTGGAACATTTACTGTGGGCCCATATTTTGCTTCATATCTATGACATTTATCAGCATTGGTTTTTCTTTTGATTACATTAATTCTCTCAGCGCATCTTTTTTCCTCAATACAGTTAACAATAAATTCGTCTGTTGGCGATACAACTTCTAAGCAATTTCCCGTCATGTAATATTTAAAATAATCACACATATATTGTAATCTTCCATATTCATTTTTATTTTTGATAATATATTCATCTCTATCTGGATTAGGATCAAAATTTATTTTTTCGCTAGAGGTGAGGGGTTCTACTTTAAGCAAACTCAGGTATTCCAAAGATTTAGACATACATGATTCTAATAAAAAATTCATGGCAGATTTATACTGGGATGAATTTTTACTGTGGATGCTGGATATAATTTCGGAAATAACGATAGGATTTACATCTACAAAACTACAATCTATTTGCACAAGCTCTGATACTTTACTGGAAGGTGAAGATTCGGGTGAGTTTATTGAGCTGTCATTTCTAAAATCATAAGAACGATCCGATAGATGATCCTCATCACAGTCAGTTAATATCAATTTCAGATCCAAATTAATATTTTTCCTTTTATTGATAAATGTATAAACGAAACTAGTGTAAGCCGCGGGTCAGTAGTAATAATGCATATTCTGCTTTGTATCATCGAGTATATAATCAAAATAACGATAATAATATTTATTTATAGCCCATCGTGGGAGCAATTTTTTTAGAACATCTCCCACTTTTTTATCTGTTATCCGAAGTGTAAGCACAACAATGATATCAGGTTAACTGTAATCAGTACATAGGCTATTGCTGGTATAAAAAAAATAGATTTTTTATTGCTAGTTTGATTGAGTAAAGCTTTAGAAATTTCTCTTATTGCTGGTGGCTTGTAATCCATAATCATCGATGATTTTATAAATTATTCATAGATCATAGATCGAAATATATATTTAATTAATATTACATAAACACCTAGTTAACTAGTTAAAATTTATCTAATTTATAGATCTAATGATATAAGCCTTATTATTTAAGCACCAGATAGTGTTATCGGCTAGTTTCTCCTGCTTATTTTCTACTAATAATAATCATATTTTTAGGGATATTTATTGATGCCCATATTGATCAATATCAATATAATAAATTCAGAAGACAATTTATTTTGCGGTAAATTTAATTCCAATATGTGTAATTCACATTTTCCTTCTTCATCTCTTTTAACATTTATATATAACCATACTAGGGGTAATATATTCAGGTGAATAACCATCTTCTTTGCTTAATCTTGATTACTATCTTAAATTATTTACTTATATCTCTTTACTTATATCTCTTGTTTTTTGTTGATCAATACGGCCTCAACATATTAGGTGATATATCAGGTGTAATTTTTTTGTTTAATGCTAAAGTAATGTGATAATTTTTATATTTCTAATTTTTATCTGCATCTATTGCCGGAAGAGCCGTATGCTGTTATGTGTAACTTCTCCATTATCTTTGATGTGTAAGGACAATATGTATTCTTTCATGCGATCTACAATTTTTTCCATAGTACGGACTCGTATTGCTGGCATGCAAGTGCCTTCGTAATAGTTACACATACAAACATTTTCGCTACAAAATAAATTTTTTCTTTTTATATAATAAAAAGTTGGTAATTCAGTAATTATTTCTTCATGTACTAATTCTCCAATTTCTGCTGATACTGGCAGTACAAATCTGTCATTTAGATCTTGTCTGCCTATGTTTTTAAACTCCAAATTGGCAATAGATTCTAATCTATCTGTGATTGATAAGTAATACTTCATTAAACATTCAATTAAGTGGTCTCTGCATGAGAGGTCTAGTGGCCTAATTAATGACCAAATTTTAGTTTTATTATGATTAATGTCGTCAATTATTATTTTTCTAGTTTTAGATAAATTCAAGTACTCTTTTTCTATAGATTTAATTAGTAGATTGTATTCGTCATGTTCATAATTAACCAGCGATACAACTTTTTCTGCCCTAAGTTTAGTGCCAACATTCAATTCAAAATTTTTCTCTTCATCATTAATTGTTTTTAGTAGTGGAGAAATTGATGCTTTAACAGTCATTTCCTCATATGCTAGGGGGTCTAATTGACTCCTTAATACATAATATTTAAAGTGATCACACATGTATTGCAGGCGACCATAATTGCCATTGTTATTAGCAATATATCCATCTGCTCTTGTATCATTTAGGTAAGTATCTGTATAATTAGGTAGGGCTATTTTAAGTGCTCGAGTATATTTCAAAGATTTATGCATGAATTTTGCTGTGAAAATGCTCATTGCAGATAAGTACTTACGTACATCTTTGTTATCAAGGCTGCAAACAATATCTGCAATAGATCCAGGATCCACTAATCCAGGGTCTACCCATTTGATTCCGGATGATGCGTTGAGCCCAGATATGGTATTAAATGATTTCGAAGATGGTTTGCTCATAGCTCCAAGATGAGATGATTGAGCATTAGTACCAGTATCACTTTTATCTTCTCTTATTTCATGATTTGTACCTAGACTAGTACTAGGGAAAAGTGGTGTGTGTGTGCTGTCGTAGTCTTCTTTACTTTCAAGACTTATAATATAGCCTTCACATTTATTTCTAATAAGTATTGCGTTTTCTGTGTAAAGTTTTTCACTTTCTTCATGTTTATGTTCAATTTTTGATAAATAATTACCCATGCGATGTCTAACAATTTCCATATCAGAAATTATTTTACAGCGATGATTATCTGACATTGTTGTTTGCTTCAATAGTGAACATTTTTCCGGTGCTGGCGGCAGTTCAAATTCTCCATTTAGAAGGTCTAATTTATCTTTAAATATATGTTTGAAGATAAATTTAAATTGATTTTTGAGCGATAAGTAATACTGCATAAAAATTTTGATGATAATATCTCTAGTTTTGAGCTCGGCATTCCTAAGTCTCTCCCTATCTTTAGCAATGTTTCGTAAGTACGTGCTTCTACCAATAAGCGATTTTTTATCATTAGCTGCCTTTTCAAATTTATCGCTAAGTAATATGTGGAATTTTACGAAACTTTGAGCATACCAGTTGTAAGAGGAAGTGTAATTATTACTAGATAATTTCATTGCTCTAATCGTGCTATCCTTACTGATTATTTTTTTTCCTGATCCTGGAGATATAAATTTTGATATAAGATCTCGATTAATAGTACTTTTACCACAAGAATCGGATTCATCATGTTCCAATTTTTCAATTGATGATTTAAATGAGTGTCCACTTCTGGTATATAATACTCTTTTATCGACTCCCGTGGGTGGAATGTCAACTGTTGGTCCATATCTTGCTCTAAACCGTGAACATTTTTCTACATTTGTTTCCCTTTTTACTGCATTAATTATTCTATTGCATTCATTTTCTTCGATATAATTAGCGATAAATTCATCCATTGGAGGTAAAACTTCTACGTAATTTTCTTCCAACATATAATATTTAAGATAGTCACACATATATTGCAGGGAATTGTATTCTTCTTTATTGTGAACGATATATTCGTCTTCATTAGGATTTGGATCAGAATTTATTTTTTCATAAGAGATAAGTGGTTCAACTTTAAACAGACGAAGGTGTTGAAGAGATTTAGACATACATGATTCTAGGAATACATGCATGGAAGATCTATACTGAGATAAATTTCTACTACGTATGCTAGATATAAGATTATAAACATCGTCAGAAGTTACATCGATGAAGCTACAATCTATTTGCATAAGAGTGGATAATGAATGGATAGATGCATACTCAGGTGAATTTTGTGAACCACCAGCACCAGCACCAGCACCAGCACCAGAGCAAGAAGGTTGACATGGTATGGAGGTCATGTCCCCATCAGCTAATTTACCCTCTTTATTTAAAGAGCTAGTGCCAGTATTTTTCACTTTGTAAACACCGATAGGAAAGTGACACTTATGAAGACACCCAATATAACATTATCAGTTTATAACTGTAAGCATATAAATAAAATCAATGTGATAGTATTTATTTATTGATTATATGGTTGTGAAGCGGTGGTTTTTTCTATGCTATTTATTACTCAGGAGAACTAGTAATTACATTTTGATAATGAAAATATTTTTGGCTGTTGTTAGCTAGAAGACAGTATTATTTATAGGATAGAACTTAAATGTTTATAGTAGTTAACTAGAATTAATTTGGAATAGGTATAGGTTTATTATTACTGACAGGATGTTGTGAGTAATGGGGATTTTACTATGCATTTATCATGACTAAATAATTAATTATGTTTACAATAGATAAATTTCATTCTTTGCCCTTTTTCCCTTTTATGTAATGTTGCTCAATATCATTTCTGTGATCGTTGCTTTTTGATAAAGGAAGTACTAATTTTTCTTTGACAAAAAATTATGACTTTTGATTTATTTTAAGTTAATCAAATATATTGTACTATACCAATTAATGAGTATAAAAATGAGCACGATGTTAGTGCTGTATCATTGGTTTTGTATTTGTTAGTTCTAGTTCTGTATTTGAATCTGATATTTCTTGTTACTTCATGATAGGTTACTTCATGATAAATTTTAATTCGTAGTAATTTTATTATTGAATGTAGATACAACTTTTCATTACAGGTGAGCGGTTTTAATTTCTGCTGCTAAAATTATCACCGATCTAATATAATGTTGATTTAAATAATATGGGTTTATTATAGTTGCAGCATAGATAATATTTGCATTATAAATAATTAGTATCGAAAGCTTAAATATAGAAAAGTTATGGTACTTGATGGGTGAGTGACATCGAGTAATGGGATTCATAAATTTTATAGGCAGAAAGATAACTAACTCCTAGGATAATATCATAGTTATAAGGCACCTAAGACTTTCCAAATTTTTCTCTAGTGATTTATACCGTGATCATAGCGCCTACTGTTATTTTTATTATGACGAAGTAGTCTGTTATCTTGTTTTTAGTAAAAAGATACAAATAACCACTAATCATTATTTATTAAATATTTACATTATTAAGTTATATTTATTTCGTATATATCTGTGTATCTACTAATGCATAGCTATTTTCATATAATGCATTTTAATATTATCAAAAGTTAGATATCATATGTTTTTCACATGCTACACAAATTTGTAGTACTTGTAGTACCATCTGTATCACTGTGTTTGTATTTTATTATAACTTTGTGTATAGATACGTTAATTTAGGGGATGTAAAACATGAATCTTAGTATATTTGGTCGCTTAATGGAAAGATTTGAGGCAGAGGTATGTAGTTCCGGTTTCGTGAGGACATTTTCCAGTTTTTGTTTTTCCAATACAGATCATAGTTTGTGTAATAGGCCATCGTTGTATTCGGGGGCGTTGGATCGTGTTTCTATTGCAGATGTGGTTTGTGGTATTTGTAGGAATGGTGTAGCCAAGTGTATATCTGCCCTAGATGATTTAGCGGCTGTATTTCTATCTAGGTTTTTGCAATATGTGCACTTGTTTGAACCTCTATCATATTGTGATCATACGTTTAATTATCTAGGATTGGGAAAAGACACGTGTTTAACTATGTGTATGTGGAGTGGAAAATACGAATCTCAGCAGTACATGCAAGGACACTCTAAATACGCTAATGGCTGGAGTACGAGTGTTAAACATGAACTGGTAGATAATGAGATGGATTTTTCTCTGCTAGATGGTATCAATGCTGAAGAAGGTGTATTTAAATTTAGTTTGGAAGGACTTCAATTTCCAATAAAAGAAATAAAAATGCAAATACCTAATAATGAGTATGGTGAGGATGGTGAGGATGGTGAGGATGATGAGGATTATGGTGATTATGAGGATGATGATTACGATGATGAAGATGATGAAGATGAAGATGAAGATGACGATGGAGATGATGAAGATGATGGAGATGAGGATTATGAAGATGAAGATGATTATGATGTAGGTTATGATGATGAGTCGCTTGAAAGTATTACCGGATAATAGATATTAATGCTTTGTTTTTATGTATCAGGCTAACATATTTAGACATAATATTAAAATTGATAAAAATAATTAATTAAAAATGTGTTTTCTGTAAAGCTAGTGAAATGGCCCGCATGGTTTTTTCGGCTAGAGGTGTGTTGATTAAATATTTAGTTTAGTTGTTGTTACAGGTTAATTTAAATTTGTAGCTTGTTTAATTTGTAGCTTATTTATATATAATTTAAAGATAGGAGATGTGTTTTATCTGAAAAAAATTATACTTCCGTTACCCATAGCATAGGATTTTCATAGGCAGTACACGAAGAAACATCAATTGGAATTGTAATTTTTGCTTCCATGAAAAAACGGGATGCTTTATGTGTGAGGTTTGGGTATAAACCTCTAGCTTCAGATGTAGATGATATTTTGTTGAGGAAGGGGTTCTACTGTGGGTGCGGTTGTATCGCGTTAAAAATGGCTTATGTTTATTCATGTTTTGATTACAAAGAAGGTAAAAATTTTTTTGATATAACACTGTCATAGTGGCTCCATGAAAATAGAAATATAAGTAAGTTGTTTTATGTTGTGATTTGCCATATATAAAGCCATCTTAATACGACATTCAAGTTGATTAGTTTTTAGGTAAGTTAAAAGATATTTCGTATGGAATATAAAAAACTAATATGTAAACTTTTTACATTACTTACTTGTTCTATTGATTTAATTGGTATTTAATTCCTACCAGTATCTCATGTTCTATTCCAATATTATTAATGGCAAGCAGCAATATGATTGATATTCCTAAGCATTTGTTTTTTATGTGATGAAGTAAGGTTTATAAGCTAATTTTCAATATATATATAATATTTAAAATAGTCGAACGCGTTCTGTAAGCATAACATTTATGTAAATAGTATAATTGCATAAGTTTGATTTAGACTGGTAAGTATTGTTGTAGTAAGAATATACCCTTTATTTACTCTGAAGACATTAATTGCCTGTCTATAATCATGTATGTCTCCTTTCTATTAGTAATAGTAAAATAATGCATTCAATAATTTATTATTCACTAATTTATGTTTTTTTAGGGATAGTATTACAGGTGGTATGTATATTGAGCTTATATGAGATGTTGTAGAGTAGTGATTCAGGGATTATTTTATAGTACTAATGTTTTTATATTAGGTGATTTTGCCCTTATCACTATTTGTATTGAAGCATTTGTTAGGTGTTGTTTTTTGTGGTAGTGGCGATCTTTATTTCTGTACTTAAAATTATCCCGGTAGGGGGTGGGTAGAAATTTTAAACTCATATCAACGTTTGTATTTGAATTTATATTTAAGTTACAAGTAAACAAAGATTATGATGAGTTTTTAAAGGACATAGCTCTTAATTTTTTACTTCTCCTTAATAATGAGTCTGCATTTATACTATTTATAATTATTTATTCTGTGATAAAGATTTTTTAAGATTTTTTGTTTTTAAGAAAAGTGGTGCTTTATAAAATTTATATTGTGCCAATATGTAGGTATTTATAAGGGGTCCTATATTTTTAATGCTGTTGAATTATTTTATTAGTAAAATGTAAATTTATATTTTATATATAAGATATGTTTTAAAATGTATTTTTAAGCACTATCAATGTCTATTTGCACTAATTATTCAAGTAATAATTTAATATCAATTTATTAGGATCAGTTTTTAACTAAATTATGTGTACATAAGAGCAATAAATTAATTATAAAAACATATGATTTGTTTATTGTATACAAGCAGCACCGCAATCTGATTTACATGTTTATAGTATCTGTATCGAATAATTTTATTTATTAAATGATATATTGCAAAATGATATATGGCAATATATAAGTTAAATTTTTTAAAAACAAGTAAAGCTTAAGAGCGAATATTATATTGCTTGCTATACAAAAGATAATGGTGTTCAAGGTAATACTGTAGGTATTAAATGCTGTATTAATGAATAACATAATGTCAATGCCTATGTTTTATTATTCCGTAATAAATGTAAAAAAATCATTACATTAAATGTTTTGATTTATATACACTTACAGCAGTTATGGAATTTGTCTTTGGAATAATGTAGGAGATGTAATAGTGGATACGAATAATTTAGTTGCTGGTTATGAAGCGGGTACTACTCAGTTAGTACCTTTTTTTAGTGATGATGAGGGTAGTACGACATCGTTGTTGTCACTTATTGAAGATGTAGCAAGTAGGATAACATCTACGGTGTCTTTTATTAAAAGTGATAGCGTAACTGTCTCGGCGGCATCACCCCTGGTCGTCGATGAAAGTACTACACTATCATCAGTAGTTACCACGGTTAATACTCAATTAGTACCTTTTTCTGGAAACGTAACTGGTAATAAAACATCGTTGTTGTCTATTATTAGAGATGTGGCAAAAAACGTAACATCGACAACATTGTCTTTTATTACAAGTGATAGTGCAGATGTTTCATCGTCATTACCCCAGAGCATCAACGAAAGTACTACATTACCATCAGTAGCTACCACAATTGATGATCAATTAGAAGTAGGTAGTGCGTTTGATGTTAGAAATTTTGGTATTGCTTTAGGGGTAGTATTTTCAATTGGTATTTTTCTTGTTTCTATCATTGCTATTATTAAAGTAGTAAGACATAAAAATTCTGATATGTCTAGGCAAGATCTAGATTACGCTTTATCAACTAGAGATAATCATTCAAGGAGGAAATATTCAAATATTCCTGTAACAGAGTTGTAGGTAAGCGAAACGTATGGATTTTTATGGTAGTGAGTTGTGGTAATTGATTGCATATAAACAGTATTCCTTTTAGTGGTATGTAAGTATTATGTATTTCATTCACTAGAAGTTCAATTATTTATTGAATTAATTAATGCGGCATGAAAAGCAGCATGAAAAATAGAAGTAAGTAAGGGGGGGCAAGTTGCTGTGTTTTGGTAGCTGGAGACGGCTATTGTTTTTGTTATTATTTTGTAAATTGTATTATTTTTAATAGATTTCCTAGGTTATGTGCTTTTAAGGTACACAAGTTGTGCGTTATTGCATTTAAAGTTCAGTGTTATAGGCATTGTTTTTTCTTTGATGAATGATGCCTATTATTTTTTTATCGAATTGGTATGGTTAGTTTTAGATTGGTTGGTTGATGTTTTCATTTTATCCTATTAATACTTTATGCTACTTCCTCTTCTTCTTCAATATCGCTTAGCATTATTATTTCAACGTTATCATCATTTTCTGATCTGCGAAGAATACAATTATTAGAGAACTTATTTTTAACGAAAGCAACTATAAAGTAAGCAACAAGCAAAAATGAAAACGCTGCAAGAGTTAATACTATAACTTTTATGTTTTTTCCTATAGTTTCTGGTTCTGGATCATTGTCTGAATTAGTTAATGTGGAGATATATTCAACAATGCTTTTACAATAAATGGTATTTTCCTTGACTACCTCCTGATCACCTCTATAGTGAATCTTTTTGACTATTTTTCTGCTTATATTTGATACAATAGCTGCGTTGCTATACTCATCATTTTCAATGTTTCCTATAGCTGGAGGGGTTAAATTAGCAAGATGTAACTTATCATATTGTTCAAAAGATCCGTGATCTAAAAAATCTAATAAGTAGTCAGTTTTATTAAGAATAAATTTACGAGATACGGAGTATAAGTAATCTCCTACATAATAAAGCTTGTGGTTAATGTCTTGATCTGTAATTTTTATAGGTAATGTGGAGTTTATTTTTTCCAAAATATTGCTTAATATCGTGTTAATGTCTACGCTGGGGACGGACTCGCCATTTAAGATAGCCCTATCAAAATGTTCTTTAATGTATATTAGCATACAGAGGCTTGTTTTCATAGTAAGCCAGCTTGATGATATATAAATGTCTTCATCATAATCTAATATTCCATTTGCATACCCTAGTAAACTAAATATGGATGCTAATTTAAGGATCGAGGTTGTGTTTAATCCTAAAAACATTTTACTGTTTTTGTATAAAGGATAATTTTTTTCTCGTTTTTCTAGCAGTATAGTTTCGCATTGGCAATGAGACAAACGATCTAAATTTTTTTCTCTGCATTGGTGATCCAATGTACTATCTAGACAACGGTTTGGACTTCCGAATTTTGTCCTAATCATTTCAATCCTATGAAAATAATAATTTGTGCGTACTATAATACTACCAAGATAAATATTTTGAGATGAACTGTTTTTTACTTTCACTGTTATTTTATGGTAGCAAATATGGGGTATCAGGTATTTTTATTTTATTTGTAACTTACTACTAAATCTTTAATGTATTATTACAGGTGTATTTTTCTATAGTGTTAGTTTAATAATAAAATTAAACACTTAATTTATATGTTGCCTATGAATATTGTTGTGACAAATAATATTTAAAACAAATTTTAATAAATTAACTGCCTACACAATATACAGTATGTTGCTACCATATTGGATGATATTGTAAATTACGTAGGTTATGTATGTTTTGTTTTCTTATTTTAATAGTCACTAAAAAATTGATGAAATTTATATACTTGTTATTCGTTTACTTATGTTTTGTGTTGTGCTCCATAAATATCAAATTGATATATCTGTGAATGTATCTGTCTATATAAAACTGTGAATGTATCCATATAAAAAAATTTCTACTTGTGGAGTATAGTTTTTGCTGCTGTATTTAACGTGATTTGCGTACAATGATTATCTTAAATTTTTCTTATATCAATTATTTGTGTTATAGCAATAATTGCTTGTTTTATTGAAGTATTATATAGGTTGTGATCGTTTAAAGGGTGATTTCATGTGTAGCGTTGTTGGTGGTTTATACTCGGATTTATGCGTGGAAGATAGATCATTTAATGATGAGATTGATAACAATAATTGCGATGAGCATGGTGCGTTATTATATGAAGGTCACAGCGTTACATTTTTCTCAAATTACCAGGGATTAGCTAAATATGCTAAAAAGTTTATGCTCTTCTTGATCTTTTTTCATTTAATAGGTGTAACTTGTAGTTTTAATGATGACAATGAGCTTTTAGAGGCATTTTCTCTTAGGGTATGTCTTCTAATATATATAGAAAGACAATTTAGGCATGCTATGCTTATAGGTACTCCTCTTCCTGTAACTTTGACCAAAGATATGCTTTCTTTAGAAAATGAAATAATTCATATTACTGGTAATAAAAGTATAAGTAACAATATGATTGAAAAAGATGTTTTCTTAAGTTGGTATAAAGATTTTGACATGTTATTTTATTATTGGTTTGATACTTTAAAGAAAGAGCTGCTTGCGCCTTTTATGATAGCTAAAAAAGAGTTTGATGTCGGTGCTGTGCAGCTACATATTTGCCCAAATTTGCATAACTATTTAGATTTTGTTTACCCAGGTGTTGGTAATAACATAGTTTGGATTACCGCTAAGCCGGTATCTCCTGTAACGACTACGGCAACAACTACTGTTGAATCATTGGTTGAAGTATATGATGTTTCCCGTGGTGTTTTTAGTAGTTTAGGTCGTAGTCTTCGTTTTTCTCCAAATTATGTACTTTTAGCATCTCTGTTCTGTTCGTTGATATCTTTTTTGGTTCTACTAAATGTTTTTTTGATAAGTAATAATACAAAGATTGTCAAAGTCAGAAGGTTAATAAACAACAAATTTGATAGATTATGTAGTATTACAAAAATATTGAGTAATCACTCTAGTGACTGTGATGGCAATAATGAGTCCATGGAAATGTCGGTTATTACTGAATCTGCAGGTGTTGAATGTTCGCATAGAGATGATGACCAAGATGAAGAGTATTTTGTTAGAAATTGTGATGGCAAGATTTTTGTGAAGGTCCAAATTCATGCTAGAGATGAATAAAATTTTTATTTTTTTTAAAATGTTTAAAAACATACAATTCTTTTGATGATTATTAACAATTTTAACTGTAAATTATTATTTAATTAAAGGCTATCATTTATTAATGGAAGTGCTAATTTGTTAACGTGACATGCTGTTTATGTGGCTCATTAAATATGTAATTAATCAATCTAAAATTTAGATAATAATTCAAGTGTCAATATAGTATTTTTTTCTTAATATGTCCAATAATTTCCAATATAACCTACATTTAAGGTGTGAATTAAATCATCATTTTCTAAGAATTAACTATGAAGAATAATTTTGCGTATTATTAATCAGAAACATAAAAAGTATATGCAAAATGTAATTTTTGTAATGATTTATGTGGTCAAAGTTTAGTAATGGTTATTGATCTGCTTAATCTGGATTGGGCATATTTGATGTTGATTTAAAATTGAGAGATTTATAGCAAATAAGCCCAAAGTTTATAATAAAATTTAAGTTTTTTTTAAAAATAAATAAGAAAAAATTTTGAAATAAATATACATTATATTTGTAAAAAATTAGAATAATTTGGTTAAATATAACCGATTGGATATTAAGTTTCATTAAAAATTAATGTATAGGTAATATTAATTTTAATTATTGATTTTTATTTTTTATAACGATAACGGCAAAAAATTATCACTACTTTAAGTATTTTAGTTTTATATTACTTTGGGAATTAGGGGCATACGTAATGTAATTTTGAGATCACGCAGAAGGCGAAACAATGAACACAGATGGTATAATTTTTTCAGAGGTAACTGATTGTAGTGATGAAGAATATTCAGCTAGTGATGGTGATCATAGATGCTCTTCAGTTATTGCTTCAGTTACACAAAGTACTGTTGCTGGGTATCGTGCTGGATTAAATCTTGGCATCTCGGGAAATAGTTTGCTTAAAGTCATCTCTAGATTAGGTGTACGTTTTCTATTAAGGTCTTCGATTTTGATGACCCTGCTTGGTTCTGGCGATGGTGTGCGTTTTTATAGAAATTTATGTATGAAGTTGTGTGGTAATTTATGTGCATTAATCGAAGTTGCTGATGGCATGCATGAAAGGGGGATTGGTAATAGAAGTGATTTTGTAGTAGGTAAATACTTAAATGAAACTGCATCTGGTTTTGATCTAGAGCAACTCATATGCAGTGATAATAATAAAGAAGAGATCAAGAAATTAGCTAAATCTTTTAAAAGAAAGGCTAAAAGTTTAGCGGCTGAAGCCAGGGGTTCTGGTTATAACGAATCATTAAGTGATATGAAAAAAGTATTTTTTGCCGTATCGAGAAGTGATTCTACAGTAGAAAGGGAAGATATGTGCAATAATGGAGAAGAATATTGCAAAAGTATTGGAAATTATGTTAGACTTGATCTCTCAATGCATAATTCTACTACCAATTCTACTACCAATTCTACTACTAATTTGACAACAAGTGCTACGACGTTGCTGCCATTTACTACCGATTATGATTATAATGACACATCTACAGTTACATCTACACCTCGTGAAGTATTTTCTACTTCGTTTTATGATATAGATCAATCTGGAGAGGATAGTTCTATACTTATGGTTATTCTGCTAAGTGCTTTGTTTTTAATGATGGGTATTGCTTTTGCGGTTGTTACTGTAATTAAAAGGGTTCGTAGAAGACAAAGAGGTTATAGTTCAGCTACAGTGGGGGCTAGTGATATTGCTGATGATATTGTTTATATAGCGTATCCAATGGGTCCAGAGTTATCTGTAGTTCCAGAGGTGTCTGCAAGTTCAGACGTACCTGCAAGTTCAGAGTTACCTGCAAGTTCAGACTTACCTTTGTGTGCCGAGTTGCCTGTAACGGAGTTGTAGGAAGTATATTATTATTGTGGTTTCTTGCTATAATCTTTGGTATGCAAGCAAGGTACAGTGTGCGCTTTGCTTTTTTTAAAAAAGTTATTAGCCTAGTTTATATATATAGTTGTAGTGTTAGTTAAAATCAATTTGGACTGGTTATTTTATTTTTCCCCCCAATTAGAATGAATTTTAGGGTAATTAATGAATAATATTAGGTCATGTTCGTGCTCAAATTTGCGTTTAGATAATGATAATGAGTCAGATATCGTTTCAGATGGACTAGATGTCAGTGATTCAATGGAAATTGGTGTAAGGCTAAGTGCTAGAGAAGTGTCAGTATTATCATTTTTGGAAAATTTTCTTAATATTCGTCTTCCTCGTAGGAAGATTGTTTCAATTTTGATGTTTTTTTATCTACTGGCGCTGGCTCGTAGTGATATAAGTGGTTACATAGAGAGCCATGGAACTGATATCTGCGCTCTTCTTGCTATTGATCGAGTGTTCGCTAGCTGTATAGGTTACGATAGTAAAATTTGTTATTCTATATTAGATATTTTTATCGGTGATAATGAAAGTGTAAATAGAACTGAGATTTTAAAAGATTTTTTAAATAAAAAAATGGATGATCTAAAAAATATATCACTACCGTACTTTAATCAAATTAACTCAATGTTAATAAATTCCAGTGTTGATATAGATCTTTGTCCTCAGATGCATGAATGCTTAGATGCACTGGGAACAATTGCTAATCCTGCCTCTATTCCTGAAGAAACAAAAGTTATTTATGGGAACATATTTAAAACAACCAAAATTGGTTCATCCATGGACTCCATGAACAAATTTTATTTAATACCTCTATTTTTTGCATTTTTTTTACTTTTAATTCCTATCTTATATCTAAGTAAGGGGAGAAGTTTAAATTCAATATCATCATTATTTTATAAGGTTAGAAGATTATTTATGGATGATGAATTGCCTGTGAGGTCTCGTAATAGTGATGATGTAGATGTAAAATTTATGGAGGTGATAGATGATAGAGATATTTCACAGAGTGAGTGTTCACTTTTATCGAGAAATATTGATGTTGCTGAGGTATTTGTTGATGGGGATGAGGTGGTAATTGAATCTTCCGATAGAGGTATAATTGTGGAAGCCCAAGTTCACAGGGTTGATGAAAAATAAATTTTATCGGACTGCAGTCGTGTTTAGTATTTTAGTGTAGTAGTAAGGACTATAAATAGACCGAGTTGTATATGAAGCTTGCTGTAGTTAATCATGGAAGTGATACTAATTTTGTATATATATGAGAAATTATGGTACATAGTATGATTATATAATTCTTGCTAAATCAAAATTTAATTTTGAAAAATTTTTTTCCAAAAGATAAAACAGTGAATAGTATTAATGATAATAAATTCTATTCATGAATCTGCATAAAAATTAATTGGCAGGTAATATTAATTTTTTATAACTGCAAAAATTATCATTATATTCAATATTTTTATTTTATATTATATTTATGTTTATGTTTATGTTTATGTTTATGGTTATTAGTAGTGTAATTTTAAAATCACGTAGAAGGCAGAATAATGAACACAGACAGTGTAATTTTTCCAGAAGTAAATTGCTGTAGTGACGGAGAATCTACAAATAATGCTGATGGTCCTAGTTGCTCTTCACCTATTGGTACAGTTAGACAAAGTACCGTTTGTAGGAGTGATCATGAAGTAAATCATAGTATAACTGGTAACAGTTTGCTTAAACGAATGTCTCTACTTAGTGCACGTTTTATGTTAAGATCTTCAATCTTTATGCATATGGTTGGTTATGGTGATTGTGCCCGTCTTTATAGCAATTTATGTAGGCAGTTGTGTAGTAGATTATGTGCACTAATCAGAATTGTTGATGGTATGAGCGAAAGGGGAATAGCTGAGGGAGGTGATTTAGTAGGTATGTACTTAAATGAAACGTCATCTGGTGTTGATCTAGGGCAACTCATTTGCGATAGTGATAATAAAGATAAGGTTAAAGAGTTAGTTAACTCTTTAAGTACAGAGACTTCACTTTTGGCCAATGAGGCAAGTAAAAATGGTTATAGAAAATCATACTCTGATATGTATGAAGTCTTATCTGCAGCTGCATTGAAAACTCCTTCAGGAGATAAGATCGATATGTGCAATAGTGGAGAAAAATTTTGCAAAAGAATTAAGAATTATGTCAGCTATAATCACCAAAAACATCAAACAACAACAACAACTACTACCACTGATGTAACAACAAGTGGCACAACATTGCTGCCATTTACTGATGATGTAACAGCGGGTGATGAAACGTCGCTGCCATTTACTGATAATGTAACAACGGCTGATGCAACGTCGATGCCATTTACTGATGATGTAACAACGGGTGATGCAACGTTGCTGCCATTTACTGATGATGTAACAACGGGTGATGCAACGTCGCTGCCATTTACTGATAATGTAACAACGGCTGATGCAACGTCGCTGCCATTTGCTGATGATGTAACAACGGGTGGTGCAACAACGTCGTTTTCATTTACTGATGATGTAACAACGGGTGATGCAACGTCGATGCCATTTACTGATGATGTAACAACGGGTGATGCAACGTCGATGCCATTTACTGATGATGTAACAACGGCGGATACAACAACATCATCATCATTAGTATCTACTACTGATAATATGCATTTGACTACAAGTTTTTATGATATAGATCGATCCGATAATAATATGATTGTAATTATTATGAGTTTTTTGTTTTTAATTGGTATTATTGCTGTGCTGGTTGCCGTAACTAGAAAGGGAATACGTAGACTTTGTGGTAGAAAACGAAGAGGTGATGGTACAGCTGTGGCGCGTAGTTTTATTTACTTCAAGAGACCACCAGGTTCAGGTTCAAATTTAGAGTTAACGGAGGTATAGGTTTATAAGGATATTAGTATCTTTATTCTTATTGATATCTAAGCAAGGCACTGCGCGGTGCTTTGCTTTTTTGTAATGCAAAATTATTTATCTTAATTTATATTATGTATTAATATAACTCTGTATGACTATAATATTAAAGTTCTTCTTCCTTAATACAATCTCAATTTTGATGTTTTTTCCCCCTAATAGTACTGTTTCGCAGTGACATAGGTAGTCCAACGTACAAGATAGTGAAGTTGATGTCTGTGATCTTCTTTCTATTTTGGACAAATGTCTATTAATTATAAAGGTTATTATGCTGTATTCTGTAAAAACATGGAGTCAAATTATATAATGAACGTGGACTATATTGATTTAATAAAATAAAGACAAGAAAATTTTATATGCTTAATTTAACTGTATATAAATGGCAATTATATAATCTACTATCCGATTAACTACAAAACCCAGAACCGGATATGTAGCCCTAACTGTAATTAGTTAGTTAATGAAAAAATCGTAAATAAGTATGAGCAACATGATTAAAAATTAATATAAAATAAACGGATATTAGTGAGCAATGAACTGTTTATTTGGAGCTATACAAATAAAAGCTGTAGACTTAAATTCGCGGTTTTGTTATTGGCTATAATACGGTGATACAAATACCTGAAAAACAATAATTATGAATAATCACCAAATTGGTTTGACCCGTATTCATTAAAACCATATATATTATATCCATCATCATCATACCTAGACCCGTTTCTGTGCAATCCACTTTTATGGAACCCATGGCTATCATAACCTTCAGCATCATATATAGAACCAGTTGTATAAAATCCAGCCCTATCAAATCCATCTTTATTGTATCCTTTTTCATCATATCCATCTCTATCAAATCCATCTCTATTATATCCATTTCTGTTATATCCATATATGCTATAACCAGCATCATCATACATAGATCTATTTCTATGTACTCCCTCACTATTGAATCCTCTTTCATCATATTCTTCTTCAGGAGATAGCGCCATAAGTGCAGAATAAGATATAGGATAACAATCATCACCTTCTACAAAAAGCTTGGATAAAATGTCGGATAAACTTTCACTATCTTCATTGGATGGTTTTTCAGATTTAGATTCCGAATCAAAATTGGATAATAAATTTACTTCTCCACAAACTCTTTTCGAGGACTTAGAGTCACAATCAGAATCCAAATCAGATAAATCTTCTCTGTCATAAAATCTTTTTTTAGCTCTAGATTTACAAGAATCTCTCAAATCACATTTTAATCCAGACAAACAATTACCTTCATGAGCCATTTTTTTAGCTCTAGACTTATAATCATAACAATCATCACCGTCAGAATCGGATGAGCATCCACCATCGTAAGTCCTTTTTTTAGATCTATAACCCAAAAAGCTTTCTGGTTTAAGTTCAGATTGGCTCAATAACGACGATGACGCAGCGCAATCAGAAGAAGCACCTGAAGTTGCTTTATCACTATCTGGTTCTGCTGCTGATTCAAATTCAGACAAATGTACTGGAAGATAATAGGCCATATTTACACATAATTATTTTAAATATAATGCAGCATTGTAACACTAAAATAAAATCATTATTTCAGTAATAATAATTTGTTATTAAATCAAATTTAGAATTGCATATCGCAAATACGCGTAGATAAATAAGCAATCGCAACACAAAAAATATGATTACAATAAATTACAATTGGGATAATCACCTTTATTCTATGAAACAAACATATATTAAATAATACCAGTACTTACCATATGCATTTATATGCATTTTTTATAATATTGATCGCTCCCCATAACTAGGACTGCTGGTTTCAGAAAGACATAACATTAACTAAGATACTATTGCTGCCTCATATTTTTTCACAATATTATTCTATAAACAGTTTATCCAAGTCATAAGATAAATTATCACAGCAATAATCAGTAAAAACACTAACTATGCTGGGACGTTTTTTAGCTCTAGACCTTGTGGGTATGGGTATAATAATCTCTTCATTTCGTAACAAATTACCAAGATCGCTATGGCTTTGTTGTTAGTGCTTAATTCGTAAGTGCAAGATACTTGTTTTTATTGACAAAAAGGTCATTGGGGCAAAAATAATAAGAAATTAAAAAATAAAATAACCGGCAGAGACAACCAATTTGCTACACGCAAATTAATCTACTACATTAAGATCAAAAAACTTAAGCAAGATGTCAGATAAGCTCTCACCTTCCCTGTTAAAGCCATCCTCATTGAACCCATTTTTATCATAACCTTCTCCATCAAAACAACAACCATCTATATAAAATCCATCTCTGTCAAATCCCCGTTTATTAAATCCATTCATATCGTAACCATCACAATCATACCCATTTTGGTCATATCCACAGCAATCGTAACCATCATAATAATATATATTACTACCCTGGCTATATTCAGCTTGCTGCGGTTTCTCAGTACCAGAAGAAAAAACGTCCGAATTAGTTACCACTTCAGCTTCATCATCAGATTGTAAGCATACCGAACCAACTGCCATATTACTCCACCTTCAGATCTAAACAACTTGGGGAATATAATAAACCAATAAAACTATCAAAATCAAACATCCATTTCCAATCAACACTATGTGAAAATTGTCAAATGACAGATTCAATTTAACTCAATATTATGAAAAAGAGATTATTAAATTTAATTTTCCTAGCCAAATATTATTAATCAACAGCAAAATAACAAATTCATACAACAATCGCTAAACACTAGTAGATCTACCATACTTACAAACACAAATCTCCTAACCCAAGCCCAAACGCTTTATTGTAGAAAAAATATACAGTTTACCCACCTTTATACTTATTAAAATCAAACCAATAATTACCACTTCTATCAAACCCATTAATATTGATACCATCTACATTAAATCTATCTACATCAAATCCAGCTCTATCAAATCCATATCTATTAAATCCATATCTATTAAATCCAGCTCTATCAAATCCATATCTATTAAATCCATGTGCATCAAACCCATCACCATCAAATACATCTTCACCAAACAATCCTTGAAGTTCAGGCTCGTCAAGCTCGTTAGGCTCGTTAGGCTCGTTAGGCTCGTTAGGCTCGTTAGGCTCGTTAGGCTCGTTAGGCTCGTTAGGCTCGTTAGGCTCGTTAGGCTCGTTAGGCTCGTAAAGCATATTATTATTATTTAAATAATTAATATCCATTATCATATCCATGATTACATAATTACCAGAAATATAATAATATATACTAGAAATATAATAATATATAAGTAACGTTGCTATACAAGCACGTGTAACAAAAACCAGTCATCACTATCAATAATAACTGATCAATTAAAAGAAAAATAATTTATCATTAGGCAATTTCAATATTAATTACATGTAACAAGTATTATTAATTATTGAACAAATCTGACATCTAGAAAAAAAATTTCCATAGCCCTAAAGGCATTTTGTATAGGAAGAAAATTTAGTTAATATTTATTATTAAAGATTGCATTAAATTCAAAATGTGCACAGTAGCATGACAAAAAACATAAATCAATAAATAAGATATTATTTTCAACATGCTACTTATAAATTAACTAACACACATAATCATGTAAAGCAACAATTTCTAACTTTCATTTTGATCAGTTTAATTATTATAAGAGCGATCTTTAAACATAAGTAAATAATCACATTTAACATAACCATCTCTATCACGATTATGTTCATTGTATGGAGATCCATTTTTATGAATACCATTTATATCAAATCCCCTTCTGTCATAACCACTACTATCAAATCCATTTCTATTAAATCCATTCTTATCAAACCCGCGTGAATCAAACCCTTCTACATCCAGACCATCTTTATCAAGACCATTTCCGTCATATAGGAGTCCAGTCTCAGCATGAACTCCATTTTTATCAAATCCCCTATTATCACATCTAGAGTCATCACCTAAAGACATCCAACAATAGTCATCTTCTCCAAATCCTACCGACGACGTTATAACAGAAAAATCGCTCGAATAATCTTCACCAGATAGTCCAAGACATAATTCTTCTTTAGAAGAATTACCTTCTGCACCAACACTCGCGGAACCAAACTTAATATCATCATATTGTTCGCGAAATTCCCCCGAACTTAATGATGAACCCTCAGCTCCACCAGTTTTTTCTTCAGAGCTATCACACAAACACAAAGAGGAAAGATCAGAACCAAGGTCTTGGTGCAATACATCAACAGGACCCTCAGAAACAAAATCCATATCTACTTCACGCCCCTCAGAAACCCTCAAGGGAAAATTACCATCAGCCATATTATAACCCCCATACATTTATCTTTATAACTCGAAGTCCACGTGTATTTAATGCTCTAACACCAACAAACGTTCTTACCATAACCATATTTGTCATCAAATGTGGCGTTTTTGCTAGAGCCACTCACATACAATCCATTCATATAGAACTCATAAAAACGCTTTCAACTACATAATTTCCTAGATTTATAAGCAAAATCACGGAAGAAATTAACTTTATTCTTATTACTTTCATCGATAGAAAGATAGGATAAATTTACTTCAATTAACCTTCTACCAACAGCCATAACTACCCCTGATGACAGAGTCAAAACAAAAACCAAAGGAACTAGGACTTTCAAAAACTTACGCAAAACAAACAATCACCCTACTATAGAATCCACATCCCCATAATAACAAAGATACCAGGATCATTTACTATCTTTAGTAAACCCATTCCTATCAAATCCATGTTTATACTGATCTTGAGACAATTAAAGAACAGAATTAGATCGACCTAATCCTTAGGAAGAGGCAACAACTTAACCTTCTAATCCACCAGTAGATCCAGAACCATTCACGAAATACAAACGATCGGCTATAGCAGCACCCTCGACATATAATAATTAGCAAACTATAATAAACAATCAATCTGACGCTGATTGTCGCATTAAAAAATAAAACATTTATGATAATTATTTGTTATTATTGAAATAATAATTAAATAAAAAAATAAATCTATTATTAAATAAATACTAACAATACAATTCAAAAAAGCAAAAATACCTTAATAATTTTCGTAGTCGTAGTATGCAATTGCGCAACCTCAATCAGGCACAAAAATGTAGTTGAGACAGGAATAAAATAGTACTTATCCAAACCATATTCTCATTTTATATTTCAAATAGATCATAGATAAAAAATACCTTCTATAAAGAACAACGTTTTTCCGGTCATAAGTAAAAACATTTTATTGAAATAAATTTTATTGCATTTTTAGTATACATATGGGAATACAGTTTTTAATACGATTTTGGTATTTATTGTTATTTTCTATAAAAGTTATTGTTTTTTTCTATTTAATCTCCCAGAGCAATTTGTGAATTATCAACTAAAAATTAAAAATTAAATAACAAATAATTGGCGTAACTATTTCTTTTCGATATATAATCAATAATTATTTATTATATATCAACGATTTATATCATTAGGCAGCTCTGCATAAATAAATTAATACTCAGAAGTATATTTGTCGGTTATCAAATATTAGGTATAAAAATGACTGATCGCTTGCTTTCTGTTTCTGTATGTATTCCTGAATCACCCCCATCTGAAGAGGATGGATTAGCTTCAGCCAATTATTATGCAACAAATAAACTTTCAGTATTGTCACAACAATCCACGAATAAACCTAATTCAACAGCTATTACCACTTGTATCTATAGTCATACATCTGGAACCTACAGGACCAAGAAAAGGAATTGCCAAACCGAACTATCGTCCGACTCTGAAGATGATAATACACCCAGATCTAAAAAAAGAATATGTAAATATGAAGGCTCGTACCAACCTAAAGATTATAATACCTATAGTTATAACATTAATCCTGGGAGGAAAAAAAGAACTTATGAAGTCAAATCATCGTCAGACTCTGAAGATAATTCAAATCTTTCTTCTGGCTCCAGTAGGAAAGATAAAAAAAGATCCCGTTGCGGGTGGAATGAAATTTTGTCTGATGCATTTAATAGCCTCTCTATAGAATATGACAAAAATGGATTTACTGTGGATGGACTTCATAGAAGCGGCTTCTACTTTGATGAAGGTGGATATGATAAAAATGGATTTAATATTAAAGGATTACATAGAAACGGGTCAATATATGATGATTATGGATATGATAAAAATGGATTTGATAAAGATGGATTTAATGTAGATGGATACGATGTAAGTGATCATGATAGAAAAGGATTTGATAAGAGGGGATTCTGTAGAAACGGATCAATATATAATAAATATGGATATGATAAATATGGGCACGACAGAAAAAACAATAATATTAAACATGCGCACGATAAATCTGGATATGACAAAAATGGATTCAGTATAGATGGAATCCATATAAACGGCTCTATATATGATGGAAAAGGATTTGATAAAGGCGGATTTGATAAAAAAGGATTACATAAAAATGGTTCTCTATATGATGAATATGGATTTAATAAATATGGACTTGATGAAAATGGACTTGGTTTTGATTATAGATACAAATATAATAAAGATGGGTATGATAAACATGGATTCAATAGAATGAAAGTCCATATTAACGGGTCTAAATACGATGATGAAGGATTTGATGCGGATAGAATTAATAAACAAGGATATAACAAACATGGATTTTTAGCCAGATAAAAAGGCATTGCTTCAGATAGTTTAAAAACTGCAAGTGAGTTACTTATCTTATAAGTATTAAGGGAGAAACATTCTAGTATTTTTAGTAAGAAACTTTTTTAATGTTTTGTAATAAAATAACTACAACTAGTATTAGTTTAGTAACTTCACGAGCGGACAAAATAAGTATCTTTATGAATAATTATCGACAATATGCTTTTTTCCAATTGGTTTGAACTAGATCCTTAAAAATACTTACTAGGTAGCTTCTCACGCTATCAACATTTATTTCTTATGAATGATGAATGAAATTTTCCGATAAAATTATCCCCTTATCTAATAATTATTTTATTTGCTTAAGAAAACATTCTAAATTTACGCTTACCTCAACCAACTATAATATTTTTTATGAATCATTCCTTATAATTATTAATAGCAGATACTATTAAACATGAAGATTTATAAAAAATTTAAAATCAGATTACTGAAATAATAACTCAATACAAGATATGTCTAAAGAAAAAGTACAATTTCAGCACCAAATTCAAAAAAAATTTGTAATTAGACAGAAATAGATCCATTAATACATGCAAGTAACAGACGCAATGATAAGCAACTATTGTTTTACAAAACAACCAATGTGTATCTATATATTGAGTATCATGCAAATTATTTTGCAGTCAAATTAAGGTTAGTTATGCTAGCAATGATTAGTATACAAAAATATCTGCAATTTAATAAAAATATTGTCAATGTAATTAGTTATATTTTCTAGTTTAACATTGATTAATAATAATCTATAAATGTCATTAAACTTATCATGTTTGATGACAAACTTACAACTGACTACAATTGGAAGGGAAAGATTACCTATAAAAATAGTTATTTATATAACCTCACGTAAAAAATAGCTTTATTTAAATAATTACTTATGCATATGCAAAAACTATTCAAAGTTATAAAATTTACTTGCTATTTACTAATATTTTTAGTGGATATATTAATAGAGTTTTTAATAATTACTATTTTGGTGTTATTGGCATTTAGGTTGTTATTTTTAGAATGCACGACATGAGATCAATTAGTGTATCTATTGGTAATAATATCATCTTATTCTTATCTATATTCAGGTTAATAATCAAATAACAAATAATTGGTATAACTATTTTTTTTTCAATGTAACAATAAGTAAATATTATTAATTGATTATTTAACAGTTCTATCTACGATAGTACAAGTGTATTTTATTTAATTAATACTAAAAAGTGTATCTTTGTCGGTTATAAATTGGGTAGATAATGGTCGATCGATTGCTTTCTGTTTCTGCATGTGATACTGAATCTGAAAACAATATAATTGCTTCAGATGAATCTTCTATAACAAATGGATTCACGGTGTTATCGCAACAATCCGAAAACAAACTTAATTTTCCGAAATTTAACTCTGACAGATACAGTCACAATTATGGAACATATAGGAGTAAAAAAAGAAATCACAGACCTGAATTATCATCCGATTCTGAGGATGATTGTACTTCCAGACCTAAAAAAAGATCTTATACCGGTAAATGTTCTCCTGCTGGGGTTTATTCTTCTGCTTCTAACGTCAGTAGTATGTCTAAAAAAAGAACTTATGAAGATGAATGTTCATCAGAGCTTGCATATGATTCCGATGTCCCTTCTAGTTCCAGCAAGAAAGCTAAAAAAGTAGTATCAGGAGGTGATGATCCTTTGTCTAATGCCATTAGTAACCTATTTATAGAGTATGATAAACATGGTTATGATATAGAAGGATATGATAGAAGTGGACATGACAGAAACGGATTTGATAAACGGGGATTCTGTAGAAACGGATCAATATATAATAAATATGGATATGATAAATATGGTAATGACAAACATGGAAACAATGTCAGAGATAAATACGATGAATCTGGATATGATAAAAATGGATTCAGTATAGATGGATTTCATAGTAGTGGCTTCTACTTTGATGAAAATGGATTTGATGTAGACGAATTTGATAGAAATGGATTACATAAAAATGGATCTATATATGATGATAATGGATATGATAAACGTGGATTTGATGTAGATGGATTTAATATAAATGGATTTAATATAAATGGATTATATAGAGATGGATCAAGATATGACAATGATGGATACGATGACACTGGATATAAATATGATGAATTTGGCTGCGGTGAATATAGGTATACATATGATGCAGAAGGGTATAATAAATATGGATTTAATAGAATTAAAGTACATATGAATGGATCTAGATACGATAATGAAGGATTTGATGCGGAAGGACTTGATAAAAATGGTCATGATAAGAATGGATTTTTAGTCAAGTGTATGGAAGATCTTGATTAAAGAAGTTGAATTGACGTCCATGATAAATACTAACGTCTGAATAACACATTATAACAAGAAAGTGAGTTGTATTATATTTGTGTGTGACCCTTACTTTATGAATAATAATAGGCAGTATGATTTACATTTTTCTACGTATCTTTGTATGTAGATAATTTTTGAAGTTATGCTTAATCATTAATAGCTCTCATCAAATATAATTATTACGTTATAGTGTATCCTATCAATAATAAGAAGTTTATTTTTCAGAGGTAAAAATTTTTCTTCTTTCTTCTAATAGATTGTACAATTTTTAACAATTCCTGTTTCATAATTTATCCCCACCAGATATAAACGTTATTATTTTTTACGCTTTACCATACTAAAACAATTAGCTAGTTATTAATTAATAATATTAGCTAATTAATAATAATGGTATTTTTATCTAATTTAAAATTAAAAATCAAATAACAAATAATTGGTGTGCCTATTTTTTATTTGATGTGACAATAGAAGATAGTTATTGATTCATACCCAACAACTACTTATAACCATCCGTTTGAATTAATAATCAAAAGTGTATATTTGTAGAGCGTCAAATAAATTAGGTGTGAAAATGGATAATCTCTTGCTTTATGTTCCTAAATTAATTACCGAACCGTCCGAAGCTGATGAGGTCGTTTCAGATAATTATCCGGAAGAAAATGAATTCTCAATATTGTCACGTCAATCCACAAATAAACTTAATTTTCCACCTATTAACTCGGTAGAATCTAGTCATACATATGGGACATACAGAAGTAAAAAAAGGTATCATGAAACTGAATTATCATCCGATTCTGAGGAGGATTATACCTCCAAATCTAAAAAAAAATATTCTTGCAAAGACGAATGTTCGTTAGATTATAAGGATGATTACGATATTGGTTATACTGACGTTAACAGTAGGCCTAAAAAAAGAGTTTATGAAGTTGAATGCACGTCTGACTCTAAAATTGATCCCGATATTTGTTCTGGCTCTAGCAAAAAACCTAAAAAAATATCATCTGAGGATGATGGAATTTTATCTGATGGACTTAGTAGGCTATTCATAGAATATGATAAACATGGTTATGATATAGAGGGATACGATAGAAGTGGACACAATAAAAAAGGGTTTGATAGGAGAGGATTTCATAGAAATGGCTTACTATATGATCAATATGGGAATGACATGCATGGTAATAGAATCAAAAAGAATTATGACGATTATGGATATGATACAAATGGATTTAGTATGGACGGGATTCATATAAGCGGCTTCTACTTTGATGAAAGTGGATTTGATAAAGATGGATTTAATCTAAACGGATTACATAGAAACGGGTCAACATATGATGACAATGGGTATGATAAACGTGGATTTGATATAGATGGATTTGATATAGATGGATTTGATATACTTGGTCGTCATAAAGATGGATCGATAGAAGATGAAAACGGATATAATTGTGCTGGATATAGATATGATGACTATGATCCTGAGTATAGGTATAGATATGATAAAAAGGGATATGATAAACATGGATTTAATAGAATGAAAATCCATATGAACGGGTCTAAATACGATGATAACGGATTTGATGCTTATGGATTTAATAAAGACAATCTCAACAAAGATGGATTTAGTAAGGTTCAAGAAATGCGTTGGTTCAGGTAGTTTAAAAATTGAACATGATTTACTCAACTTTCTTAATCTTACACAAAGAAAACTATTGGAATTACTAAGGTACAGTTAATAGTAGATGCTTTCGAGCTATTACAATAATAGTAATGTTTAGAGTTTGCTAATGTAAGCATTATTAGTTAGTCTTCATCAAAAAAACACAAGCATTCATATAAATATAAGCCCCCAAAATTTAAAACACTACATACCTTAGATCCAAATCATGCAGCAAAAACAATTCTATAATCACACGATCTTCTGTACTGCTTCACCCCCCTACCCTATAAAAAATAGGACTCAACTCATAAGATAATAAAAGAATAATTTCAGCATCTTTCATGCCTCTACTTACAACTGCACCATTCTACAATATAAAAAGCAAATAACAAATAATTGGCATAGCTATTTTTTCTTAGATGCAATAATAAGAAAAAATGATTATTAAACAATAGCTTATAACTATCAGAAACTCTGCTATACATTGGAATTAATTCTCAAAAGTTCCTTTTGTCAGGAATAAAATATTAGGTGTAAAATGGACAATCGCTTGCTTTCCGTTTCTATGTGTATTCCTGAATCATCAGAATCTGAAGGTCATGGAATAGAATCAGATAATGATTATGGAACAAATAAATTAGAAGAGTTTTCTCAACAATCAACGAATAAACTTGATTTACAACTTATTAACTCTGGTGAACATAGCTATATGGATGGAACATATAGGACTAAAAGAAGAAATTACAAAACTGAATCATCATCTGATTCTGATGATGATAATTCTACCAGATCTAAAAAAAGAATTTGCAAAGGTAAGTATTCACGTGAATCTGAAAGCAATTTAGATGCTTGTAGACTTAACAGCAAGACTAAAAAGAGAACTTATGAAGACGAATATTCTTCTAATTCTGAAGATGAATACAATGTTTCTTCCTCTCCAACTAATAAAGCTAAAAAAAGAGTTTGTAGGGAAAATAAACTTTTGTTTGATAGCATGGCTAGGATCCATATAGGAGACAATGAAGATAGGAATGATATAGCTGGGTGCCATAAAAACAGACAGGATGTAAATAGACTTTATAGACGTGAATCAAAATATGATTATTTCTGAGTCTTACATGAAATCCTCTCAGCAAGTATAATCTTAAGAGTTTGAAAAAATTGATAAAATAATAAAATGAGTTATTAAAAAATATCATGATCTAGTTAATAGAAGAAATTTTATTAAAATACCTCAATAGAACTGAGGTAAATACAGATAGCAGCTTCATTAACAGACAAAATAAATTTATGTAAATAGCTATCGACAATATACTTTTCAATTAGTTTTAATTGCATCTTGACAGGTACTTATTAGATAATGACAGTTTTTCATAATCACTTTCTATCAGTGTAACTCCATCTTTTGCTTTATTAATAGCAGCGATATTATCTTTTTATTCATTACTATTCTTATGATTGAGTATTTTTCATCTATACTAACATTAAGAAGAAAACTTATTTTATTACTAGTAATATTATTTTACCAACAAAATTATCTCATTATCTACCCCTTGTCTTTCACTATTATTTAGCTATATTCTTAGATATAAACCTGCTAATTACGACGCTACACTTCTTCATAACATGACTTTCTTATATTTATTTTGTCCAGAATCATACACTCTTCTATAGTAGCGTTAAAAATTATATCTAATCACTATTTTTTCTAATTAAATATATATTCATAGTAATAAATTGTTTTGTGTGATTATTATTATTTAAATTTCCCATTTAGACTTTGCAAATACTTGTGTGGATTTATAAATTATTTTTTACACAGACACCAAACTCATAAAGTTCATATTCATCAAAAAAATATGAACATTCATATAAAGATAACACCTCCAAAAATTTAAAACACCACGTACTTTAGATCCAAATTATTAGGCATTTAACTATCTGAAAACGATTCCACAATTAACAGATCTTCCCGTGCTATTTCAAAAAATTCCCACACACAAAAAATCACTCAAATAATCAGACAATAAACACCAAATTTTTCTAGCTCTTTATCTATAATCATTTCTATTATCAGATTCTACAAAAACTATTATTTCTTACCATTCATTCCAATAGAGTAATTTGTTAATTTATAACAATGGCATTCAACTAAAATTAAAAAGTAAATAACAACTAATTGACATAATTATTTTTTTCCCGATGTAACAATGAGCAGTATCTGATTATCGTACAATAAGTTCTTAATGCAACCAACTCTGCGTTGTAATGTATAATAGGAAGTGTGTATTTGTCTGTTATTAGGTATAAAGATGACTGATCGCTTGATTTCCGTCTCTGGATGTATCCATCCCCACCATGGATATGAAGTCAATATAGCTGTCTCAGCCAGTTGTTATGGAGCAACTAGCTTCGCAGAGTTGTCTCAACAACCAGCGAATGAACTTAAGTTCCCACCTATTGATTATGTGTCATCTATTAATTCATGTGTAACACATAGTACTAAAAAAAGGAATTACAAATCTGAATCATCTTCTGAATCTGAAGGTGACTATACGGCCAAACCTAGAAAAAGATCTCGTAAAAGTGAATGTTTGTATAAATATGATATTTATTCTTCCTCCTCTGGCGTTGATAGTAGGACTAAAAAAAGGAATTACAACAATGAATCATCATCCGATTCTGATGATGATTACACGTCCAAGTATAAAAAAAGAACCTGTAAAGCCGGATGCTCGTATAAATATGAATATAATAATTCTGGTATTCATTATTCTGATTCTAACGTTAGTAGTATAGATAAAAAAACAACTTATGAAGATAAATGTACGTATGATTGTTACGATTCTGATATCGATCTCAATTTTTACCATAAGTATAGAGAGAGAGCGCCAAAAAAATCACCTGGGGAAGAAGAACCTTTGTATGATGCCATTGATAATCTCCTTATAGATAAAGGATACAATAAGAATGGATATGATGATGATGGCTACGATAAAAATGGATATGATATAAGTGGATTTGATAGAAAAGGATTATATATAAATGGATCATCATATGATAAATCTGGGAACGATGTATTTGGACATGATAAATATGGAAATAATATTAAAGATAAGTACGATGAATCTGGATATGACAAAAATGGATTTAATCTGAGTGGAATTCATAGAAGCGGATTATACTTTGATAAAAGCGGATTTAATAAAGATGGCTTTAATGAAAATGGATTACATAGAAATGGATCTATATTTGATGACTACGGATATGATAAAAATGGATTTGATATAGATGGATTTAATGTAGATGGCTACGATAAAACTGGACATGATAGAAAAGGATTTGATAGCAGAGGATTCTGTAGAAACGGGCTCATATATAGTAAGTATGGATTTGATAAATATGGCAATGATATAGATGGAAATAATATAAAAAATAAGTACGATGAATCTGGATATGACAAAAATGGATTTGCTATAAATGGGTTACATAGAAGTGGCTCTCCACATGATGAAAGTGGATTTGATAAAGATGGATTTAATAGAGAAGGATTACATAGAAACGGATCCATGTATAATGACTATGGATTTAGTAAACTTGGATATGACAAAAATGGATTTGGTTTTGAGTATAGGTATAAATATGACAAGAACGGTTACGATAAATATGGATTTAATCTAGCTAAAGTCCATATTAATGGATCTAAATACGATGATAAAGGATTTGATGCAGACGGAATCGATAAAAATGGATATAACATGATTCTTAGTCAGATCTAAGAAATGCTCTGATTCAAGTTTAAATGTTGGCTAATTGGCTTCCGAAGATTACGTGACAACCATTGCAGGTAAGGAACTAGAACAATTCTAGTATACAAAATAATGGTATAAATTTGGTAGACATTACCCCTATCTAGATTTATTTTTAAAGTAGTATTTACACTAACATACAGCTTGTTAATGAGCATCATGAAGTAAAAATTTTTTCTCAATGAAATAAATTATATGGCTAAATATTAACCAGCAACTTTCACATTTACTGATAAAATAAGTTCATCAAAAAAGCATACGACAATTCGTAAAAATATAACATACCCCTCCAGACAAAACACTGCATACAAATACTAATACGGGGCGTAACAAAAATTAAAATCACATTATTGGAACAATAACTCATGATAAATTACAGTTTTAACAATTACTATTTCGGTTTTCATTGCTATTTTCTATAAATTACCATTTATCCTACTAGAATAATTACAATCGAAATTAATGAATTATTTGTTGATAATAGTGGCATTTTTAACCAAAATTAAAAGCAAATAACAAATAATTGGCATAATTATTTGTTATTCGATGTAAGAATGGACTATTATTGACTTATTAATATTAAGCAATAACTTATAATGATAATTAACTCCTTGTCAGAATTGATACTCAGAAGTGCATATTTGTCGGATGTCAAATATTAGGAAATAAAAATGACTGATCGATTGCCTTCGGTTTCTGTGTGTATGCCTGAGCCATCTGAATCCGAAGAGGATAAAGTGGCTTCAGAAATTAGTCCCATAGCAGCATTATCTCAACAATCCACGGATCAACTTGATTTTTCACCTATTGATAGTGTGGAATCTAGTAATAAATATGGAACATATAGGACCAAAAAAAGGAATTACAAAGATGAATCGTCATCAGAATCTGAGGATGATTACAAGTCCAAATCTAAAAAAAGATCTTGCATAGGTGAAGCTTGTTCTTCTGCTCCTAAAGTCAATAGTAGGACCAAAAAAAGAATTTATGAAGGTGGATCATCTTCTGATTCAGAAGATTATTACAACGCTTCTTCTTCTACTAATAAAGATAAAAAAAGATCTTGTAGGGAAAATCTTCTTTTATCTAAAATCATTAGTGATCTTTCTATAGAATGCGATAAAGATGGATACGATAAAAGTGGACATAATAAAAACGGATTTGATAGAAGAGGATTTTGTAAAGATGGATCAATATATAATAGGTACGGTTATGATGTCCATGGAAATGATAAATATGGCAATAACGTTAAAAACAAGTACGATGAAGACGGATATGATAAAAATGGATTTAATATAGATGGAATTCATAGAAGAGGCATCTACTTTGATGAAAGTGGATTTGATAGAGATGGATTTAATGTAAAAGGATTACATAGAAATGGATCAATATATGATGGCAATGGATTTGATAAAAGTGGATTTGATAAAGATGGACTTAATATAAATGGATTTGATAGGAATAGACTTTATAAGGATGGATCAATATATGATGATGAAGGATATAATTATGCTGGCTATAAATATGGTTATAGCTATAGGTATAGCTATAATGAACAAGGGTATGATAAATATGGATTTAATAGAATGAAAGTTCATATGAATGGAACTAAATACGACGATGAAGGATTTGATGCTCACGGAGTTGATAAAGATGGATTTAGTAATCCCAAAGTAATGAAATAGTTAAATTATTTATCTTAATAGAGTATATAAAATAATGGAATAAATTATAATTAATGATGTCGTGAAGTGATCTAAATTTAATAGAAAAAACTTTTTTAATATCTTTCAATAAAATGAAGTCAGGTGTTATTAGTACAGTACATTGACTAGGAGACATACTTTTACAAACTTGCTAAATCGAGTATTTTTTATCCATATTAACATTAGGAAAATTTATTTGATTGCCAAGAACATTATTTCCTGACAAAATCAGCTCCTTATCTAACTATGATTAGTTATTTTACTTAAAAAATAATCCCAAACTATCTATCAACTCAAACAAAACTCTAAGATTTTTTTCTGCCTCATTACTTAGATGCAATACCACATTCATAATATCTGAAATAATAACTACTAAACTGCTACTTAATAACATTATTTTATCCTACGTCTTTTTTATGACTCAAAATTTTTTGACAACAGTGTTAAAAATTAACCTTTATACCTAATTATTATTTTTGATCATCAAAAATAGTCCTATAGTCATCAATTATTTTACGTGATTCCTTCAATTTTTCAATTTATTCCACCCATCCAGGCAATAAATTATATAGCAAACATTCATTAGTAACTTTCATAATATTAAAGATTAATAAAATTAATCAATTTTATTTTGCACTCATCATAGAATTAAAATTTTTTATAATATCCTGATATTTGATATAAAAAATCATATAAAACCTATTACTACAGCTAAAACACTGCATACAAAAATTTTAATTTTATATTCAGATAGTTGGCTATCTGAATACTCTGTGCTGCTTCACAACATTGCAATATAAAAAATATCACTCAAGTCATTATATAAAATAAACACCAAATTTCACTGACGCCTCAAAGACATACTATTCAAAACTAATATAGGGAGAACAAAAACTAAACTTATGTTACACTAACAATGACTTACAATAAATTGTAGTTTTATCAATTCTGATCTTTTATTGCCATTTTCTATTAATCTTCAAGCTACTATAACAATAGCAGTTAGTGAATTATTTTTTATAAAAATGGTATTTTTATCTAACTCCAAATTAAAAAGCAAATAGCAAATAATTGGCATGACTATTTTTTTTTAGATGTAATAATAAGCCGCAGTTGATTATTAATTACTATTAAACAATACCTTACAATACTTTATAAAAATTAGATGCTCTACATTGGAATCAATAGTCGAAAGTTCATGTTCGTCAGATGTAAAATATTAGGTGTTAAAATGGATAATAGCTTGCCTTCTTTTCCTAAATGTATTCCAGAATCACCTGAATCTAAAAACAATATGACTGTCACGGATGATCACTGTATAACAAATGAATTAGGAGTATTATCGCAACAAGCTACAAATCAACTTAAATTTACACCTATTAACTCTGGGGAATGTAGTAATACATTTTTCACATATAGGACTAAAAAAAGGAATTACGACGATGAATCATCGTCCGATTCTGATGATGATTCGACCGCTAAATCTAAAAAAAGAACTTGTAAAAGTGAATGTTCCTACAACTCTAAAGATAATCTAGATGTTTATCTAGGAGATTTTAACCCTAAGAGTAAAGCTCAAAAAAGAACGTATGAAGGTGAATGTTCCCACAGCTATGAAGAAAATTCCAATATTTTTTCTACTCCCAGTAAAAAGACTAAAAAAATATCTTGTGAAGAAAGTGAACCTTTGCCTAATAGTATTGATATTATCTCTATAGAAAAGATCTCCTTAACACCCACAGAATATGATGAGGAGGGATACGATAAAAGTGGACATGATGTAAATGGATTCGATAAGAGAGGATTCTATCGAAATGGATTCCTATACAATAAATATGGATATGATAAACATGGTAACGATAGACATGGAAATAATATCAGAAATAAATATGATACGTCCGGATATGACAAAAATGGATTTAATATAAATGGGTTTCATAAAAGCGGATCCTACTTTGATGAAAATGGGTTTGATAAAGATGGATTTAATAGAAGTGGGTTACATAGAAATGGCAGCTTATATGATGAAAATGGATATAACAGTCGTGGATTTAACAAAAATGGATTTGATATAAATGGGTTTGATAGCAATAGACTTTATATTGATGGATCAAGATATGATAAAGAAGGATATAGTCATGCCGGATATAAATATGGTAGATACGGCCCTGAATATAGGCATAGATATGATAAGAATGGGTATGATAAGCATGGATTTAATAGAATGAAAGTACATATGAATGGATCTAAATATGATGATGAAGGATTTGATGCGAATGGGCTTGATAAAAATGGAACTATTAGGGGCAGAAAATCGCCTTAGTTAATGTAGTTAAAAAACATCATATAACATATCACATGGACAATACTTAATTCATTCGGCTTACATCCTCTGGACCTAATGTTATTTTTTAATATCTTGTAAAAACACAGCTAGTAAGGTCAGTATTCGAAAATATTAATTTTGCAAGCACCTAAAATCAATCCTTATGAATGATTATCGACAATATGCTTTCCAGCTGATTTAGTCTACCTTGCAAGTAATGGTACTCATTAGATAATTTCTCATGCTCTATTTCTATAGAAGCAACTTTATCTTTTGCTTTATTAATGGTGCCAACATTATCTTTTAATTCGTTACTATGTTTATCAACACAACACATTAATTCAACAACCTCTTTTTCTAAATTTCTTATTATTGAGTCTTTTTCGTCTATCTTAATATTAAGAAAATTTATTTGATTATTAAGGATATTATTTTCTGACAAAATTCTCTCCTTACCTAACAATAATTCGTTATTTTCTTTAAGAACGCATTCTAAGCTATTCCTTATTTCAATTAACTCCAAGACCTTTTTTTCTACGTCATTCTTCAGCTCTAAGGATCTGTTCTTAAAGATAGCAGCTTCATTGCGAAGCTGCTCCTTCATAGCATGACTTTCTTCTATATCTCTTTGTCTATACTCGGACATTTTTTGACAATAGTGTTCAAAATTATCCCTAATCATTCTATTTTCTTGTGTTTTCTCATCAAATCTAATTCTATAGTCATCAATTATTTTATGTGATTCATCTAATTTTGTTTTAATTTGTAAAATAATTTTTTCGTTATCGTAGAGTTTGTCAATAAGCATTTTATTTTCAGAAGTAAAAATTTTTTCCTTTTCTCTCAATGCAGACAATTCCGCAGCTAAATCATCATTAGCAACTTTCATAGCATCCAAAGAAGAACAAATCTCATCTATTTTTATTTTGCATTCATCACTATATTGGGATATTTTAGCATCTGCGGATGCTTGTATAGACTCGTAAATTTTTTTGACAGAAACACTAAGCTCATCTGGCAATGAAATACACGAGCTATTAAGTCGAGAATTATTATTTTTTTTCCACTTATTAACTAATGCCGAAATAGTGGTTTTGCTACCAGTGCCCAGCATTTCCCGTACCCGATCAATGGTAGGGCACATACCTGCTTCCTGAATTATTTCAATAGCACGATGTACCTCATCGTAGGTTACGCCATAACGAGCCATTTTTGCCTCAAAAAATGATAAAAATCACGAGTAATAATATCATTTTATGCAAAAATTACCACGTAGTCATTATCACCGAAAATCCTCAAGTCGGGAAAAACACGCCACAAAAACTATTGATCACCAATGAAGTGACCCAACAACATAAGAATAACCATTATTATAGCCAATATCCCTAATAATAAAAGCTCTTTTGAAAACAGCAATTCTAAAAGTAAACTTTCATTACAATTACTAGAAGCAGCAATGCCATTGTAACTTCGAACAACATGAGGTCTAGTTACTTTAACAGGAGGTTGAGCTACATGATTAGAGGCTTGAGCCTGATTAGAGGATTGAGCTACTTGAACAACCGTATGATCTGTCGGATCACAATGACCATGAGTTAAATCATTACCTCCACAATTTTGCATACCACTATCACCTAACAAAAAACGTACCGCATCAACATTGCCACCCGGCCTCCTATTGACAGTAAAAACATGATCTCGATGTTCACGTAAGCATGTATAATCACTATCTAATAAAAAATGTACCGCATTACTATAACCACTCATACTGCTACTAATACTACTCAATGTATCCGCCCTGCTATTGGCACCACAGCAAGGCAACAAACTAAAAAATCTAGAACAAATCCCTGAACCATAATCATGAGAGTGATTAATAGGTTGGTTTGTAACATTTCCTCCGTCTACTGCTTCTGGAAATACAGAAGTAGGACATTCGTCAAATAAGTCCGGAAATCTGGTATAAGACATGGCATTGCTGTGGTCAAAAATTTCAGCCGAGCAATCACCTGGAAAAATAAAATCTTCATCGTCAGCTTCATCTCCAGAGAAACAAGAGGATCCCGAGAGATAAGAAGAAAGACAAAGGGAAGGAGAAGAATTGATAGGAAAACGATCAAAAGAACTAATAGAAGCAGAAACATCAGAAGCATCAGAAGCATCAGAAGAAGAAGAAGAAGGAGGAGGAGGAAGAGGATTACGACATCTAAGACAATCGCAACCATCACATCCGAAATTATACATAAAAACACTAGGAAGGGTAGGAGTAGGCTGGACATCGGCATGACCATTACCTAGATATCCACCAGGACTACCAAAATCATGAACATTCCTACGACCAGGAATATTTATAGGAGCTGAAACAGCAGTAGTACTTAAACACTCTTGACCATGCCCATAGCCTTCTCTAATTTCCATGTACAACACTCCACAACATAGGGGAAATATGGGGGTAAGAAGAAAAAAATCCATACGCTATAAGAACTTATTATTATTATTATGTATTATTATTATTATCCGAATAACGACGATTTTTTTTCTTCCTCACCATTTAAATTAATCTTTTAATCTTTATTAATGCTTTTAAAAACAAGAAGTTCTAAAAACAGCATGAAGGATTTTGTATCAAAAAAACCTGGCTATCAATTAGGATAACTATCGAGCACGCAATTACTAATTATTAGTAATGACCATTACGGAAACTCACCTCCGCACTTAAAATTATCGTAGAATAGATGTTATTAATAATGAGAGCATCGGATTAGTTTTATCTAGGACTAGGAAGATTTTGTACTACTTTCAGCGACTGATTCGTCTTTAGGTTTATTATTTTTATCAGCAAACTTATCATTCCATATAGCATAACGCTTACTGGATAATTCACTAAAAGATAAAGATTGGAGTACACGCTCACTTGTAGCTCCCAAATTAACTAGGGGAGCAACTTCAGCATCAAATGCTCTCTTCCAAAGCGAGGCTGGAATGCAGCACCAATCACCAATATTTAATCCTTCAAAATCTGGAACGAATAAATCTTTTTCCAAAGAACTGGCAAAAGATAAAAAATCATCACTAATCATGGCACACACAAATGATAAATCACCGCTAAGACGATCGTAAGATCTACAGAAACAATTTTTGTGGCATCCATCTACAGGGCAAAAACAACAAGATTCCAAAGGACCGCCAAGGACATTTCTCTCTCTCACCATAATCTCCCCCTTAAAAGCATAATACACAATGGCAGTAGTTTCATACTATCATTGCTTAATATTTAAACCTATCTCGAAAGTAGGATAGTATAATACCGAGCTAACGATATCTTAATCTGACCGCACATTACGACAATAAAATACCATGACTACTGAGGAAGAAATAATAGATATTTTTAGAGGAAAATTTCCTTTATTCAACGGAATAGGAGACGACTCCGCAGTTATTCCATACCAAAATAATAGGCACTACATCACAACCCAAGACTCCCTGGTGGAAAATATCCACTTTAGAACAAGTTATTATGCTCCTATAGATCTTGCACACAAAGCCATTGCTGTAAATATAAGCGATATATCTGCTATGGGAGGATCACCACTTTATTTGTGGAACAGCATATCCTTCCCTAAACACAGAATATCTTATATGAACGAATGGAGCCGAGAATTTTGCGAATTTTGCCTCAGAGAAAATATATCCATTATGGGGGGCGATATCACCGAATCACCAAATGATATCTACATCAGCATTACGTTGATTGGGGTAATCGATGAAAAATACATAAAAAGAATGGCAGGAGCACAATGTGGAGATTTAATACTACTGTGTGGTAATCCTGGACACGCTCATATAGGTCTTCTATCGTACGAAAATGGGATTTCTGACAGCTCGCTAGGAATTTATAGGGAAGCTCTAAAAAACCCCAAAATAAGGACAGATGAAGGAAAATGGATAGCACAACAAAAATCTGTACACTCCATGACTGATACATCAGATGGGATACTGGTAAATTTACGCCGAATGCTTAAAAAATCACAAAAAAGTGCATGCATAGAACAATCCTGGTTTCAGCCACCGTTATCTTTTATCGAAGCTTGTAAGATGGTTGAGTGCAATCCAGAAACAACACAGTTAATAGGAGGAGAAGACTACAGCCTCATGTTCTGCACAGAAAACCGTGCAGTTGAAGAAATTTGCACAGAATTTAAAAAAAGATTCGGATATACCCTCAAAATAATCGGAATAATTGCTGAAGAAAATAATCACGACATTACAATCAAGAACCATGGAGTTGAACAACAAATATCATCACCAGAATTCAATCATTTTATGGCAACTAGATGATTATCGACAGGTATAGTTAGAAAAAATATGCTATCTCCTCGTAGCAATGGCTCAGAAAAACCTAACTTAAGGTTGAATTGGACCGCTTGAAAAATCAGCCTGGGATAACTTTTTCCAGAATCACTTTTATTACGCAAATTAACAAAATCATTCTCTAAAGTTTCTTTACGAATCATTGCATTAGATCTTAGATGCTCCTCAACTGTAGCAAAACAAGCTACGTCACGCCCTAAAGGATAATCATGACCAACAAAAACTCTACAATTCTTTGGAAGTGAAAATATCTTCTGTACCGAATGATACAGATCAGAAGCACTACCACCTATAAAATCTGCTCTAGCAGTCCCCAAGTCCGGCATCATCAAAACGTCACCTACAAAAATAGCATCATCTATCAAGTAGCTAGAGGACGCAGGGGTATGACCTGACGTGGACAAAACCTTTATTTTGTGCTTTCCAAAACTTAGTTCATCTCCATCTTTCAAAAAAATATCAAATCCTCCATCTAAAAACTTGCTGTCAACATTCCAACCAAACTTAGGAGCCCAAGAAGTAACCACTTTATATATTTGATTAGAAATCGCAACCTTCCCCCCTAACATCTTTCTTAAGAAAAAAGAACCGGTAAGATGATCGGCATGAATGTGAGTTTCCAGTATCCAATTAATAACCAACTTATTAGTAGTAATATAATCTATGACCTTCTCTAAGACTCCCGCACTAATCTGGCTACGATTATTGTCGTAAAGCAATACTGGATCTATAACAACAGCCTCGGAGGTATCGGGATCGGACAAAACATAGGTAAAAGAATTTGTTACTTCATCAAAAAAAGTTTCAACAGAAAACATAAGTTCCCCACATAGGACTCGGCAGATAGCTTTAGCAACCTATAATTAAAAAAACCCTACAAAATATCGTCAATATAGATAAAATAACCTCATAAGCCTTATAATAGACCCCTATAGTGTACGTATCAAGGGGGATTTGATGATCAACAATCATCAAATAGGATTCTCGGTCATTGAAATTATTACAGCAACTTTGGTATTTGCCGTAGTAATCTTTATCGCTTTACCTAATTTTATGAATTCATCCAAAAAGGCAAAATTCATTGACTCCTTACAAGAAGCACGGGCTATATCTACATCCAAAACCAAAAGTAAACTACTTTTATCATCAAAATGTAAGACAGGTACAAAATCGTTCACAACCGATGAATCAAGCTATTTCAGCCAAGTAGTTTTCGCAAAAACCGGAGACACTTGCACATCCACCCTGACGTACAGAAACGACTCTAAACTTCCAGGCGAGTTCAGAAAAAAAATACTAATTATTAGGTTAGGATTCTCATCTAAAGTAGGAATTTCATTTTCATGCAGCACATCTATTCCAGCTAAATACGCTTCCAAAACTTGCGCAAGTATATAGCACAAAAATAAGAAAGGAAATTAATTGGATAACTCGTACTTTACAGACAAAGTCGTACTAGTAACTGGATCAACATCTGGATTAGGACTGGGTATAGCAAAAAAATTTCTCATTAATGGAGCAAAAGTTGTCATTAATGGAATAAATAGTTCAGAAGAAGAACTTATGTCCAATATTGACAAATCCACTCAAAAAAATACATTTTACTTTCAGGCCGATCTTTCTAATATCGATGAAATCGAGTCCTTGTTTAGTAATATTAGGTCATCAGTGGGAAACATTGACATACTTGTTAACAACGCCGGTATTCAACACATTTCACCAATAGAAAGTTTCCCTGTAGATAAATGGAACCAAATCATAGCGGTAAACTTGACTGCTTGTTTTCACACTATAAGATTAGCACTACCTGGAATGAAATCATTAAATTACGGAAGGATAATTAACATTTGTTCTGCACATGCTCTAGTCGGATCAGTAAATAAAAGTGCATATGTTGCTGCCAAACATGGGCTTCTGGGATTAACAAAAGCAGTGGCCCTTGAAACCGCAAAGACTGGAGTTACATGCAATGCCGTTTCCCCTGGGTGGGTACTAACTGACTTGGTAAAAAAACAGGTAGATCTTATAGCTAAAAATGAAGGTATAGACACGAACAGTGCCGAACAAAAGCTGCTTTTGGAGAAACAACCATCTGGGAAGTTCGTATCTATAGAACAAGTAAGCGAAATGTGCCTCTTCATAGCCAGCCATGAAGCACAAGAAATAAGGGGATCATCATTCAGCATAGATGGGGGATGGACAGCATCGTAAAAAGCCAAAGCATTTGTTTTCTAAGAAACAAATCATACACCTCTTACTCATTGGTAAATATCTGATCAAGATTACTGTGCTAGCTTCATACCTATGAAACACTAGCACTGTCCTACAGCAAAATAAGGTTATCCTATCATCAAAATTCAATAAACAAAAAAATTATTCATAATAGACAAATAAAGATATTTATAATATTTCAATTGTTAAATTGGAAGCTCCACCCCTAAGGCAAGACTAGCTCTCAGTCCATAATTTTACGCACCAAATCATGATACAAATCATTGACAAACATTAGATATATAAATACTTAATAAATATGTACATCCACCACTATTACAAGTAAACATAATCTCAAACCAACACGTTGTTCACGATTACGTGCAGTAAAATACATACCAGCAGTAGATAAAAACTTTTTGTTACCAACTAGATAAACTTAACACAATCAATAATATTTGCAATAAACACAAATTATATGATCGAAATCACGGAATCAGCACTGCTTGCCAAAACAGCAACAAGGAGCGCACTAATACCATTACATTCACACTGGCTCGCTTTGGTAAATAAAAACATAGAAATCAATCCATTAACATAAAAGCAGCATCGAAAAAATACTCTTAAAAACACAAACAAAGCAAGACAAACAGTAACAGCCACAGCAAACCACTAAACAATATGGTAATTGGTGGAAAATAAAACTATCGCAAACAAAAAAGGGGCACCAAAAAGGCACCCCACAAGATATAACAAACAACTCAATTATTCATCAACTTTAGCTGACTTACGCAGAGATTCAACATACTTTTGGAGTTCTTCCTGAATAAACATTTGCTCAAGTTGAGATTTAACCGCATCAAATTCTGGAACTTTAGCATCGCGAGAAGAGTCACGCCTAATGATATGCCAACCAAACTGGGTTTTAACAGGAACAGAAGTCATACCATCCTTAAGAGATTCAGCTGAATCAGCAAATGGCTTAACATAAACTGCGGGGGAAGACCAACCCAAATCACCACCCTTAGGTTTGGAGACTGTGTCCTTACTATAGCGTTTGGCTAAATCCTCGAACTTAGCACCCTTAGCCAATTTAGCGGAAACCATCTTAGCTTCTTTTTCTGTGGAAAGCAAAATATGATGCAAGTGAATCTCCTTACCATTCATATTTGCCTTCATCTTTCCGTAAGACTCACGCAACTGAGATTCAGTTGGCTTGTGGCTGTCCATGTAATCCTTAACAAATGCACGAACAATAACATCCTGCTCGGCTAAGTTTTGGGCAATTTTGACATCAGAGCGATTTTGAAATCCATGCTTCCTTGCCTCCTGGACAATAACAGAAGCACGAATAAGCTGTTCCTTAACATGAGATCGAACTTCCTCGGCATTCTTACTATTTTTCAAGTAACCCGAAGGAGCCTGAGACATCAAAAAGTCGAGGACAGACTTAGAAATCGGCTCACCATTAACCACCGCAACAGCACCAGGAGGTAAGGCAGCTACCGCACCAAACACCATACTGCCTAAAACAGCAGCAACCAGAAATTTGTTCTTCATTCGAAAATCCTTCTTTTGACTCAAACAGAAACGGATACTGTCTTAATAATGACAGAGTGTATCTCACTCGGGATCATATCATCAAGTAGACTGTATACCAAACGATGAGACTGGAGAGAAGTCAGGCCATTAAAGGCAGAAGATTCAATAGAAATAACAAGATGCACAGCATCGGAATCACGATAATCATTGTGGCGGGAGTGCAACCGTTTCTTCACTGACAAGGAAGAAGGAGAAAAAAACACCTGCAAACGATTTTCAACCTTATGCACCACCTCGGACAGTTTACTGCCACTTTCATCTTGCGTCATCACTTTTTTCCTTTGTTATCCTGCTTTTCCAAAGGTAAGTAACTTGAATTATGGAAAACAATAGTAAAAATGCAGAAACAAAATAAAACTTGAAATAAAACCATACGTTCACGCTGAAAGAAAAAGCTACATATATATTAATAAGTCCTAATACAAAAAACGACGTAATCCATGCTATGCTGATTTTATTCCAAACAGTAGGATGAACCCTGAAATCAATCTTATCTTTCAATAGTAATTCCGGGACATTTTTATTCTTATAGTGAGCAACACAAAAAGCCAATGAGGCTAACCAGTATATGATAGTAGGTTTAGTTTGTATAAAACGCGCATCATGAAGTATAAGTGTCATACCACCCAATGTAACGGCCAAGAAAAACGCTACCTTGGAGTAAATATCAATTTTATATGATAGAAGCCTACAAGCTACAATATGAATTAGTTGAGAAACAACGAGAGAGGAAGTAGCCCAGTATATTCCCTTCCAAATGTACATAATCACAAATACCAACAAGGGAAATAGATTAAGCATAGAACGCATACTAACCCTTTTGTATAGAAATTATTTCTTCTCTATCTGGACCGGTGCTAATAATACTAACCGGCACACCAACACGATCTTCTATGTAATTTACGTACTTCTGTGCATTGTCAGGCAGATCAGAAAATTCTGAAACACCAATAGTAGATGATTTCCATCCAGGTAGAGTCTCATATATAGGCTCACACTTGGACAAAGACAAACTGTCTGTAAATCCAACATCATAGGTAGAACCTTGATAAGAATAACCTACACATACCTTAATTTCATCCAAATCATCCAGGACATCCATCTTTGTTATGCAGAGAGAGGAAAACCCATTTAGCTGGTTAGAACGACGCAACATAGGAATATCAAACCAACCACAACGCCTAACTCGACCTGTAGTTGAACCGAATTCACGTCCTTTTTCCAAAAAATAATCCGCAAATTTACCATCAAGCTCAGTTGGAAAAGGACCAGAACCCACCCGAGTGCAATAACTTTTAGCAACACCGAGAACATGGTGCAAAAGAAAAGGGCTAACTCCGGATCCAATAGCTGCCTGAGCAGAAACACAATTAGATGAGGTTACAAATGGATATGTTCCGTGATCAACATCAAGAAGAGCCCCTTGAGCTCCTTCAAATAAAATAGTTTTTCCATCCTGATCCTCCTTGTAAAGAGCAGTCGAAACATCGCATATCATTGGCTTTAATTGCTGTGAAGCAGCCCACAACGAGTCCAAATTTTGCTTGTAATCTATTGGAGAAACTTTCAAAAAAGAAAAGTACTGATTGTAAAAATCAACTAATTCCTTCAAAGATTTACTTAACCGATCAAGAGATAACAAGTCCTGCATACGAACACTACGTCGAGCAACCTTATCTTCGTACGCAGGCCCAATACCACGTCCTGTAGTACCTATACGATTAGGTCCTCTGGCACTCTCTCTAGCTATATCTAACTGCGCATGAAAAGGAAAAATAAGTGGACAATTCATAGAAATTTTGATGCGGGAACGAACATCAAGATTTAAATACTCAAGGGCTGCAATCTCCTCCAAAAGTGCTGATGGAGAAACAACAACACCATTTCCTATGTAACACAATACGTTCGGATTCAAAATACCAGAGGGTATAAGATGTAAAACAAATTTCTTATTATTCAAACACAACGTATGACCAGCATTATGCCCACCTTGAAAACGAACCACACTGGAAACAGACGAGGCAAGATAATCAACTATCTTACCCTTCCCCTCGTCTCCCCATTGTGCTCCTATAACAACAACATGTCGCTTACGATCGTATGGCTGACGCACAAACGGACACCTCCCAGAAAAAATTCTATTGGAACACTTCTATTGGAACACTATGTATTATGAGCGACTAGCGATAAAAAGACACCAATCAACATCATTGAAAAACCCAAAATCCTTATTTTTTGTATAGGCATTGACAAAAGTTTAGAAAAATTCTCAACCCACATCTTTGGAAAGGCAAAAGGAAACACCCCCTCAAGAACAAAAAAAATCGCCAAAGCATGAATCAAATTACTCCAAGACATATAAAAACCTATTTCTCTGGATTGGAAAACTTCTGAGAAGAAAAGTACTTCAACAAACTAACGGTTGGGTCCAACACCAAAATATTGGATTTATCGCGGAAAGAGTCCTGATAAATTCCCATGCTCTTGTAGAAACGGAAAAAAGAAGGATCTTTAGTAAACGACTTAGCATAAATATCAGACGCCGCAGCATCACCCTGCCCCTCCATTTCAGCTGCCTTTCTATAAGCATCTGCTAGAATTATAACACGCCTTTTGTCAGCATCTGCACGAATACTCTCGGCTTCACCGAATCCCTGTGACCGCAACTGAGCAGCAACACGTTCCCTCTCTGCACGCATACGCCTAAAAACAGAATCACTAACCTCGGGTGGAAACCCAACCCTACGCAAACGAACATCAACGATTTTAACTCCAAACTGACGAGCATCAGCATCAGCACGCTTGCTTACTCGTTTCATTATATCATCCCGCTGTCCAGATATAACGTCATGAACAGGGAACTTACCAACCTCTTCGCGAAGAGCTGAATTAGTTGTTTGAGTTAAACGAAGCTCGGCAAAAGATAAATTTCCTGACATAGTGGTCAAAAATAATTTTGGATCAACAATACGCCATTTTAAAAAAGAATCTATGTTGATGTTCTTTTTCTCTGAGGTAATAAAACGCTCTGGATTTTGTGAATCCAAAACCTGAATACGGTTATCAAAAAACCTAGCATTCTCCACGAATGGAGCCTTAAAGTGAAGACCTGAATCAAGAACAACCCTCTTTATCTTACCAAACTGCAAAACAACCGCAGTCTCCCTTTCATCAACTTTAAAAACAGAAAGACCAAAAAGAAAAATAAACAGAGCAAGAAAGAAGCCTACCAATCTATAATTCATAAACGTTCTCCTCGCTCACGACTTTTCAAAATTATAGCCACATCATCCCTATGAGAAGATTGTGGTTCCCGAGAAACATTACTAGATTTTGCCTCAAAGTTATCAGTGTGATCTGTAGCAGGAGGAGAATAATTATCACTAGCACTGGAAGAAACAGACTTTTTATCACCAACAGGTATAATTTTATCAAGAGGTAAGTAAAGCAAATTTTGACTGGCATGAGAACTAACATAAACCTTAGACGATCGCTTGAGAACGTTAGACATAGCATCTAAGTAGAGTCTATCCTCGGTTATCTTAGGATTCCTTTTATAAGCCTCTAAAACTTCCTCAAACCTACGGGAGTCACCTTTAGCAACATCAACCACCCGTTGTTTATATCCTTCAGCGGTTAAAAGAATACGAGAGGCATCACCTTTAGCTCTAGGAATAATAGAATTAGCATAAGTTTGGCCTTCATTTTTCTGCCTTTCGCGATCCTGAACAGCCTTGACTGCATCACTAAAGGCATCCTGAACTTGCTCTGGTGGTTGAGCATTTTGCAAATTCACCTTTATAACCTGGATACCGGTTTCATACCTATCCAAAATATCCTGTATCAGGGTCCGACAACGCTCTGAAATATCTGCCCGCCCACCGTAGAGAACATAATCCATTACATGCCTACCAACTACTTCACGCATGGCTGACTCTGAAGCTTTCCTAACCCAATCATCAGGAGTAGAACTATTGTTAAAAGCAAACTTTTTAACATCTCTAACCGAATACTGAACAGAGAATTGGATATTTATAATATTCTCATCGTCAGTGAGCATGGTAGCTTCGTCTTTGTCAATGTCCTCAGGATTATCTCGGTAACCCAGCTGGACAGTACGAACATTGGTAATGCCATAAATTTCCCTACTCTCAATAGGAAATGGCCAGTGCCAATGCAAACCCGGATCAAGAGTTCTAACGTACCTACCAAAAAGAAGCTCAACAGCCTGCTGATTAGCACCAACTACATAAAAACCACTTAAAAACCATATAGTAAGAGCAATAGTTAAAAAAAGGGCAAAACTAAAAATAAATCCTTTTCCATCTGGAGAAGGCTTCGACGAAGATCCCATACTAGATGGCTTCTTCTGTGAAGACTTCATACCAAATAAAGATTTAACTCTATCTGTAAAATCCCGCCAGACCTGCTCCAAATCAGGAGGAGTTTGCTGATTAAAAATCACACTTAGCAATCTGCGAACATCCAGTAAGAATTTCATACAAACTTTCTCTATAAAGTCTCTCTACAAGAACACGAAAATTATATCAAAACGCACAGTACAACACAGAAACAACATAACACACAGGAGTATAAATCAATATGCATGCACAGGAGCCAAATTTTCAAAGCGAGTAATATCTCCAGAAAAATGAAGCCTCACCGTTCCAACTGGTCCATTTCTTTGCTTACCTATTATAACCTCACAAACCCCTTTTTCTCTTGAATCACGATTATAGTATTCGTCACGATATAACATTAGTATGAGATCAGCATCTTGTTCAATTGCACCAGACTCCCTAAGGTCATTCATTTGGGGTCTTTTATCACCTCGTTCCTCAACACGTCTAGAAAGCTGAGACAAAGCAATAACAGGACAATTTACCTCTTTAGCCAAAGCTTTTAAAGAACGAGAAATCTCGGAAACAGCAGTAGCGCGAGTATCTGATTGGCTACCTGTGGAAGACATCAACTGCAAATAATCTACTATGACTAAGCCTAATTTCCCACCGTAATGTCTATGCAATCTCCTAACACGAGCTCTGACTTCATAAGAGTTAAGAGCAGCAGATTCATCTATGTAAATTGGGGCATCTTTCAGAAGACCAAAAGATGTAACTAAACGCTCCCACTCATCGTTAGTTAGTTGTGCATTACGCACTTTACGCTGATTCAATCTACTCATGGAGGAAATCATCCTCATGGCCAATTGTGTATTAGACATCTCCATACTGAAAATTCCAACAGGGAGCATCTGTTGCACGGCAACATATTCTGCAATATTCAGGGAAAAAGCCGTCTTTCCCATAGAAGGTCTGCCTGCAATTATTATGAGATCACCAGGCTGAAATCCGGAAGTCATTTCATCCAGATCAGCATAACCAGCAGGGACACCAGTAATATTAGATGGACCTGATTCCTGAATCTCCTGAAGTCTCTCCATAACTTCATCAAGAACAACTTGGATGTCAGTAAATCCAGTAAAACCCTTCCCTCCTCGCTCGGCAATTTCAAAAATTTTGCGTTCAGATTCATCGAGGATATCACTAGCAACACGTCCTCTAGGGTGAAAAGCCAACTCTGCAATCTCACTAGATAATGTAATGAGGCGCCTTAAAATTGCGCGATCACGGACAATCTCAGCATAATGTCGAATATTAGCTGCAGATGGTGTATTTTTTGTAACAGCAGCTAAGTAAGCCACACCTCCTACGTGTTCTAAATGATCGCTGCGCTCCAGTGATTCAGAAACTGTAACTAAATCTATGGGACGTGAAAGGTCAATCATTTTCATGATGTGAGAAAAAATCAAACGATGGTCGTCTCTATAAAAATCAGACTCAGAAAGAACATCCACCACTTTGTCCCAAACAGAACTGTCAAGCATAAGACCACCGAGTACAGCTTGCTCAGCATCAACAGAGTGAGGGGGGATTTTTAGTTCAATAGTTTCATTTTTCATCAGAAGCCATTAACTTCCCGAGATTTATTTGATCACGTATAGCCAATGCCGCATCAGCAGAAGTCATATTTTTATCGGTAAAAAAACGAGAAGGATAGATAACAGAACGAGAAACAGTAATCAAAACACGATAACCACCGGTAATATCCATAACCCTTTCCAATGATCCCCCCTGAGCACCAACACCTGGGATCAATAACCAAACATCAGGGAAATGAAGACGGATATGAGCAATAGCATCTGGATATGTAGCACCAACAACCAAGCCACAATTATCATATGAGGAACAAAACTTAGATACCATCCTGGCAACACTCATATACACAGGCAAATCATCCTCTAGCCTGAGTTCCTGCAAATCGGACGAACCCAAATTAGATGTTTTGCAAAGCACAAAAACACCCCTCTGTCCATTTTGATCATATGAAGAAAAAGGCAATATAGCATCTGCTCCCAAATATGGTTGAACCGTTGTAGCATCAGCACAATAGCGCCCAAAGCATTCCCGTGCATACCAGCAAGCGGTAGAAGGAATATCACCGCGTTTGGAGTCTAAAATAACACTTACATTGGGATAATTAAGATGGATAAAATCAATAATGCGCCTAAGATCATTCTCAAGGGCATTAGCAGCGAAGCAAGCAACTTGAATCTTGAAGGCGCAAACAAAAGGAGCCGTTTGTTTAACCAAATTTTCGCAAAAGGCATAAACTTCAGCTGGGTTACCAATTACATCAGGATCAGGATCAATACCGACACACAGCAACGACGAAACCTGAGATTGGTAACGACCTAAGTGACCAAAGAAAGAACTGCGACAAACCGCCATATACACGCCACTAGCAAAAACACAAGCTACATCAAGATTAATTCTCACCCAAAACGGAGACAGTTATAGAAACAGAAACCTCTGGGTGCAAAGAAACAACGACCTCGTAATCACCAACAGTTTTTATTGGTTGAGAAAGAACAATAGACCGCTTGTCTATAGAAAATCCATTTTGGTTCACATGGAAAAGAATATCAGCAACGCTAACAGAACCAAACAACCTTCCATCTACTCCTGCTTTTTGAACAATCTGTACAGTCAGGCCACTCATCTTTTCTGACAACTCTTGTGCCGATGACAATTTAGCTTTCTGTGCCTTCTCCAGCTCCTCACGCCGAACATCGAATTCTTTCTTGTTTTGTTCTGTAGCACGCTTTACTTTACCACTGGGCAACAAGAAATTCCTCGCATATCCCATCTTTACAGAAACTATATCTCCTAATTTCCCAAGAGGTGGAATATTTTCAATCAATATTACTTCCATGACCGACTTAGTCACATCATTCTCCTTAAATTCAGCAACCGCATTATAGCAGTATCTATTTGTGAGCATCCGTGTACGGCAGAAGAGCCAAAAATCTTGCCCTTTTTATGGCCGTTGTTAGTTGGCGCTGATAAAAAGCACTGGTACCAGTCAGACGAGCGGGAATGATCTTTCCTGTCTCAGTTACAAAAGCAGATAATAGATCAATATCCTTGTAGTCAATCTCCTTTATACCTTCAGAAGTAAATCGGCAAAACTTATGTCTCCTGAATGTAACACCCCTTGAAACGTCACGACGCTTGGACTTAGAAGAAGAAGATTTTTTTGCTCCCCACTTGGAAGAAGAAGATACCTGTTGAGTACTCATAAATCACCACTTTCCCTATCACAAAAAAAACAAAATGAATTTACATGAAGCACAGGTAAACGATAAATACCGTGTGGTCCCCAAAATCCCTCAAGAAAAATCGTCCTGCCAATAAACGAGGACACAAGTCTAGTAGAATCACTACCCACAGAAACAAATCTTACTTCTACATCAACTCTCATAGGAACATTACCACCCGCTCTATGAGAAAAATGACACACAACACCTTCAACCACCGGCAAACCTGACGGAGTATAACGAGGAGAGGACAACTCCCGCAAAACGCCAGACAAGTGAACACTATTGACGTGGGAAAGGTTAGGTGCTAACACAGACAAGGCCCTTCAAGAATAAAGCTACTCTGTAACAATAACCTCATCAGTAACTTCTGTATTATTATCGATCGCGCTCCCACTGTCTTCAGACTGGGTGTTAGTATCAACGGATGCTTTCTCCTCCTTAAGCAAAGAGCGAGACTTATCCTCTTTCATCATGGGAGAAGGAGACGATACAGCTTCATAACGACGCACAATAAGGTAACGCAAGATTGCATCATTAAAACGAAAGGCGTGCTCGAGTTCAGTTAAAGAATCGTGGGAACACTCAATGTTCATCAAAACATAATGGGCTTTGTGAATCTTCTCAACGGGGTAAGAAAGCTGCCTGCGACCCCAATCTTCTAAACGAGAGATGGATCCACCACCACTAACTACCATATTGGTGTAACGCCCAACCATAGCCTGAACCTGCTCACTTTGATCAGGGTGCACAATAAGAACCACTTCGTAGTACCTCATAACAAGCTCCTTATGGAATAAGCCCTCTCTGCTCTAACTATGAATAGTCAGAAGGGCAAGGATAGTTGCTATTCTAGCTGTATTGAAGAATATTGCAATCTCCAAAGTAGCAATAGATGATAATTGCCAAAAATCACGTATCAATTTTTCATCTTTTTACAACAAAAATTAATTTTGCAAATTACAACTCTCATTTGCTAAAACGCCCGACTAGACTCAATAATTGCTGATGTAAAAACTATTACTGGTAGTCATTAGTGATATTACTCCGTTGAATTTTAGCAAATGATAAATAACATATACGTACCACCTCAAAAATGGCTGCAAAATAGATCACCATAGACGGTGAAAAACTTGAAAGAGATTACAGGGGAAAAGAAAGGCACAAACCATGGACGAAACCGAAACCCGTGTTGAGCACGACAGTTTAGGACAGTGGCTAATACCTCACGAAGTTTATTGGGGTATTCATACTGCTCGTGCAATTGATAACTTCCCCATTACTCGTCGCTACATAGGTGAAGAACCTAAGTTTGTAAGAGCAATAGCAGAGGTTAAAAGGGCTGCAGCAGAAGTTAACATAGAGCTTGGTCTCATAAAGAAAGAAGTTGGTCAAGCTATAGTAGAAGCGTGCATCAGAGTAGAATCTAACCAGTATGATAGCCAATTTATCATTGACCCTATCCAGGGTGGAGCTGGCACTTCCACAAACATGAATGCCAACGAGATTATAGCTAACATAGCTCTTGAAATAATGGGATATGATAAAGGCAGATATGATGTTATCCACCCTGTAGACGACGTCAACAGATCCCAGAGTACTAATGATGTTTACCCCACTAGTATAAAGATAACATGTATACGCATGATTGATGAATTTTGTCTATCAGTCAAAGAATTGTGCGACTCTATTGAAGCAAAGGCAGAGGAATTATCAGATGTTCTGATTATTGCTCGTACTCAGTTACAGGATGCTGTCCCCGTAACTTTAAAACAAGTCTTTTCTGCACAATCAGCAATGCTTAAAAGATTGTTGTCTGGATTTGAATTTTGCAAAAGAACATTAGCTGAAATACATCTTGGCGGCACTGCTATAGGTACGGGAATAAATACCGAACCTATGTACGCAGAAATGTCCTGCAAAAGATTATCAGATATAACTGAGCTTGATCTTTTCCAAGCCTCCAATTACGTAGCTGCAACACAAGATACTGCCGTATTTGTTGGATTTTCGAATACTCTCAAGCAATTTGCCATCACTCTTTCTAAGATTTGTAGCGACCTGCGTCTCATGTCTTCTGGACCTCAAGCTGGATTCGGTGATATCAGGCTACCACCAAGAGCTGCAGGATCCAGCGTTATGCCAGGTAAAGTTAATCCGGTAATTCCCGAAGTAGTTAATCAGATATGCTTCCAAGTAATAGGAAATGACCTCACCATCTCTCTTGCAGCTGAAGCCGGTCAGCTTCAGCTCAATGCCTTCGAGCCTATCATGGCAAAGTGCCTTTTCGAGAGTTGTCATTACCTAACTACAGGATGCCAAACCTTGGATAGATCTTGCGTAAGAGGAATAACAGCGGATAGGGAAAAATTAGCAGATCGGGTCTCCAGATCAGTATCTCTTGCCACTGCACTTTCTCCGATAATAGGATACGAGGAAGCGGCTAACTTGGCCAAATGCGCTTTAGAAACAAATCGAACCATAAAAAGTCTCGTTTTGGAAAGCAACGACATTTCAGAAGAAGAAATAGACGATGCATTATCAAGTTATTCACTAACTCATCCATCTCATCAGTATCCAAGATCGAAAAAAAAATCGTCCCATACACAGAAAAAGTAACTACAACTTAAATAGAGGTAAGGCAAATAAGTTCTTACCTTTAGTTTTTCATTTCCTCATGACCGTGAAAGTTTATAAATAGATCCTGTATGTCCCATTAAGGATAAATAACTTTTCCTGGTCAATGTAAATATCACACTGGCACTCAAATTAAATAAAGATAGTGGAAACACTCATATCAGTAAGTATTAATGCCTACACTTTAGGTATGAATCTACAAACTCACAAATGAATATACCTGCAGTTACGCACATAACTAATATTAATTATGGCATTTCCCACTAAAACTTCATATTATCATTGTGCTAAATACGCAATACATAACTAGATTAATGAATATAAATTCAATAATAATTAATGTTAACAAAGAAAAAGTAGCAATACAGCACAAACTCTATTTACATTTTGCAACAATTTTACTGGATTAACAGTACCAGTATGATAAAGATTTATTAGTAGTAAATTAAGGTAAATAAATCCATTATCTGTAGTCACTTCATTGTGCGCAACTCTATCATTTACAACTTACTGTTTATTATAATTTTGAAAGACTTATAACCAAATAGTACTAAAGTGTGTAATTGTACATGAACTATCATGACAATACCATCTATCAAAATATTGATACACTTATGGGATCATCAATAAAACAAAAACATACATTGTATTTTAGCAATTAATAATCTTAAACAAGATTATTTTTTAATAGTTGATATTTTTTATGCTTATATCATCTTATTACATTAATGCCACTTGCTTAATTAACCAACTGATTAAAATAGAATTTTTTATTTGTAACATTATTTATATTACTTAAATCACATTTGATACGTTAAAACATTCCTCTTACAAATAATAAATAAATGAGATGAATAAATATAGCTACATGAAAAACTTAATTAAAACTGTTCTTATAAAATACCATACAAGTAACGAGGAAAAAAATGTCCGATTTTAAATTAGATACTATTTCTGTAATAGAAGTACATTCATATTCGTCAGTTGATCAGCAAGAATCATCATTATCATCATCAACTCAAGATAAACAACATAATGCTAGCAATATGTGCCTTAAGGGCAGTCATATTGGATCTGAAAGTGATCCAGAATCACCTAACAATACCTCATCATTAGAAAACTGTACAGGAGAATCCAATATAGGTTCTTCAATACCTAAAGACGAATTCACTACAGAAGATATTGATAAATCCAAATTATTGGCATGTCCTCCAGGAAAAGAAGAAATTCTTTTTTTAACTGGAATGAGCATAACATCTGCATTATTAGTTCTAGGAGTTGTAGGAATGTTAGAACGTACTTGCGAATCTTTTTTAGAAAGTGCAAAAGAAAAAGCAAAATCAGAATCATCTAATTGCTTCAATACAAAATCGTCATCAATTGGTGATGTAGGAGAGTTCTATTGCCATAATAAATTATCAGAAAAAGCTAATTGTGAATCTCTTTTGGAAACTATTGGAGACACTGGTTTAGGAAATGCTTACCCATATCTGTTACTATCATGCTTACTATGTTTATTTTTAACTGTTTACTCTGCCGTATCTAGTTTCAGCAAGAATGAAAAAATAGAAGAATCTGACAGCATTAGTATGATTGAATTTGGAAAAACGTCACAACCTTCCAGTATCAACAGAGAAAATAGTGTATAAACTACAAATGAAAACAGATTTAATTAATAATGATTAACTGCTAAAAACTGATAGTTTTCGAAAAAATATCATATGTGATTAAAGACACCTTAGGCCTCTGTCATGAGGCCTCTTGTTACAAGTTAACATATTTGTTTGATTAAACCCACTATGATTATCAAAAACACAAGATTGAAAATCAAAGCACATATTTCACCAGTAGGTGAAATAATATTAATATAGTATCTGTAATATTGCTGACATAATTCACAACTAAATTGTTTAAGTATTGCTAGCATGACGTTTGAATAAATATTTCGTTAATGTTTCGCAGTTTCACCAACAATATTTTTATTATTAGGAATAAATTATGAACAAAACTACATATGGAAGCATTTCTGATGCCACCAATTGCCAATCATGTGCCCAAAACAATACTGAAATTAGTTGCGACGAGTTGCTATCTGCACTGTCTGATGAGGAAAAAGTTAGAACAGCTATTCTTGAGCTGGGTAATGGTGGTTCTTGCTACCAACGTCAGGCTTTTGCTGACCACGATAACTCATGTTCTTCATTGGGAATAGCGGAAATGCATTCTGAAAGCGAGACATTACATACACTAGTTTCCATTGAAGCTGGAAGTTCAACAGAAAATTTATTGGATGCAGAAACAAAATCTCCTAAGAGTAGCAGGTGTGAAAAAGCAATTTCCACAATCACATGTCTAATTTTTAGCCTTTCGTTAGTATCTACAATTGTCGGAATGTCGTGCGTGGAATGCCAAAATTTTAACGGCCTTTACTCTAGATTGTGTGAGAACAACTCTTCTTCTGATAGACTAGATCCAGAGGGCAGCTTCTGTACCAACTTAATGGAAAGAGATAATTCTTGCAGAAAATTAGAATCGACACTTAGTGAACTAAACCTTAATTTGCTTGATCCCAATATATCGATCGGTATGACCTTAATCGGCTCCTTGTTTTCTATGCTATCAATGTCTGCATTTTTACTACACTCTTCATTCAGAAGCAAGCCTACGGAAACCAAGGCAGAAACCAACAATCAAAATGCCGCTGTGGAAAACGCTAATCAGGCAAGTAACCCTCAATCGGAACACTCTGCCAACAAACCAGAAACACACCAACCAAAGTGAAAAATAAAACAGCGTCGCGAAACAAGGAAACAACTCACACCAGCACCATCAAAGCAATTAATATATGACCACTCCAACTATACTTCATCCAGCCCCGAGCCAGATCACAGAGCGACGCAAAAAACAAATCAAGCAACCCAATATCCAAGAGAGGACAACGTGCACACAAAGCCCGGCATTTTAGTCGAAAAATTACTTAAAGTAAAGTCAAAATCTGCCACATAATATTACTCAATTACTCAATTAAGGTCACAGAAACTAGAAACTAGAAAATAAACAACAACATCTCTTTATCTATATCCAGTTATCTATTATCCTGTGACGCTTGGCATCCTCAACTGAATGGGATTATCACATGGTGTTTGTTTTTAAAAAACTAAATATTATCAAGAAAGTTTTGTATATCTTATTGATTTTTATTATTTATCCAATAAATAGTTGGGCTGATAGAGGTACTTTGGATAGCATACTGAACACTCACACTTTGATAATTGGGTACAGAACTTCCTCGATTCCTTTCTCATACCTAGATGATAAGCAAAAAGCAGTTGGCTACAGCATAGATTTATGTCGAGAGATTGCTGAAGCTATAAAAGATAACCTTGGCCTAAGCGATATAAAACTTAAGTTTATACCAATAACGTCCCAGAACCGGATAGTTTTGCTTCAAAGTGGAACCATAGACATAGATTGCGGGTCCACAAGCAACCTGAAGTCTCGTCGCAAACAAGCAGATTTTAGCAACAGTATATTTCTAGCACATACAAAAATGATGGTAAAATCTGGCAGTAGCATCAAGGACTTCAAAACCATCGGAAAAAAGGTAGTTGTAATTTCATCAGGAACATCATCTGACAACACACTGGCTAAATTTGCCAGAAAAAATAAGCTGAGTTTTAACATAATATACGGTAAAGACCACGCTAACTCTTTCCTATTGCTGATGACAGGAAGAGCATCTGCGTTTGTTAATGACGACAGCATACTCTACGGACTCAGAGCTCGTATACGTGGCAGAGCAAATAGATTTGTTATTCTTCCTGAATCACTAAAATCAGAACCGTATGCTTTAATGTTACGTAAAAATGATCCTAAATTTAAGAAAATTGTCGATGATACATTAAATAAAATCATGACATCTGGAAATATCATATTGATTTACAAAAAGTGGTTTATGTCTCCAATACCTCCTAACGGACTAAACGTATCAATACCTTTATCTAATGATACCCAGGAGTTATTTAATCATCCTAACGATTTTTCTGCTGATGGCTAGCTCGATAGACTTACTAAAAGGAGACCTTCATGCAATACAATTGGGATTGGTTGTTCTTTCTAAAGGAGGGGTATGATGGCCACATTTACGGAAACCTGATTCTTGTCGGTTTGGGATACACAATAGCTGTAGCTACATCGTCATTTGCTTTAGCGTTTGTGTTAGGAACTGCCGTAGGAGTAATGGCAACGATCAGAAATAAATTTGTTTCTTTAATTGCTATTTTTTACATTAATATTTTTCGCAATATACCTCTCCTGGTACAGCTTTTTTTATGGTTTTTTGTTGTTCCAGAGTTCCTATCACCTGATACGGGAGACTGGTTGAAACAGAATGTTTCTCCGATATTCTTTGGAATTATCGGTCTATCATTTTTTACATCAAGTCGCCTTGCTGTACAAATCAAAGCAGGCATAGACAGCCTTCCGGAGGGAATGCGTAATGCAGGAAGAGCTCTAGGAATGAAAAGGTTCCAAATATATAAATATATTTTGTTACCAGCAGCACTGCGGATGATAATTCCATCCATAACTTCAGAAGCCATGAATAATATAAAAAATTCATCGGTAACTTATGCTATAGGTGTTACGGAAATATACTTCCAATACAAACAGCTTATAGAAAAAACTTCTCAAATAGTTGAAATAACTTGCATTGTTACTGGATTGTACTTCCTCCTTAACTTTGTTACATTTCTGGTTTTACAATCCATTGAGAAGAAACTAACCATACCTGGACTTATCAGTCATAGTAACGAGGACCAATTATGATTTTTTTATCTACCATAGTTGAAAATGCTGATTTCTTGTTAAATGGTTTGATGTATAGCATTAAGGTGTCTTGCGTTGCCGTTGTATTTGGACTATTTTTTGGAACGATCCTTTCTCTAATGTCAATATCTAAGTCACGTTACCTTAGAATATTTGCCAAAGTATACATAAACTTCTTCCGCAGTATCCCGCTCGTGCAGGTGATGATGTCTCTATACGTGATATTGCCCTTCCTGGTTAAAATATTTACTGGTGATTTTTTTCGCATCAGTGCTGAAAGTTCTGCATACTACTCTTTTGCTTTTTTCGAGTCTGCCTATTTTAGCGAAATAATAAGGTCTGGAATACAATCCATTTCACGCGGGCAAATACTGGCATCCTACTCCATAGGTTTCGGGTACATTAGAACCATGCGTTACATAATTTTACCTCAGGCATATAGGAATGTTTTTCCTGTGCTTATGACACAAATTTTTATTATTTTTCAGGATATATCACTAGTATACGCAATAGGAGCAATAGATTTTTTTGGTGCAGCCGATAATATTGCGCAACGTGAATTTATGCCAACAGAAATGTATATATTCTGTGCCGTATCGTATTTTTTTATTTGCTACGGATTTTCTTATTTTTCCAGGCACATTGGAAATCGACTTAACATTCATAATCAACACTTAAGAAGGTAACTTCATGAGCATGATATCTATACAATCAGTATGCAAGCACTATGGAAGTGTTCAGATACTTAAAAATTGTTCTTTGAATATAGAAAAGGGAGAGGTAGTAGTTATATGTGGCCCTTCTGGATCAGGAAAATCGACGCTAATAAAGTGCATAAATGGATTGGAGGATTTTCAAAAGGGGAAAATAGTAGTTGATGGGATAGACCTGAGCAATCCCAAAACTGATCTGCCGAAGCTAAGGTCTTGCATAGGAATGGTATTTCAAAGTTATGAACTATTTCCTCATCTTAAGGTTATTGACAACATAACCTTGGCTCCTATCAAAGTATTAGGTTTTAGTAAGGATGAAGCTCGCAAAAAAGCTTTTGAATTGCTAGATCGAGTTGGAATGGGGGCACATGCACACAAGTATCCAGGACAACTTTCTGGCGGCCAAAAACAACGTGTTGCCATTGCTAGATCTTTAGCCATGACCCCAATCGCTATGCTTTTTGACGAACCAACATCGGCCCTGGATCCAGAGATGACTAAAGAAGTACTAGGAGTAATGACGGAACTTGCAAAAGAAGGAATGACGATGATAGTGGTAACACATGAAATGTCATTTGCCAAACAAGTAGCGCACAGAATAGTTTTTATCGAATCTGGAGAAATAATAGAAGATTGCCCTGTAGAAAAATTCTTCGATGAAACTGGTTCTGAGCGCGTACAGAAATTTTTATCTAAAATATAGAAAAAATCACAAAATAGAGTCTGAAATTATTTTCTCAGCCTCTTCTTTATCTACAAATCCGGAAATTTTGACCCACTTGCCCTCCTCCAAGTCCTTGTAGTGTTCAAAAAAATGCACTAATTCGCGCTTGGAACTCTCAGTAATATCTGAAATACGCTTTATGTGTGAGTACATCGGAGCGCACTTGATGCAGGGAAGCGCTATTATTTTAGTATCTTCACCGCTCTCATCCGTCATATTTAATGCCCCAACAGCCCGACATAGCAAAACGCAGCCATGAACCAATTTCGCCGGGCACATAACAAGTACATCTAGAGGATCACCATCATCGGAAAAAGTACCGGGGATATAACCGTAGTCCATAGGATAACGCATGGAAACATTTATAAATCTATCAACTCTCAATGTACCTGATTCTTTATCAACTTCATACTTAACTGGGTCAGAATTGGCTGGTATTTCAATAACTACATTAAATTCACGTGGAGCTAATACTCCAGAAGTAAGATCATTAAAAGACATTGCTAACCTCCTGTAAATAAAAATCATTAAATTTGTATAATTGTCACAAAATTACCAGATTTTGTATTACATAAAAAAAAATTGCAAAAATTTCTGCATGATTTCTATTCATGTGATATAAACTGTCACTGGATTGCCCGGGTGGTGAAATTGGTAGACACAGCGGACTTAAAATCCGCCGGGACTTTAAAATCCCTTGCCGGTTCAAGTCCGGCCCTGGGCACCAAATATGTTTTGTTATTGACATCGCACACCTACAAGGCGACAATAATGTTACAATAGGCGGGAATAGCTCAGTTGGTAGAGCGCAACCTTGCCAAGGTTGAGGTCGCGAGTTCGAGACTCGTTTCCCGCTCCAGTAAATAAAGGTATCGTTGATTTTTGGGTGATAAAATATATCGGCGGGGTGGCAGAGTGGTTATGCAGCGGCCTGCAAAGCCGTGGACGCCGGTTCGATTCCGACTCCCGCCTCTTGGTTGTTTTAGGACTTGTTTGGTGGTTGCGCTTTGACGTGGAAAGATCTTTGGATGCGCCGGTTCTTTTTAGCTGTAGCTTCTGTTCTGGCTCTGTCTGGTTGTGCTTACCTTGAGTCAGTTGATGTTGGACCGGACCTCCCACCTTCTAGCTTGTATAGAATGGCCCAAGATGACTTGGACTCCGGAGATTATGCATCTGCTGTTCGTTATTACGAGGCCTTAAGTAATCGCTTTCCTAATAGTACATTGACTCGTAATGGTGAGATTGAGCTTGCTTATGCATACTATAAAAGTGATGACCCAGATCAGGCCTTGGCAGTATGTGAGAGATTTCTGAGGATCTATCCTACCGACAAACATGCTGATTACGCACTCTACTTAAAAGCCCTGATACTGTACGAACGCGACCACTACTTGCTGTATGCAATAGCTAAACAGAGTCCTGCTGATCGTGATCCTAGAAGCCTTCAGGAGTCCTTCCTAGCTTTTAAGGAACTTGTTACTAAATATCCAAATAGTGTCCTTAAACGGGATGCTGAAAAGTACATGTTGGACATTGACTTTTTACTTGCCAAGCACGATCTAGACGTAGCTATTTTTTATCTTGAGCACTCAGCTTATTCTGCTGCCTTGTCTCGCTTCCAGAGTGTTATTGTTAACCACCCAAACTCTCCCCTTAGAAAAAATGCTCTGGAAAAAGTGGCCTATTGCTATAATAAAATGGGAATGAAACAACTGGCATTGGATACTGAAAAAATAATTTCCTCTAACTATCCTAAAACACATAAATAGGCACATGAATCGTTAACAACTAAAAGCAGATTGTTATCCTGGACAGAAATATATTATAACATTAGCATAGTAACGTTAGTAACTAATCCCTCCGTAAAAAATATTGCGTAAGGTTATAGATAAAAATTAAAATATGTCAAATCAATATGATATGAACAATTTAAAAATTAAATAGCTAAATAAATAAATTACTAATACTGTAGATTTATAACTAGCGGACATTTTTTTGCATACTTTTTAAATTATGACGAAATATTATTGGAAATATTTCGTATTATGCATCCTAAAATACCGTAAAAAAAAAGCGAAAAATATGCTCAGCCGAAACAGTAATATTGTATTAGCATAAGCGTATGGAATAACCACGCTTAATGTATTACAAACACCAGAGGTTGGCACATCAAAATGAAAACACAGTTGATCAAGCTAACTATACCCATACTTTTAACACAGATGTTATTAGTGTTAGCACCAATAACAGACACAATATACGCTGGGCAATATTCAGCATTGTTACTAGCCGCTCTAGGATTAGGAGCAAGCATATACGTAACTCTGTACGTCATCTTGATAGGGATCATACAAATCTTCAATGCCCTACTATCTCATGCTCATGGCGCAAAAGAAACCCCAACCTTCCGTCATCTTCACGGACAAGCCTACCTTTTGATAGCCATACTATCTGTAATTGGAATAGCAATACTAAACTACAGCCCACTGTGGATGTATGCAACGGCCGACAACTCAAGTCTGCAAGAACTGATTGTTCCCTACTTAAGGGGAATGGCAGCTGCACTACCGGCTGCTTTGTTGATAAGATTTGGAACAACTTATCTTAACACCCTAAATCAACCATGGAATGCACTAGTTATAGCTCTTTTTTACTTATTTTTTAAAGTATCAATAACACTAACTCTTCTCTTGAATATGAGCCATTCCCATATGGAGGCAATTACAAACTGCGCATTATCATCTACCATAACGAACTGGAGCATAGTTTCTATTTTATTTATTTTTATGGCAAGCAATAGAAAACTAACACCTTACTTACCAACTTGGCCATCAACTATTTGCTGCAAAAAAACAATAAAAAAAGTCCTAAGATTAGGATGGTCTAACGGGATAATACACTGTATACAGTCTACATCCTTCTACATTATAAGCATGATAATGGTACCCCTGGGAGTGCACCAAATAGGTGCAAATCACATAGCAAGTAACCTAGTTTCTATTATTTATGTAGGCCCCGTAAGTCTTGGAACCGCTACCACCATCTTGGTAGCAAGACAAAGAGGCGCAGAAAAATATGATGGAATAAGACAAACTCTTCGCTCTTCCATGCGTATAGCTTTATTTTGTAGTATTTTTTTAGCACTACTAATGGTTGGATATGCTCACAAAATTTCCAATTTTTTCAATAACAATCCAAACGTGGGAAGTATAGTACTGCCGCTTATCCCTATAATATCCCTTTTCCAAATTTTCGACTGGATGAGCATAATACAATATGCCGTACTAAAGGGGATGGAGCAAACTTTTTGGCCCATGATCATATACATGGTGTGCATGTGGGGAATCGGAATTGGTGGCGGATACATAGCAACACTGATGTCGTGGCAGAAAACTTTCGAAACCAATTATCTTGGAGTGCAAATATTCTGGATGTCATGCACGCTAAGCCTAGCAATATGCAACGCCTTTTTGCATATTTGCTACATCTGGACCCAAAAAAACCTACACAGAAACAACTACCAATTGGTCAAAAACACCAACTAGGACTCATCGGCCTTATCTTCGGTAGTCCCACTAGGAACGCCCCACATCTTTCCGACTTGATCCTTCACTTGGTCGAATATCACGTTGGTCTGACTCAGATAGGCATTAATAATATCCTGAAAAGCTGGCATACCCCAAAAGTTAGGCCACATATTGTTAGGCTCATTCGCACTCATATCAGACGACATACTAGGCATATTATGACCATCAGATGGTTTACCGCCTTCACTCTCAGAACACGAAGAAAAAAATTCCTTTATGCTTTTTTCAAGGTAACTATAGAAAACACCTTGCATGGGATGACCGTAGCACCTTATCATAATCTTTAGAAACTCTGCGGAAAATACCGGGGTATTGCTGTTTTCTTCCTCTAGTAGAACCTGCATTAACACGCTGCGTGTTATGTCATCACCTTTCTTCACATCTATAACTACAAACTCTTCTGAGGAAACGACCAAATTCTTTATGTCGTTGAGTGTAATATAAGCGCTTGTCTCTGTATCATACAAACGGCGATTAGGGTACTTTTTAATTAAACGGCTCATAAAAATCATTCATAAATGAACAAAATAAACAACTGAGCTACACTAACACGAGAGTTAATTATTTAAAAGAAATAAAAATTAGCATTCATGGTCCAATGTAGCACTTAAAATGCAGCTGATTGGCATAAACCCTGTAGTAGTTCGCTATCTGAATTTAATAACCCTAGACAAATAGGTGCCATCATTAGAGTACCTAGCACGGTGCAAACCAAAATTGATCCTGAAAAAATAACAAGCGATTTTCTCTTACAATCGCTAGCAATATCATCGCTATAAGAATGGAAAACATCGCCAAGATCCTGATTAAGATCTAGCATTGCATTATTACCACCATAATCGTATGACAAACTACAGATCCCATACTTAGGGGGATAGTTTTTCAGAGGAACAAGCGGAGCAGTAATTTCACTAGCCGGCAACCCACCACACTCTTCGTCTTTACTAGAAATTACATAAGCACTTGCTGATACAGCAGCAGATAATGCCGGAGAAGACCCACATCCAGTAACATAATATCCTTCACAGGGATTAGAATCGCACTGCGTCATAATAGCACCGTAGTCACTAGCACATGACAGGGCAGATAAACCACCTCGGTTATTCGAAGAAGGAGAAACCTTCGAACTATCATCTTCATTAGTAACTCTAATTTCAAAATCTGAATATTCACCACTACTTCCCAAAATATTTCCAACTTTAGACATCTGCTACATCCGATAAAAGTTCCAATCAAGGATAATATTATACAAAATAAGTAATTACAACCTCATATAAGCTCATAATTATACGAAACGTTGGTAGCAAAAAAATTACCTATACTGCATAGAGATAAGTTAAAACATATGCTGTCCACCATTTATTGCTATATTCGCACCAGTAATAAATTTAGCATCATCAGAAACAAGATAGGCAACTAAAGAAGCAACCTCAGTTGGATCACCTAACCTTCCCACTGGAATATGCGGTATGATTTTAGATTCCATTATATTTTCTGGTATTTTTTTTACCATAGGAGTAGCAATGTACCCAGGTGAAACAGTATTGACCGTTACCCCCTTTTTTGCGACCTCAAGCGCCAATGATTTTGTAAATCCATGAACCCCAGCTTTAGCTGCCGCATAGTTAACCTGACCAAAAGCACCTTTCTGTCCAGTTATAGATGATATGTTGACTATTCTCCCCCATTGCCTTTCTACCATTCCATTAACTACCTGTTTGGTCATATTAAAGACAGAGTCAAGGTTAGTTCGAATAACATCACTCCAAACTTCATAGGTCATTTTACAAAATGTAGAATCCCTAGTTATTCCAGCATTATTGACTAAAATATCAACAGTAATTCCTTTTTCTTTAATGGTATCAATGCACTCTTGGCATGATTTATAATCTGAAACATTAACAAAGACTCCCAAAATTCTATCATCATTCTCAAAGAACTGAGATAACCATTCCTTTGCTGCATCGTGGGAACGGTTATATCCAACTATAACTAAATAACCACAATCAAGAAATTTATTGCAAATAGCATGCCCTATTCCACCCATACCACCGGTTACCAAAGCGCTACGCATTAGCTTTTCCTTTAAAAACGTACATTCCAGGAGCTTTATATAGTGGAGTATAGGGATATTCATGATCATTATTCTTAAAAGCATGAGATTGACGTAGCCATTTACACCAATCTAACCACCAACTTCCTTGGTTAGGTGAGCAAGAAAGTATGTCTTTTCCTTTAGCTAAAAAACTATAATCCTCAGCAAAATATGATCTTTTAGTATTATGCGGTGGAGAAACTACACCTGCAGTATGCCCTGCACAAGACAAAGCAAAACGAATGGAAGCGTTTGGAAATGATGATATTCCTGAATAAACAGATTTCCATGGAACAATACTGTCACGCAAGCAAGAAATAAGATACATTGGGCAGGTAATCATTTTACTACTAATAGAATATCCATCCCAAAAAAAATAATCTTGCATTAGCACATTTTTTAAATAAAGCAACTCTAGATATTCAGCTAGCATTATAGCTGATACATCAATATGGTCTGCATTCCAAGCCAAAATATCAAACGGTTCTGCTTCTCTTCCCATCAAATATCTTTCTCTAACATAAGACCAAACTAGACTATCTGAACGTATAAATGCAAACATCCATGATAATTCGTGACCATATATTACGGGATCAATATTAGATCTAATTTTAATAAGATCAATAGTTTCCTTTTGTATAAATGAACCTAGTATTCCTGAATAAGATGAATTAATCATAGAAGTCAATAAGGTTGCACTACAAACCCAATCGCGATTTTGAGATGACAATATCATTAATGCCATATATAGCAGGAAACCACCAATGCAATATCCGAGAACATGTAACTGATCATACCCTGTTATTTTACGAATAATATCCATAGAATCTATAAGAGCATATACATAATTCTTCAACGTAAAATACTTTCTGTTATACCAAGACAACATAAATACTTGATGCCCATGTGACAAACAAAATCTCACTAATGAATTTTCTTTTTGGAGATCTAGAATATAAAATTTGTTTACACAGGCAGGGAAAAAAACTATAGGGGGATGAACTGGTGAAGGATGATTATATGAAATAATTTCATAGAGATCAGTCTTAAACACCACTACACCAGGTGTCGTTGCAAGATTATCCCCAACCTTAAAATGTCCATCCGGAACCCGACCTATATCTATGTTACGAATGTCACGAGAAAGTAAATTTAATCCACGTCGAACTGTCTCTCCTGAACTTCTAATTGATTCCGTCAAAGCAACAGGATTAGTAAAAAAATAATTAGCAGGGTTAATTGCTACTATCCATTCTTTTAACAAATAATTTTGAATATCTGTAAAATGGTAACTAAAAAACAGCACACCTAGATAGCGTTCTATAAAATCGCAAAATAGAAGATATAATTGATGAATATAGTGGAAATAATCGTACCTCTTCCAAAGATTGTCAGAAAAACGACCATCATCGTAAAGCAACGATGGATCTTTTCTTATAATTCTATTACAAATATCAAGATGTCTATCTCGTATATCAGTAACCATAGCCCAAAAATCTGAAGACAAAGAATTTGAAGGTATAGATACAGTATTAGGAATCAAAACCCGATAAGGGCAGATGATAGCACTAAAAACGTGAGTAGCATATCCTAATAGAAAAAACACCTCTCTTTGTTGTAAGTAAAATTTATTGACCACACTAACGTACCTTATATGCGTGTTATACATCTAGAATATTAATGTTCACGCTAAGTTATATCGGTAGACATTGTAAAGCAACTTTATTACTGATAAAGTCAATGTCATTTACAGAAAGTGGTAAATAATTCCTATTAAAATTTAGATAAGCACTCCTAAACTCGATTGTATTTATATAAAATATATTAATATATTCATTATTAATATATTTTAAAAGTACAATAATAGTTGTAAAAACAATTCATACGTTTGTTGTTTAACATAAATTCTCATTATCTTACCTAAACATTTTATAAATAGAGTAATAATTGTTTTTTTATAATACAAAGGATAAATATGGTTAATTCCTCTTATAATTATGATGATAATTTATTTTATGACCAAGGAGTAATTGATGATGAAAGCCCGCCATTGTTACAAAGTACTTTATTACTAGCCCAGGATATAGATTACCCCTCCGTTGTATCAAGAATAGCTATTAGAGCCACTTTTTGCACCGCCGGTGTTTGTTTAGTCACATTAGGAGGATTGGGAGTTTTTTGTGAAAAAGAAACGGAAATAGGAATTTCACAAGACTCCAGATTGGCAATAAGCAGTACTTGCAATAATTCAGTCTTAGAATTGTTTGGCTCAAACCTAATTATACCAGCAGTAACCATGTCTTCTGGATTTACAATGATAGCTGGAAGCATATTCTCTGGTAAATTGGCGAGCATATTAAAATATTGCAACAATGGTATAGACAGATTATGTTGCGAAGTATAGTCTCCGAATAGAAGCATAATCCTTTTAACAGGAACGAACTAATAAAAGGGATATATGATTACATGGGACTGCATACAAATAAAAATTAATATTTACTCTGTGAATATGTACTTACCTATGATCACCGATGAACGGTTCCATGATTTATTTAATACTTAGGTTGTCGTTTTAATAGTACAATCCGCCGCCATGGTGGTATCAAATCACCATTAAAGCTTCGCAACACCACACTGGCATACAAAGTACATACATGTATAACCTGGAACATATTGAAGTTTCTTCGATTATAATCATCCAGGATAAAGCATCCGTAACATATAGCCACCTATAAAAGTGTGACGATCAATAGTAAGAGTTCAGATAAATCTCACCCCCAACTGGTTATCCCCAACTGATTCTATAGCAAATGATTATCATCCACACACCTCCCCTCAAATACCTCTAAAAATATCGTTATTATCATAATAACCAAAAACTACATTATGTGCCCTATCATAATCAGAGATATTAACGTCAGTAATTTATAGGTATGTATGATAATAATTTAAATATCGGTGAAAGTAACAACAACATCTTTTTAACAACATTTCATTCTGTATTTATACCTCACTTCGTACGAGTAATAATATCATTTAAATTTAAGTTATCTAAACATAAAAATTAATTTGTATGTTTAAATTTTTCTTAAAACACAGTACAAATAATAAGCTACCCATATAAATATTTTATACTAAAGAAAAATAATTTAAACTCATTGAGTCAAGTTAACCCGCAACCAACGGAAAAACATACAGTTTATATCTCTTTAATTACTGTTTCATCAATCACAATGATCACAAAAAACGCAGCAACAATGACAAAAAATATATCATCTTTTTATGATCTAGGAAGCATAATGTCAGATCATTATACATTTTGGATTGTTTCATTGTGATAGATGGATAATGTATCACCCGTCCCTTTCTCTGCAAGTCAGCTCAATATAATCAATGATAGTACTATACTCAACACGGGTATCAATTCCATATGTAGTCAATTCTTCAACAATTTTTTCATCTACCAGATACATTCTCGGTATAACATATCCGCTTTTAGCATATTCTTGGTGGCTACCATAAACTGGGTGTGAAGAATAACATTCAGGATCCTCTTCTTTGGAAACATCGATACCATTGCTAGCACCTAACAATAGTCCTTCTTCTTCAACAACATGTACTTGTGCTTGTACTAGTATATCCCTACTTCCTTTTAGTGATAATTCACCACCTTCCTGATTATATTCATTAAACAGTAATCCTGAAATATTACTATCTATTTCTGAACATTCATCTCCAACTTCCCCCTCAACACCTGACTCTACAAACTTGTCAACATCATTGCGATAATATCTCGTGCATGAATCATCAGCTAAACCTCTAAAACCCAATGCCGTCCCAATTTTACCACCTAATAATTTTCTGAAATTGACAATTTTTTCATTATTACTTTTAAAAAAGAATAAAAACAGTAGCCCCAGAAAAAATGCCAAAAAAATATATGTTAGTAAAAAAAGTGTATTACTAGCACCAAGAAAACGACTATCGTCAACAGTGGTAACAGTAGAATGTGTAGTTATTGCTGACGACAAATTAGTACTTGTAGTTATCGCAGATGACAAATGAGTACTTGCAGTTATCGTAGACGATAAGTACGGATTGATAGTCGTTATTGTAGTAGTAGGAGACAAACCAGGTTTAGAAGTTGTTGATTTAATCATAACAACATCAGTTATATACTTCAAATAATCATATAAACTAGGACAATAAGCAGTATCCACACTACCATTTTCTAACATCGAAGAAATATCATTATGGTACAACACGGATATATAACCTAACTTAGAGAGCCAATACTCCGACAAATTAGTTAACTCTTTGCGCCAATTTGATTGGTCAACAGTTGAAACAATATCAACTATTCTCTCCCTTATCAAAAGGTCTGCAGGAGTTAAATTCAAAGCATTAAAAATACTAGGATTATTAGCTGTAGAATTAGCAAATTTTTGTTCAATAGCAAGAAGAGCACAAATTACTGAATTGGTTTGATCATCTGTTATATAGCTATCACTATAAGCAGGAGCTATTAGATTCAAAAACACTAAAACCGATAAAATACTTCCGGTATATTTACGCACATCAACAAAATCCATCAAAAATGACAATCCCATTACTTCTTTAGTAGTAAACTTTGCACTAACTTCCGGTTCGCCAACAATCTCTAACTCATCATAACTATCTAGTTCATCACAATAAATATCTAATCCATTCTCTAGATATAAATCTGAGCAAGTATGAAAACCAACATTACGCATTAAAATTCCTTTTTAATAGTTATTCCCCAAAAAAACAAACCAGCAATCTTGCAAATAGCATACAAATTGAATAAATCTTAGAAAATTACCCCCTAAAACGCATGATTATAGATTTAAGGCATTTTAAATAAAAGCACAAAATTAATCTGCATATATAAATTTTGCATAATATGAAAAGCAACTTATTAAATAAAATTACTATTTGCTTATGAATTAGGCCCCAAAATACAAATATGCGGATATAATATTAAGAACTGTCTCACTTATTGTTGATAAAATGTCATTTCTTTATTAACCATCTATGCCAGCCTCAAACATAAAATAATATTGGTCATTAATTCGTTCGTCTATCTTCACTGTAAAGCACACCTTCATTACCTACGCAAGCACAAAACCATGGCAATTAAATTATATAATATTGTAGTTGTGCAAAACAATATTGTTTATAAAATTAGAAAATAACATAGAATAAGTAAGTCAGTAATAATTGAAGCAACCGTAAAATATCTAGTTGTTCGTTAAAAAACACATATTACACTAATAAAAAAGTTGGGAAAATTATTATTAGTACAGCTCTACACACTTAAATAAAAACTCATATTACATAATTATAATGCCAAGCTATGTTCCTAAACAATAAAATTTATAATATATTAAGGCCCCTTAAAGGCAAAATTAATGCGAATGACTATGCACAACGAGTCAGGATTAATTCTATTTTAATAATATATGCATCATTATCATTTATGAGACATCTTTGCTTTTCATTAATTAAGTTATTGATGATAATAGTTATGCCAGCACTAATGGCACTTCTATTATAAAAAAGCACGTTGATTATTGATCAAATATTATGCCAAAAGGTAAGTAATTTCTAAGTTTTTTAATTTTTTTACTCATGCGAGGATAATTATATAAAAAATGCCGTGATTAATATTTATAACAGTATGTAACAAAAATAAACTTGTGAATTAAATATTAGATGACGATTTAACATTTTTCAATTATCTACCCTAAAAACAATAACCATGGTAGTAAGAATTGTATATTCCACAAAGTAGTTAAAGAATAGACAAGGGAAAAATAAAACCCATTAATAGCACGACTATAGGCCAATTAAGATTAACCTATATCAAATAATTTTTCGATTGTGTAGACTGCTGCATACCAAACCAACGAGCTGCATTGAAAATGCATGCGCAGCAGATTTCAAATATGCCAAAACTAATTGTAAAACCAATAACATTAGCACCTCAATACTAATATTATTAATTGACACATATCTAATTTTTAAGATATCTATCATTAAAAATTAACCATTACTAAAAGATAAAATAGTACTTTGTAATGCAGCAAAAATTAATTAGCTTCCACTCATTGACTATGATTAGCAGACAAAACGTCCAAGCATCGATTAAACAGAAAACAAAATATAATTATCAAAATAATCAATATAAACATAGTTTATGGAAAATCACCCGCCTACAATTATATAAGAAAATTATTAAAAAATAACTACCTACTCTTAAATATGTGCCAAGTAATCCTATTTTAATTATGAGCAACAGTAAAATTTAAACCACAGATCAGAAAACAATAAACGAGATATTTGATAAACTTTGATCACAATTTATTGAAACAAACATAAGATCGTACAACAAATTAAGCGTAAAAAAATAACTAAAAAATTATGATTGGTATAACTTTAACTTTATTTATTAAGATCATATAGTTATACGTATAATATATTATGTAAAATTTTATTACCAATGACACAATTCAAAGGAAATTTATTTCCACTAAAATTAAGATAGGTGTACAATGGCAACCAACTTAAAATGAATCCTCATATAGATCTTACTAAATGCGCCCATATACTTTGATTAATGATTTTACTGCCGGTAAAATTAATGAGAATGATAATGTCAAAAATGAGGCTCACGATTTGGTTTTTTGTACTCGTGATACACTATGCCAAGATAATAGCTATGAAGAAAAATTATTACTTCCTGATATATTTAAATTGACAAAATCAGATGAATCTAATTTTTCATCTGAAAATTACAATTTCAATACCTATCAACAACATACATATAGCACTTTAAAACGTCGATTCATTGAAGATTCCTCCCCTTCAATAGAACCAAGACCCAAAGTAATATGCCTAAAACAAATCACGAGCAACGAAAAAAATTACATAGCATCGCTAGCTTTTACAGAAAAAATAACAACATCTCCGAATTTGAAAAATATTGGAAGAAAAATAAAAGATCATTCAGGTGAATATAAAACTACAGCATGGCCGATAATTAAAAAAGATCTACGCATAAAGTTATATCGCTGTGATACTAGACAAAGCATGTGTACAGAAAAAATTTTCAATACCTCATCTTTAGATCCCACACAACAGATTACTGCAGTAAATACATCCGTTAAAAATAACCAACTCTCCGTAGCAAAAGAACTAAAACCTAAAAGAACAAATCTTAAAATAGGCATGAGTGACAAAAACATAATTAAAAAGAATATAAGCTTAAAAACATATGCTCGTAGCAGATTGTTGCATACAAAAAATAACTCAAGAATTGTATACATGGATGCTATTAAAAAAATAGATATTGATAATAACGGGTTATTCAAGAACAGTGTATTAGAGAAAATAGATGAAATTATTGAAAGAAAGGGATTATTAAAATTGTCTATTGACCTTTCTCCAACTTATTCAAACATACGCAAATATGCCTTAGAGAAAATATCATCATTACTCAATGATGATATAGTTAATTCAGATATATTGATAACCCCTGAGATGTCTATTTCAGATCTAAGATTAAGTTGCATATCAAATAAAGTTTTTTTTGAAAAATTACGAGAGCATTGTGAAAAGATTGCAAAAGATATACTAGCAACTCCGGATAATTATTTGTCACATATATTTCAAAGTTATGCTAGTTTCAATAGTAAAGATCCTTCAAATACAAACAGTATCAGGATTAAACTTCCTCATAAAAAAAATAAATTTCTCCCCAAACTAAAAGAGTTAATTGCAGATACAATATCTAATTTACCAAACAGAATTATTTATGAACTTGAAAGGATCGATCAAGAAACTATTGTGAATGCTTTGTTTTCAGATGTACATGGTGTATTAGTATCAAAATCATTGATAAAAAGTCTTAACCTACGATTTAAATCCAATAAAAATAAATTCAAATTTGCAAATGAAAGATTCGATGATAATTTAAGTTTTCTCAATAAGTTACTTGAAAAAATAGGAAATCTGGTAAGGAAATTTTGTATATTTCATGAAGGAGTTTTCTTGCCAAGTGAATCTACGGTAAAGCAATTATCAAAATACATATTGTCAGATATTTATGATGTGCATCCAAAATTCCATAAAAAACTTAAATTTCCTGCTCGAAATATATCAAAACCTCGAGAATCAACTAATAATGTTAACCTGGAGCACCGTTACAAAAAAGGCGTTAAAACTAATACCTTGGTAAAAGAAGAATTACAAATAAAAAAATTAGATCCACTAAGTAGAACTGATACTACACTATCAATATTGGCAGACATAAAAACGAAAAAGATAGAAATAGGTAATAGTGACCCGATTGCGACAACGTCAATTACGGAAAATCCACTGGAACAACAAACGATGACAAAAGAATTTAGTCTAAAATCGTATTGTAGATCTAACTTACTATCTGCAGATAATACATCAAGTATATATAAAGATATCACTAAAAATATTGGTATAGATAATAATTGTAGATTTAAAAACTGTGTACTAGAAGAATTAAGCGCTTGTGTTACAAGTAGGGGATTCACAAAATCGTCGATTAACATTGACGCAACTTATTTAAATGTTCGCAAATATATTTGGGATAAAATTTCCCCTTGCATTAGTGATGATATAACCACCACAGATGTATTGATAACTCCGGGAATATCTTTATCAGACCTATTACATAATTGTGTATCAAACAAAGTTTTTTTTGAAAAATTAAACAAAAATTGTGAAGAAATTGCAAAAAATATATACTTCATTCCAGATCATTATTTCTTAAGTATTATTCAAACTTGTATTTATTTGGGGTCACCTAAACATATTCAAATACCTTATACTAAGAAAAACAAATTGTGCTCGGAGCTAAAACTCCTAATTATGGAGACAATATCTAATTTACCTAATAATATCATCCATGAGCTCAAAAAATTTAAGACAAATGATGTCATCAATGGATTATTTGTAAATATACATGATGTATATTTACAAAAATCATTAATAAGAAAAATAGAACTAATTTTTAATTCTAACAAATTACCAGATGATAAATTTATATCTAATTTAAACTTACTCAACAATTTACTTACAAAGATATTTATAGAAGTAGAATCTCACCCGGTATTACATGAGGGAAAGATATTCTTTCCAGGAGAACATACATCAAAACTACTTTCCAAATATTTGTTATCAGATATGTATGGGGTACCGATTAAAATCTACAAAAATCTTACCATCCAAAAACATCTTGGAAATGCTGCTTTAGATAATAGTTATACAAAAAATGCTAGAGCTAATACTCCTGATAATATTAAAATACGGTCATCAGAAAAATCAATACTTATTCCTCAAAGAATATCACCATGGAACCCTAATATTGTAACGTCTACGAATATGTATAAATTAGCTATCTCAATGGCTAATATCAACAGATCAAACTTTGAAAATTGCGTGGCAGAAAAAATCAAGCATTACCCGATAATAAAAGAATGCCTTAGTAAAAAAAATAAAATCTATATTGATCTTTCTGTAACACATGATCGTATCAAAAATTATATTTTGGAAACATTTGTCCCTTTCTTGAAAGAAATTGAAGAAGAAACAAAAATAAGAATAAAACTTATTCATGGCATGACTATAGATGAATTAAGATTAGCATATATATCAAACGAAGAATTTTTTGATAAATTGCGCAAATTTTGTACTAAAGTAGTTAGTGGAATTAAAAACTGTAATAACAATACATTAGTTGATCTAATTCAATCCCGTGTGCCTTTAAAAATTTACATAATGCAATCCAGTACACCTTTAGAAACAAAAATATTACGTATAAATAAAAAAAGAAGGGCCGAATTTCATGATGAAATATCAAATTTATTAATTAGAAACATTTCAAATATCTCAGAAGAAATTTTAACCTGGATTAAATTAATACCTCACCCCAAACTTATAGAGGGGTTTTTCTCTCCTTTCCACGATGTCTATGTTGATAATACATCACTATTGAAGGTTAAATCAGTATTTGATACTGTGCAAAAAAAGCTTAAAAATGACCATCTATTAATAGGTCTAGTAGATCAAATATCCATTGATATTATGGGTAAAATTGGAAAAATAAAGACATTGCGCATGTTAATTAATAGACACATTATTTCTGAAAAACTATCTATACATAATTATATAAAAAAATTAGTAAAAGAAGAAACACATACCCTTAAAGATAAACTTAGTGATCCAATTATGATTATACGTAATGATAAAATTGAGACTGCAGCAACCAAGACAAAGGACGAAATATTTAATCTAATTGAACTAGACTTGATTGAAACGACTATAAGATCATATAATAAACTGTGCCTGAAAGCATACAGATCACACAAATCAAAAGTGTGAATTAAAAATAATGATTAATCACGTGCAATTAACATATTGCTGTGTCAAATTTTATCACCATCCATAGTATGTGTTTCTGCACCAGCGTATTATAAATTTTTTATTAATAAGCAGCATGCACTTGGGCTTTTACAATTATCCCCACATTGCCCTCAGTGGGTCTAATCACTTCTTTCGCATCTTCATCAACGAGTACAGCAACACCACCTTCATCTAATTCATCATCTTTAAATCCTTCATTATATATCGCCCTCACAAATCCACCATTTCTCTCAGTGGATTCAATATTTTCATCAACTAACACAGAAAGATTACTTTCTTCTAGTTCACCTTCAAATTCTCCATTATCTATAATCTCTATAAACTTTACGCAATCACGATTATAATGACTCCGGGACAAATGGCCTCCTGTAAATAATCTTTCAACTTTAGAAAAAAATAACGATCTTAAACCTACAATTCTCTCATTCATACTCAGACAAAAAAAAGCTACGATAACCACAATAAATATACCAACTACAGATGTTACTATTAACGAATAATCGTCATATCCATGCACGGAACCATGCACGGGAATTTCAAAACCATCCACAACAGGACTACCATCTTTTGTTTCTTTTTTATAAATGGAATCATTCAAATGCTCTAAATATTCACTAAGGTATGGACAAAGATCAATATTAGTAGTACCGTTTTCCAGCATTGATTTAACTTTATAAAAGTCACTTATGGATGTGCGATTTAATTCACCCATCCAATAATCCAAAAACGTCTTTAATCTATTAGCATCTACCTCCATACTATCTCTAATAACAATAGATGATAATATCCCTAAAGAATGATATCTATTATACCCATACCCTATACCCCTGTAATCCTCGGAAAGCACTCTGTCAGCAGCATCAAGAGCACACATACTAACTTTATTATCCTCTATGTAGCTATCAATGCTTCCATTAGTAAGTGAGATTAGATAGAAATAAAAAAACATCAAAGTTGAAACAAATTTCCTATAATAAAGACTGAAATTAAAAAAACTTACTGGAGATGGTAATACAGATGACCTTTCTCTATTAGAACTTGGAACAACATTCATTGAATCAGAAAGATCAGATTCATCTACAATCTCTAACTCATCTTCTAGATGTAAACTCGAATGACAATGAGACACAACGCCACGCATTAACGCTCCCTTTCAGACAATTAGCCGTAGATATAAAACATGAATTGTTTTATAAATCAACACCTCGATCAGCATCTAATAATCGTAACAACCGCGCAATTCTAGCACACAACAATTTTATGAATCTGATAATTGATCTATTTCTACATATGAAAAATAAAATAAGTAGAACACAAAAAGTACCAATAATGGTATCGATAAAATTGTGTGATAATATAAAAATTATATTTTGGAAACATTTTCCCCTTTTCTGAAAGAGATTGAAGAAGAAACAAGATCAAAAATAAAACTAACTAATGGCATGACCATAGATGAATTAAGGTTATCCTACGCATCAAATGAAGAGTTTTTAGATAAATTGCGTAAATTTTGTAATAAAGTTATCATTAGCATTGAAAATTGCAGCAATAGTACATTAGTAGATCTAATACAGTACTGTGTACCTTTAGGAGCAGAAATATCAAAACTAATACGAATGACTAGAGAAAGAAAAAACTTGTTTCTTAATGAAATGAAAAAACTGTTAATTACAAACATTTCAAATATACCCAAAACAACAATTGCAGAATCGATCAAATTAGTACCTCATGCCGATATTATAAATGGATGTTTCTCTAATTTTTATGATATCTATGTCGACAATAAATCGCTACTAAAGGCTAAACTAATATTTGATACCGTATCCCTAAAAGTGATTAACGACCCCTTGTTAAGTGAATCAGTAGATAAAATCTCCTTAGATATGATTGATAGAATTAGAAAACAAAATATGATAAGAATAAGAAAGAGAAGGAGGAGGATTATAAATAGCAATTTAATTTGTGGCAAGTTACCTATATACAACTATATAAAGAAATTGGTAGAAAAAGAATTTCCTACCCTTAAAGATAATATAAGTGGTCCCATTTTAACTATGCGAAACAATAAAATTGAAATCGCAGATCAAAAAACAAGGGATGAGATATTTTATAAACTTGAATCAGACCTAATTGAAACAGCTGTAATATCATACAACAAATTATTCGTTAAGAAATACAAATCAAAAGTTTGTACTAAAAAATTATGATTATCATAACTTTATGTGTTTAAGCAAAAGTGCCTATATCATACGAGGAGTAACATGATGATACTCATGATAACACTACTGATTATGCATATAATTAAAACTAGAACACAAGTAACAATTATAGCCTCAACCATTGTGTAGGAGTTATACCAAAAGATGAGCTATCTACCCTATTTTTAATTTTTTGTACTCATGATATATTTAGATTGCCTCAATTATATGAGCATAATCTATCATCTAAAATACCTTGTGCATCTAGTGTGTTAAAACGCTAATCCATTCATATTACTGCAAAAATGGCATTCACAGACAATGAACCACTATCAATAACATAAAACCTAATAATAGTCATAGATAACAACTAATTATTTAAGAACAATACAGCACTACTAAAGTGCTAAACTAATATTAGATACTATCCCACTAAAAGTGATTAACGACCACTTGTTGAGTAAATAAATAGATAAAATTTACTTAGATAGGATTGATTAAATTAGAATTAATTGCAATAACTATATGTTATTGTCAAGTTTTATCATAAGGAATCAACTACGCAGAATTTATTTCCACTTAAAATCATGACCAAGGTAAAATAGATGCTAACTTAAAGTAAATCGTCATTTAGGTTTTATTAATGTATCCATATCATTCAAGCAATAATCTTACAGAAAGTAACATTGGTGATAACAAAAATGTTAGAAACGATACACATGATAACACGACTGATCATGTGTATGTTGAAGACCTGCGCACAAGTAGAGAGTATGGATTTAACCATTGTGTAGGTGTTATAGCAAAAGATGATCCCCACACACACATTTTAAATTTTTGTACTCATGACACACCATACCAAGATAATACTAATGAAGAAGATTTATCTCCTCCTGATATATTTAAATTGCCTCAATTAAATGAATCTAATACTGATCAACCATCCACATCTAGTGCTTTAAAACGTCAATACATTGGAGATGAATCCATATTAATAGAACCAATATCCAAAGTAATATGCCTTAAACAAATCATGGGCAGTGAAAAAAATTACATAGCATCACTAGCTTTTACAGAAAAAATAACAACAGCTTCAAATTTGAAACATATTGAACAAACAAAAAAACATTTAGATAAATCTAAAATACCCAAGCAGCCTATAATTAAAAAAGAAATACCTACAGAATCAAATAGTTGCAATACCAGAGAAATCATGTGTGTAGAAAGAACTTGCAACACATCATCTTTATCTACAGAATATGTAGCCGAAAAAAGTACACTCACTGACAATAAAACGCTATCAATAACACCAGAACTAGGAATAGTAGAACCTAAAAAAATATCAATCAAAAAAAATATAATCCTAAAGCCTTATCAGCATCATCACATCAATTTGTGGTATACAAAAACCAACTCAAGAATAGTATACATAGATGCCATTAAAAAAATAGTCATAGATAACAATGAATTATTTAAGAGACGCGTATTAGAAAAAATAGGTAAAACTGTTGAAAGAAGAAATTTATTAAAATCATCTATTAACCTTTCTCCAACTTATTCAAACATACGCAAATATGTCTTAGATAAGATATCTTCATTACTTGAAGATGGTACAGTTGATTCTGGTATATTGATAACTCCTGGAATGTCTATTTCAGATCTAAGATCAAGTTGCATATCAAATGATATGTTTTTTAAAAAATTACGGAAGTATTGTGAAAAAATTAAAAAGGATATACGACTAACCCCTAATAATAATTTGTCACGTATATTTCAAAGTGGTGCCATTTTCAATCTAAATAGCACCACAAATCCGACTAATATCAAAGTTAAATTTTATTCTAAAAAAGATAGATTTATCCCAGATCTAAAAGAGTTAATCATAGATACAACATCTAATTTACCCAACAACATCATTTCCGAAATTGAAAAGATCGATCCCAAAAGCATTATTAATTCTTTATTTTCGGATGTGCATGGTGTATTAGCATCGAAATCGTTAATAAAAAATATGAACTTATTATTTACATCCAACAGACATGAATTTGTATTTGCAAATAAAAGATTTGATGATAATTTAAATTCATTCAATAAGTTACTAGAAAAAATAGCAAATATAGTAAGAAAATTTTGTATATTTCATGATGGAGTTTTTTTGCCAGATGAATCTACGGTAGAAAAACTATCTAAGTACCTATTGTCAGACATGTATGGCATATCTTCCAAGTTTCATAAAAAACTTAAATTACCAGCCCAAAACATACCAAAACCTCTAGACTCAATTGACAATGTTAACTTGAAGAGTAATTATACAAAAAATATGACAACATCCGTTACAATAAATATTGATCCATCAGAACAAAAAACAATGATAAAAGAATTAGGTCTAAAACCGTATCGTAAAACTAACTTAATTTCTGCAGAGAATACATCAAATATATATGAAGATGCCATTAAAAAAATTAGTATAGATAATAATTACCTATTTAAGAATATCGTATTAGAGGAATTAAGCGCTTATATTACAAGCAGGGGATTCACAAAGTCATCCATTAATATCTCCACAACTTATTCAAATGTGCGCAAATATATTTTAAATAAAATTTCCCCATACATTAGTGATGCCATAACCACTACAGATATATTGATAACTCCCGGGATGTCTTTATCAGACTTAGCATATAATTGCGTATTAAATAATCTTTTCTTTGAAAAATTAAGTAAAAATTGTGAAGAAGCTGTAAAAAATATAAATTTAGTTCCTGATAATTATTTCTTAAGAATAATTCAAAGTCACATTTATTTGGACTCACATGAACGTTTACTAATTACTCACAAGAAAAATAAATTATGCTCAGCGATAAAACTGCTAATTACAGAAACAATATCTAATTTGCCGAATAATATTATCCATGAGCTCAAAAAATTTAATCCAAATGAGATCGCTGATGGATTATTTGTAAACATACATAACGTATATTTACAAAAATCATTAATAAGAAAACTAGAACTAATTTTTAATTCTAACAAACGAGCAGGTAATAAATTTAAGCCTAATTTAAATTTAGTCAATAAATTACTTAAAAAACTGTTGGGAGAGGTAAAAACACACCCCTTATTACATGCAGGAAAAACCTTTTTCCCAGGAGAATCTACAGCAAAACTATTGTCTAAATACCTTTTATCAGACCTTTATGGCATATCTATCAATATTCGTGATAATATGGGGTCATCATTATTAAAAAAATCAATAGTTATTCCACCAAAAAAATTGAACTGGAACCCCGATTCTATATCACCTTTATATGTATACAAATTAGCTTTATCAAGAATTGACATTGATAAAAATAATTTTGAATGTTCCTTCATAGATAAATCTAAGAACTATCCGTTAGTAATAAAATACCTTAGCAAAAGAGAAAAAATTAATATTGATCTTTCTATAACGTATAACAATGTTAAAAACTATATTTTGGAAAAATTTTCCCCTTTTCTGAAAGAGATTGAAGAAGAAACAAGAGAAAAAATAAAACCAACTAATGGCATGACTATAGATGAATTAAGGTTAGCTTACGCATCAAATGAAGAGTTTTTAGATAAATTGCGTGAATTTTGTACTAAGGTGATAAATAGTATCAATAATCATAGCAGTACTACATTAGAAGATCTGATACAGTTACGTGTACCTTTAGGAATAGAAACATCAAAAAAAATACGTATGAACAAAGAGAGAAAAAATTCATTTCTTAATGAAATAGAAAACCTATTAATTACAAACATTTCAAATATGCCAAAAGCAATTGCAGAATCGATCAAATTAGCACCTCATACTAGTATTATCAATGGATGTTTCTCTAATTTTCATGATATGTATATTGACAATTCATCGCTACTAAAAACTAAACTAATATTTGATACTATACCCCAAAAAGTGATTAACGACCCCGTGTTGAGTAAATCAGTAGATAAAATTTCCTTAGATATGATTGATAAAATTAGAAAACAAAATAGAATAAGAAGGATCATGATAAATAGAAATTCAATTTGTGGAAAATTGTCTACATACAGCTATATAACCAAATTGGTAGAAAAAGAATTTCCTACCATTAAAGATAAACTAAGTGGCACTATTTTAATTATACGAAACAACAAAATTGAAACCGCAGATCAAAAAACAAGGAATGAGATACTTGATAAACTCGGATCAGACCTAATTGAAACCACCATAATATCATACAATAAGTTGTTCATTAAAAAATACAAATCAAAAGTGGCAAATAAAAAATTATGATTATCATAACTTTATATTTTTAAATAAAACATCAGATCACATAACCATTAGTAATGGATAATTGATATATCAAGTATCATTATCAGGTATGCCCCCTATAATTTATTTTCACTAAGACTAGGAAGAGTGCACAATGATTGCTAAATCAAAGTAAATCCTCGTTTAGGTTTTATCATATTTATCTATATAATTTAAGAAATGATTTTACAAGTAATGACATCGATAACAATAAAAATATTAAAAATGGTACTTATAATAACACTACTGAACATGTATGTTATGAAGACCTGCACAAAAGTAATAATTATTGCCTTCTGACATATTTAAATTGACTCAACTAGGTAAATTTAATTTATTATATAATATATACAGTTTTGTACTGATCAACCATCTACATCTAATGATTTAAAACGCCAATACATTGAAGATGAATCCATATTAATAGAACCAAGCCTTAATGAAGTAGAAAATCTATTAATTACAAACATTTCAAATATGCCAGAAGCAATTGCAGAATCGATCAAATTATCACCTCATACTAGTATTATCAATGGATGTTTCTCTAATTTTCATGATATGTATATTGACAATGCATCGCTACTAAAAACTAAACTAATATTTGATACTATAATCCTAAAAGTGATTAACGACCACGTGTTGAATAAATCAGCAGATAAAATTAGAAAACAAAATAGAATAAGAAGGATCATAATAAATAGAAATTCAATTTGTGGAAAATTGTCTACATACAGCTATATAACAAAATTGGAAGAAAAAGAACTTCCTACCCTTAAAGATAAACTAAGTGGCACTATTTTAATTATACGAAACAATAAAATTGAACCCGCAGATCGAAAAACAAGGAATGAGATATTTTACAAACTCGGATCAGACCTAATTGAAACTGCCATAATATCATACAATAAGTTGTTCATTAAAAAATACAAATCAAAATCGGCAAATATAAAATTATGATTATCATAACTTTATATTTTTAAATAAAATCTCAGATCACATAATCATTAGTAATGGATACATTTCTATATCAAGTATCATTATCAGGTATGCCACCATATAATTTATTTTCACTAAGACTAGGAGGAGTGTACAATGATTGCTAAATCAAAGTAGATCCTCGTTTAGGTTTTATTATATGCATCTATATAATTTGAGCAATGATTTTACGAATAGTAACATCGATGACAATAAAAATATTAAAAATGATACTTATGATAACACTACTGAACATGTATGTTACGAAGATCTGCACAAAAGTAACAATTATGAATTTAGTCATAGTGTAGGTGTTGTACCAAAAGATGATCACGCCTACCCTTTAAGTTTTTGTACTCATGACACATCATACCAAGATAATAATCATGAAGAAGATTTATTGCCTCCTGATATATTTAAATTGACTCAATTAGGTGAGCTTAATTTATCATCTAAAATTTACAGTTTCGATACTAATCAACCATCTACATCTAGTGCTTTAAAACGTCAATACATTGAAGAGGAATCTATATTAATAAAACCAAATCCAAAAAGAATAGACCTTAAAAAAATATCAATCAACAAAAATGAGGTTAAAAAAAATATAAGACTAACATCTTATCGTATCAATAATTTGTGGCATACAAAATCTAACTCAAGAATAGTATACATAGATGCCATTAAAAAAATAGGCATAGATAATGACGGATTATTTAAGAGAAGCGTATTAAAAAAAATGGGTAAAATTATTGAAGAAAGAAATTTATTAAAATCGCATATTGACCTTTCTCAAACTTATTCAAACATACGCAAATATGTCTTATATAAGATATCTTCATTATTTGAAGATGATACAATTGATACAGGCATATTGATAACTCCAGGAATGTCTATTTCAGATCTACGATCAAGTTTCATATCAAATAGTATTTTTTTAAAAAAACTACGAGAGCATTGCGGAAAAATTAAAAAGGATATACGAGTAACCCCTAATAATAATTTGTCACGTATATTTCAAAGTAATATTATTTTAAATAATAGTGGTTACTTAAATTCAACTGAACCCAAGATTAGATTTCAGCCAAAAAAGGATAGATTTATCCCCGATCTGAAAGAATTAATCATAGATACGGTATCTAATTTACCCAACAGCATCATTTACGAAATTGAAAAAATTGACCCAAAAAACATTGTTAATTCTTTATTTTCAGGTGTACATGGTGTGTTAGTATCAAAATCATTGATAAAAAATATTAAACTATTATTTACGTCCAATAGACACGAATTTGAATTTGCAAATAAAAGATCTTATGATAATTTAAATTCGTTCAATAAGCTACTAGGAAAAATAGCAAATATAGTAAGAAAATTTTGTATATTTCATGACGGTTTTTTTTTACCAGATGAATCTACAGTAGAACAACTATCTAAGTACCTGTTGTCAGACATGTATGGTGTATCTTCCAAGTTTCATAAAAAACTTAATTTACTAAATCAAAACATACAAAAACCTCAAGGATCAATTGACAATGTTAACTTGAAGAGCAATTATACAAAAGACATGACAACACCCATTACAAGAGACACTGACCAATCAAAACAAGAAACGATGACAAAAGAATTCGGTCTAAAAAAACCGTATCGTAAAACTAACTTACTTTCTGCAGGTAATACATCAAATATATACGAATGTGCCATTAAAAAAATTAGTATAGATAATAATTTCCGGTTTAAGGATAATGTATTAGAAGAATTAGGAGCTTATATTACAACTAGGGGGCTCACAAAGTCATCCATTAACCTATCCACAACTTATTCAAATGTGCGCAAATATGTTTTGGATAAAATTTCCCCATACATTAGTGATGCCATAACCACTACTGATGTATTGATAACTCCGGGAATATCTTTATCAGATTTAGCATATAATTTCGCATCAAATAGTATTTTCTTTGAAAAATTAAGTAAAAGCTGTGAAGAAGCTGTAAAAAATATAAAGTTAGTTCCTAGTAATTATTTCTCAGGCATTATTCAGAGTCATATTTATTTTAACTCACCTGAACGTTTAATAAGTACTAGAAAGAAAAATAAATTATGCTCAGCGATAAAACTGCTAATTACAGAAACAATATCTAATTTGCCGAATAATATTATCCATGAAATCAAAAAATTTAATCACAATGAGATCACAGATGGATTATTTGTAAATATACATAATGTACATTTACAAAAATCATTAATAAGAAAACTCGAACTAATTTTTAATTCTAACAAATTATCAGATAATAAATTTATATCTAATTTAAACTTACTCAACAATTTACTTACAAAGATATTTATAGAAGTAGAATCTCACCCGGTATTACATGAGGGAAAGATATTCTTTCCAGGAGAACATACAGCAAAACTACTATCTAAATACCTTTTATCAGATATGTACAGCATACCTACCAAAATTCACAAAAAACTTACCCTGAACAAACACATTAAAGATAATATGTCAGAAAGTAATTATGAAAAAAGTTCTGAAACTAATGTTTGTTACAATATGAAAATATCATCGTTAAATAACCCACTACTTATTCCTCAACAAAAAAAATTGAAGTGGGACCATGATCCTATATCGCCCATCTCTATATACAAATTAGCTTTATCAAGAATTGATATTGATAAAAGTGATTTTGAATGTTCCTTCATAGATAAATCAAAGCACTATCGGTCTATAGCAAAATATCTTAGTAGAAAAGAAAAAATAGATATTGATCTTTCTATAACGTATACCAATGTTAAAAATTATATTTTGAAAAAATTTTCCCCTTTTCTGAAAGAGATTGAAGAAGAAACAAGAACAAAAATAAAACTAACTAATGGCATGACCATAGATGAGTTAGTATTATCCTATGCATCAAATCAAGAGTTTTTAGATAAATTGCGTGAATTTTGCAATAAGGTTATCATTGGCATTAAAGACGGTAGCAATAATGCATTAATAGATCTAATACAGTTACGTATACCTTTGGGAATAGAAATATCAAAAAAAATAATGATGAACAAAGAAAGAAAAAATTCATTTCTTAATGAAATGGAAAAACTATTAATTACAAACATTTCAAATGTACCAAAAACAATTGCAGAATCGATCAAATTAGTACCTCATGCTGATATTATCAATGGATATTTCTCTAATTTTTATGATATGTATGTTGACAATAAATCGCTACTAAAGGCTAAAATAATATTTGATACTATAACCCTAAAAGTGATTAATGACCCTTTGTTGAGTGAATCATTAGATAAGATTGATAAAACTATGAAACGAAATAGAATAATGATAAAAAAGAGAAGGATAAGGATTATAAATAGCAATTTAATTTGTGGTGAATTACCTATGCACAGATATCTAAATAAATTGGTAGAAAAAGAATTTCCTATCCTTAAAGATAAGCTGAGTGATCATATTTTTATCATACGAAACAATAAAATTGAAACTGCAGATCAAAAAATAAGGGACGAGATATTTGATAAACTTGAATCAGACCTAATTGAAACAGCTGTAATATCATACAATAGGTTATTCGTTAAAAAATACAAATCAAAAGTGAGAACTAAAAAATCATGATTAGCGTAACTTTATATATTTAAATAAATGCCTTAGATTACATAACCATTAGTAATGGATAATTGCTATATCAAGTATCATTATCAGGTATGCCCCTCTAATTTATTTTCACTAAGACTAGGAGGAGTGTACAATGACTGCTAAATCAAAGTAAATCCTCGTTTAGGTTTTATCATATGTATCTATATAATTTGAGCAATGATTTTACGAGTAGTAACATCGATGACAATAAAAATATTAAAAACGATACGTATGATAACACTACTGAACATGTATGTTACGAAGATCTTAACAAAAGTAACAATTATGAACTTAGTCATAGTGTAGGTGTTGTACCAAAAGATGATCACACCTACCCTTTAAGTTTTTGTACTCATGACACATCATACCAAGGGAATAATCATGAAGAAGATTTATTGCCTCCTGATATATTTAAATTGACTCAATTAGATGAACCTAATCTATCATCTAAACAACCATATGAAGAATTTAATACCTTAAAACGTCAATACATTGAATGTGAATCCATATTAATAGACCAAAATCCAAAAAGACCAGACCTTAAAAAAAATACAGGAGAGATAATAACAGCTTCAAATTTGAAAAATATAGGACAAACAAAAAAATATTTACCTAAATCTAAAACACTAGAGTGGCCGATAATTAAAAAAGAGATACGTACAAAGTTATATCGTTGTAATGTTAGAGAAATCATGTGTGCAGAAAAAACTTGCAACGCCTTGCCTTCAACTTCCACAGAACATACTACTGCAAAAAACACATTAACCGACAATGAACCGCAGTCAATAGCACAAAACCTAAGAGGAGTAGAACCTGAAAAAGTATCAATCAACAAAAATGCGATTGAAAATAATACAATAATAACATCGTATCATAACACTAATTTGTGGCATACAAAATCTAACTCAAGAATATTATACATAGATGCCATTAAAAAAATAGGTATAGATAATGACGGATTATTTAAGAGAAGCGTATTAAAAAAAATGGGTAAAATTATTGAAAGAAGAAATTTATTAAAATACCATATTGACCTTTCTCAAACTTATTCAAACATACGCAAATATGTTTTATATAAGACATCTTCATTATTTGAAGATGATACAATTGATACAGGTATATTGATAACTCCAGGAATGTCTATTTCAGATCTACGATCAAGTTGCGTATCAAATAATATGTTTTTTAAAAAATTACGAGAGCATTGCAAAAAAGTTAAAAAGGATATACGAGTAACCCCTAATAATAATTTGTCACGTATATTTCAAAGTTATATTATTCTAAACAATAGTTGTTACTTAAATTCAACTAAACCAAAGATTAAATTTAAGCCCCCAAAGCATAGATTTATCCCTGATCTAGAAGAATTAATCATAGATACGGTATCTAATTTACCCAACAGCATCATTTACGAAATTGAAAAAATTGACCCAAAAAACATTGTTAATTCTTTATTTTCAGGCGTACATGGTGTATTAGTATCAAAATCATTGATAAAAAATATGAAACTATTATTTGCGTCTAATAGACACGCATTTGAATTTGCAAATAAAAGATTTGATGATAATTTAAATTCGTTCAATAAGTTACTAGGAAAAATAGCAAATATAGTAAGAAAATTTTGCATATTTCATGACGGGGTTTTTTTGCCAGATGAATCTACGGTAGAACAACTATCTAAGTACCTGTTGTCAGACATGTATGGCGTATCTTCCAAGTTTCATAAAAAACTTAAATTGCCCGCTCAAAATATACAAAAACCTATAGGGTCAATTGATAATATTAACTTTAAGAGCAATAGCACAAAAGATGTAACAACATCCCTTACAAGAAACACTGATCCATCAGAACAAAAAAAAATGATAAAAGAATTTGGTATAAAACCGTATCGTAAAACTAACATACTTTCTGCAGGCAATACATCAAATATATACGAATGTGCCATTAAAAAAATTAGTATAGATAATAATTTCCAGTTTAAGGATAGTGTATTAGAAGAATTAGTAGCTTATATTACAATTAGGGGATTCACAAAATCATCCATTAACCTCTCCAAAACCTATTCAAATGTACGCAAATATGTTTTGGATAAAATTTCCCCGTATATTAGTGATGCCATAACCACTACTGATGTATTGATAGTTCCCGGTATGTCTTTATCGGACTTAGTATACAGTTGCGTATCAAATAGCCTTTTCTTTGAAAAACTAAGTAAAAATTGCGAAGAAACTGTAAAAAATATAAAGTTAATTCCTAGCAATTATTTCTCAAGCATTATTCAAAGTTGTATTTATTTTGACTCACCTGAACGATTAGTAATTACTAACAAAAAAAATAAATTATGCTCATCAACAAAATTGCTAATTACAGAAACAATATCTAATTTGCCGAATAATATTATCCATGAGATCAAAAAATTTAATCCCCATGAGATCACAGATGGATTATTTGTAAATATACATAATGTGTATTTACAAAAATCATTAATAAGAAAAATAGAACTAATTTTTAATTCTAACAAGCTACCAGATGATAAATTTATATCTAATTTAAATTTTCTCAATAATTTACTTACAAAGATATTTATAGAAGTAGAATCTCACCCGGTATTGCATTCTGGAAAGACATTATTTCCAGGAGAACATACAGCAAAATTACTATCTAAATACATTTTATCAGATATGTACAACATATCTACCAAAATTCATAAAAAACTTAGCCTTCATGAACATACCAAAGATGGCACATCAGAAAGTAATTATGAAAAAAGTTCTGAGATTAATATTCATGATAATATGAAAATATCATTATTAAAAAACCACTCACTACTTATTCCACAAAAAAAATTGAAGTGGAACCATAATCCCGTATCACCTCTCTATATATACAAATTAGCTTTATCAGGAATTGATATTGACAAAAGTAATTTTAAATCCTCCTTCATAGATAAATCAAAGCACTATTGGTCTGTGATAAAACATCTTAGTGAAAAAGAAAAAATCGATATTGATCTTTCTATAACGTATACCAATGTTAAAAATTATATTTTGGAAACATTTTCCCCTTTTCTGAAAGAAATTGAAGAAGAAACAAGATCAAAAATAAAACTAACTAATGGCATGACCATAGATGAGTTAAGGTTATCCTACGCATCAAATGAAGAGTTTTTAGATAAATTGCGTGAATTTTGTAATAAAGTTATCATTAGCATCAAGAACCCTAGAAATACTATATTAACAGATCTGATACAGTCAAATGTACCTTTAGGAACAGAAATATCAAAAAAAATACGGATGAAGAAAGGAAGAAAAAATTCATTTCTTAATGAAATAAAAAAACTGTTAATTACAAACATTTCAAATATTCCAGAAGTACTTTCAGAATCGATTAAATTACTACCTCATGCCGATATTATCAATGGATTTTTCTCTAATTTTTATGATATGTATGTTGACAATGAATCGCTACTAAAGGCTAAACTAATATTTGATACTATACCCCTAAAAGTGATTAATGACCCTTTGTTGAGTGAATCAGTAGATAAAATATCCTTAGATATAATTGATAAAATTAGAAAACAAAATATAATAAGAATAAGAAGGAGAAGTATTATAAATAGCAATTTAATTTGTGGTAAATTATCTACATACAACTATGTAAAAAAATTAGTAAAACAAGAATTACCTACTCTTAAAGATAGTCTAAGTGATCATATTTTAACTATACGAAACAATAAAATTGAAACCGCAGATCAAAAAACAAGGGATGAGATATTTGATAAACTTGGATCAGACCTAGTTGAAACAATTGTAATATCATACAATAGGTTATTCGTTAAAAAACACAAATCAAAAATTAAATAATTATTCGTAATCAATATTTATTATTGTCAATTTTTATCATCAGCAAGCAACCCCATAGAATTTAGTTTAGACAAAATTCATTTAAGAAATAATTTTACAAGTGCTAACATTGATGATATTAAAAATGATACTTATCATAATACTACTGAACATATATGTTATTAATATCTTCACAAAAGTAATAATTATTGCCTCCTGACATATTTAAATTGACTCAACTAGGTAAATATAATTTATTATCTAAAATGTACAGCTTTGATACTGATCAACCCTCTATATAGTGCTTTAAAACACCAATACATTGAAGATGAATCCATATTAATAGAGCCAAACCCCAAAAGAATAGATCTTAAAAAAATATAATCCTAAAATATTATCAGCATCATCACATCATTGTGGCATACGAAATCTATAACTCAAGAATAGTATACATAGATGTCATCAAAAAAACAGTTATAGATAACAACGGATTATTTAAGAGAATAGTATTAAAAAAAATGGGTAAAATTATCGAAAGAAGAAATTTATTAAAACCGTCTATTAACCTCTCTCAAACTTATTCAAACATATACAAGTCAGTACTACATTAGAAGATCTGATACGGTTACGTATACCTTTAGGAAGAGAAACATCAAAAAATACGTATGAATAAAGAAAGAAAAAATTGATTTCTTAATGAAATATAAAACCTATTAATTAGAAACATTTCAAATATGCCAGAAACAATTGCAGAATCAATTAAATTAGCACCTCATAATAGTATTATCAATGGATGTTTCTCTAATTTTCATGATATATATATTGACAATGCATCGCTACTAAAAACTAAACTAATATTTGATACCCTACCCCAAAAAGTGATTAATGACCCCGTGTTGAGTAAATCAGTAGATAAAGTTTTTTAGATAGGATAGATAAAATTAGAAAACAAAATAGGATAAGAAGGATCATAATAAATAGAAATTCAATTTGTGGCAAATTGTCTACATACAGCTATATAAGCAAATTGGTAAAAAAAGAATTTCCTACCTTTAAAGATAAACTAAGTGGCACCATTTTAATTATACGAAACAACAAAATTGAAACCGCAGATCAAAAAACAAGGAATGAGATATTTGATAAAATCGATTAGTAATGGATACATTGCTATATCAAGTATCATTATCAGGAATGCCCACCTATAATTTATTTTCACTAAAACTAGGACGAGTGTACAATGATTGCTAAATTAAAGTAAATCCTCGTTTAGGTTTTATCATATGTACTTATATAATTTGAGCAATGATTTTACGGGTAGTAGCATTGATGATAATAAAAATATTAAAAACGATACCTGTGATAATACTACTGAACATGTATGTTATGAAAACACGCACAAAAGTAACAATTACGGTTACGGATTTAATCATAGTGTAGGTATTATACCAAAAGATGAACACACCCACCCTTTAAGTTTTTATACTCATGACACATCATACCAAGAGAATAATCATGAAGAATATTTATTGCCTCCTGATATATTTAAATTAACTCAATTAGGTAAACCTAATTTATCGTCTAAAATTTACAGGTTTGATAATGATCAAACCCGTACATCTAGTGCTTTAAAACGCCAATGCATCAAAGATGAATCAATATTAATAGAACCAAACCCCAAAAGAATAGATCTTAAAAAAAATACAAAAGAGATAATAACAGCTTCAAATTTGAAAAATATAGGACAAACAAAAAAATATTTATCTAAATCTAAAATACCAGAGTGGCAGATAATTAAAAAAGAGATACGTATAGAGTTATATCGTTGTGATGCCAGAGAAATCATGTGTGCAGAAAAAACTTTCAACGCCTTGCCTTTAAGTCCCACAGAACATATCGCTGCAAAAAACACATTAATCGACAATGAACCACAGTCAATAACACAAAACCTGATAAGAGTAGGACCTGAAAAAATATCAATCAACATAAATGCGGTTAAAAAAAATATAATCCTAAAATATTATCAGCATCATCACATCAATTTGTGGCATGCGAAATCTAACTCAAGAATAGTATACATAGATGCCATTAAAAAAATAGGTATAGATAACAACGGATCATTTAAGAATTGTGTATTAGAAAAAATGAGTGAAATTATTGAAAGAAGAAATTTATTAAAATCATCTATTGACCTTTCTCAGACTTATTCAAATATACGAAAGTATGTCTTAGATAAAATATCTTCATTATTTGAAGATGATACAATTGATTCAGGTATATTGATAACTCCAGGAATGTCTATTTCAGATTTACGATCAAGCTGCCTATCAAATAATATGTTTTTTAAAAAATTACGAGAGCATTGTAAAAAAATTAAACAGGATATACAACTAACATCGAATAATAATTTGCCACGTATATTTCAAAGTAGTGCCACTTTCAATCTAAATGATTATATAAATCCTACTAATATCAAAGTTAGAGTTTATTATAAAAAGGATCTATTTATGCCAGATACAAAAAGGTTAATCATAGATACGATATCTAATTTACCCAATAGTATCATTTCCGAAATTGAAAAGATCGATCCAAAAATAATTGTTAATTCTTTATTTTCAGATGTACATGGTGTATTAGTATCGAAATCATTAATAAAAAATATGAACTTATTATTTGCGTCCAATAGACATGAATTTGAATTTGCAAATAAAAGATTTGATGATAATTTAAATTCATTCAATAAGTTACTAGAAAAAATAGCAAATATAGTGAGAAAATTTTGTATATTTCATGATGGGGTTTTTTTACCAGATAAATCTACGGCAGAACAACTATCTAAGTACCTGTTGTCAGACATGTATGGCGTATCTTCCAAGTTTCATAAAAAACTTAAATTGCCCGCTCAAAATACACAAAAACCTCGAAAATCAATTACAAGAAACACTTATCCATCAGAACCAAAAACAATGACAAAAGAATTTTGTATAAAACCGTATCGTAAAGCTAACTTACTTTCTGCAGATAATACATCAAATATATATGAGTATGCCATTAAAAAAATTAGTATAGATAATAATTCCCGGTTTAAGGATAGTGTATTAGAAGAATTAGGAGATTATATTACAATTAGGGGATTCACAAGTTCATCCATTAACCTTTCCAAAACATATTCGAATGTGCGCAAATATGTTTTGGATAAAATTTCCCTATACATTAGTGATGCCATAACCACTACTGATGTATTGATAACTCCAGGAATGTCTTTATCAGACCTAGCATATAATTGCGCATCTAATAATATTTTCTTTGAAAAATTAAGTAAAAATTGTGAAGAAGCTGTAAAAAATATAAAGTTAGTTCCTAGTAATTATTTCTCAAGCATTATTCAAAGTTGTATTTATTTGACCTCAACTGAACGTTTAATAATTATTAGCAAGAAAAATAAATTATGCTCAGCAATAAAATTGCTAATTATAGAAACAATATCTAATTTGCCGAATAATATTATCCATGAGCTCAAAAAATTTAATCCAAATGAGATCTATGATGGATTATTTGTAAATATACACAATATACATTTACAAAAATCATTAATAAGAAAACTAGAACTAATTTTTAATTCTAACAAACTACCAGATAATAAATTTATATCTAATTTAAATTTCATCAATAATTTACTTACAAAGATATTTATAGAAGTAGAATCTCAATCGGTATTGCATTCTGGAAAGACATTATTTCCAGGAGAACATACAGCAAAATTACTATCTAAATACCTTTTATCAGATATGTACAACATACCTACCAAAATTCACAAAGAACTTACCATTAATAAAAACATTAAAGATAATATGTCAGAAAGTAATTATAAAAAAAGTTCTGAAACTAATATTCATGACAATGTGAAACTATCATTATTAAAAAAACCACTACTTATTCCACAAAAAAAATTGAAGTGGGACCTTAATCCTGTATCACCTCTATATATATACAAATTAGCTTTATCAGGAATTGATATTGACAAAAGTAATTTTAAATCTTCCTTCATAGATAAAACAAAGCACTATCCGTTTGTAATAAAACATCTTAGTAGAAAAGAAAAAATAGATATTGATCTTTCTATAACGTATAACAATGTTAAAAATTATATTTTGGAAACATTTTCCCCTTTTTTGAAAGAGATTGAAGAAAAAACAAGATCAAAAATAAAACTAACTAATGGCATGACCATAGATGAATTAAGGTTATCCTACGCATCAAATGAAGAGTTTTTAGATAAATTGCGTGAATTTTGTAATAAAGTTATCATTAGCATTAAAAACGGCAGCAATAATACATTAATAGATATAATACAGTTACGTGTACCTTTTGGAATAGAAATATCAAAAAAAATAATGATGAATAAAGAAAGAAAAAATTCATTTCTTAAGGAAATAAAAAACCTATTAATTACAAACATTTCAAATGTACCAAAAACAATTGCAGAATCGATCAAATTAGTACCTAATACCGATATTATCAATGGATGTTTCTCTAATTTTTATGATATGTATGTTGACAACGAATCGCTGCTAAAGGCCAAACTAATATTTGATACTATCATCCTAAAAGTAATTAATGATCCCTTGTTGAGTGAATCAGTAGATAAAATCTCCTTAGATAAAATTAGAAAACAAAATATAATAAGCAGGAAAAAGATTGTAAATAGCAATTTAATTTGTGGTAAGTTATCTACATACAGCTATGTAAAGAAATTGGTAGAAAAAGAGTTTCCTACCCTTAAAGATAAGCTAAGTGATCCTATTTTAACTATACGAAGCAATAAAATTGAAACCGCAGATCAAGAAACAAGGGATGATATATTTGATAAACTTGGATCAGACCTAATTGAAACGACTGTAATATCATACAATAGGCTATTCGTTAAAAAACACAAATCAAAAGTGGGAAATAAAAAATTATGATTACATAATTATCCGCAATCAACTCCATAGAATTTATTTCCGCTAAAACGAATACCAGTATACAATTGGAGGCTAACTTAAAGTGAATTATCATCTAGGTTTTATCATATGTACTTATATAATTTGAGCAATAATTTTACCAGTAGTAACATTGATGATATTAAAAATGATACTTACCACAACACTATCGAACATGTGTGTTATGAAAACTTGCACAAAAGTAATAATTATAGGTTTAATCGTTGTATAGGAGTTATACCAAAAGATGATAACCCTCACATTTTAAATTTTTGTGCTCATGACACATCATACCAAGAGAATAATCATGAAGGAGATTTGTTGCCTCCTGATATATTTAAATTGACTCAATTAGCTGAACCTAATTTATCATCTAAACAACCATATACATCCAGGGCGTTAAAACGTCAATACATTGAAGATGAATCCATATTAGTAGAACCAAACCCAAAAAGAATAGACTTAAAAAAAAATACAGAAGAGATAATAACAGCTTCAAATTTGAAAAATATAGGACAAGCAAAAAAATATTTACCTAAATATAAAATACCAGAGTGGCAAATAATTAAAAAAGAGATACGTGTAAAGTTATATCGTTGTGATAACAGAGAAATCATGTGTGCAGAAAAAACTTGCAACGCCTTACCTTTAACTTCCACAGAACATATTACTGCAAAAAACACATTCACCTACAATGAGCCACTATCAATAACACAAAACCCAAGAAGAGTAGAACCTGAAAAAATATCAATCAATAAAAATGCGATTAAAAAGAATATAAGGCTAAGGTCTTATCATAACACTAATTTGTGGCATATAAAATCCAACTCAAGAATAGTATACATAGATGCCATTAAAAAAATAGGTATAGATAACAACGGATCATTTAGGAGAATAGTATTAAAAAAAATGGGTAAAATTATTGAAAGAAGAAATTTATTAAAATCGTCCATTAACCTTTCTCAAACTTATTCAAACATACGCAAGTATATCTTAAATAATATGTCTTCATTATTTGAAGATGATACGGTTGATTCTGGTATATTGATAAGTCCTGGAATGTCTATTTCAGATCTACGAGCAATTTGCATATCAAATAGTATGTTTTTTAAAAAATTACGAGAGTATTGTAAAAAAATTAAAAAAGATATACGAGTAACACCGAATAATAATTTGTCAAGTATATTTCAAAGTACTGCCATTTTTAATATAAATGATCCTAAAAATTCTACTAACATAAAGATTGGGTTTTATTCTAAAACTAAAAAGGATAAATTTATCCCAGATCTAAAAGAGTTAATTATAGATACGGTATCCAATTTACCCAACAGCATCGCTTGTGAAATTGATAAGATCGATCAAAAAAATATTGTTAATTCTTTATTTTCAGATGTACATGGTGTATTAGCATCGAAATCATTGATAAAAAATATGAGCTTATTATTCGCGTCCAATAGACATGAATTTGAATTTGCAAATAAAAGATTTGATGATAATTTAAATTTGTTCAATAATTTACTAGAAAAAATAGCAAATATAGTAAAAAAATCTTGTATATTTCATGACGGAGTTTTTTTACCAGATGAACCAACAGTAGAACAACTATCTAGGTACATATTTGCAGACATGTATGGTGTATCTTCCAAGTTTCATAAAAAACTTAAGTTATTCGGTCAAAATATACCAAAACCTCGAAGGTCAATTGACAATATTAAATTGAAGAGCAATTGTACAAAAGATGTTACAACATCCGGTACAAGAAACACTGATCCGTCAAAAAAAAAAACAATGACAAAAGAATTTAGTCTAAAAAAACCGTATCGTAAAACTAACTTACCTTCTTCAGAAAATACATCAAATATATATGAATATGCCATTAAAAAAATTAGTATAGATAATAATTGCCAGTTTAAGAATAGCGTATTAGAAGAATTAGGAGATCGTATTACAAATAGGGGACTCACAAAGTCATCCATTAACCTCTCCACAACTTATTCAAATGTGCGCAAATATGTTTTGGATAAAATTTCCCCATACATTAGTGATGCCATAACCACTACGAATGTATTGATAAATCCCGGGATGTTTTTATCAGATTTAGCATATAATTGCGTATCAAATAGACTTTTCTTTGAAAAATTAAGTAGAAACTGTGAAGAAATTGTAAAAAATATAAAGTTAGTTCCCAGTAATTATTTCTTAAGCATTATTCAGAGCCCTATTTATTTCAACCCACCTGAACTTTTATTCATTAGTCACAAGCAGAAAAACAAATTATGCTCAGCGATAAAACTGCTAATTACAGAAACAATATCTAATTTACCTGATAATATTATTCATGAACTAAAAAAACTTAATCCCAATGAGATCATCACCGGATTATTTGTAAATATACACAATGTACATTTACAAAAATCATTAATAAGAAAACTAGAACTAATTTTTAATTCCAATAAGCTACCAAATGATAAATTTATATCTAATTTAAATTTTCTCAATAATTTACTTACAAAGATATTTATAGAAGTAGAATCTCACTCGGTATTACACGAGGAAAAGACATTCTTTCCAGGAAAACACACAGCAAAATTACTATCTAAATACCTTTTATCAGATATGTACAGCGTATCTGCCAAAATTCATAAAAAACTTACCCTTCATAAACATACTAAAGATTTCATATCAGAAAGTAACTATGAAAAAAGTTCTGCAACTAATAATAATGATAATATGAAAATATCATTATTAAAAAAACCACTACTTATTCCACAAAAAAAATTGAAGTGGGACAATGATCCTGTATCCCCTCTCTATATATACAAATTAGCTTTATCAGGAATTGATATTGACAAAAGTGATCTTGAGTGTTCCTTAATAGATAAAGCAAAGCACTATCGGTCTGTAACAAAACATCTTAGTAGTGAAAAAGAAAAAATTGATATTGATATTTCTATAACGTGTAACCATGTTAAAAACTATATTTTGGAAACATTTTCCCCTTTTCTGAAAGAGATTGAAGAAGAAACAAGATCAAAAATAAAACTAACTAATGGCATGACCATAGATGAATTAAGGTTATCCTATGCATCAAATGAAGAGTTTTTAGATAAATTGCGTGAATTTTGTAATAAAGTTATCATTAGCATTAAAAACTGTAGCAATAGTACATTAATAGATCTAATACAGTTACGTATACCTTTGGGAACAGAAACATCAAAAAAAATAATTATAATTATGAATAAAGAAAGAAAAAATTCATTTCTTAATGAAATGAAAAACCTATTAATTACAAACATTTCAAATGTACCAAAAACAATTGTAGAATCGATCAAATTAGTACCTAATACCGATATTATCAATGGATGTTTCTCTAATTTTTATGATATGTATGTTGACAACGAATCGCTACTAAAGGCCAAACTAATATTTGATACTATCATCCTAAAAGTAATTAACGATCCCTTGTTGAGTGAATCAGTAGATAAAATCTCCTTAGATAAAACTGATAAAATTAGAAAACAAAATTTAATAAAAATAAGAAGTAGAAGGATCATAAATAGAAATTTAATTTGTGGCAAATTATCTATATACAGCTATATAAAGAAATTGGTAGAAAAAGAATTCCCTACCCTTAAAAATAAGCTAAGTGATCCTATTTTAACTATACGAAACAATAAAATTGAAACCGCAGATCAAAAAACAAGGGATGAGATATTTGATAAACTTGGATCAGACCTAATTGATACAACTGTAATATCGTACATCATACAATAGGCTATTCGTTAAAAAAAACAAATCAAAAGTGGGAAATAAAAATTATGATTACATAATTAGAAGATAACCAATGTACAATAATTATTAACTTAAAGCAAATTTTAGTTTAGTTGTTATCATATGCGTCCATATAATTCGAGCAATAATTTTACGAGTAGTAACATTAATGATAATAAAAATATTAAAAATGATACTCATGATAGTACTACTGAACATATATGTTATGAAAACCTGCACACAAGTAGCAATTATGGATTTAATCATTGTGTAGGTACTATACCAAAAGATGAGATCCCCCCTCGCCTTTTAATTTTTTGTACTCATGACACATCATACCAAGAGAATAATCATGAAGAAGATTTATTGCCTCCTGATATATTTAAATTGACTCAACTAGGTGAATCCAATTTATCATCTAAACTTTACAGTTCTGATACTGATCAACCATCTACATCTCGCGCCTTAAAATACCAATTCATTGAAGATGAATCCCTATCAACAGAACCAAGACCCAAAGTAATATGCCTTAAACAAATTGTGAGTAACGAAAAAAATTACACAGCATCACTGGATTTTACAGAAAAAATGACAACAGCTTCAAATTTGAAAAATATTGAACAAACAAAAAAACATTTAGATACCTCTAAAGTACCAGGGTGGCCGATAATTAAAAAAGAAATACGTATAAAATTATGTCTTTGCGATATCAGAGAAATCATGTGTGCAGAAAAAACTTTCAACTCATCATCTTTAACTTCCACAGAACATATTACTGCAAAAAGTACGTTCACTGACAATAAGCGGCTATCAATAACACCAGAACCAGTAATAGTAGAACCTAAGAAAATATCTATCAACAAAAACACGATTAAAAGAAATATAATCCTAAAATCTTATCGTCAGCATCACATCAATTTATGGCAGACAAAAACCAACTCAAGAATAGTATACATAGATGCCATTAAAAAAATAGGTATAGATAACAATGGATTATTTAAGAGCAGCGTATTAAAAAAAATTAGTAAAATGATTAAAATTAATGAAAGAATAAATTTATTAAAATCGTATATTAACCTTTCTCCAACTTATTCAAACATACGCAAGTATATATTAGATAAATTATCTTCATTATTTGAAGATAATTCAGTTGATTTGGATATATTGATAACTCCTGGGATGTCTATTTCAGATTTACGATCAAGTTTCATATCAAATAGCATTTTCTTTGAAAAATTAAGTAAAAGCTGTGAAGAAGCTGTAAAAAATATAAATTTAGTTCCTAATAATTGTTTTTCAAGAATTATTCAAAGTCATATTTATTTGGACTCACCTGAACGTTTACTAATTACTCACAAGAAAAATAAATTATGCTCAGCGATAAAACGGCTAATTACAGAAACAATATCTAATTTACCGAATAATATTACTCATGAGCTCAAAAAATTTAATCCAAATGAGATCGCTGATGGATTATTTGTAAATATACATAATGTATATTTACAAAAATCATTAATAAGAAAACTCGAACTAATTTTTAATTCTAACAAGCTACCAAATGATAAATTTATATCTAATTTAAACTTAATCAAAAATTTACTTACAAAGATATTTATAGAAGTAGAATCTCACCCGGTATTACATGAGGGAAAGATATTCCTTCCAGGAGAACTTACAGCAAAATTATTATCTAAATACATTTTATCAGATATGTGCCCTGCCAAAATTTATAAAGAACTTACTCTTAATAAACATACTAAAGATGGCATATCAGAAAGTAATTATGAAAAAAGTTCTGAAACCAATATTCATGATAATATGAAAATATCATTATTAAAAAAATCAATACTTATTACAAAAACACAAAAAAAATTGAAGTGGAGCCATGATCTTATATCGACCATCTCTCTATACAAGTTAGCTTTATCGAGAATCAATATTGACAAAGGTGATTTTGAATGTTCCTTCATAGATAAAGCAAATAACTATCCGTTAGTAATAAGACACCTTAACAAAAAAGGAAAAATTAACATTGATCTTTCTATAACGTATAACAATGTTAAAAATTATATTTTGGAAACATTTTCCCCTTTCCTAAAAGAGATTGAAGAAGAAACAAGAGCAAAAATAAAACCAACTGACGGCATGACCATAGATGAATTAATATTATCCTACGTATCAAATGAAGATTTTTTAGATAAACTGCATAAATTTTGCACTAAAGTCATCATTAGCATTAAAAATCGCAGTAATACCACATTAACAGATCTGATACAGTATTGTGTAAGTTTAGGAACAGAAATATCAAAAAAAATACGGATGAATAAAGAAAGAAAAAATTTATTTCTTAATGAACTAGAAAACCTATTAATTACAAACATTTCAAATATGCCAAAAATAATTGCAGAATCAATCAAATTAGTACCTCATGCTAATATCATAAATGGATGTTTCTCTAATTTTCATGATATGTATGTTGACAATGAATCGCTACTAAAAACTAAACTAATGTTTGATGCTATACCCCTAAAGGTGATTAACGACCCCTTGTTAAGTAAATCAGTAGATAAAATTTCCTTAAATAGGATTGATAAAATTAGAAAACAAAATCTAATAAAAATAAGAAAGATTATAAATATGAATTCAATTTGTAAAAAATTACCTATATACAACTATATAAAGAAATTGGTAGAAAAAGAATTTCCTACTCTTAAAAACAGGATAAGTGACCCTATTTTAATTATACGAAACAACAAAATTGAAACCGCAGATCAAAAAACAAGGAATGAGATATTTAATAAACTTGGATCAGACCTAATTGAAGCAGCAATAATATCATACAATAGGTTATGCATTAAAAAATATAAATCAAAAGTAGGATCTAAAAAATTATTATTAACATAATTTAATACATTCAAAGCAACATAATTCAAAAAATTATTCCTACTAAAATTGATATCGGTGTACAATTTTTATTCATATAAAATAAATTAAATTTTAGGTTATAATGTATGTGCTCACGTCATTTAAGAAACGATTTTACTGTAAGTAACACTCCTGCAAGAAAAAGCATAAAAGATGAGGACGATAAAACCATTACCGAAGAAAAGGTTTCTTGTAAAATCCAAAACACAACTAATGATCAAGGCTTCGGTTATATAAACAAAGGTGAATTATGTCAAGATGACACTTATCAAGAAAAATTACTTCCTCCTGATATATTTAAATTGACTAGATTAGATAAATCTAATTTATCCAATCCAATAGACACTTTTGAAACCACGAAACCATCTACATATCGCGCAATAAAACGCGCATTGGTTGAAGATGATCCACCCTCAATAGAATCGACCACAAAAAGAGTAAACCTTAAACAAAGCATAGATAATAAAAATGAAATTAAAAAAAATATAAACCTAAACTCATATACTCGCAGCAGTTTGTGGCATACAAAAATAAACTCAAGAATAATATATAGAGATGCTATTAAAAAAATAGATATTGATAGTAACGGACTATTTAAGGACAGTGTATTAGAAAAAATGGTAAAAATTATTAAAAGAAGACGTTTATTAAAATCGTCTATTGACCTTTCCCCAACTTATTCAAACATACGTAAATATGCATTAGAGAAGATTTCTTCATTACTCAATGAAGATACAATTGATTTAGATATAACTATAACTCCTGGAATGTCTCTTTCAGATTTAAGATCTAATTGTATATCAAATAATAGTTTTTTTAAAAAACTACGAGAGAATTGTGAAAAAATCGTAAAAGACTTACAGTTAACTCCGGATAATTATTTATCCCATGTGTTTCAATGGCATATTATTTTCCATCTTAACAATTCTTCAAATTCAACTAAGATTAAGTTACATGCCCCAAAATATAAAAATCTCTCAAAATTGAAGGAATTAATTATAGATACTATATCTAAATTGCCAAACAGTATTATTTGTGAAATTGAAAAATTTGACCAAAACAATATTGTGAATGCTTTGTTTTCAAACATTCATGGTGTACTGGTAGCAAAATCATCGATAAAAAATTTAAGCATATTCTTTAATTATAATAAAAATAAATTTGTAAACGAAAGATTTTATGATAATTTAAATTCATTAAACGACTTACTTGAAAAAATAGGAAATATAGTGAGAGAATCTTGTATATTTCATGAAGGAGTTTTTTCACCAAACGAATCCACGACAGAGCAGTTATCTAAATACCTATTGTCAGACATGTATGGTATATCTTCCAAATTTCATAAAAAACTTAAACTGCCTGCTAAAGATATGTCAAAATATCAAGAATTAATGGATAGCATTAGATTAGATCACAATTATACAAAATGTCCAATAGCTGATACGCCGATGAAAAAAGAACCACAAATACCCGAGTCACACCCAATAAGTGAAACATGTACTACACCATCAGAAATAATTGATATAAAAAATGAAAAAACAGAAATTAGCAACAGTTATAATAACGAACAAACTGCAACAACATCAGACATAAAAAATGCTAGTAAGCCAGAGCAATACTCAATAACAAAAGAATTTAATATAAAACCGTATCGTAGAATAAACTTATGCTCTACAGAGTTTAGATCAAGCATATATGAAGATGCAATTAAAAAAATAGATATTGATAGTAATGAAATATTTAAGAATAGTGTATTGGAGAAAATAGGTAGGTACATTACAATAAGGGGGCTTACAAAATCATCTCTTAACCTCTCTCAAACTTATTCTAACATTAGCAAATATCTTTTGAATAAAGTTTCTCCTTATATTAGTGACATCATGACTACTACATGTATATGTATAACTCCTGGATTACATTTATCAGACATAAAAAATAACTGCTTATCAAATAATATTTTTTTTGAAAGGCTAAGTAAGAGATGTAAAAAAATTATAGAAAGTATAAATGTAATTCCGGATGATTATTTCTTAAATATAATCCAAAGCAATATTTATTTTAGTGCAAATGAACGCTTAGCAGTTGCTCGTAAAAGAAACAAAAGAAAAAAATTTTGCTCAGAAGTAAAATTATTAATTATGGACACAATATATAATTTGCCAAACAAAATTATTAATGAACTTAAAAAGTTCAAACAAAGTGAACTCATAAATGGCTTATTTTTAAAAATACACGGCATATATGTACTCAAATCGTTCATAAAGAACCTAAACTTGTTTTTTAATTCTAACAAACTTCCTAATAATGATCCAATTGCTAATATAGATTTACTAAATAATTTACTTACAAAATTATTAAATCAAGTAAAAACATCACCTATGTTACATAAGGGACAAATATTTTATCCAGGCGAATATACAGCAAAACTACTATCTAAATACTTATTACTAGATATGTATGAGATCCCATTTAAATTTAATACAAAACTCAAACCACAGAAAAACATTAAGGATGACATACTAGTTAGTGATTATGAAAAAGGTAGTGTAACCAACGCTTACAATGGCATGAAATCATCATTATTAAGAAAAACAATGCTTATTCCACAAAAGAAATCTAAGTGGAGCCCTGCCCTTATAACATCTTTAAATATATATGAATTGGCCTTGTCAATGATTAATATTGATAAAGGAAATTTTGAAAGTTATTTCATAGATAAAATCAAGAATTATAATTTAGTAAAAGAACATATTAGCAAAAAAGGAAAAATTAATATAGACCTTTCTGTAACATATGATCGTATTAAAAACTATATTTTGGGAACGTTTCACCTTTTCCTGAAAGAAACTGAAGAAGAAATAAAAGAAAAAGTAAAACCTACTCATGGTATGACTGTAGATGAATTAAGATTAGCTTATATATCAAACGAAAAATTTTTCTATAAACTGCGTAAATTTTGCACTGAAGTTACAAATCGTATTAAAAACGGCAGTGACGATACATTGATTGAACTTATGCAGTACTATATTCATTTAGAAACAGACATACCCAAAGTAATGGAAATGAGAAAAAAAAGACGAATTGTATTTATTAATGAAATAAAAAATTTATTAATTATAAACATTTCAAATGCACCGGAACTAATTGTAAATGCGATTAAATTAATACCAGGATCTAAGCTTGTAGAAGGATGTTTCTCCCATTTTTATGATATTTATGTTGATAATGAATCATTACTGAAAGCTAAATCACTATTTGATTACGTCCCTAAAAAAATAGCTAATGACCATTTATTAATAGAATTAGTAAATAAAATTTCCCTAGATATGATTAATGAAATTGGCAAAAAAAATAGTGTAGGAGCAAATAGTATGCGTGGAATCATTAATAGCTACATAGTTTGTGAAAAATTATCTACCTACAAGTATATAAGAAAATTAGTAAGAGTAGAATTACTTGCCCTTAAAGATAAACTAGCTGATCCAATTATGATTATGCGTAATGATAAAATCGAAACCGCTGATAAAAAAGCAAGGAATGATTTACTGAATAAACTTGGGTCAAACCTAATTGAAATAACTATAAAATCATACAACAATTTATGTTTTAAATCATATAAGTCAAAAATGGGAAATAAGAATTAGAATTTTTTTTATATTTAAATAAAACTCCATAGCACACTAAGATTAGCGGAAACCATATTAATGCAGCTAATAGGTATTTTATGAATATCTACAAGCAAGTAATAATCAAGATTATTACTATGTATTTAAATCTAATGAATTAGAGTAATCTAACCCATCAAGCACAATTGACAGTTTTTAATATTAATTATACAAGAGATCAAAATTCACTTTACTACAGTAAAGTGAAAGTAATTTTCAGTAAAAAATAAAGGCCTGCATTAACCATCTCGTGGTACAGACGTTACATCCTGCCATTTGTTGAAAAAGAAGCAAAAATAAAACTTACTTACAGCACAATTATACATGAATTGATATGCCTTTGTATATCCAATCAATGATTATTTAGCAGATCAAATTTTGAACTAAAGTCATCATTCCATTCACAATTAAAATTACGGTGGCAATATATATTTAATATGATGTAGTATCACATGCGTTTAAAAAAACAAGGGTGATGCGGATAAAAATAATGGAGAGATTAAACTTAATAGCAACAGAGCAAAACTTGTTAATTAGAAAAATAAAAGAAACATTTACAATATAGTACAGCTGAAATATTTAAGAACTAAAATATTAGCATGTCAAATTCTGTAGTTGGCTATATGATTTCAAAAAATTTATTTTTACTAAAATTAATATCAGTGTACAATGTTTTGTTATGAGAAACTTGTTCTCCTTTAGGCATTATATGCATCCATATAATTCGAACAGTAATTTTACTGTAGATAACGTTGATGATCACAGTGCTGCTGAGTGCGGGTCTTGTCAAGATCAAGGAGTCCTATGCGCAAATGAGAATCCATGTCTTGATCATCGCATAAGCGTTCCACCAAAATGTGAATCATTCTGCAATTTCTTAAATTTTCGTGATCATGGTGAATTATGTCAAATCGATAACTATGAAGAAAAATTACTACTTCCTGATATATTTAAATTAACTAAACCAGATGACTCACTCTCAGCACTACCAAACCACAAAATAATAGCCCCTAAAAAAATAAATGATACTGAAAATAATTTCATGTCGCCATCTACTTGTTTTACAGAAAAAATAATAACAACCCCAAATCTGAAACGCATCGAACAAACAACACGAAATCATTCACATTCAACTACTCCTAAAATACCGATGCCGCCAGTAGCAAAAAAGGAACTAAGATTAAAAATATACCGTCCCAATAATCTACATCGCGTAAAAATCAATTCAAATATATACATAGATGCCATTAAAAAAATTGATATTGATGATAAAAAATTATTTAAAAACTTCGTATTAGAAGAAATAGGTAAAGCTCTCGAAATAATAGACTTCGCAAAATACTCTCCAGATCTATCTCAAACTTATTGTAATGTGCGCAAATATGCTTTAGTTAATCTTGCCCCAATACTTAATGATGACATAATTAACACAGATATATTAACAACTCCGGGAATGTCTATTTCAGATTTAAGATTAAGTTGCATATCAAATCAACATTTTTTTAAAAAACTGCGAGAGAATTGCGAAAAAATTGCAAAAAATATACAAGCAAGCCCAGACAGCAACATACCGCATGTATTTCAATATCGCATTGTTTTCAGTCTTGATACACCTTTTAATTCAACAAATCACAAGATTACACTTTTTCCCAAAAAAGACAAATTTTTACCTAAATTAAAAGAGTTAATTGCAGATACGATATATAACTTACCAGACAGTATTACTTATGTAATCAAAAATATTGATCAAGACGTTATTGTGAATGCTTTTTTTTCTAACGTGCATGGGATACTAATATCCAATTCATTTATAAAGAAGATAAACTTATTTCTTAATTCCAATGAAAACAAATTTATAAACGAAGAACTTGGTAAAAATTTAAATTTATTAAATGACTTACTTGGAAAAATAGCAAATCTAGTAAGAGTATCATGTATATTTCATAAAGAAGTTATTTTTTACCCAGGTGAATACACGACAGATAAGTTATCTAAATATATATTATCAGATATGTATGGTATATCGTCAAAATTTCATAAAAAGCTTAAACCTTTTACTCAAGATAGATCAAAACCTCAAAAATTAGAACAATGTGTGTTAATAAGAGAATTTAATTTGAAACCATACTTTAGAACTAAACTACATTCACAAAAGTTTACATCAAACATATATGAGGAGGCCATCAAAAAAATTGATATTGATAAAAATGGATTGTTCAGAAGTAGTGTATTTGAAGAATTAATTACGTGTATTATGACCAGGGGACTTACGAAGTCATGTCTTGACCTTCACCAAACTTATTCAAATATTAGGAAATATGTTTTAGATAAAATATCTCCATATATTGCCAATATTATCACCTCTACAGATATACCAATAACTTCTGTGGTGCCCATTCCAAATTTGATATCTAATTGCATATTAAATAACGCTTTTTTTGAAAAATTAACTGAAAAATGCGAAGAAATTGTAGAAAATATACGTGTAATTCCAGATGGTTATTTCTTAAATATTATTCAAAGCTACATTTTTTTTAGCTCAACTGAACGTTTAAAAATAAGTCTTAAAAAGAGATGCAAACTTTGCTATAAAATTAAATTATTAATTATGGATACGGTATCCAATTTACCAAACATCATTATTCATAAACTTAAAAAGTTTAAACAAAATGAGATCATAAGCGGTTTATTTTCTAATATACATGGTGTGTATGTAACCAAATCCTTGATAAGGAAGGCAATATTATTTGCCAACTCTAATATAATCTCAAATAACAATTTTGAATATAATTTAAATTTAATAAATAATTTGTTCCCAATATTACTAAGTAATGTAAAGGCATCCCCTATGTTACATGAAGAAAATTTGTTTTTTCCGGGTAAATTTACAGCGGAATTACTATCTAGATACTTATTATCAGATATGTATAACCTTCCCTCTTAATTTAACCTCATGTTTAGATAAACTGTACCAATTAAAGTAATGATAAAACTAGGACTGAAAAAATAGTTAATTAAGCACTACGAAAATACTAATCAATGTTAATTGCAACACCCATAAAATCATACACAATTAAAAATCATTGCGATTATGTCCAGTAATTATTGCAATGTCATTTTTTGTCATCAGTGACTTTGTCATCAGTGACGCAATTTAAAAAAATTCACTTCTACTATATACTATAACTCACATTACTATAACTCACATAGGTGTAAAATTTGCCTTGATTTGCGTAGATGTATAACAAGATATAGTTTGCATCAGCACACAGCCCCTATTTCTATGGAATATTTTTTGGAATCTTACTATATGTATCAATATTGTTCTAGCTATAATATTACTGAGGGCACAACTTACAAAAATGAAAATACTAAAATTGATATTGATGACAATACAGCTGAGAAGATATCTTATATAGGCAAAAATGCGACCAATAATTATGATCCCTGCGTAGAAGTTATGCCAAAATATAAATCATCGAGTGGTTTTTTAAATATTCATACTAACAGCAAGTTGTATCAAGAGGGAAATTGTGAAGAAAAACTACTAATCCCAGATATATTTAAATTAACTAAATCAGACGAGTATAAAGCATCAAATACAATTGATAGTTTTGATACTAATAAACAACCTACATCTCCTGATGTGAAGAGTCCATTTATTGAATATGAATTATCATCAATAGTAGAAAATCCCCAAAAAATAGCCCTTAAACAAATCACGGATGATGAAAAAACTCACAATGCATCGTCTCTAACTCATGCGAAAAAAACAGCAAATAATTCAACTTCTGGAAATTACGGCACACTGGAAGGATCTGTGATTGAAAAAGAAATATGCATAAAATTATCACGCTGCAATCCTAAACAAATAATAGATAGCGAAAAAAACAAAAATGCAGCATCTCTAACCCTTACAGAACAAACTGTAGATCTTTCAATATCGGAAGATATTGAACAAACAATTCAACATCAAGAAAATAATTGTGATCTGTTAAGACAACAGAAAAATAAAAAAGAATTACATGTAAAATTATATCGTTGTAATATTAAGCAACGTATTAATAACGAAAAAGATTGTAATGTACCGTCGATAACTTCGACAGAACAATTAGTAAATACTGATATTTATAAGTCTAAAAATATTAAACAAACAGAACAAAAACATTCAAATACCCACAAAACACCAGAACCATCAGTAATTAAAAAAAAACTATCACTAAGATCATATCGTCGCAGCAGTTTGTGTTGCAAAGAATTCAATTCAAGCATATACAGAAATGCCATTAAGAAAATTGACATAGATGATGATGGATCATTTAAGAATAGTGTATTAGAAGAAATGGGGAGTTATATCAAAAACAAAACATCCATAGAAGAGGCATATATTGACCTTTCTTCAACTTATTTAAATGTTCGTAGATACACTTTAGAAAAAATTTCTCCGTTACTTAATAAGGATATAACTGCCACAAATATATCAATAACTCCTGGAATGTCTATTTCTGATTTAAAATCAGCCTGCATAGCAAATCACCATTTCTTTAAAAATCTACAAGAGAGTTGCGAAAAAATTGTAGAAAATATAAAAAAAGCTACGGATGATTCTTTATTACGTATATTTCAGTGGAATATTAATTTCTATTCTAATGATTCTTTAAATTCGACTAATAAGAAGATTAAATTTAGATTTTTTCCGAACAAAAACAAACTTATCTCAAAATTGAGGGAATTAATCATAGACACTATATCTAATTTACCAAATAGAATTATTTGTGAAATTAACAAATTTAATCAAGACGATATTGTAAACGGCTTATTTTCAGACATGCATGGTGTACTTCTACCCAAATCATTAATAAGAAATCTAAGCTTATTTTTTAATTCCAATAAAAAAAAAATTATAAATAATAAGGGTAGCGATTATTTAAGTTTATTTAATGATTTTCTTGAAAAAATAGTAAATTTAGTTAGGCCATCTTGTATATTTAATAAAGGGGTTTTTTTGCCCGATGACTCCACAGTAGAACACTTATCTAAATATCTGCTGTCAGATATGTATGATATATCCTCCAAGTTTCGTAAAAAACTCGAACTACACACCACAAATATATTAAAAACTCAAGGATCAAGTAATGATATTAGTCCGCATAACAATTATGAAAAAGATGTAGTTAATACTTCTATGGAAGAAGAAATGCAAATGCCAAAATTAGATCTGGCAGAAAAAACAAACACTATCCCATCGGATGCAATAGGTACAAAAACAAAAATGGTGAAAAAATTCAATCTAGGCCGTTATCGTAGGGTTAGCTTGTGCTCTGCAGAGTTTATATCAAACATATATGAAGATGCCATCAGAAAAATAGATATTGACAACGATGGTCAATTTATGAACATTGTATCAGAGAGCTTGAGCGATTATATTATGAGCAGAGGTCTTACAAAATCTTCGATTAACCTTTCCCTAACTTATTCAAATGTTAAAAAGTATATTTTAGATAAAGTTTCACCCTATATTAGCGATATTATTACTGCAGCAGATGTACTAATAACTCCAGGCATGTCCATCTCTGAAATGAGTCATAATTGCGTATCAAATAACATCTTCTTTGAAAAATTACGTGAAGAATGTGGAAAAATTGTAAAAAATATACAGATAATTTCTGATGATTATTTCTTAAATTTAATTCAAAACTACGTTTGGTTTGGAACAGCTGAACGCTTAAGAATTACTAACAGAAAAAATAAATTTTGCTCAGGAATAAAATCATTAATCATGGAAACAATATCCAATTTACCCAATAATATTATTCATGAAATTAAAAAATTCAAAAAAATTGAAATTGTGAGAGGATTATTCTCATGTATACACGGCATATTATTATCTAAAACATTGATAAGGAATATAAATTCAAATTTTTATTTTAATAAAATCCCAAACGGCAAAGTGCATAATAATTTGTCTTTTCTTAAAAACTTACTTCAAAAATTGATAATCCAAGCAAAAAATGCATCTATATTACATGAGGAAAAATCATTTTCCCCAGATGAACCTACGACTGAACTGATTTCTAAATACTTATTGTCAGATATGTATGGTGTTCCGATTGTAATTTGGAAAAAAATTGACCCTAGTAAATTGATTAATAGATCCACGCTGAGGAAAAATTATACAAAAGATTACCTACCTGACAATCATACAAACATAGAATCGCAATTAATAAAAAAAAATATACTCATTCCAAAAACAAATTATAAGTGGAACTCTTGCATTATAAACCCTATAAATATCTACGAAATAGCTATATCAATGATTGATATTGACAAAAAAGATTTTGAAAATTGCTTCATCGAAGAAGTTAAACACTTTCCATCAATGAAAGATTATTTTACTAAAAAAAGGAAAAAGGACATTGATCTTTCAATAACTTATACCCGAGTCAAAAATTATATTTTGGAAATCTTTTACCAATTTTTGAAGGAAATTGAAAAAGAAACAAAGATAAAAATAAGCCTCTATCATGGAATGAGCATCGATGAATTGGAATATGCATATATATCAAATGAAAAATTTTTTAATAGACTTAATAAGTTTTGCACTAAAGTAATCAGAAATATAGAAAAATGTAGTATTGGTACATTTACTGATATTATGCAATGTTTTGTACATTTAGAAACTGAAATACCGAAAACAATTGTTATGAGAAAAAAAAGAAGGATGAGTTTCCATGATAACATAGCAAAATTATTAATTAGCAACATATCAAATCTCCCTAAAACGATTGTAAACATAATTAAATTGATGCCTAAATCCAAATTTGTAGAGAGCTACTTTTATTATTTTTATGATATATATATTGAAAACTCATTTTTACTAGAAGCAAAATCTATGTTTGATATTGCAAAAAAAAAGGTAGTTAATGATAATTTATTAAGAAAATTAAAAGACAGTATTTCCTCAGATATGATTGTTAAATTTGGAGACATAGATAGAAAAAATATGATAAAACACCCATACCCTATTGTTAATAAACATAAAGTTCATGGAAAACTTTCCACGTACAGTTATGTAAGAAAATTGGCAAAAAAGGAATTCTCTACCATTAAAGAAAATTTAAAATATCCTATTATGATTATGCATAATCATAAAATTGAAACGGCAAATCAAGAGATAAAAAACGAGATATTAAATAGGATTGAATCTGACTTAGTTAGGGCAACTGTAAGTACATATACCAAATCATGCATTAAGGCATATAAATCAAAACTGGAAAATAAAAATATATGATGATAATTAAGATAGGTGTACAATCATTCATCAAACAAGCGATTGTCATATAGGATTTAATATATGCTTCCATACTGTTCAAAAAATAATTTTACTGCAAATAACCTAGGTGAAGAGAAAAATATTAAAAAAGATAACACTGAAAGTGTTACTGATCATTCCTACTGTAAAAAATCATATGTAAATAACGATCGTGGGTTAGCTTCTTTTTCAGATATTGCACCAAAAGATGAATCACCGACAAATTTTTTAAACTTCCATACTCATGAAGAGTTGTATCAGGAGAACAACTATGAAGAAAAATTATTACTTCCTGACATATTTAAATTGACTAAACTAGATGAACCTAACTTGGATACTACAGTTAATTTTTCTCCTTACCCTTATATTAATAAGACTACAACATCTTGTACTGTAAAACGACTATTAATTGAAAATGAACCTCTATTATCATCACCGGAACCAAAAAGAATATATCTCAAACAAAGCATTGATAATGAAGAATTATGTACTGCACCATCTTTGAATTTTACAGAACAAATAATAAAAACAAAGAAAACTATGAAAGATATTGAACCGTCAGTACAAAATTTACCAATTAGTGAACAACCCTCTCCCCCTGAGAGACCAGCACCAAATGTAATGAAAAAAAAAGTAAGTCTCAGGCCTTATCATAGGAATAATCTATACCATACAGAACCTACTATAAGTGTGTACAGAGATGCCATAAAAAAAATTGGAATTGACGGTACCGGATTATTTAAGAATAGAGTATTGGAAGAAATATATGTTACTAGAAGTAGCAATTTTATAAAATCATCAGTTAGCCTTTATACGACTTATGCTAAGGTACGTAAATATGTTTTAGAGAAAATGTTTACATGCCTAAATGATATCACTGCTACTTCAGATGTATTAATAAGACCAGGAATGTCTATTTCAGATTTAATATTTAGCTGCACATCAAATAATATTTTTTTTGAAAAACTTAGGGAAAAATGCAGGGAAATTGTAGAAAACATACAAGCTACTCCTGACAAATCTTTGTCATACCTGATTCAAAGTTATATTAGCTTTTATCACAACGATAATTTAAATTCTATTTACAAGAAGTCCAAGTTTTTCGTAAAGAAGGACAGATTAATTATAAAATTAAAAGAGTTGATAATAAACACAATATCTGATTTACCAGATAGCATCGTTCATGAAATTAAAAAATTTAATAAAGTTCAAATTGTTCAAGGTTTATTTTTAGACATGCATGGTGTATTTGTATCAAAATCACTAATAAGAGACATTAACTTGCTTTTCAATTCTAACAAAAATAAATTCGTTAATGGGGGATCTGATGATAACTTAAATTTATTCAATAGGTTACTTGGAAAAATAGGAAATTTAGTAAGATCATCTTGTATATTTCAAGACGGAGTGTTCTTGCCAAACAAACATACGGTAGAAAAATTATCTAAATACATATTATCAGACATTTATGGTGTATCATCCAAATTTCATAAAAAACTAAAATTATCTTATAAAAATATATCAAAACCACATCAATTGATTAACCATGCTAAATTGAGTACGAATTATAAAAAGGTCTTAACCGATATTTATGTGAAAGAAGAATTGCCATCACCAAAATCTTATCTGACAAGTAAACCAAGAAGAACCTCTTCCGAAACAATAGACATAAAAATAGAAAAATTTGGTCTAAAACCGTACCATAGGAAGAATCTACGTTCTACGGAATTTACGTTAAGCATATACGAATATGCTATTAAAAAGATTGATATTGATAGTAATGAATCATTTAAAAATAGTATATTAGAGGAGATAGGTCCTTATATCGCAAACAAGGGTTTTACAAAATCATATATCAACCTTTCGCCAACTTATTTAAATGTTCGTAAATATGTTTTAGATATGATTTCTCCACACATTAATAACATTATATACACATCAGATGTATTAATAACTTTAGGAATGTCTGTGTCAGATATGAAACATAATTGTATGTCAAATAACATTTTCTTTGAAAAACTACAAGAAAATTGCAAAAAAGTTGTAAAAGATGTACTTATGACACCTGATGATGTTTTCTCAAATATTATTCAAAGCAGTGTTAACTTTGGTTCATACGGTAGCTTAAATATTGTTAGCAAAAAAAATAAATTTTGCTCAAAAGTAAAAACATTAATAATGGAAACATTACTTAATTTACCTAATAATATTATTGATGAAATTAAAAATTTTGAAAAAGGTGAAATTATAAGGGGTTTATTTTCAGAAACTCACGGTGTGTTTGTGTCTAAATCATTAATAAGAAACATAAATTATCTTTTTAATTTCAATAAAAATAAACTTCCCAACAATAATAAACTCCCAGATTACAATTTTGACGATAATTTATACTTGCTTAATAATTTACTTACAAAATTAGTATATCTAGTAAAAAAATCATTAATATTATCTGAAGGAGAATTATTATTTCCAAATGCAACCACAGCAGAATCTCTATCTAGATACTTGTTAGCAGACGTATATGGTATTTCTGCTAAATTTCATAGAAAACTGAAATTATCCGAAAAAAATATATTAAACCCTCTGACATTAAATGAAGATATTAGTTTAGAAATAAAATTAATAAAAGAAAAAGCAAACGATGATTATGAAAATATAGAATCAAAAACTATAGAAAAACCAACACTAATCCCCTCAAAAAATTCAAGATGGAATCCATCTTTCATAACATCCTTAAATATATATGAATTGGCCATTTCAATGATTAATATTGATAAAGGAGATTTTGAGAATTCTTTGACAAATAAAATTAAAAATATTCCTTCAATAAAAAAATGCATTAATGAAAAAGTAATTGTTAATATTGATATTTCTGCAACATATGGTCATATCAAAAATTATATTTTAGACCTATTTTATCCATTTTTAAAAAAAATTAAAAAAGAAACAAAAGTAGAAGAAAAATTACAACCAGGTATGACTTTGGATAAATTAGAGTACGCCTATATATCGAATGAAGTATTCTTTACTAAATTGCGCAAATTTTGCATCAAATTAATAGACAGCATTAAGAATTGTACTGATGGATCAATAACTGATATGGTACAATGTTATATAAATTTGGAAACAGAAGTACCCCAGAGAATAGCAATAAAAAGGAATAGGAAAGTAAAATTTCATGAGGATGTAGAAAAACTGTTAACTATAAATATCTCAGCAATTCCAGATACAATTGTGAATGCGATCAAATTATTACCGCCCCATAAACTTGTAGGAGAATATTTATCTCATTTTCACGACATGTATGTTGATAACGAATCATTGACAAAAATAAAACCGATATTTGATTTTACACATGAGAAAATAATTAATGATCCTATGTTAAGTAGATTAATAGATGAAATATCAGTAGATATGATTGACAAATTTGATTATGGAAAAAATACGAATAAGATTATTAATAGTCATACAATTTGTGAAGGGCTATCCGCATGCAATTATATAAGAAAAATAGTAAGAGATGAATTCACTAATATTAGAAATAATATTGGTAACTATATTATGGTTATGTATAATAATAAAATTGAGATTGCAGATGAAAAAACAAGATGTAGAATATTAGAAAAACTAGAATCAGATTTAATTGTAATGTCTATAAAAACATACAGGGAAATATGTACGAAAGCATATAAATCAAAAATAAGAACTAAGCACATCCCTTGTGATAGCATAATTTAAAGAAATTCATTTTTACTGTGATTAATATTTATGAAAACAAAAGCACCAAAAACAAAATTAGTTACAGAATTACTGATAGTTTGTATTATAAATACCAATGCATAGATAATTGTCGTGATTTCGATTATTACAAGAAAATTTTACTTCATAATTATTCCTACTCATGACGAGTTATACCAAAATAATTAAAATCCTATGGTCTATGGTGTTTAATAAATAATTATAATTACATTAATAAATAAGATTATTAATGTTACTTCTTCAAATATGTATATATATTTATATAAAAAATCAGCAAAGAAATAAATGACTAAAGAAAGAAGTCACAGCATGATTATGTGCCCATAATCATGCTGTGGAAGTACAAATTAAAAATAGGAACTAAATATGGGGCACAAAACACTATACACATTTAAATATAAAAAATTATTATTTATCATCAACATGATAAATAGATCTTTACTTTATTATCATCAGAATAATTTAATAATTAAAGAAAAAGAAAATTTATTTTTACTATAGTTGAGATAGGTGTACAATTGTTGCCACAGTGAGCAGGGTTATTCATTTTTGTTACTTAGGTTTTAATACATGTACACATGTCATTTAGGTGATTTTGCTGTAAGCAAAGTCAGTGAAAAAGAAAATATAGACAATGCTTCTGAGTTAGAAAATTATCTGGATAGCTGTGAGATCAATTCTCAAGATTTAGATTTTCATGAAAATATCTTACAAAAAGATAAATTGCCATTTGATCAGTCAAACATCGATGATGTTAATAACTCATACCAAAGCGATAATTACAAAGAAAAAGAGTTATTAGTTCTTGACTCATTTAATTTATCTGAGCTCGATGGATCTAATCTAGAAACAACTAGTATAAAACCTAATACGGATCAACGGCATAGATATCGTGCTATAAAACGTCCATTAACTGAAGATGACCTAGAGTCAACAACCTCCAGTCAAGAATTGATTGACCTTGAAAGCGTTGGTAGTACAGGAGATTATTGTGATGTATCCTCTCCTGAGGAATCAAAAACATCTATGATGACAAAAAAAACAAAACTAAAGGTATACCGCTCAAGTAGTTTATGCTCTACAGAGTTCAATTTAAGTATATATAAAGATGCCATCAATAAAATTGATATTGATAGTAATGGGTTATTTAAGAATGCTGTACTAGAAAAAGCAGGCAATTATTTTAAAAATGGGAACATTGTAAGATCATCTGCCAACTTTTCTAAAACTCATTCTAACGTACGCAGGTACGTCTTAGGTAAGGTTTCTCCGTTCATAGATAACATTACTTCTACTGGAGACATATCAATAACCCCAGGAATGTCAATTTCAGATTTAAGATTTAATTGCATATCAAATAATCATTTCTTTGAAAAATTGCATGAAAACTGCAAGAAAATATTGGAAGATATAAATCTAATCCCATGTAATTCATTGTCAGACTTGTTTCAGAGCTGCATTAACTTTCATTCGAATTCGTTTCATAAGAAGGTTAAATTTTGTCCCAAAAAAGATAGATTTCTCCCCATACTAAAATTATTGATTATAGACACGATATCTAATTTGCCAAACAGTATTATTTGTGCAATTAATAAATTTAGTAAAAATGAAATTGTAGATAGTTTATTCTTAGACGTTCATGGTGTAATGTTATCTAAATCGTTGATAAAAGATCTATATCACCTCTTCAATTATAGCAGAAGTAAAATTGCAGATAATGAGTTAGAAGATAATTTAAATTTGCTCAATGGCTTACTTGAAAGGTTGGGGAATATAGTAAAAACACACTGTATATTCGACAATGGGGTATTTTTACCTGCTGAGTCTACTGTGGAACAATTATCTAAATACCTATTATCGGATATATATTGTATTCCTGTTAAGCTGCACAAAAAACTCAATCCACATTCTGAGAGCAGAATAATACATAAAGAACCGATTGAAAATATATATTATGATAACACCACGATGAGGGACTTTATAACTAACACTTTTCTTGAAAAAGGGGTGGAATTAACAAAGTTAGATTTAGCAAACAAAATAAGCAGGCCTAAGTCTGATATGATGGATACAGAAGTAGAAACTATAGATAATTTTAATAATGAACAAGATACAATAACATCGTCAACAAAAAATGATTATAAGTTAAACCAATTTATAACGTTGAAAGAATTGAATATAAAGTCTTATCATAAAAGTAATTTGAGTTCTAAAGAACTTACTTCAAGCATATATGAAGATGCCATTAGAAAAATTGATATTGATAGTAATGGATTCTTTAAAAAGGTGGTATTAGAAAAATTGGATGCGCATATTTCAAGCAGGTGTTTTAAGAAATCATCAATCAACCTTTCGTTAACTTATTCAAATGTCCGCAAATATGTTTTGGAAAAAATATCTCCCTATATTAATGATATAATCCCCACAGCGGATATATTAATAACTCCGGGAATGTCTGTTTCGGATATGGGTCATAAATGCACATCAAATACCATTTTTTTTTATAAACTGCATGAAAAGTGTGAGGAAGTTGTAAAGTCTATACGCACAATTTCCGAGGATAATTTTTTAAGTATGGTTCAAAGTTATATTAGATTTGGCTCAGAAGGAAAACTAAACATAGTACATAAGAGAAACATTTTTTGCTCTGAAGTAAAGTTACTGATTATAAACACCATATCTAATCTACCTAATAGCATTACTAAAGAAATTGGTAATTTTAAACAAAGCAGAATTGCAAGGGGTTTGTTTTCAGAAGTGCATGGTGTATTTATGACTAAATCGTTCATAAGAAAACTAATTTCCCAAAAACCTTCAGATAATCACTTTAAAATTAATCTAAAGTTACTCCGTAGATTATTTAGCGATTTAGTCAGCACGGTAAAAACATCATTTATATTACATGAAGGACAGTTATTCTTTCCGGATGAGTGTGCAACAATAATGATATCCAGATACTTACTATTTGATATCTATGACATTCCTTCTAAGATTTATAGAAAACTTAGCATAACATCTTGAAGCACCCCATTATCATCGAAGCAAATAACGTAAATTCAGTAAGAGCACATACAAAATACTATAAAAAATTCATATTTTATATTGTTATATGCTCTATTATTGTCCATTCGTAGATTGTTCTATGCGTAGATATTTTATAATAAATATAAATTACTTTTATAACTTGAATAAAAATTAATTTACAAGTAGTAACTCTGATTATAATTAAAATTCTGATTCCTAACTTGAAGATTTATAAAATACGGAATGAAGATGTATTTTAGGTTATGCATAAGGTAGCACTTCAAAATATAATTTACACAGGAACACTAAATTAATTAGTGCGTCTCCAATTTTATTTCTAAAAAGTACAAATTAAAACTTAGACGATCCTTCAACTAATGAACTAGAATATAATTATCAATTAAAATTTAATACTAGATATTTCATATATGTCATATAGGTGTATAATTACACTTCTAGTAAGCATAATTACATTGGTTTAGGTTTTTATATATGTATCTATATAATTCGGGTAGCGATTGTGCTGTAAATGATGTCACAAGTAACAACACGGACATTGGTAATTCCGAACAAGAAACTTCTCAAGATCTACATACAAGTAACCCAAATCACAATTTAGGTTATTATGTGGATATTTTACTAAAAGATAATTCCTTCAATAATTTTTTGAAACTGCCTGTTTGTAACGAAAGACGACAAGGTTATAGTTACAGAGAAGAATTGTTATATTCCGAAGCATTTGAATCTAGCAATTTAGATGAATCCAATTTAGTAACTTCAATTGCTAATAGTTCTAACTACTCTGAGCTACCACATACAATTGGATATAATCAAACTACAGCAGCACTTAATTCAGATAGCATGAACCAAATTATTGGTAATGAAGAAAGAAGAGCAGAATACTCTTCTGCATTGTATAATATTGAACAGCCATCTACATCGAGTGCTCTAAAAAATCAATTCATTGGATATAATAAAACTACAGCAGCTCCTAGCTCAGAAAGCATAAATCAAATTGTTAATAATGAAGGAACAACTGTAGAATACTATCATAAATTGTATGATGTCGAACGACCGTCTTCATCCAGTGCTCTAAAAAATCAATTCATTAGATATAATCAACCCACAGCAGAGCTTAATTCAGAAAGCATGAATCAAATTGTTAATAATGAAGGAACAACTGCAGAATACTATCATAAATTGTATGATGTCGAACGACCATCTTCATCCAGTGCTCTAAAAAATCAATTCATTAGATATAATCAACCCACGGATCAACCCACAGCAGCCCCCAGTTCAGAAAGCATAATTCAAGACTCAACTTTTACTGAACAAAATGCAAAAGAATCAGCTACAAAAAGCACAGAGCAATCGGTACGATATTACTCAATTAATGAGAGTAAGAAACAAGAAGAATGTGCAAATAAAAAAAAGTTAGTACTAAGAGTATACCGCAGAGATAATTTTTATTGCACAGAATATAATTCAAGCATATATAGAAATGCCATTAAAAAAATCGATATCGATGGTAGCGGATTGTTTAGTAACAGTGTCCTAGAAGAACTGGATGAAGATCTTAGAATCAGAGGATTTATTAAACCGTATACTGCTTGCATTGATCTTTGTGCAACTTACTCAAACGTACGTAAATATGTTTTAGGTAAATTTTCTCCGTATCTTAATGATATTGCTATAGTTACAGATATACAAATGACTTCAGGGATGTCTATTTCTGACTTACGGCATAGTTACATATCAAATCCCGTATTTTTTGAGAAATTAGGTGAGATTTGCAAAAAAATAGAAAAGGAAGTTCTCTCAATACCAAATAATTCTTTATCGTATATATTTCAAAGTTATGTCGACTTTTATTATACCGAGTGTTTAGGTATAACTAATAAGAGGCGCAGGCTTACCCCCAAAAAAAATAGATTTACCTCAATGGTAAAAAAGTTAATTTTAGATACAGTATCAGGATTACCAAGTAGTATTGTTAGTAAGATTGAGAAATTTGATAAAAGTGATATTTTAGATGGCGCATTTTCTAATGTTCATGGAGCACTTATATCAAGATCGTTAATAAACAATATAATTTGCTTCTTCGATTGCAACAGGTATGGAATTGCTCCAGATGAAGGCAATGTATGTTTATTTAATAACCTACTAGAGAAATTAGGAAATATAGTAAGGACATCATATATCTTTCATGATGGGGAGACCACTCTACCAGATGATCCTATAGTAGAGCAGTTATCTAAATACTTATTATCAGATATATATGCTTTGCCTGCCAAACTTCGCAAAAAGCTTAAACTTTTTTCTAAAAACACATCGACTCTTAGGATAGGTAAAGAAGTTAAAGAAGGTGAAGTTAGTCGTGATTATGTATCAAATAACTCAATCCTATACCAATCTATTGGTTCTAAACGTACTGCTTCTGAGGAAATAAAAAAATGGACTATATTGGAAAAATTGCAATTAAAGGAATACTGTAAGATTAATTTGCGTTCCACCGATTTTACTTCAAGTATATACATCAATGCCATCAAGAAAATTAATATCGATACTAATGGGTTATTTATAAACACTGTATTAAGAGAGATAGACTCTCATATTACGCGTAAGGGGTTTAAGAAATCATCAATTGATCTTTCATTGACATATTCAAATATTCATAAGTACATTCTGGGTATAATTCATCCATGTATTAACAATATTATAACTACTACAGATGTATTAATAACTTATGATATGTCTATTTTAGATATGAGATATAGTTGCTTATCTAATAGTTCTTTCTTTGAAAAGCTAAGAGAAAATTGCAAAGAAATTGCTAAAAAAATTTATGCAGCAAAAGATAATACTTTTCTAAAAATGTTTAATAGCCGCATTAATTTCGGAGCGGATGGGAATTTAGACGTAAGGAGCGTAAAAAAAACACTTTGCTCAAAAATCAAAGAATTTATTATAGAGATAATATCTAACTTACCAAATAGCATCATCCATGAAATTAAAAACTTTAGCAAAAATGAGATCATAGAAGGTCTGTTTTCAGATATACATGGAGTACTTGTATCAAAATCCTTAATAAGAAATGTAAACTCATTTTTTAATCACAATATGCTACCAAGTAATGAGTTTAAAGATAATTTAAGTTCAATTAATAATTTAATTACGATATTATCAAATGCAGTAAAAACATCACCTATACTTCATGATGAGAAGCTATTTTTTCCTAGCACTTCTATAGCGGAGCTACTGTCCAAATACATACTGTCAGATGTATACGATATTCCTGCTAAATTACATGAAAAAATTAACCCATATACTGAAAGCGAATCTACATCCATCTCGCCGATAATTAACTGTAATTTATATAGAAGTTTTAAAAAAGATAATGCATCTGATAAGTCAACAAGTGTAACATTACCCAAAAAGTCTAAATTCATTGTAAAAATGACCTCAAACTGGAATCCAAATTTCATAACATCTTTAAATATATATGAACTTGCAATACAAATGATTGATATTGATAAGGAAGAATTTGAAAGATCTTTCACACATAAAATGAAACAATCACCATCGCTCGGAGAATATATTAATGAAGGAATAGGAATTAAATTTAATCTTTCTAGAACATATATTCGCATTAAGAATTATATTTTGGAAATATTTAATCCTTTCCTGAAAAAAGAATTTTATGATAAAACAAATAAAAAAATAGAACTAGGTCGTGATATAACCTTAGACAAGTTAGTGTATGAATACACATCAGATAAAGAATTATTTTTTAGATTGCGTAAATTTTGCAATAAGGTTATCGATAGCATTGAAAAATGCGGTGAAGGGGTATTATGTAATCTTATACAGTACTCCGTAGGTTTAGAAACGGATAAAGAAAGACACGGAAAAATAATCATGAACAAAAAAAACGATAAGATTTATTTTAATGAAGATATAGCTAAGCTATTGGTTAATAACATTTCAAGTATTCCGGAAAAAATTTCGGATATAATCAAATCATTTCCCCCGTACAAGATTGTGGAAGAACATTTCTCTCAGTTTTACAATATATATGTTGATAATGCATCATTACTAAAAGCAAAATCAGTATTTGATTGTGTAAAAGATAAGGTAATTAATGATCCTTTATTAAGTGAGTTGATAGATAAAATTTCCTCGGGAATAATCGATGAGTTTGCTAATGGAAGAACTGATGATGGAAAAGCTATTGATATATCAAAGCAGCTATATAAAATTATTAGCAACTACACAGTTTATGGTAGTTCATCATCCCCTTTCAGTTATTTAAGAAAATTAGTAAGGGAAGAAGCTACTGCTCTTAAAGAGAGTATGCGTGGCACTGTCATGGTTATGCATGAAGATAGGATTGAAGTTGCGAGTGAAAGTATCAAGTATGAAATATTAGACAAACTTAGGTCAAATTTAATAACATCATCGATAAAGTTGTACAAAAATTTATGTTTTAAAAAGTACAAGGATAAGTGCAAAAAAATATATAAATAAAAATCACGTCATTGGATCTTATGCTTCTTAGGTAAAGCCTGTTCTTTACGTTAAACATGACACCCCATTTCGGACGTAATATACCCTATATGAATTGGCGATATACAGTACATTTTATGTGTATTGCATTATTTATTCATAAATAAAATATTTTTATTAACTGTAACTATATGTCATAACTGTAACTATATGTCATATTTGTAAAAAACAAAATAATGAGATATATATTGTATATATTGAGATTTAATGTTACATAGTACCTATTAAAGTTACTCATATAAATGCAGAATTGCGGCTTGTGCGTAAAACTTTAAAATCACTTACTAGATACTGGATAGAGTTTTTATCAAATTTAAATCTAATATCATAAACATGTACTCTACAAAATTATCGTTCTAACATTATATGTTTGTAGGTATAGATATTTCTCTCGGAGGATATAAGTTATGGACAACATTAGCAAAGGCACTATAACTACACAGGCACCTGAAGCAAATAATGGTAATCCCTATACGTCTGAATGCGAAGGTTCTGTTTTAGTTGATATGTTAAGTTCTGAAGAAAGCAACTGTGACCCTAGCAGCAGTAGTAGCACAGCAATGTCTAAAAGCGACTCTTGTCTCTCCCTTCATTCTCATGGTTCGGAATCAAGTTCAGTTTTAAGTGAAACATCGGTTGCTCATAATAGTAGTACTGACTCTTGTCCACCCCTTCAGTCTTGTAGTCCGAAATCAGGTTCAATCTTAGCTGAGACATTAATTGGTGAATCCGGAAATGGTAGTAATGATTCTTGCCAATCACTTCAGTCGTCTGTAGCTACTGAAGCACCGCCGGAATATTCTGGTGCTGGTACTAAACGCTTAGCTAAAAATAATCATTTGGATCAAAAAGATTTACCTAGTAAAATCCCACTGCCTGACTGTGATCCTGGTGCCATTAACGAAATATCTTTTGCAGAAGAAAAATTTAAGGAGTACGAGCAAGGACTTAGGAAAATGGTAGAGGTATCTACTGCCATTACTAAAATGATATCGGTACTTGACAAAAAATTTAAAGATAAGAGTGATAAATATGAGACTAATGTTTCATCTAATGCCGAATTTGGTATTGATATAGAAGCTAATCCATCTACAAGCCGAGAAGCTTTGTCTGAATATAATGATCAGCTTGTGGAAGCTCAGTATGCTAAATATATGGAAGAGTATGTAGATGCAGACGATCCATTTACTAACAAATGCCTTAAGCCTCTTGCTGGTGCTTACTTTCTCGTAGCCGGCATGATAACTACGGCAGTTGGTGTACTTGGGGCAACTTGTATTTTATCCAATCCTGAACCGGAATCTTCACTGGGAGGTCTTTGCTCAAACTCGTCGTCGAAATTTTTTGAAATTTCGTCTGATAAAACCGAGTTAAGAACAGTCATGGGTGTAGGTGCTGCCGTATTTGTAGGGGTCGTTCAGTTGTTATCAGCTGCATATTCATTTGCAGGTTGCAGAAGCAACAACACAGACGGAGGTGGTAACAACAATAAGAGCTCCAATGAAGAAAGCAGACCGCTTCTACAGTAATTAAGCAAGACTGAACACTACAATAATAAACAAAACTGAACCTGCATATAATTCCCGACTTAGATCGGGAAGTTTTTTATAGTCATATATTTGTGTAGAATAACAAAAGATTTATTCAAGAAAAGGAGAACAATCCATGGGTTGTAAGAATGGTTAGTGCAGCCAGAGTTTTTGCATCAGTAATACTTCCATGCGTAAGCATTTCCCGTATTTTGTCGAAACCCAAAAAAAAGCAGTTCACAAATTCTCCATCATCTGGATCCTGCCCTACCATTTCGAGTTCGGATGCATAATAAAGATACATCTTTTCGCTAGAATAACCTATACAAGGATAAAAACACCCCATAAACTCCCATTTCTTTGCCTTAACTCCCCCCTCTTCAACAAATTCCCTTTTTGCTGCTTCCAGTGGCTCTTCATATGGATCAATCTTACCAGCGGGAAATTCCCAAAAAATCTGGCTACAAGCACATCTGTACTGGCGAATAAACAAATATTGGTCATTCATCACCCCAGCTATAACTACGGCACCAGGATGAGAAAAATAACGTCTATGGGCTAAAGATCTATCCGACAGAACTACTGTATCTTCCTTAAGAGAGAGTGCGCCCATAGTAAACAGAAATCGAGAATCACACACCTCCTCGACCAAACGTTCATCACCTTCACAAACATCATGATTACTTCCTGGAGGGTCATAAATCTTGCTCATGGTACTTTTTCCTTTTTAGCAAGTAACGCAACACAAATCCAGGATAGGATAGCACAGCAAAACCACACAAAGTTACAACGTAAAAAACCCAATTTTTATGATATATAGAGGAAAAACGATACTCACAAAGCAGTGAAAACATCAAAACCAGCAAGTAGAAGAGAAAGAGCTCAATTAATATAAGGTATAATTTTTTAACGCGGCATCTAAAAAAAATTAAAAAAGAATCTAGGAAAAAAGGCAAGTTAGCAAGAAAGGTTGCCAAAAAAATGATCGAGATGTATGCAAGCTCCATTCGCAGCTAAAGTCCAGTAGAATAAACTGCGTCAGTGATACTATTCATTAATGGGTGTGAGAAAGCACCAACAAATAGCAGTATCAAACAATTAATAATCCACAAACAGTTAGAAGAAGAAACCATGTGCCAACTATCATCAGGTTGAACATCATCAAAGAACATAACTTTAATAACACGTAGATAGTAAAATATTCCCACAGCAGAGAATAAAACAGACATCACTGCTATAAGTAGATGATCAGCTGCTACAAGTCTATTAATAACAAAAAACTTCGCCCAAAATCCCAACAACGGAGGAATACCCGCCAAAGATAAAAAAACCATGCAAGCCATACTCGCCAAAAGAGGATTTTTATAAAAAATACCTGATAAATCAGAAATGTTCACTATGGGATGATCATTTTTCCTAACGAGCGTACAAAACGCTATAGCAGCCAAAACAGATATAGAGTAAGAAAAAATAAAAAACAAAAAAGACGAGTAAAAGTTCAGATTAATATTACGATCGTAAGCAGATGTTGCATAAGCAGAAAAAAATGACAGCAAGACAAATCCCATTTGAGAAACACTAGAAAAAGCCAACATTTTTTTGATATTCTTCTGCGCAATAGCAACCACGTTACCAAACAGTATTGTTATCAAGGCAATAGCTGGCAATACAGGATGCCAAACCACATGCAAAACAGAAAATCCATGGAAAAGAATTTTAACAGCAAAAATAGCTGACCCAACTTTTGCAAGAGCAGTCAGGAAAGGCAAAGAAGCTTCAGTAGCCCCTGCGTAAACATCAGACACCCAAGCATGAAAAGGGAAAATACCCAATTTGAAGCATGAAGATGCAAACATAAGCAATACGCTAGAAGACAGCAGTGAGTAGTTAAAGAACAAAGAATCCACAACTATGTGTGAATTATGTATGTAAGAATTTCCTATAACCCCATATGCGTAAGAAGTACCGAACAAAAAAATTGCAGATGCAACAGCACCGAGTATAAAGTATTTCACTGCAGCTTCGTTAGCTGTTGGTCTATCTCTGTCGAAAGTAACAACTGTGTATAGAGCAATCGAAGTAATTTCCAGTCCTAAGTACAATGACAGCCAATGGTTAGCAGAAGACATTACTAAGCAACCCAAAAGTATCATCAAAGACAACGGGTAGAAATCGCTCTTGTTAGGCAATTCCCCCAGAAGGGACCTAGAATAGGGAAGAGCAAACAAGTACATTATACAAGCCAATGCATCGCAAGTTCTAACTATAGAATCATTGACATAAAAAGAATCCCAGAAGTAATATCTTGGATCTGGAAATCTGTAAACAAACAAACAAAGAGCAAAAAAAGATACAGACAAACACATGTAGTAAGATAATTTAGACAGTGCATTAGGAAAACGGCGAAAAAACACAGCTAATACCAACAAAACTAAGTCAGTAACCAAAATAGAAAATTCCGGCAAAATTCCCCAGAAGCTAAACGCAGACGACTCCAGTATGTGCATAGTCAATAAATATCCTAGATCAAACTACGGGTCTAACCATGTGCTGAACTGAATGCAGCAAAACGTTGTTAATTGGTGCAGGAAACAACCCAAAAAACACCACCAAAAAAGCTAAAAACACAAGAATAAATGATTCATAAGCATTAATCGGTAGCAACAATTTTACGGCATCGTTAGAGACAGGTCCCATTATAACTCGCTTAATCATCCATAAATTGTAAACTGCAGATAGAACCAGCGACAGCCCCAACAATAAAACCCACCATAACCCATGTGAAATTGCCGAAATAAATACCAACAACTCCCCAACAAAACCAGAAGTACCAGGAAGTCCGCAATTAGCCATGGCAAAAACGACAAACAAGGCGGAAAAGTAGGGAATTATGTTAATAACCCCGCCATAGTCTGCCATTTTACGACTATGTACACGATCGTACAAAACACCAACGCAGAAGAATAACCCAGAGGAAACCAAACCATGAGAAACCATCTGGAACAAAGCTCCCATAAACCCGTTTAGTGTATTTGAAAAAATACCGAAAGTTACAAATCCCATATGTGAAATTGATGAGTACGCTATGAGCTTCTTCATATCACTTTGAGCTATCGCAACTGATCCTATGTAAATTACAGCCACCGAAGAAGCAACAAACATAAGCGGAGCCATAAGACGCGACGCATCTGGAAGAATAGGAAGAGAAAACCTCAACAAACCATAGGCCCCCAGCTTAAGCGCCATAGCAGCTAATATTACAGAACCACCGGTAGGGGCTTCAACATGTGCATTGGGCAACCAAGTGTGAAACGGGAACATGGGAATTTTAACAGCAAAAGCAAATATGAAAAGAACAAACAACAATATCTGCACATTAAGCGGCAAAACCAAGCGATGCCAATCAGGAATGTAAAAACTACCGTTGGCAAGGTGAGATAGAACCAATAATCCCACTAAAAACAATAATGAAGCAACCACTGTGTAAATGAAAAACTTGAATGCAGCGTAAACACGCCCATCTCCACCCCAGATACCTATAACCAGGTATAAGGGCACCAAAGAGGCCTCGAAAAAAACATAAAACAGAAGTCCATCCATTGCCGAAAAAGCACCATTAATTAGTCCTGACATCATAAAGAAGCAAAACAAGTAGGACTTTATATTTTTCCTTACAGAATTATGTGACGCCAAAACTACAAGAATTAGTAAAAAGTTATTCAAAATCAAGAACAGCAAAGAGATACCGTCAATGGCCAATGAATAAGAGGCACCGATAGCTGGAATCCAAGAATGATGCTCTGAAAATTGATATGATGAAGAATCCGTGTCGAACTTCAGGTAAACATAGCAAGTTAAAATAAAAAAAACGACAGATCCTATCAGCCCCAAACCCCGAACAAAATCTTCTGAAAACATTGGCAACAGAAGAACAACTGACCAAATTATTGGCAACCAGACAACTAAGGTTAAAATGGGTATAGAATGAGTCATGGATACCTTATCCCAACGATCACGAGTAAAATGATGAAGCCATAGGAAAAAATAGAAGCGCGACTACACCGAAGAACATAAACATAGCGTAATTATCAATCATACCCGTCTGCATAATCCTCCAAGATTCTGACAAATCCTTAATTCCGCTGGAAACACTATTTACCAAGCGGTCTATAATATTATTATCAATCCATGAAGCAAAACGGTACTTACGTAAAGATAAAGCAGAAACACCATCGGCGAGCTCATCTAGGTAGTATTTTCTATCTAAGATATTATAAACTGGCGATAGATAATTTAAATTTCTCACAATTTTCATAATAGGAGAATCGAAACTTGCTTGCCACCCAACAACTCCACCCAGAATCAGTAGTAAAAATGAAGAAGTAGTAAATGAGTGAATAGTAAATGCGAATATACCACCCTGATCTTTTATTTCATTAAATATAATTTGAGAGATAGGAGAAATTTTCCCTGCAATATGGCTCATGCTTCCCCCTGAAGCCATGGAGTATATAAAATGGTACCCAGAAAATAGCGAGAAAGCAGCCAACACTACCAGTGGAACAAGAATAGATACAGGAGACTCAAGTGGAAAGCGGCACCGACTATTTTGGGCAACACTGCTGCAATGACCTAAATCATGGAAACGTTCCTTTCCATGAAAAACAGTAAAAAAGAGGCGAAATGTATAACAAGCAGTAACAAATACCCCCCCCATGGTTGCATAATAAGCAAAGATTGCAGCATTTCCCGAAGAAATATGAGCGGCATCAATAATCATATGCTTAGAATAAAAACCTGAAGTAAACGGAAAACCAACAAGAGCCATGGATCCTATAAACGATGTTATCCAGGTAATTGGCATGTGCCGGAACAACCCACCCATTTTACGAATATCCTGCTCATGATGCATAGAAACGATAACTGAACCTGCTGACAAAAAAAGCAATGCTTTAAAAAAAGCATGAGTAACTAAATGGAAAATAGCAAATGACGGAGCATTTAAGCCAATTGCAACACACATGTAACCCAACTGAGAAATAGTAGAGTAGGCAATTATTCTCTTAATATCGTTTTGCACTACGGCTACCAGTCCAAGAAAAAATGAAGTAATGCCGGATATCACTAAAATAAATGAAAGCACGGAAGCAGATAACTTAAACACTGGCATCAAACGAACGACCATGAATACACCTGCAGTCACCATAGTAGCAGCATGTATTAACGCAGAAATAGGAGTTGGTCCCTCCATGGAGTCAGGCAACCAAATATGCAGGGGAAACTGCGCTGATTTAGACATCGCTCCCACAAACAGAGAAAAACAAGCCAACGTAACCATTGGCAAATAAGAAGGGAAAAGCTGTAGACTGGCAGGGATAACTTTAACAATAGTAAAAATGTCCATAGTTTTAGATAGGTAAAACAAAATCACCATGCCAAAAACAAATCCGACATCACCTACCCTATTAACAATAAATGCTTTTAAACTTGCTCTAACAGAACTACGTTTGCCATACCAAAACCCAATCAACAAGTATGAAACTAAACCTACTCCCTCCCACCCAAAAAATAGCTGCAGAAGGTTATCAGAAACCACCAAAACCAGCATAAAAAAAGTAAATAAAGAGATATAAGAAAAGAAACGTTGATATCCTGGATCATCTTTCATGTACCCCACTGAGTACACATGAACCATAAGAGAAACCACGGTTACAACAAAAATCATTACTAGTGCGAGCTGATCAACAAAAAAAGAAACATAAAAATGGTTAATCCCATTGAAAAACCAAGTGTAAACAATTCCATGGAAAGTATTACCACTTAATACTTGTGGTGATATAAGAACAGCAAATACGAGAGAAACAAAAACCCCCAAAATAGTAACTGTATGGGCAAAGGTGCGCCCGCAATGCTTGCCGGGAAAAAAAGCTAATATCGACCCTAAAAGCGGAGACAAAGCTATGCCAGAAAAACACAGCTGCGAAGAAGTCATAATACTCAATCCTTCAAACCGGTTAGTTTTTCAATCAAAACGGATTTGTATTTACGAAACACCAGAATTACTATGGCCAAACCGGTTGCTGACTCAACGGCAGCAACAGTTAAGATAAAGAACACAAAAGACCAACCGAATGGATTGTCCTGCTCTGCTGAAAAAGCAATGAAGTTGGTATTAACCGAAAGTAGCATTAGCTCAATAGACATTAGCATAGAAATAAGGTTGTTACGTTTAATTACCACGCCAACCAAGCCTATAGCAAAAACCAAGGCAGATACCACAAGTGATATATGAGCAAAGGACAAGTAATCAGAAGATATAGCCATTATGAACAATTACCTGAAGTAGGAGAAACCGTAGGTACAGAAACAACCTCGACTCTATCTTTTGCTGATACAGATAGTTGTTCTTCCTTGATTTGACGTTTGAGATTACTTGAAGCAGATGTTCCCTGAGCCAAAACTACGGCACTCAGAGCTCCCAAAAATAGCAAAATAGACGCCAACTCAAAAGGATAAAAGTACCTTGTAAACAACACAACACCCAAATTCTTCACGCTCGACATCTGAGATGGGAACGACTGCGCATACACGCTTATAGCAAAATTTGAATTTATCAGAGCAGATAATAATTCTGATGCTAGAAGAAGAGAAACAAACATACCAAATAGCCAAGAACGGTCTCTACGCTTCACTGTTAGAGCAAAACCTTCAGCACGGCTAATCATCATAACTACAAAAAGGAGGAGTACCATCACGGCACCAACGTAAACCAAAATCAACATGAAAGCTAAAAATTCGGCTCTTAACAAGAGCCATATACAAGCAGCAGAGACAAACGAAGCAATCAAGGAAATTGCAGAATGAACTGGGTTTTTAAGAAAAACAACCCCAGACGAAAATAAAATTAAAGACAAGGAAAAAAAAATAAAAAACAGAAAAGTAAGATTTGTATTCATTTCATCACCGATAAGAGGAATCTAAGGACCGTTCTTTTGCAATCATTTCCTCGTACCTATCACCAATGGCTAAAAGCATCGGTTTAGTCATCAGAAGATCTGTATGTGATTCTGCATGATATTCATGGATACTAGTTTCAACTATAGAATCAACCGGGCAAGATTCTTCGCAAAATCCACAGAATATACATTTACTCAAATCTATATCATAACGCGTAGTTCTTCTCGTACCATCATCACGCTGTTCAGACTCAATTGTAATCGCCAAAGCAGGACAAACCGATTCACACAATTTGCAAGCTATACAGCGTTCTTCACCGTTTGGATATCTACGCAATGCATGAAGACCACGAAAACGGGGGCTTTTAGGAGTTTTTTCTTCTGGAAACCTAAGTGTAACCTTAGGCCTAAACATGTACTTCAGCGTCAACGCCAAACCATGTACTATCTCAAAAATAAGAAGCGAGCGAAAAAATTCCAAGACTTTTTTTATCATCACCAAACCCCAGAAGAAAAGTTGGAATGTGAGGCCTGTATATCAGAAAAATGAAAAATGTTGAGAGGTGACAGTATCCAACAGGCTATAATTATAACGCAGACCACGGTAATTGGTAAAAAAACCTTCCATCCGAGCTGCATTATTTGATCATACCGATAACGAGGAAGAGTCGCCCTAACCCAAATGAAAACGAATAATACTAGAACTACTTTTAACATCATCCAAACTACACCGGGAATAAAATGTAGGAATGATAGGGGACTATCCCACCCCCCCAAAAACATTATGGAAATGATAGTAGCCACCAAAATCATATTAGCATACTCAGCCAGAAAAAATACGGCAAAAGGCATACCCGAATACTCAACATGAAATCCAGCAACTAACTCTGACTCACCTTCAGCAACATCAAATGGGTGGCGATTAGTCTCGGCGATGCCTGAAATCAAACTAATCAAGAAAACAGGAAAGAGTGAAATCCAGTTCCAGCTTAAAAAATTCATACCATGATCGTGCCCCCAACCCATCATCTGGGAAGAAACAATTTGACGAAAATTAAGACTTCCAGAAACCAATAGAACACAGACCAAAGAAAAACCTAAAGCTATTTCATAAGAAATAACTTGAGCAGCAGAACGAATAGCTCCCAAAAAAGCATAGCGTGAATTTGAAGACCATCCTGCTAGTATAATTCCATAAACTCCAAAAGAAGTAATTGCCAAAACGTACAGCAAACCGGCATTCAAATTGGTAAAATAAAGGTCTTCACCAAACGGCAACGCCCCCCAAGCACCTATTGAAGCCATAATAGCAATGACAGGAGCTACTCTAAAAACGAACAAATCAACATTTGATGGTGTCAAAACTTCCTTGCCTAGAAGCTTAACCACATCAGCAATAGGCTGCAGCAAACCCAACGGCCCCACCCTATTGGGACCCAACCTACATTGCATGGCACCGATTATTTTGCGTTCAAAATAAGTCAAATAAGCAACTGACAACAACAACCCTACAACCAATACTACAATCATGAAAAAAGTAGAAAAGTAGCTCCAAACATCGGCTCCCAAATTAGATACCACTAAACCCTTTATCCATTCTACTAGGAACATAAATTTTCTTCCACGTAAACGGTCTCATACAAAGAAGACAAACCAATGTCTTCTATAAGAACAGTATCATCCAAAACACCACAATCAACATATATCTTTGCTTCAAAATAATAATCCCCTTGCCGAAAACGGAATAAAGAGGAATTCGTCATAGAAAAGCGCTGTGCAGTCTGCGGTGAAACACGAGCAGTAACGTTGGTCCACATCATAGGTGATTTTTGCAAAGGATCAGATCTGCGCACAACTGAGTCAATTCTATAAGCATGTCTGTAAGCAATGCACTTCAAACCATTCGAATCAACAGGAAACTTAAAAAAATCAGTGAAAGAAGAGGTTTGTAAGAGATCATTTGACATCTCCCCCCCCTTACTATTCCAAAGGTCCATTACTTCCTGCCTAATTTCAGTGCAACTCGCATAAGAGAAACCATCACCGCACAAACGGTATCCCAACTGACGCAAAATTTTCCAGGCAGGTTTAACCTCTCCACTAGGTTGTGCCGCAGCATAGAAGCTGTTCCAAACACCCTCCATATTAATGTAGGTACCATCTGTTTCATATGCAGAAGCAATTGGCAAATGGAGGTTAGCAGATACTCCAGCAGACTCAAAAGGAGAAAAGCAAACAACGTACTCTGCTTTGTCAAAGTACCTACCAAAACCACTCTTCTCAGTAAAATCCTCATTCGGTTCCACATTTAGCAGCATTAGCAAACGATGATTTTTCAATAAAGGAGATGAATGAGAAATAGCACCTGAAACATAAGCGCCGACATAGTTTGCCCCTTCACCAAATAGTCCAAAAGTAGCCCCTAAATAACGAGCAATATGAGAAACCAAACAGTGAATAAGAGCCGAATCGGGATGAGAGTCAATATACGAACCTAAAACTATTGATAATGAACTAGTATCCAACATCTTCCTGGCCACAGAATCATACCTGCTGTCAGTCTTATCAAATAAATTTTGCAATTCAGTCGGAAAATCACAACCTTTATCGCGAACAATGAATGAGAGAATTGATACCAAAGCCAGTGATATCTCATCGGGAGAAACAATAATATCTATTCCAAGCGGCATCAACCAATCTTCTTTAGTTACATGCAAACGATGAACTGTGGTAAGAGAATTTCTTACGTTCACACGCAATCCCGCCGCCAGCAAAGGCTGCTCATGACGAATGAAACTACCAATTATAAAAACATTGGGAGCAGACAGCAGCTCGGATATGGTCATCCCCAAGTACGGAGCAGATGATTCCTTGAATGACTTCCTATAGTCACCATAATTCAAACGTGACTCAACATTTTTAACCCCTAGAGATCTGAGCAATTTCTGAAAAAGATACAGCTCTTCCAAAGTTGAAGACGGATGAGCCCACCCAGCCATATCATCAGGGCAGTACAAGCTTAAAACCAGCGAAAGTTGATCAAAAGCCTCATCCCATGATATCGTCTTCCACTCATCGTCACTCTTGATCCTTGGCATTTGCAAACGATCTGCACCTATACCTAGGTATGAAAAGCGATCACGATCAGAGATCCAGCATTGATTGATCTTTTCATTCTCTAAAGGAAGGACGCGGCAAACTTTTTTCAACTTAACCTGAACAATAAGATTTGATCCCAAACTATCGTGAGGACTGAAAGACCGACGACGAGACAACTCCCAGGTACGATTGGAATATCGAAAGGGTTTAGAAGTTAAAGCTCCTACCGGACAAAGATCAATAACATTTCCTGATATTTCAGAAGAGACCGCACGGGACAGAAATGTTGTAATTTCGGCGTGCTCACCACGACCAATGACACCTAACTCCCTCAGTCCAGCAACTTCCTCACCAAAACGAACGCAACGAGTACAATGGATACATCTTGTCATCTCAGTAGAAATCAATGATCCCAAGTTTTTGTTGGAAACCACACGTTTTTCTTCACTATACACTGACTGAGACGATCCATAGCCAACAGCTAAATCCTGCAACTGACATTCCCCTCCTTGGTCACAAATAGGACAGTCCAAGGGGTGATTAATCAGTAAAAATTCCATAACACTTTTTTGTGCATCAACAGCCCTAGCAGAATGAGTCATAACCTTCATCCCGGTAGAAACAGGAGTTGCACAAGCAGGAAGAGGTTTAGGTGCTTTTTCAACGTCGACCAAACACATACGGCAATTTGCTGCAATACTCAACTTTTTGTGATAACAAAAATGAGGCACGAATATACCCAACTTACGTGCCGCATCCATTATCGTACTTCCTTCAGGAACATCAACCGTTTGGCCGTTGACTTCCATAGAAATAAGCCCCATATACCTATCTTTCAATAGCAATCATTGGTCACCAAACAATCCTTATGAGTTATGTGATATTCGAACTCTGATCGAAAATGCTTAATAAAGCTCCTAACAGGAAAAGCAGCGGCATCCCCCAAAGCACAAATAGTATGGCCAGATATTTGAGAGGCAACTCTATCCAGTAAATCCAAATCACCGTTCCTGCCTAAACCATTCTCTATACGATGAATAACACGATACAGCCACCCCGTTCCTTCACGACAAGGAGTACACTGACCACAGGACTCTTCATAGTAAAAGTAGGATAATCTCTCCAACGCCTTTACCATACATGCAGAATCATCCATAACAATAACAGCACCAGAACCTAACATTGAACCAGCTTTAGCAAGGCAATCGTAATCCATAGTGCAATCCATCACAAGATCACGAGGCAGAACAGGAGCCGACGACCCACCAGGAATAACCGCCTTCAACTTTCTTCCAGCAGTTACTCCACCAGCCATTTCAAGCAAAACAGGGAAAGGGGTACCCAATGAAACCTCGTAGTTTCCAGGACGATTCACATGACCGCTGACGGAAAAAATTTTTGTACCGCCATTATTAGGTACTCCAAGAGACAAAAATTCATCGGGACCATGATTAATAATCCAAGGAACAGAAGCAAAAGTCTCAGTATTGTTAATCAATGTGGGACAACCATATAGCCCAAAATTTGCAGGAAAAGGAGGCTTAAAACGTGGCTGTCCTTTCTTACCCTCTATAGATTCCAGAAGAGCCGTTTCCTCACCACAAATATAGGCTCCATAGCCACAATGGGCAAATAAATCAAAATTGATGCCAGATCCTAAAATATTACTCCCCAACAAGGAATAATCATATGCTTCCTGAATAGCCTCCTCAAACTGCTTATAAATCTCATAAATTTCGCCGTGTATGTAATTGTACCCTACGGTAGCCCCACAAACATATCCAGCAATTGCCATACCTTCTATAACAGCATGAGGATTATAACGAAGCAAATCCCTATCCTTAAAAGTTCCAGGCTCACCCTCATCTGAATTACAACAAATATACTTTTGCCCAGATTTTTGACGAGGAATAAAACTCCACTTTAAACCAGTAGGAAAACCAGCTCCACCTCGACCACGAAGAGAAGATTTTTTTATGTGATCAACAATAACATCAGGTGGTATTTTTTCCGTCAATATGCGACGCCAAGCCGAATAACCTGACCTCAACTCATAAGCCGGCAGACGCCAATCAAAAGGATCATCAAAATTTAGGCCATGAAGGCATACACCGGCACTCATCGGCTCAACTCCTCCAGCCATTCATCTAATTTTTCTTTTTCCATACGACACATCATTTTATGATTATTGTGCAAGATAACAGGAGCCTCTTGGCAAGCACCAAAACACTCACCTTCAACTAAGGTAAACTTACCATCAGGTGTAGTTTCACCAAAAGAAATTCCAAGTTTATGCTTCAAATATGTCGCAATTTTGGTGGAACCACGAAGAGAGCACGGTAAGTTAGTACAAATAGTGAGCTTATTGCATCCTGTAGGCTTTAAATTGTACATATTGTAGAAAGTAGCAACCTCTAGGGCTGAAATTGCAGATATTTTAAGATATTTTGCTACATACTCTATCAAATCAGAACTCAACCAACCTTTTTCTTCCTGCGCAATGCGCAGAGCAGCCATAACGGCAGAAAGTTGACATCCACTCGGATACTTGGAAACTTCTCGATCAATTTGACTCAAACTCTCAGCAGATAACATAGCCAACCTAACGATCAATTTCACCAAAAACAATATCTTGACTGCCAATAATGGCGACTACATCGGCAATCATGTGGCCCCTAGACATTTCGTCAAAGGCCTGCAAATGAGCAAACCCAGGAGCACGAATCTTTATTCTATATGGCTTATTCGCCCCATCAGAAATCAAATAAATCCCAAACTCACCCTTAGGATGCTCTACGGCAGCATAAACTTCACCAGGAGGAACGTACATACCTTCAGTAAAAAGCTTAAAATGATGAATCATTTCCTCCATATTCATCTTCATTTTTGAACGTGTAGGTGGCGCAACCTTGTGATTATCAGTTATAACCATCCCATTTTTATGGTCACGCAACCAAGACACGCATTGTTTAATTATCCGATTAGATTGACGCATTTCCTCTATGCGAACCAAATAACGATCGTAACAATCACCAGTACGACCAACTGGTATATCAAAATCCAAAAGGTGGTACACCTCGTAAGGCTGAGTTTTTCTCAGATCCCAAATTACTCCAGACCCTCGCAACATTGGACCAGTAAAACCAAGATCCTTGGCACGTTCTGCAGATACTACGCCAATATTAACCGTTCTCTGTTTCCAAATCCTGTTATCAGTTAAGAGAGTTTCATAATCATCCACACAACCATCAAAGCGACTAGAGAAGTGATCAATAAAATCCAGCAGAGAACCCTCGCGAGACTCATTCATCAGCCTAATCTCTTTCTTAGATCTAAAACGAGACGGCTGGTACTTAGGCATACTATCCGGAAGATCTCGATAAACACCCCCAGGTCTAAAATAGGCTGCATGCATACGCGCACCAGAAACTGCCTCGTACATATCGAATAAATCTTCTCGTTCACGAAAGCAATAAATAAATACCGTCATAGCTCCTATATCAAGAGCGTGACATCCCAACCACAGCAAATGATTTAGAATACGAGTAATTTCAGAAAAAAGTACACGTATATATTGAGCACGAATAGGAACTATAATACCTAAAAGCTTTTCAACAGCGAGACAATAAGCATGCTCATTAGACATCATAGAGACATAGTCCAAACGATCCATGTAAGGCAACGACTGCAGATACGTACGGGTTTCAATCAACTTTTCAGTTGCTCTGTGCAAAAAACCGATATGAGGGTCAGCCCTCTGTACAACCTCTCCATCCAATTCCAGCACCAAACGTAGAACACCATGAGCGGCTGGATGTTGGGGACCAAAATTTATACTGTAATTTTTTATATCAGCCATTATCTATACCACCTAACCCACCATAATTATCCTCACGAATTATATAAGGAACATTTATTCTTGGCTCAATACTTACTGGCAGGTAGGACAACCTCTTCGAGCTGTCATCATAAGAAATCTCAAGGTAACCAGAAACAGGAAAATCTTTGCGAAACGGATGACCAACAAAGCCGTAATCAGTCAATATCCTTCGCAAATCAGGATGTCCAGTAAAAATCACACCAAATAAATCGAAAGCCTCTCTCTCAAACCAATTTGCACAAGGCCAAACATCGGTTACAGAAGAAAGCAACGGCCTACTATCATCTGCACAAAAAGTACGAACTCGCAACCTACAATTCTCAGCCACTGACAACAAATGCAAAACAACAGCAAACCGTTTTGGCATCTTGGTAGAAAAACACGAATAATCAACGCCACACAAATCAATCATGGTATCAAATGAACAAAACTCATTTTTGTGTAGCCACTCACAAACACTGTGATAATCATCACAAGAAACTACTAGTGTTAATTCTCCACGATCAGCAACAATACCTTGAATTTGGTCTGGAAGAGATTCTGATAATAACGCCTTCAGTGAATCGATAGTAAACATAAAACCGGACCCATATTAACGAATAATATAATCAAAATCACGTATCTTCCGTTGAAGCTGCAAAATACCGTAAATCAGCGCCTCTGCCGTAGGAGGGCACCCAGGAACATAGACATCTACAGGAACAACACGATCACAACCACGGACCACAGAGTAAGAGTAGTGGTAATAACCACCGCCATTTGCACAAGATCCCATAGATATAACCCACCTAGGCTCAGGCATTTGGTCATAAACCCTACGCAAAGCAGGCGCCATTTTATTACACAAAGTTCCGGCAACTATCATCAAATCAGACTGACGTGGAGATGGTCTAAATATTACACCAAATTGATCTAGATCATATCGTGCAGCACCAGCATGCATCATCTCTACCGCACAACAAGCCAGACCAAAAGTCATTGGCCAAATTGACCCAGCCCTCATCCAGTTCATTAATTCCTGAACTGTGGTAGTAACAAAGCCACGCGAAGACAACTCCCCCTCAACAGGTTCCATAATACTCCGATCCTATTCCCATTCCAAGGCGCCACGCTTCCAGATATAGGCATAAACTACTAAAAATTCGGCTAAAAATATAAAAACTCCAATTATAGATTTTATTGGCAAAGAGCTAAAGGCAACCGCCCATGGAAAAAGAAAAGCAAGTTCGAGGTCAAAGATAATAAAAATTACTGAAATCAAATAGAATTTAACATCAAACCTATCCTTGGTATCGCTACTAAGCGGATCAAATCCACACTCATACGATTCCAGTTTCTCTTTGTAAGGAGCATTTTTGGAAATAAAAAACCTTGATATCATGGTCGGAACAATTCCAACAAGAAACCCAAAGCCTATAAAAACCAGAAGCAAAAAGTAATCGCCAAACATGACACTCCCCCGTATAGGAACAAAATGGTGCCGACGATGAGAGTCGAACTCATAAGGATTTCTCCACCACCCCCTCAAGATGGCGTGTCTACCAATTTCACCACGTCGGCAAAAGCTAACCTAAATCACTCCTTAATAACTTACCCTTAGAGGGAAACTAAATTGTCACTGACCTTCTTTTGGTTAACAAACCCAAATATTTAGCAAAGGAAAAAACTGACACCCTAACAGAAACAGCCCCAAGGATTTAATCAAGTTACTCCTTATTATGGCAACAATCGATTTGCACTAAATTCAAAGCTCAAAGAAGGAAAAAAATTATAACATCAACACCAATCTTACTACCAAGAAGATGCTTATAAAACCCAGTTCCCCCTAGCATGGTACCATACCCACGGCAAACACAACCAAAGGCAGCAACGACACCAGCACCTTTTTCTAGTTGGAGCACAACCAATACTACTAAGGATAAAGAAACAAAAATATGAAAAAAAACAATTACCGCCAAGATAAGGCCTAATTACTCAGATTATCTAAAAATTCTGATAAAAAAACCAGTTCCCTCCAGAGAACAAAAGCCCACCATAAACACCTCTCTCGAAATACCGGCCCCAACAGTTAAGAAACGAGCAGCAGCAGTCAGCAGATAATGGCAAAACGAAAAGAGAAAAAATTTCGGGCTGCCAGGACGAAACACATCGACCAAAAACAATAAAAAATAATCTAAATCAATCAATTATCTTCAGCACCACCAGTTCAATATACATAAAAAAACTACCATATTTGAAACTGTAAATATCAATAAGAGCAAAAACACCTGTCAAAATACCTGTTGTTTGCAATAATAACTCTTGCCGTCATGCCAAAACCGGACGACATTCTCTCCTATACAAACAAATGGAGTCAAGTCACTCTCAAAGATCAAACTATTTTGAGTTAAAAATCACCAAATACTTCAAGCACATAATTATAAAATAGCTAGTAACTGTATATCTAAACCCGGATTTTGACCTAATCTCCAACGATGAAATTACGTGACTCACGACTAAGAAATAATAGCAATAAATATTTAATTACGACTTTCCTAATAGACTATTAACCACTCGAATAAATATATCAAAAGCTTGAGAAACATATCTAAAAAACACTTACATATTAGTGCCCCCAAAATACCTGATGCTGAATTAAACAGAGGAAAATTTACCTGTGAAATGAAATGTGTAGCAATAACAATCAGTATTACTTTGGCGGGAAGTTGCAAAATCTAATATCGTAACATCTGTAGGATATATACCAATGGCACTAAACGCGGGATTGACTTAGTTTAACTAAATTATCTCGATAATATAGAAATATTAATTCAAAATATTAAATGAGATCTCGTTTTATGTTATTACAAATAATTTTTACAGAGACAGAGTTTTTAATGTGTAGCATATCTCTTGGAATTAAGGATCAAAGCAAGTAGGTCTATTACTAACTTAAAAAATAAATTAGGAGATGAGCTCATATTTTAAACCAAAAATCTAACAAAAGTTTCTAATTACAAAAAAATTAATTTTTTAATACATTGTTGTTGATTAATTAAAATTTTTAGCAAAATACACAAACTTTGTTTGAATTAACTTTTATTAAATCGATAACCACAAAGGATAGCTATACCTATTCACAGAAAACTACAAGAACTTTAAATAATGGATTCCCAATAACATATTACATACATTTAATTCAATCAATACATCCGCGATTTAATTATTTATTAATAAATATTATTATGTAATTAATGAACCGCATGTATTATATATTATAATTTCTTGAGTTTAGGCAATATACCAAGACGGCTAATATGACAAGTATCAGACAGTAAATTGGATATTAAAAATGGGCCAGGTAATACTCAATCTATCATAACAAATTAACATAAAAATTTGTTACTAACATCATTGATTGGTCGCTTAAAACTATTTTTCAATAAAAAAAATTATATCCTCCCAAGAAAAATTGACCATAGGTTCATATGCTTTTGTTGTAATATCTGACTGGGATACGAAATGAGTTTTACCCATTTATATTCAATTTGGCTAGGTATGAAATATATGTTTTTATATCATCTAAGCAGCAATTCTGATACAAACAACACTTGCGAATCAAACAATGATCATGGTGATAGTAATAGCAGCATAGATCATGTATCATCTGATAGTCAGTTTTTGAAGTACGATCAGATTACAGATAATTTAATAGAAAATGCTCTTTTAATTGATTTAGATAGCTTAGATATATCACTAGGTGACTTCCCAGATAATATAATCAATAGTGATATTATGGCGGAGGATTTATTTGAAGACCAAACAGAACCGAGTGAGATAAAACTAGGCATTTCGCATGAAATTTCATCAGTTGAAACAAGCACAGTAACTGAAAATAATAGTGAAACTCTGTTAACGCATACGCAACCATCTACATGTCCTATTGTAGAACAACCACATGCTAACACTGGAAATATTAAAACATTTGAACAAAATAGAGACGCAGAAAAATATTGTAAATCAGGAAATAGAGCAAAACACATAACACCAGAAAATTTAAATTCAGTAACAAAGAAGTATGGATACGAAGACATATGCTCTAATAAATTAACTACAAGCATATATGAAAGAGCCATAAAAAAAATACACATCGATGAGAAAAAATTATTTATGTATGCAATATTGGAAGAATTTAGTAATAAAATTGAAAGCAACTATTTTGACCAATCATGTATTAATATTTCTAGCACTTATTCAAATATACGTAAATACATTATGGAAAAATTATCTCTATACATTAACAACGCTATATGCACAAAAGATATAGCCATAACCCCTGGGATGTCTATATCAAATATCAAAGATAAGTGTATATCAAATGAGTTTTTCTTCGATAATTTAAGTTTGAACTGCAAAGAAATTACAGAAAAAATACGCAAAACTCAACATGAGGAATTTTTGCCACTAATTCAAAGCTATATTAATTTTGTTTCGTTGAAATCCTTAAAAAATTTCGTATATAGAATTAACAAAGACAAAAAAAATAAAATTTCTGTATCATTAAAAAGATTAGTAATAGATACCATAAATGATTTGCCACTTAAAATTAAGTCCGCAATAGAAAAATTTGAACCTATTGATATCTTAAGGGGTACATTTGTTAAAATTCACGGAGCATATATTTCCAAATCATTCGTGAGAAATTTAGCAAATTCTTATAGCTTTGATGAATTAATGATAGAGACAAAATTTACAGAAATGGATAAGTCACTTACAAAAAGCAAAATAGAAAAAGAATTACTTACTTCTGTTATATACCTTGAAGGAAATACAATTTCACTCGATGAACCTACAGCATCACTAATGGTTAATCATTTGCTGCTAGACATAGATAATATTTATACAAGATACACAATTACTGAAAACGAAATAAAAATCACAAACTCATCTCTTGAGGCAAAGCAACTGCGTCATGATAGCAAAAAAAATAGTAATCAAAGCAGTTTCGATAAAGAATACTTAAAAACAACATCCGCGAAAATTAATGCTGCACCTACAAATCCAAATACTAAGAAGAAACTCAATCATCCAGCTATCAGAAATAAAGGTGATTTTCAAAGATGTAAAAAATACACAGTGCCAGAAAAATTAAAATTGGTGACAGGATTTTATGGTCGCAGCAATATGTTTGATACAAAATCATTGTCAAGCATATACGAAAATGCCCTCAAAAAAATTAATGTTGATGAGAAAAAATTGATTAGAAAAGCAATATTAATAAGATTCAGCAATGAAATTAACTGTTACTCTAGCTCATTTATAAATATAAGTCGCACTTATCTAAACATACGCAGGTACATTGCAAATAAAATTTGCCCTAACATCAATAAAATTCTATGCACTGCAGATATATCTCTAATCCCCGGAATGACTTTATCAGACGTATACAAAAAATGCATATCAAATAAAATTTTTTTTGAAAAACTACGTAAAAAATGCAAGGAGATTGCAAAAAAAACAGATAAAGTACATCACAGATTTTTTTTGACCCTAATTCAAAAGTGTGTCCATCTTCACCCAGACAAATATCTATACACAGATATAGAACAGGCAGATGACTATACAAAAAATAAAATTTCTTTGTTAATAAAATATTCGATAATAAAAACTATTTGTAGCTTGCCTAAAAACATTAAGTCCGTAATAGAAAAATTTAACTTAAACGATATTTATAAGAGTATGTTTGTTCAATTACATGGAGCATACGTCACCAAATCATTCATAAGAGATGTGGCAAACATTTACGTCTCTGAAATATTAATTCCAGAAATCAAATATTTAGAAATTGACAATTCATTTATAAAAATAAAACTAAAAGAACTATTACGGAGATCTACTGTCATCCTTAACGGAAATTTATTTTCGCCAAATAGATCCATGGTATCATTAATGTCCGGACATTTACTACTAGATATGATTGATGTCCCTCTCCATATTAAATGGAAATTACTTACTGAAAGTAAAAATGAGAACCAAATAAAATTTATCAATCCGAAGATAATGCTAACTGAAGATAAAAAATATATTGAACAAATAAGTACACTTGTTACAAAACAATCCCATTTGACTAGCAAATTTGATATCTCATCCAACGAACAACAAATTAATTCTAAAGACTGTGTGGAGCAGCATGTAATACCAGAACAACTAGCGGTAGTGTCAGACCTGTATAATTACGCCAATATATTCAACACAAAATTAGTTACTAGTATTTATGAGATTGCCATTGAAAAAATTGACGTCGATGAAGAGAACATGCTTAAGAACACCATACTAAAAGAATTTAATAATGAAATCAAAACTAGTGGATTAACTAAATCACGTATTAATATCTCTAAGACCTATTCAAACATACGCAAATATATTATAGATAAAATCTCTCCATACATCAATGAAATCATACGCACTGCTGATATATGCATAACACCAGGGATGTCTATTTTAGGCATATATGTTAAATGCATATCAAATAAAACCTTTTTCGATAAACTACGAGAATGCTGCAAAAAAACTTCAAGAAAAATACGTGCAACCCAACAAGAGGAATTTTTACATATCATCCAAAATCATATAAATTTCAGTGCGGGACAGAACCTGGATGCTAACATAGAAGAAATTGACACCGGTAGAAAAAATAAACTTTCATCGATAATAAAAAGCATGATAGTAGACAACATCATCAACTTGCCACAGAAAATTAAATGCGTGATAGAAAATTTCTCCACAATTGATGTTTTGAAGGGCCTGTTTACGCAATTACATGGAGCATATGTCACTAAATCTTTTATGAGAACTGTAGTGGAAATTTATAACAATGATAAATCACCAATGAAAAACAAATCTATAAATATTGAAGATCCATACATAAAGGAAAAACTAGAAAAATCTTTGCAAAACTCAGTCATACTAGTTAATAACAAAATGGTACTATCACCAAATAAATCTACGGTATCATTAATCATTAACAATTTACTCTTAGATATCTACAGCAACTCCAACACCTTTACAACAAAAAGCAATTCTCTTGCCGAGAATGTAGTTAATCCCAAAACAGTAAAACAACATAATTCCACACCCCAAAACTGCACAAGATATATATTACCGGAAGAATTGAAAATAATGCCAATAACATATAAATGCAGCAACATATGTTATGCAGAATTGAGAACTAGTATATATGAATATGCTATAGAAAAAATAGATGTTGATGAAAAAAAACTATTTGAGCAAGCGATGCTAGAAGAATTAGGTGATAAATTTAAGCGTAAAGGACTTAATAAATCACACATTGACATTACTCGAACCTGTTCAAACATACGTAAGTATATCTCAAATAAAATTTCTCCATGCATTAATTGCATTATACGAACCGAAAATATAAATCTAACCCCTGGAATGTCTATTTCAGATATTCATCGTGAGTGTATATCAAATCATGCTTTTTTTGATAAATTATTTAAATGCTGCAAAGAAATTGAAAAAGACTTAGAGGTAGTTCCTCATAAAGATTTTTTATGCATAGCTCAACGCAAGGTTGATATTGATCAGCATAATAGTTTATTTATTGATATGACTAGACTTGCTATAAGTAAGAAAGAAAGACTTACGAAATTATTAAAAATTTTAATAATAGACACCATACGTAATTTGCCAAATAGCATAAAATCCGTAATAGAGAAATTAGGACAAGGTGACATTTCAAAATATATGTTTGTAAACATCCACGGTATATTGGTAACTAAATCATTTATAAGAAATGTAATTGATATCCGTACTGCAGATAAGTTAATGGTAGAAAACAAATCTCTAAAAATAAGCAAATCAGATATAATTACGAAATTGGAAGAGTTAGTTGATAAATCGTTTATCCTTTATGAGGAAAAATTGTTTTTACCCAACAAATATACAGCCATAATGATGGCAAATTATTTGCTGTTAGATATAACCAAGGACATCTACAGTTCATATTATAAATCATTTACTGAAAATGGACCGCTGAAATTAAATAATGAATCAACAATTGACAATAGTAAGCCTAGAAATTGCCTGGAGCATCTAGCCCCAGGGGAAAACATATATGAACTTGCCATTAGAAAGATTAATATAGATGAGAAAAAAGTATTTATGGATGAAATATTAAGGAAATTTAACATTGACCAATCAAGCATTAATATTTCTGTAACTTATTCAAATGTTAGAAACTATATATTAGATAAAATTCATCCATACCTTGATAATATTATACGGGATGCAGACATATTAATATCACCTGGAATGTCTATTTCATATATCAAACATACATGCATGTCTAATTTTATTTTTTTCGACAAGCTATACCAACAATGCAATAATATCGTAAAAGATATAAATGATATGCCAAATGAACATTTTTTCCATATTTTTGATTCAAGTGACATTACCATGATTGGGAAAACTATTGATTACGATGGAAAAAATAAAATTTCACAATTATTAAAATACTTAATAGTAGATACTATACTTTGTTTGCCACAGAAAATAATACTTGCAATTGATAGATCAGATATAACTGATATTTCTGATGGATTATTTAAGCCATTTCATAATGTGCGTATAACCAAATCCTTTTTAAGAAATATAATGGATATTTATAATGCGATTGATAAGGAAAAGATGGAAAATGAATCTATAAAATTTGTTGATTACTTAATTGAAAAAGGAAGACTAAAAGAGATAGTTAAAAAATCAACTGTATTAATTGGAGAGATAGCACTTTTACCAAATAAATACACTGCCAGGTTAGTTTTTGACAATTTGTTATCAGATATGAGCAACATTTATAAATCTAACTCCAAAATACCCAAAAACTTCGATGATTAAATTATAACAAAACCTGAATAAACTATGTACGAATCAATCAGTGATAAGTTATAAGCATAAGTCATAAAGTAGAATTGCGACTCTCCAAAATACCACTACGTGTGTTTTTAATAAAAAATAATATTAATATTATTTTAAAGAAAAATTTAACACATACTAGTATAATTCCGGTGTGAAATTATGCGGAAGCAATAACTGTCAGATTTAATTACGTTACACACGAGAAAGCATATGTACTTACAACCTTCGAACAACTACCACGATACATGTAATGTTGGTGAATCAAGCAATTTTGAAATTACCAACTCTTACGCCACTATAAATCATGTATTGTCTGATAATCAACCTCTAAATTATAGTCAGATTGTAAACAATCTAAAAAGCGTAGAAGAGAATTTAACCTTTAGCAACTCAGATATAACGGCACCTTACTCTTTTTATAACCTTTCCAGTAATAATGATGTAACGGAGAAGCATTATTTCGATCACTATGCTGTAGATATGGAGATAGTAGAGGAAGTAATATTAAACGATTTACTAGGAAACACTACAATTAATAGTTCAGACACATCTACCAGTTTTTCAGAAAATAATTATAAATCAGTAGAATATTCACTTGATAGTCATAATGTAGACCTAGACATGGTAGAAGAAGTTGTACTAAAAGATTTACTAGAAAACACTACAATTAACAATTCAGACACATCTACCATTTTTTCAGAAAATAATTATAAATCAGAAGAATATTCTCTTGATAGTTCTACTACAGACTTAGACATGGTAGAGGAAGTTGTACTAAAAGATTTACTAGAAAATACAATTTCTAATAACTCAGGAACGTCATTAACTTATTTTTCAGAAAATAATGATAGATCAAAAGAATATTCATTTTATGCTTCTACTGTAGATCTAGAAATGGTGGAAGAAGTCATATTAAGTGATTTATTGGAGAGCATGCCAAACAAGGGACCATCAAATTCATCACCTGTCTGTTATTTAGGTGAGTCTAATAACAATAGTAACAGTTCAGTCCAATCATTATATGGATCGGACATAGATATGGACATGGTAGAAGAAGTTATATTAAATGACTTGTTAGCTGATATGATGCACAAATGTTCACCTGAACCACCCTTCTATGGCCTTGATAGCGCTCACGCTCCTATTGGAACTAATCGTACAGACCAATATCCGCTAGATATCCCAGAAGTACATATGGAAATAGTAGAAGAAGTTATATCAAATGATTTACTGGAAGACATGCTGCATAATAATTCAGGATCATCAACAGCACATTTTTCAGATAATTATAATGATATCCCACTAAAAAGTTCATTGGATGACGTAATTACAACATCAAATGAACCAAAACTAAGCATAACAGGTACATTGCACCGCACAACATCATCTGATAGAACTACTACAGTAGTTAAAAATGATAATTCAACTTTTTCTTTACAGGCACCTACTTTTCTTATCACTGAACAAAGATCTGCTGAAATTAAAGATACGAAAGACCTTGAGGAAATCATTAGCAATAAATGTTATTTTGAAAAAAAACCTGTAATGAAGTCCAATCCGTATTTATCTGAAAATAAAGTCAACACCAAAAAGAAATATCCCTCTAAAAATCGTAAATGTCATTCGAAAATATTATCAAAACACGTACTTCCTGATGGAATAAAACTAGCATCATGCTCATATAAGTACGTAGATATATATTCCACTGAATTAACCACAAGCATATATGAAAATGCTATTAAAAAAATTGATATCTACGAAAAGGAAATCCTCAGAGATACTATATTAATGGAACTTGGATATGAAATTAAAATTAAAAATTCGTATAAATCACGTGTTAACACTAATATAATTTACTCAAAAGTAATGAAATACATTTTAGATAAAATTTCTCCTCACATTAACAATGTTGTACGCATTGCAGATATATTAATAACCCCCGGAATGTCTATTACAGATATTAAAGATAGATACATATCAAACAAAATTTTCTTTGACAGACTGTCAGAACACATCAAAGAAATTGAAAAAGACATAGAAAAAGCTCATTATGAAGAATTTTTACCTATCATTCAAGGACGAATTTATTTTACTAACAGTAAGTATATAGATATTAATACAGAAGAGGTCGATATAAGCATATTAGAAAAGATAGCAGCGTTATTAAAGAACTTAATAATAGGCTATACGAATAATTTGTCTAAAAATATTAAATTAACAATAAAAAATTTTGACTCACATAACATTTTGTCTAGCATTTTTATTGAGATACATGGCGCATACATTTCAAAATCATTCATAAGAAATGTAGTGGACATTTTCGCTTACGATGAATTAATGATGAAAAAAGAACACTTAGGAATTACTGATCAAGACGTGAAAAAAAAGTTAAAAAAATTATTTAAGAAATATTGCGTACTACATGAGGGAAAAGTATTATCACCAAATAAATCTACAGTAAATCTAATATCCAATCATTTGCTATTAGACATTAATTACGGACCTAATTTAAATACGGATAGCGTATTCCCCATTACGCAAGACACCCTCACAAACAAAAAAATACCCACATCCTACAAGTCAAGTAGATTATATGGTAAAGACAAGAAAAAATTTAAACAAAGTAATTACAAAAATAAACATTGTGGAGAAATATCTGCAACCAATCAGGATAAATCCATGCCTGAAAATAGTGTAATGCCAAAAGGATTAAAAATAGTATCAAATATATATACTTATAATAATATGCATTACATGGAATTTAGTAAAAACACATATGAATATATTATTGGTAAAATTGATATCGATAAAGAAAAATTACTTAGGAGTAAAGTATTAGAGTTGTTAAAAAACAGAATTAAAAATAGAGGTTTTAATGCCTCTCTTATGGATATTTCTCATACCTATTCAAGGATGAAAAAATACATCTCAGATAAAGTTCACCCCCTTATTGATTATATTTTACGCATCAAAGATATACGTATAACACCAGGAATGTCTATATCAGATATCAAAAATAATTGTATATCAAATGAATATTTTTTTGATACATTACATAAATGTTGTAAAGAAATTGCAAAAAATCTGAGTGAAATCAAGGGTAAAAATTTCTTGCCTATGCTTCAAAGAACAATAAACTTTGGTTCAGAAAAAAATTTGTTTACTTCTACAGACAACATTGATACAAGTACGCGGATTAAAATAAACTCACTATTTAAAACTTTAATAATAGATGCCCTTAACAACTTATCTGATAGCATTAAGTCCATAATAGAAAAGTTTAACGAAGATCATATTTCGGAATGCATGTTTATAAAGCTATATGGGGCATACGTTCCAGGATCACTAATAAGAAATGTGAAGGACATCTATATAATAGATAAAATGATGGTGGAAAACAAATTTAACGTAATAGATAAACCACTCATAAAAATTAAATTAGAAGAAATAGTAAAAGAATCTGTTATATTATACGGAGGAGTAGTGCTTTCACCTAATGAAAGCACAGTAACATCAATGGTTGATTACTTACTATCAGACATAGTTAAAGGTCATAGTGACATACGATCTAAACTATTTGTAGAAAATGAGACATTGAAATCAAATTACAAAAAAACTAGTGTAAATGAGGCATCACAAGATTACAGAGATCCCCTAGTACTAAGAAAGCACATATATGAATCTGCTATTGAAGAAATTAGAATTGACGAGGACAGAATATTTGTAAACTGCATCTTAAAAGAGCTAAAGGATGATATTGAAAGTAATGATTTTGATAAATCATGTATTAATCTTTCCATGATCTATTCGAATATAAGAAAATATATCTCAGATAAAGTTCATTCACTCATTAATAGCACCATACTCATTTCGGATATATTAATAGATCCTGGCATGTCTATTACCGAGATAAAGCGCAAATCAATATCGAATGCATTATTTTTTTACAAACTATATGAACAATGTAAAGATCTGGCAATAGATATAAATGAGATACCGCATGAAAGTTTTCTACCTATATTAAGCTCAAATGATACTCCTGTAATCAATGTAGGCAATGTTGCCCACAACAAAAGAGATAAAATTTTGCAAGAGCTGAGATGCTTGATAGTAGACACTATTTATAATTTGCCACAGAAGATTATATTCGTAATTGATAAACTTAAAGCAACGGATATCTCGAGACTTATATTTATACCATTTAATGATGTATATGTAACCAAATCATTTATGAGAAATGCTCTAGATATTTGTAATGGCAGTTATGACTTCAAGATAAAAAAACCAAGATCTATTGATAATTTTCATGAAAAAAAGAGATTAGAAGAAATGATGAAAAAATCAGTAATACTAATCGGGGAAATGGTATTTTCACCGAGCGAATCTACGATAAAATCAATCATTGGTCATTTATTGAAAGAATTTTGTCAAACTTAGCAAATATGAAAATAATGATAGATATATCCATATCTCCCATTAATAGGAGATTATTAAAGGATAAGACACGGTATGTTTTATAACAAATATATAGTCTGCGATATAATACAGAAAAAACAACACCAGTTACCATGATGCGTTGGTGTGTGGACAGTGCATCTGTACATTGAATGATAAATCATTTTATTATTTAAAGTAATTAATATACATTGTATTACTTTATTATTTTTTAAAAATACGTAATTTTATGTTTATATAGACCTTATTAATAACTTACATTTTTAAAAAAATTTCCTAATTATTTTAATAATTAATAAACCATTAGCAACTAATAACTAATGTTAATTAGTCTTAAAAACCAATATTGTAAAATTGCACTTCTCTCAAAAATACACTGATTATAACGAATAATTACCATAAGATATTGATACCATTACATTTATTCAATGAAATACAATTAGTTTGATAAAAAATAATATTCTTAGCCCCAAAAAATTGATATTAGTTCATATATTTTCTGTATATGATCGCAGCAAACGAGGCTAAAACTTTCTAATTGCTCATCGATTAATCAAAAACAAATCGACATGTATCCACACCTAAATAATAGCATCATCATTGCAGACAATGCCGCTGAATCAACTAATAACGAAACTGAGCAAACAAGTAGTTCATCGGTAAATGCGGAACTAGGAGATCTAGAACTAGGAGATCTAGAACTAGGAGATCTAGAACTAGGAGATCTAGAACTAGGAGATCTAGAACTAGGAGATCTAGAACTAGGAGATCTGGGAAATCTAGATCTGGAACAAAAACTAGGAGATCTGGAACAAAAATTAGGAAATCTAGAACAAGAACTAAGAGATCTGGGAAATCTAGGAGATCTAGAACAAGATCCAGAAGAACTGGATATAGAAGAACCAGGAGATGATATAGGGGACAACCTAGATATAGGAGAGCAAGTAGATGTAGATGTAGATGTAGATGTAGATGTAGATGATATATCAGTTACAAATACTGAAATTGAAATCGGTAAAAGTACCCCTTTATCTGAACAACAACCCACGTCTGCTGGTACTCAATTATATGGACTACAAAATCTCAGTCAAGATATCAGTAAAGATCTGACGAAAAGTATTACACATATCAATCCAGAAGTAACATTGACAACTCATTATTCAGTTAATCATCCCTATTACAACAATAATCAACAGGAATATACGCCCAACCCCTCAACTATAACTGATATAACTGAAGAGGATGAAGTATCAAATGAACCGGGTCAATCATCGAGTGATTATAGACATTTTATTAATAGTTGTTTATCCGAACAAGCATCTACATCAACTGAAAAAAACCAGGAATCAAATAATTCAGAATTCGTTTTTATCGACGGTCAAAAAAATACTGATAAACAAAGCAAAGAAAAAGAATTTTTAGAACTTTTACCGTCAATATCTGTACCTGAATACGATCAGCAAAATGACTACATAAAACCATTAGGAAAAAATATAATCTCACCTACAAATAAAGTAAGTACTTTTGAAAGCACCGTAGAAGAGCAGGCAATAACAGAAGAATCAAACATAACAACAAATAGATGTAATAACGTAAGCATATATTCTAGTAAATTAACACCAAGTTTATATGAAAAAGTTATTGAAGAAATTGAAGTTGATGAAGAAAAATTATTTATGCGTCAAATATTAGAAGAATTTAACAACGAAATTAAAAGCAATTATATAGAACAAGCATGTATAGCTATCTCTAACATTTACTCAGAAATACGTAAGTACATTTCATCAAATTTACACACACACATTAATAACATTTTGCATGCCAAAGATGTAGTTATAACACCAGAAATGTCCGTGTTAAATATCAAAGATGAATATGTATCAAATTATTTTTTCTTTGGTGAATTAGAAAAATTGTGCAAAAAAATTGAGGAAAATATACAAAGTACTGACCATGAAAAATTAATGTATCTAGCAAAAAATGATATTGATTTTATTTCATCAAATTGTTTAAAGGAAGGCGCACATGGAATTACTTCAGATAAAGAAAATAAAATCGCTCTATTATTGAAAAAATTAATAACAGAAACTATTCTTAATTTGCCCCCCAAAATTAAATTCGCAATAGAGCAATCTGATTTAATTGATATCCTTAAAGATGCTTTCGTTAAAATCCATGGCGTATATATTAATAAATCATTTGTAAGAAATTTAGTAAAAATTTGCAAATATGACGAATTAATGATAGAAGATAAAATTTTAGAAAATGATAAAATAAAACTTATAAAAAATAAATTAAGAGAAGAATTAAAAACATCAGTTATACTTCGTGATACAAACATATTTTCACCAGATGAATCTATAATAGTAACGATGATTAATAACTTATTATCAGATATAAGTAGCATTTTTCGTGCTAGTACCACTAGCAGTAAAATTGGAAATGAAACTAAGAAACAATATTCTTGTCGTCCTACAAAAAGACAACATCAAAAAGATGAAGAAAATGATGAAATAATTCACAAAAGAAAAATGGTTTATTTACCCGTAACCCACGAACCAAATGTTAGTACATCCTTGATAACTAATCGTAGAAATCTATACTGCGATGAATACAACTATACCCTATATGAGTACGCTATAAAAAAAATACCATTAGATAAAAACAACTATTTCAGGAATACCCTGCTGTCAGAACTCGGAAAAGCTAATAATGTTAGAGTAGATAAAAGATCATGTAGTAGATTAAGTAGAACTTACTCTACGATAAATGAATATATTTTTAATAAATTTTCTCCATATATAAAAAACATTAGAGCTGAAGATATAGCTGTAACTGCCGGTAAATCAGTATCTGAGATACGCAAACTTCATGTATCAAACTCAGCCATTTTTGAAAAATTAAGGGAATACTGTAAAAAAATTGAACAAACGGTAAATGAAGATCAATCTGAAACATTATTAGGCTTAATTCAAGACCACATCCGCGTTGGTACGGGAACATTTATAAATACTAAATCAGCAATACTAGATGAAAAAGGTAGGGGTATAATTACCGACTTATTAAAAACTTTGATAAAAACAGTAGTTAGTAATTTACCAAATAAAGTAAAAGATATGATAGAAACAGAACTCACACAAAACGATATCCATAAAGCTATCTTTGTTAAAATCCATAATTCACATGTTACTAGATCGTTTATAAGAAATGTAATACATACTTACGAAAAACATCAAATTGATAATAAAAAAATTACAGATGATCGTCATCTAAAAATAGAATCAGAAAAACTAAAAGAAAATTTAGTAAAATTATTCAAAAATTCTGTGGTATTAATTAAAGAAAAAATTGTTCCACCAGAACCTAATAAGGTTAATCGCTTAGTTAATAATTTAATATCAGATATGTCAACTATTAGTAATATTATTGAAACAAATAGATCACATACAACTACAAGACAGGAATCAACATTTAGTGATATGAGTGAAAGTTATATAGAAGATATGGATGTAGAGAAAAGCAATTATAGTGAAGCATCTCCCAATCTGGGATCTGCTATTAGCCCTGCACCACTTCAAATTGATCAGCATCATCCTGAAATGCCTGAAGAATTAAATTTAGTATCAAAATCATATAATAGGATAGACATATTTTCTGAAAATATGAGCATGAGCGTATACGGATATCTCATTAAAAAAGTCAGTATGGATAGCATAGACTCAGATAGACTTAGAAATAGAATATGCAGCTTACTTAGAAGAAAAGTAATTAGAGGAATTACAGCCTCAGACATTAAAATCGACACAACAATTTTAAATATAAAACAATATATTGTCCATAAAATTTGTTCAGAAGCTATTAAAATTAAAGAAATAGAACTATCCATTATAAGTCCAGGAATGAATCTCACAGACATAGTAAATAAATGTCTATTGAATAAATTTTTACTTAATGAATTACATGAGTACTGCAAAAAAATTAAAAGAGATATTGATCAAACAGTGGATAAAAAGGTTTTGAGTCTAATTCAAAAACAGCTTGATATTGCTACAGGAGATATAGAAATAAATTTAGAAGAAGCTGATAACTGCACAAGAGGTAAAATTTCAAAATGGGTGAGGTCATTAATAAAAAATAATACTGACACCTTATGCATTAATATTAAGTCTCTGCTAGAAAACAATTTCAATCAACATGATATTTCTGAAGGAATGTTCACGACACTTCATGATGTAACCGTTGAAAAATCACTTATAAGAAAAGTAGCAAAAATTTGCTCAAACGGTCCAATAGGAAGAGATACAAAAAATTATTGTGATATAAAAATAAAAATAGAAGAAGCAGTTAGAGAATCTACTATACTGCACGAAGGTAGAACGTTTTTACCAAATGAGTCTACTGTAGCATCACTGACCGATAATTTATTATCAGATATTACTACTGATAATATTGACACGAAACGTATCCCGATCAATGAAGATGAAACCACAGAGGAAGTACCAGAAAATACGGCTTCATGTAGTAATGAGATTGAAGCAGAAGTTTGCAAGGATCATGTAATGGAAGACTCATATCGTATATCAAATCTTATGAATATGGGTGGGTTAACATTGAGCATATATGGATACGCTGTTAAAAAAATGGAACTTCGTAATAAAAGAGCGTTTGAGGAATCAATGTTACAGGAATTCGGCATCAATGAAATTCCTGATAATACAAATATGAGGCTTTCCACTACTTATTCAAAAGTAATTGATTATATTGCAGACAAAGTTTATCCATATATAATGTATATATCAAGCATAGAAGACGTGTCAATAAAACCAGGAATGTCTGTATCAGAAATACATAATGCATATATATCAAATGATGCTTTCTTCGAGAAGATACAAAAATCATGCAGTATAGTTGAAAAAGAATTGAGAAAAACCAACCATGAGCTCATTTTTCCCATAATTCCAAGTTCAATAAATTTCAACGGCAGAAGATTGTATACAAAAATAACTACCGGAAGTGAGAAAAGAAAAAACAAATTTGCCAGTATTCTTATAGATTTTATGTCATATAATATAAAGAATTTACCACAAATCATGAAAGACGAAATAACAAATCTTACAGGTGCTCATATCATCAGTAATGTTTTTGCACAATTACATGGAGCATATATCCCTAAATTATTTGCAAGAAAAATTGAAAAAATAAGCATCGCTTGCAAATTAATGTCAGAAAGAAACCAACTAAAACTAGACCTTATAGAAAAAAAATTAAAATCAGCAGTAGATAAATCTTTGACAGTAGTGCATAAAGAAATAATATTTTTCCCAAATAAGAATACTAAAATGTTAATGGCTAATCATTTAATACTAGATATACGTAAAAGTTTAATTAATGATAGTACCTGTCATGGACCCTGGATCGAAGAAGCTACAAATAGCTCAACTAGCGCACAAAATAGTAATCATGTATATCAAGATTTAAAATCTCCAATGATGACAAGAAGTATCTATGAATGGGCCACAGAAAAAATTAACATTGAAGAAGATACATCACTTCTTAGCTATATAACAACAGAGTTTAAAAATGAAGTCGTCGAACAAGATGACTGTAGTCAATCACGCATCAATCTCTCGACAGTCTATTCAAAAATAATAGATCTTATTTATGAAAAAACCAGCCAACATATTGATAGCATTATGCGTGTCTGTGATATATCAATAACCCCCAGTATGTCAATTTCAGATATTAAGCGAAAATGTATCAATAATTACATTTTCTTTTGCAATCTACATGAATACTGCAAAGAAATTGCAAGCGATATAAGCAAAGCACCATGTGAAAATTTTATTAATATATTAAAACCAAATAATAAGATAGAGATTGGTATCAACGTTGATAGTGAGGGAGAAATAAAAATTTTACAAAAACTAAAATGTTTTATAATAGACATTATGCTTGATCTTCCTCATAAAATTATAGCCACAATTGACAGACTCGGGCCATCTGATATCTCTGAAGCGGTATTCACTCAATACCATGGCATAAAAGTAACTAAATCATTTATCAGAAATGTAATTGAGATCTATGAAGAAATCGTTAGAGAAATTAGAACTAACCAACATCTAAAATTTGACGACATAATTAGGGAACAAAATGATAGATTAGGATGTATAATAAGAAATTCGCCAGTTCTAGTTAAAGAAACGGCACTATTACCCGACGGGTATACCATAGAATTAATTCTTAATGGCATGGTGTTAGATATGACTGAAATGTACAATAAATATTCTCAAGAAGGGATGGAAAAGTAATCAGCGCATAAATTATGCGATACTTCACTTAATAATAACTTCTTACTCATTACAAGTACCTTGGGGGCATTGACAAGCGAATGAAAACAACACCAAAGAAATCCTGCCACTTACTTGGGAGTATAATAACATGTACCGGTATAATCAGTACTAAACAAGCTCCATTAGCCATTACTTAAAGTCACGCACCGCGCGTTGTATATTATTTTTGAAAAAGTTACAATCTCATGTTTGCGTATATCTATTAAAGCCTCCTTTTTTTAACCATGATACTAGAAAAAATAGCTATTAATATTCACACAAGGTCACATTGTAATTACATTGAAAAATGCACTATCTACAATGAAGAATTAGTATAAAGAATTTATATTAATACCATTATATTAATTCAATCAATGCAATTAATTTGATAAAAAATAATATCCTTACTACAAAAAATTTAATTTTCATTCATACAGTTAATGTGTATGATTTAACCAGTGTAGCAGTAATATTTCTTTTTTTAATCAGTTAACAATCATCAAAAATCAGCCAGCATGTACCCTAATCTACCAAATACTAGTATAGACAATGTTGAGTCAGTTAGTAGTGAAACTGAGAGTCAAACAAGTAGTTTAATAGGTGATATAGCGCTTAGTGAACTTGGAGAACTAGTACTTGGAGAACTGGAACTTGGAGAACTGGAACTTGGAGAACTGGGACTTGGAGAACTGGGACTTGGAGAACTGGGACTTGGAGAACTGGAACTTGAAGAACTGGAACTTGAAGAACTGGAACTTGGAGATGTTGATATATCAATATCAGAAGAAAGTTTTCATAATTTCATTCTCGATAATGATAATGATGAGGAGAAAAGTGAGCTGCAATCAGTTATAAATACTGAAACTGGAAACGGTAAAAATATATGTTTACCTGAACAACAACCTACGTCTGTTAGCATTCAGTCATGTAGTCTACAAAGTATTAACAATTATCTGATGGAAGACATCAGGTCAACTGAAAAATATCAGACATGTGCTTATATCGAAGATCAAAAAAACACTGAACAACAAAGAAACGATAAAGAATTTTGTGAATTGGCATCTGTACCTGAACATGAACATTACACAAGGAAAGTGCTAGAAGAAAATCTAATTCAACCATCCAGCAGCAATAGAGAAACTACTTTTGAAGGTATCGAAGATAAACATGTAATACCAGAAGGATTGAAAATAGTAACAAACACATATAGCTACGTAGATATATATTCTACTAAGTTAACTACAAGTTTATATGAAATAGCTATTAGAGAAATTGAAATTGATGAGGAAAAACATTTTTCGCAGTCAATGTTAAAAGAATTTAATAATGAAATTAAAAGCAGTAATACTAAACAATTGTGTATAGCTATCTCTAATAATTATTCAAGTGTACGCCAATATATTGAGCGAGTTTTTAGTCCATTTATTGAAAAACATTTACGTACAAAAGAAGTAGTTATATTCCCTGGAATGTCTGCATCAGACATCAAAAATAAATACACATCAAATAATTTTTTCTTTTGTGAATTAGATAAATTTTGCAAACAAATTTTGGAAGATGTAATAAAAATTGATCCCGAAGAATTAATCTATATGGTAAAAAACAGCATTGAGTTTATTTCATTAAATTATTTAAAGGAGGAATCACAGGGAATTACTCCAGATAAAAAGAATAGAATCTGCGTATCATTAAAAAAATTAATAATAGACACTATTAATCACTTGCCTGATAAAATTAAACTTGCAATAGAGAGATTTGATTCAATTGATATTCTTATGGGTGCTTTTGTTAAAATTCACGGATTATACATTGATAAATCATTTGTAAAAAATTTAGTTAGAACTTGCAAGAATAGCAATTCAGTAATGCAAGAATGGTCTATAAATGCTGATGAACCATCACTTATAGAAAAAGAATTAAGAGAAATACTGCAAAAATCGGTTATACTTAGTGATACGAATATATTCTTACCAAATGAACACATAGTAACGTCAATGCTCAATCATTTGTTATCAGATATAAATAATGTTTCTTGCGCTGAAAATCATAACAAAAAACGAAGTAAGTCTAGTTCTATGACTATGAAAAGACTTCATCATAATGATGAAAAAGATAATGAACAAATTTGCCAAAATAAACTCTTTAAGTCGGATCCCTTGCCCATAAACGAACAAAATAATGTTACTGAGTTAACAACAAGTAGTCATGAAACAGGTGATTACATAAAAACACGGAGACTAATGCAACTTTCAGTATCACACAATCGCAGAAACCTGTACTGCAATGAGTACAATTATACCATGTACGAATATGCTATCAAAAAAATTGTAGTAGATAAAAATCATTCGTTTAGGAATGACCTATTATCAGCACTTGAGATTCATCATAATGTTAGAATAAGTAAAAAACGTGCAAATCTACTCATCGGCACTTACTCAACAATAAAGAACTATATTATGGATAAACTGCATCCATATGTGGATGACATCAGAGATAAAGATGTAATTATAAATGCCCAAATGCCAATATCTATAATTAGAGAAAAATATGTATCGAACACAGTAGCTTTTGAAAAATTAGAAGAATGCTGCAATAAAGTTATCCTAGATATAGATAATGATCCACCTGAAACACTGTTAAAATTAATTAAAAGTAGAATCGGCATTGGTAGCGGAAGAACCCTAGACGTTGACACAGATAAAATGAGCGATGACAGCAGAAATAATATTCACGACTCATTAAAAAAATTAATAAAAACAACTGTTACTGAGTTACCAAACAATATAAGAAAAATGATAAACACAGAATTTACCACAGCTGATATCCATAGAGGTATCTTTGTTAGAATTCATTGCACAGAAGTTAGTAGATCATTTATAAGAAGTGTAATACGTACCTGCACTGATATGACATCAACTGATACTTCGGAACTCACAGAAACTACAATAGAAAGATACCAGAAAGTAGATAAAGAGCTAAGAAAAAAACTAGAAGAATTATTTAGAAATTCTGTAATATTAGTCAGAGAAGATATTACTTCACCAACAAATAATGATGAAATAAATAAAATGGTTGGTAACTTAATATCAGATATGAAGGTTACTAGCAGTCAGTTTAATCAAACACGTAGATTACGGACATTACATGAGGATGTAACAAAAGGGGAATATATACCGTCAATTCCTAATCAACCAATACCTGTTAATTTCATAGAATATATGGATACAGATCCAAGCAATATACTACGTCCTATCACATCAGATATTGAAGCACATATACTGCCAAAAGAATTAAATGTGGTGTCAAAATCATACGATAAATTTGATATATTTTCTGCAAATGTAATACCGAGCATATACAGATACGCCATTGGAAAAATTTACATTGGTAGTGAAGAATTTGGTAGACTTAAAGATAAAATATACAACCTGCTTAAGAAAAACAACATAGTTATGGGAATTCCAAAGTCAGAGATTAAACTTGATGTAACTTATTCAAATATAATCCAATACATTGTTGATAAAATTAATAAATGCATTAATACAAAAAAACAAATGGAGCATATAGATCATATAATTATAACTCCAGGAATGACTTTATGGGATATAAAAAACAAGTGTATATCTGATCAAATTTTATTTGTTAATGAACTATGTAATAGCTGCGAAGAGATCAAAGAAAGTATTAATCTAACACTGGATAGGGATATTTTAAATTTAGTTCAAAAAAGTTTTACTTTTTCTGCAGAGTATAGTCTAAGTATTAACTTAGAACAAAATACTGACGATGATACAAGATTAAATCTTTCAAAGTTTTTAAGACTCTTAATGAGAAGAAATATTGGAGAGTTGCCAGTTATCATTAAATCTATACTGGAAAATTTCACCCAAAATGATGTTTTAGAGGGGGCGTTTACATTACTTCACGGAGTATACTTTGATAAATTGCTTATAAGAAAAGTAGTAAAAATTTGCTCAGATAACCCAATAAATGAAAATAATGATCCTTCAATAAAAGCAAAAATAGAAGAGGCAGTTAGAGAATCTGTTATGCTACATGAAAATGAAGCATTTTTACCTAATTACTCTACAGTAACATCAATGACTGAGAGTTTATTACTTGATATCAATCCTAATATTCATAGTTCGAAACACAAACCACTTATTGAAGACACAAATGTAATCACAAGCGAAGTGTCAGAAAATATCCAGCTATCTAGTTGTTATGAAAACTATGGCTCAGAAATCTATGCAGATCACGTAATGAAAGAACATGCATCCATACTAGAAAAAAGATACCGTCCATTAAATTCTATAGATTTTGGAAAATCGACCTTGAGCATATATGAATATGCTATTGAAAAAATAAATATTTGCAATAAAAATTCATTTGAGATAAAAGTATTACGAGAGTTCGATATTACTTCAGGTTATTTTCCTGGATCACATATTGGTCTTTCTAAGACTTACTCAAACGTTATTAGATACATATCAAATAAACTTTCCCCACATATAAGGTATATTTCAAGCATAGAAGATGTATCAATAGAAAAAGGGATGACAATTTCATGTGTGCATAATGCATATATATCAAATAATAATTTCTTTGATAGGATGCAAAAATTATGCAATGTAATAGCAAGAAATGTTGGTAAAATTGAACATAAATTTTTCTTACCTATCGTTCAACAATCAATAAATTTTGAGGGAAGACTTTTGTATCCCAAAACAACTCCCAGAAGAAGAGAAGCATTTTCCGAATTAGTTGCAGAATTAGTAATACATAATATAATCAAATTACCAGAGAGCATAAAATCTGCAGTGGAAAAAATTGAAGAAAAAGATATGGCTGAACATATTTTTTCGCCCCTACATGGCGCATATGTCACCAGATCGTTTATGATGAACATTGAAGAAATGAGCGTGGATTTCAAAATAATGTCTGAGAGTAAACCGCTAGAAAAAGATGACATCACTGTGCAAAAAAGGTTAAAATCAGCTATAGAAGAATCTCTGGTAGTAGCGCATGAAGGGAAAATGATTCTTCCAAATAAAAACACAAAAATTTTAATGGCTAATTATTTAGCATCAGATATAAACCTTCTATGTACTAATAGACATCCGAAATCAGTTACAGAAAAAAATACATATGGTCCAACTAATTCTCAAAGTAGCGCTGATTGTACATATCAAGATTTCACAGAATGCCAGATAATAAGAAAAAGTATATACATACATGCTATTGAAAAAATAACTATTGACGATGATGATGAATTTATTAACTACGTATCAAAAAAATTCAGGACTGAAATCCCTGAACACAGTAACTGCAATCAATCTTGTGTTGATCTTTCCTCTGTCTATTCAAAAGTAAAAGAATATGTTATTGATAAAACTTATCAATGCATTGATGATATTATGCGCACCTCTGACACATTAGTAATTCCTGGTCTGTCTATTTCAAATATTAAGTGCAGATGTATTAATAATTACGTTTTCTTTCGCAAGCTGCATGAATATAGCAAAAAAATTGTAGATGATATAAGTAAAGAATCACATATGAGTTTTGTTAATGTGTTAAAACCAAATAATACTTTAGATATAGGCATAGAAATAGATAGTGCGGGTGAAGAAAAAATCTTACGAAAATTAAAAGGCTTAATAATAGATACTATACTTGATTTGCCTCATAAAATTATATCGACAATTGGTGAGTTTAAATTGGCTGATATCTCTGAATGGGCATTCACTCCATTCCATGATATAGCTGTTACCAGATCATTTATGAGAAACGCTTTAGATATTTACAATGATATCACTAAAGAAACAGCAACAAACGAACGTTCAAGTTTTGACATTATATTACTTAGAGAAAGAGAAAATAAATTAGCGCATATAACAAAAAACTCACCTATACTTGTTGGAGAGAAAGCACTATTACCGAATGAACATACGATAAAATCAATTATTGACCACCTAATATCAGACATGACTGAAACACATTATAGAACACACCATGGGCGCTCCCAACTAAAATAAATGTAATAACTGAAAATCATAATATAAATTTATCTGACAAAATATTTATTGATGATGATATCATACGTACGATCAAGAATATAGGACGTTAATGAATGTTGTTAAATAATAGACATAACCTAATCATAAACAATTAACTTTATAAAAATCACTACTCCATATATCATAACAATATGTGTTTTAGTGATTGACTAATATAGTTTAAATAAAATTTCAATCTAGTTAAAACTAGTAGCATAAAGAAAAAATTTCATCATCATCATTTAATAAAATAAGCATACAAGATTTACCAACAAAATTGAACATCTACTAATACAATTCTAGTGTAAAATAATACCGCTGTAATACCAGGCACATACCATTCATGTAAAATTATACAGGCAACAAGTATATGCATTCATACACAATAAATAACTGTCATACTACAAGCAACATTGATAAATTAAGCCATGTTGATACCGATACTGATAGTCAGTTGCCACACAATTGTCAACTTTTAAACTATAACGATGACGTAGATAACATAATAGAAAATGTTCTGATGGATAATTCTAATGATTCGTATGAATCATTGTCTAACTTTATAGACAGTATCACTAATGATAATACCAAATTAGAAGAATTACTTGATTGTCAAAGTGAATCAAGTGAAATTGATAGCATACCATCAATTGAAACGAGTAAA
>NZ_LN906597.1:1087397-1255700 GCF_001460935.1 Candidatus Ichthyocystis hellenicum | reverse complement strand
AAATTAGAAGAATTACTTGATTGTCAAAGTGAATCAAGTGAAATTGATAGCATACCATCAATTGAAACGAGTAAAGTAGTTAGTAATAATACATCTGAACAACCGTCCACATATTTTAGTAAAAAACCTCAATATAATGATACTAAAGATATAAAAAAACCCATCGAACAAGGTAGTAGCAAAAAATATTTTGAAGTAATACCTTCAATGGATGCCCCTACCCTAAGCACTGATTATAAAACACTGGAAGAGAGTCCTTTTTCATCTGTAAATCAAAAAGTAGATTTACAAATCTGTATGCCATATGTGCTACCAGAAGAAATAGAAGATGTTCTAATGGGTAATTATAATAATTCATATAGATCATTAGACAACTTTATAGAAAGTATCACCAACGACAACATATCACTGGATAACTTAATTGATAATCATAGTGAATTGATCGATCCCGATAGTATGACATTAATTGAAGAAAGTGAAGCAACCAGTAATAATAAAAATTTATCATCATCTAAACAACACCCTACCTATCTCAGCACAAAACGTCCATATGCAGATACTGAAGATATTAAAATCACTGAACATAGTAGTAGCAAAAAATATTGTGAAATAATATCTTCAATGGAGCACACCTCCCAAAACACCGAATGCAAAACACCAGAAGAGAGTTTTTTTACATTCTCAAATCAACAAGTGAGTTTACAAATCGGTATACCACATGTACTACCAGAAGAATTAGAATTAGTATCACACTCGTATAAACACAATGATTTGTGTTTATCAAAATTAAATATAAGTATGTACGAATACGCCATCAAAAAGATTAATGTTGATAATAACAACATACTCAATAAAGCAATTTTAATGGAAATTAAGAACGATATTGTAACCAACGGCTTTATTAAATCATGCATAGATGTTTCTAGCACTTATTCAAACATACGCATATACATAGCAAATAAAATCTCTTCATATATTAATGACATTATAAACACCGAAGACATAGTCACAACCCCTGGAATGTCAATATCAGACATCAAGGATAGCTACATATCCAATCAAAATTTCTTTTCTAAACTATGGGAACACTGTAAAGAAATGGCAAAAAATATCTGCAAAATTAGAGATGAAGAAATCACACCCCTCATTCAAAATTATGTCAGCTCAAATTTGGTAAAGTCCTTAAGTAATGGCACATACAAGATTACTGCAGATAAAAAAAATAATCTTTCCGATTTGTTAAAAAGATTAATAACAGAAAACATCAATAATTTACCACACAACATTAAATCTGCAATAAGAGACTTCGACGAAACTGACATTTTGAAAAGCATGTTTGTAAAATTACATGGCACATATGTTTCAAAATCATTTATAAAAAATGCAATAAGCATGTACACTTTTGATCGGCTAGCAATGGAAAACGAATCCTTGAAAATAGATGTATCAAGTATAAAAATAAAATTAAAGAAGTTGTTTCAAGAATCTATCATAATCATTGGGGGGAAAATATTTTCTCCAAATAAATCTGCAGTAACATTAATAATTGATCACCTATTACTAGATATGAATAGCATTTACTCTACTGATAAGACTAAATTAATTAATGAAATTAGCCAACAACACATGTCAGGCGGTGTAGATAAATCACACATTAATAAAGATGGAGAATATTATTGTGAAAAAGCATTAACAACACTTGACTCAAGTATACTTCCAGAAATTCTTCCAGAAGGAATAAAATTGGTATCAGATATATACAATCACAATGACATATTCTCATCAAAATTAAATATAAGTATATATGAATTTGCCATAAAAAAAATTAATATTGATGAAAATAAAATACTTAGTAATGCCATATTGGAATGTCTTGGAGATAAAGACACAACTGATAATATTAGCAAATCATCCATAGATATTTCTCATGCCTGTTCAAATATACGAGAATATATTTCAAATGAAGTTTCCCCATACATTAACAAAATAATGATTATTGAAAACATATTTATGACTCCTGGAATGTATCTATCAGATATTCATCATAAATGTGTATCAAATCAAAATTTCTTTGATAGATTATATAAACACTGCAAAGAAATTGCAAAAAATATAGACAAAGTAAAGCACAAAAAGTTTTTTCACATAATCAAAAATTGCATTTATTTTAATACAGGTAGTGACTTAAAAGTTAATGCAGAAAAAATTAGCAGCAATGAAATAAATAAAATTTCCCCGTCATTAAAAAGTTTAATAATAGATATTATTCACAACTTACCCCTTAAGATTAAATATGTGATAGAAAACCTCGACCTACTTGATGTTTCGGAGTGTATGTTTACTCAAATTCATGGGGTATATATTGACAAATTACTTATCGGAAAAATAGAAAAAATTCTACTCAGTAAATCAATGCTAGAAAACAAAAATATAAATGCAGAAACTTATAGTGGCTCCATAAAAAAAAAATTGGAATATATACTGCAAACATCCATTATACTGCATGAGGGAAAAACATTTCTACCCAATAAATCTATAGTATCATCTATGTCAGATCACTTATTATTAGACATAGCCAATACACAATCCAAATTATTTATTAGAAAAAAAGCTGAAAAATTACTTAAACAACAGTCTGATAAAAATAAAATACTTGAAAGTCCTACTTCATTTGTAAACCAGGACAGCAATTTACAAAAACAGCTAAAATATGTAGTTTCCGAGAAAATTCTACTAACATCCACTAAATATAGATACAACAATATATGTTCTGCAGAATTAACTGTAAGCATATATGAGAACGCTATCAAAAAAATTAACGTTGATGATGTGGAACTGCTTAGGGATGCAATATTAGAAGAATTTTATGATCGAATAAAGAGCAAAGGACTTGATAAATCGTTAATAGACATTTCTACTACTTATTCAAACATAATTAAATATGTTTCAGATAAAGTTTCCCTATATATTAACTATATTGCTCATATTGAAGACATAACTATAACACCAGGAATGTCCACATCAGACATTAATCATGAATGTACATCAAACCATGCTTTCTTTGATAAGCTACGTAAATGCTGTATAAATATTGAAAGAGAAATAGACAAAAACCCTAGTGAACATTTTGTACCACTGGTTCAACGTAAGATATTCTTTTATTCATCCACAAATTTTTGTATTGATATAATAGGTAGACGATGGATATGGGTAAAAAACATATTTTCAGGACTAATAAAAAAATTGGCGATAGACATCGTACGCAATCTACCACAAAAAATAAAGTCTGTTATAGAAAAATTTAATCAAGATGATATTTTAGAAAATATGTTTGCACCCCTACACGGTGTACATCTAACTAAATCACTTATAAAAAACATAATCGACATCTATACCACTGATAAGCTGATGGCAGAAAACAAACATCTTAAAATAGAAGTGGATAAGGATCTCATAAAAAATAAACTAGAAAAAATATTGGAAAAATCTGTTGTTTTTCATCAAGGAAAAGCATTTTCACCAAATAAATACACAACATCATTAATGGTTAATTATTTACTATTGGATTTTAGCCAAAATATTAGTGAGCGAGGTATATATCACAAACTATTCGTTGAAACTGAAGAATTAAAAGAAAATCATAACAAAATGAATAGCAATAATGAACATAAATATTGCATAGAATCTATAAAAAGTATATATGAATGTGCTATTGAAAAAATAATAATTGATGATGACAAAGTTTTCATGGGTGTTATATTAAAAGAATTCAAAAATAATATAGACAGTAGCTCTTTTAATGAAACATGCATAAATCTTTCGGTAACTTATTCAAACATAGTAAAATACATTTCTGATAAGATATCCCCATACATTAATAGAATTGTAATCATTGCAGATGTATTAATAACCCCAGGTATGTCCATCTCGTACATAAAACGCAAATGCATGTCAAATCTCGCTTTCTTTGATAGACTGTATGGATACTGTAAATCGATTGTAAAAAATGTGAGTGAAGTGCCCCATGAGAATTTTTTAACACTATTTGATTTAGGCAACGAAACTGATATAAATAATGTTGACATCAATGTTAAGAATAGAGTTTTGCTAGCATTAAAATTTTTAATAATGGACACCATAATCAATTTGCCAGAAAAAATTATGTTTGTAATTGATAAATTTGAACCTATTGATATTTCATCTGGAATATTTACTACATTCCACAACATAAATGTAACTAAACTATTTATAAGAAATGCAACAGATGCCTGTGTCAAAATCAGCAAAGAAATAAGAGGAAATAGATCTATAAAATTTTCCAGCTACCTACTTGAAAAAACAAAATTAGAAGAACTAGCAAAAAAGTCTGTCATACTAGTAGGAGAAACTGCCTTTCTACCTAGCGAATCTACAGCTAAATCGATCATTGATCATCTATTATCAGACATGGAAAAAATTAGTCATGACGAAGAAGAATCAAAACTAACCTGAGACGAGCACAGCACGCATGTATTTTATGCAGCATAATAGCATCATGGTGCCGACGATGAGAGTCGAACTCATAAGGATCTCTCCACCACCCCCTCAAGATGGCGTGTCTACCAATTTCACCACGTCGGCTAAAATCTAACTTTTGTTTACTTTAGGTGGAAATTTAATGTCATCAGGAGCCTTGACGTCATTTGAAGGTTTAGGCAAATCTAAACTCTTGGCAGAAGAAACAACAGACACCCTATCCAGAACACCTTTATGACTTGCACTCCGCCTATGTGATACCAAATAAGTCAAAGTAAGAGAAGTAAGGAAAAAAACAGTAACAGCAATAGCAGTCAGTCGACTCAAAAAACTTCCAGAACCCGCTGCACCAAACATTGTCCCAGAAGCTCCGGAACCAGAACCAAAAGCAGCACCGGCATCAGCACCCTTTCCTTGCTGAAGTAGAACCAATATCACTAAGGACAATGAAACAAAAATATGAAAAAAAACAACCACTCCTAAGATGAAGTCCAAGCCACTTCTCCTATTTCACAAATCCTAACAAAATCAGCAGGTTCTAATGAACTGGAGCCCACCAGAAATCCATCAATTTCCATAACACCATGCTCCAAAAACTCAGGAACATTCCTAGGGGAAACACTACCGCCATAGATCAAAGAAACTGACTCCATATATGGACCAAAAGTCTGTAACAAAAATTTCCTAATATCGCTAAATAGTATTGTCACTTCGTAAGGATCTGCTATATGACCCGTCCCTATAGCCCAAATAGGTTCATAAGCTATAACAATTCTATTTAAAGAGTAAATATCAACGTTAGTAAATACATCCATTATTTGTGAAAATAATACAGATTTAGTTAAATTTTTCTGATACTGCTCCGCATTTTCTCCTATGCAAACAAATGGAGTTAAATCACTCATTAAAGATTGATTAATTTTGAGTGAAAAATCATCAGCTACCTCACGCGCATAGCTTCTGCGCTCAGAATGACCGATTATAACGTACTCGCAACCCAAATCAGTCAACATAGAAGCAGAAATATCACCGGTGAATGATCCTTGATCATAAGAAGAAACCGTCTGAGCACCTAGGGAAACATTACCATTTAAGTTTTCCATTAAACTTTTGATGTGTACGTAAGGGGGACAAAGAACCGCACGTACACGGCTAAGAGACGGTAGAATTTTATTCCAGGAACTAATCCAATCACGGACAAACATTTGGTGGCCATTCATTTTCCAGTTTGCAACAACATATTTTTTTCTCATTTTTAACTACCCCACACGACCAGTAATATAGTCTTCCGTTCTCTTGTCTTGAGGATTAACAAAAAACGACCTCGTTTCACCGAATTCAACTAACTCACCGAGATACATATAAGCCGTATAGTCAGAAACACGAGCTGCTTGTTGCATGTTGTGGGTTACAACTAGAATTGTCACATTATCCCTCAGATCTACCATAAGATCCTCCACTTTAGAAGTAGCTATGGGATCAAGAGCTGAAGTTGGCTCGTCAAATAACAACATCTCTGGTCCTGTCGCCAAAGCACGAGCAATACACAAACGTTGCTGCTGCCCCCCAGATAAATTATAGGCAGAGGAACGTAAGCGATCATCAACTTCTGACCACAAACCGACAGAAATAAGCACATCTTTAATTTTATCGTCAATAAATGATCGAGAATAACCACCTGCTATACGTAACCCGTAGGCAACATTATCGTAAATAGAGAGGGGAAATATATTTGGTTTCTGAAAAACCATGCCTATCCGCGAACGAATGCGTATCGGATCAACAGAAACATCAAGTAGATTTACATCCTCGGGGTAAAGATAAATAGATCCTGCATAACAGTGGCTGTAATACAAATCATGCATCCTGTTAAAAGCCCTTAGAAGCGTTGATTTACCACATCCAGACGGACCTATTAAGGCAGTTATCTTTTTTTCATATACATTTAAATTTATATCCTTCAGAGTATGTTTATCTCCATAATAAAAATTGAAATCTTTAACTCTGCACTTAAGAGCAGGTTCTGAAGTCATAAACTCACCTTTTCATCTTCCGAATTAAATAATATCGAAGAAAAATAGAGACGGCATTTAAAAAAAAGGTCATTATCACTAAGATCAAGCTAGCAGCCGCAGCGCTTTCTTGAAACCCTTGATCAGGCCTGTTTGTCCAGTGGAAAACCTGCAACGGCAGAGACATGAACTCCGAAAAAAGCCAATGCATATTGAAAAAGGGAAAAGTTGCTTGAAGTGGAGACTCTGGTAAAAATCTTAGAAAAGCAGCAGCACCAATAGCAACTAGAGGAGCTGTTTCGGATACTGCTCGAGACAATGCTAAAATCACCCCAGTAACTATATTAGGCAAGGCATACGGCACTACGTGATGTTTTATAACCTCCAACTTGGTAGCACCTAAAGCGTATGCCGCCTCACGTAAAGAGTTGGGAACTTGTGAAATAGCTTCGCGAGCGGTAACAACTATTATAGGAAGAACCAATATAGACAAAGTAAGACCTGCAGAAATTATAGTACGACCCAAATGGAGACGATAGACAAAAAGAGACAAACCCAAAATACCGTAAACAATAGACGGAACACCTGCCAAATTAGACAGGTTAACATCCAAAATAGAAAGAAAAATATTCTTAGGAGCAATCTCCTCTAAGTATACCGAAGACATTATCCCTATAGGAACAGCAGTAAAAACAACTACTGTAACTGTGCACAAACTACCTACTAACGCGGCAAGAATACCAGCTTTCTCAGAGTAATGTGAAGAATATCGGAGGAAAAAGGATGCATTAAGCTTAGCATAACCCTCTATTGCCATATGAATTATGAGTGACGAAAAAATAACCATAATCAAGGAAAGAACTAGCAGGCACAAGCTAATGAAAACGATCTCCTTGGCTTTCTCCCTATGGAGATGCTTCAATAATGAGCGCCAAGAAACAAACAAATTAATCAAACCCCTTTTAGTAAACACACCTAAAACGCTTCCTAATCCATTGTCCCAAAAGATTAAAAATTAAAGTAATGATAAACAAAAGCAACCCTACAACAAACACCGTACGAAAAGCAAACCCTTCATAGGGAACATCACCAGCAACAATTTGAACAATATAGGCAGTCATGGTCTGACCAGGTTGAAAAGGATGAAAAACCATCCTAGCCTCAGCACCAGCAGCAATAGAAACAATCATAGTTTCACCTAATACACGAGAAATTGCGAGTATATACCCGGAAAAGATACCGGAAAAAGCTGAAGGATAAACCACTCTACATGCAGTTTGAAACCGTGTAGCGCCCAAGGCATATGAAGCTTCACGCCAACCATAAGGAACAACACGCATGGCATCCTCAGATAGTGAAGTAATATACGGAATAATCATAAGTCCCATTACAAGCCCAGCTGACAAAAGGTTAAAACCAGGAAGTGATGGCAGTATTTTTTGAAAAATTGGTGTTACAAAAGTAAGGGCGAAATAACCATAGGCAACCGTTGGAACACCGCCCAACAACTCCAGGATAGGTTTAACTATCTCACGTAAAAGCGGAGAAGAAAATTCAGAAAGATAAATAGCAATCAACGTACCAGATGGAATAGCAAAAAACAGCGACACAAAAACAGCAATCAAGGTAGCACTCAGCAATGGCAAAACCCCATAATGACCATTACTAAACAACGGTGACCACTTTGTTCCAAATAAAAAATCGGTTACTGGAATAACCTTGAAGAATAACAAAGATTCTTTGAGCAACAAAAAAACAATACCAACCGTCACCAAAATGGAAAAAAATGCAACACAAAAAAGAATAAGTACGACAATTCTCTCTTTAATTATCTTAAAATTAGAGCGATACACGTAATCAGACACAAAAATACCCTATACATTAAATCACTTAACTAAAAAACAATCCAAATTTGCAGAATGAGCAAAATCACCGCCGTAAAGAGTACCAGAAAATTTACCATTCAGACGCTTAAGCAAAGACGTGTACAAATCATCGGATAACTCAAAGTAACCGCTTTCTCTTGCAAAACGAGCTGCATTTGCTAAATAGTAACGCATAAGCTCCATAAGTTCATAATTTTTAAGAGAATTTATCGAAACATAGACAAATAATGGCCTAGCCAACAAATAATTGCCATCAACAATGCTTTTCATAGAAGGAAAAACAGGACCATTGCCTTTATCAATTGGTACTAAACGAATCTTATCTTTATTACTAACATAGTAAGAGTAGCCAAAATATGCAATACCACGAGGATCACGTGAAATGCCTTGAACAAGAACATCATCGTTCTGAGACGCCGAAAAATCGGTACGTATAGAACCACTATTACCGTTTACTACACTAGTGAAATAATCAAAAGTTCCGGATCCTGGACCAGGACCATAAAGATTAAGAGAAATATGGGGATAATTGTGATTAACTTGATCCCAAAATAAGACTTTAGAATCAGATGACTCTCCCCAAATTTTATTTAAATCTGATACAGACAAAGACTTTACGAACAAATTTTTCAAATTTACAGCAACAGAAATAGCGTCATAGGCAACAGGAAGCTCGACATAAGAAATATTTTTTCTTCTGCAGGCTTCCATTTCCTTCTTTAAAATAGGACGCGAAGCATCTACCACGTCTATGTCACCACGGCAAAACTTCTGGAAACCACCACCAGTACCAGAAATAGAGATAACAATACGTTGAGAAGAAGCTTTGGCAGAACTATCCTGATAGGCCTCAACCACAGCTTCTGTAATAGGATAAACAGTTGCAGATCCATCAATAACCATAGCCTTACGACTAACAGATGCATTAGCCAAAGAAAAAACAGTCGTCATCAGCAATAACATATAAGCTACAAACTGACTTATACCTGGAGAACCTTTTTTCTTAGCCACTAAAACTCCCCCCACTCAGTAGCAACCACCCTCTTCCAAAAAATAAGAGCATCTCTAACAGCAGCAACATCGTGCACACGCAAAATATGGGCTCCATATGAACATGAAGCAAGGCAAGCGGCCAAAGTTCCAGGTAACCGGTCCTCAACAGAACGACCTAAAAGATGAAATAAATAGCTCTTTCTAGAGGGACCAACCAAGAGAGGAAGGTTCATCTTTACAAAATCACTCAATCTAGAAAACAAAGACAGATTATGCTCCAATGATTTACCAAAACCAATACCGGGATCAATGCACAAACGAGAACGAGATATACCTGCATCCACACAAGCACAAACTCTATCCTCGATAAAAGACACCACTTCAGACACAACATCATCGTAACTAGGAAATTGCTGCATCTTATCAGGAGACCCTTTCATGTGCATTAACACAACACCAGCAGATGAATCACACACGGCACCAACCGAACCATCACCACGCAAAGCAAAAACATCGTTGATGATATCAGCACCAAGAGCAATGCTCGCATTCATAACCGTTGACTTAGACGTATCGACAGAAACAGGAACACCCAAAGTAACCGCCACCTCTACAAAGGGCAGCACCCTATCTAGCTCTTCTTGCTCCGAAACTGGGCTAGAGCCAGGGCGAGTAGACTCTCCTCCTATGTCAATAATATCAGCACCAGATTCAACAAGGGCGGAAAGATGGCCCTCAATATCCATGCCCTTTACCAAAATTCCATCACCAGAAAACGAATCAGGGGAAACATTAACAATAGCCATAACCAGGGGACGACGAATGTTCAAACGATATCTACCACAATTCCAAGTAATCGGGGAAAATCCTCTGCCGAACAACGACTCCGCTCTCATCAATCACCTACAATTAAATCTTGGGCGGCATTAACGATGCAAGACAAGTGAGAAGCAACAACATTTATGAAACGCTCTTCTTTTGCTTCCAACATAATTCTCAGCACAGGCTCAGTACCTGACAACCTAACCAATACACGAAAAAAATCCCCCCCAGCCTTCCTACAATCGTCCAAGTAATACTGCAGCCTCACATCGTCTTCCCAATTGTAATGTTTTTTTATTCGTACATTCAACAATTTTTGAGGATAAAGAGAAATGGATAAATACTCCTGATAAATATCATCTAAAGTATGGAATGATAAAATAAGATCTATTACGTTAAATAAAGCATCAAAACATAGCCTATTATCCCTGTTCACAATCAAATGACCTGATGGCTCACCCCCAAAAGTTGCCTTCTCCAAAATCATAGTTTTAACAATGTTTTTATCTCCAACAAGAGACCTATAAAACGACACACCCTCACTTTTGAAGAAATTCTCTATAGCGGAATTTGTCATTACCGTACCCACGACCCCAGAAACCGTACTATTCATCAGCCAACGTCGAAAAAACAAGTATAAGATAATATTACCATCGCAAACATTACCATCTGGCATAATTAGCAGAACCCTATCGCCATCAGCGTCAAAACATACTCCAACATCAGCCTTTCCTGAACGAACAAAATTAGCTAAAAAATCAGGAGATGTAGAACCGCATAAATTATTAACATTATATCCATTTGGACTACAGCAAATCGGTAGCACTTCAAACCCAAGCGATTGAAACATCAATGGTGCAACACGATATAGAGCTCCGTGTGCACAATCCACGGCAACTCTGCAAGGTACTATTGATGTAGGCATTTCAGAAAAATGATTAACACTGTCATTTAAATACTTTTCCAAAAGATCATAACGCTTATGTATTGCTCCACTAGAACGGGAAGCAAAATAAATGTTTTCATCCAGCCCATTAAATTCAGAGGTAATTTCATCTTCCAAACTCGATGAAAGCTTAAACCCATCATGTGAAAAAAATTTCAAGCCATTGTCATAGTACGGATTATGAGAAGCACTAACAACAATTCCCCCCAAAACGCTATGCTGACAAACTAAGGAAGAAATTATAGGGGTACTAACAACCCCAATATCCCATACTTCTATGCCGGCTGCCATCAGGCCAGCAATTACTCCCTCCGAAAGCGGAACACCACTAGCTCTTGTATCACGACCGATCAAGACAATTGGTAAACAAGACGGATACAACCTACGCATAACAACAGCGTACGAATAGGATACACGACAAAAACAAGCAGAAGTAATAGGAAACAACCCATAACGACCACGAATACCATCCGTCCCAAACTTTATAAACGAAGGAAGGCAATCACCCATAGAAAACCAAATAAGAAAACTTAATCACAGACAAGGCTATTGTGACGGTAAGGAATGTGGGTCCTTAACCTCAGAAGGTGGAGGAGGATTAGTAGCACCGCCATCGGTTTTTTTATCATCTGAAGATGATTTATCATCTTCAGATGAAGACGATGGCGGAGAACCCACACCATCACTGGGAGGAGTTGGCTCACGACCATCCATTATGTCCTTGAGCTGTTCAGAATCCAGTGTTTCCCACTCCAACAAAGCTTTTGCCATAGCCTCAACCCGATCACGACGTTCTTCCAAAATTTTCCTAGCAAGATTGTACTGAGAATCGATAAGTAAGCGAATCTCTCTATCAACCTGTTGGCGAGTGGTCTCAGAAACATTATGCCAAGGAGATCTGCCCCATATGCCGGTAGTCTCATTATCAACATATACCATAGCCCCCATTTCATCTGACATTCCGTAACGTGTCACCATGGCTCTAGCCATATCAGTAGCACGCTCAAAGTCATTGCTAGCACCAGTAGTCATCTGATTCATAAATAACTCCTCAGCTATACGACCACCAAATAAAACCGATAAACGATCCAATAATTGCTCTCTATTCAGGCAATATCTATCCTCAATAGGTAGCTGCATAGTCAATCCCAGAGCTCGCCCACGAGGAATAATAGTTACTTTATGAACAGGGTCAGCATGCTTCAAACTCATAGCAACAACGGCATGCCCAGATTCATGATACGCAGTATTACGCCGCTCATCTTCAGACATGACCATAGAACGGCGCTCTGTTCCCATCATAATTTTGTCTTTTGCCATCTCAAAGTCGCTCATATCAACAAACTTTTTGTTATAACGAGCAGCAAAGAGAGCAGCTTCATTAACCAAGTTAGCTAAATCTGCTCCTGAAAATCCCGGTGTTCCTCTAGCTAAAATGTCTATACGAACATCATCTGCCATTGGAACTTTACGAACATGAACTTTGAGAATCTGTTCGCGACCACGAATATCCGGCAAAGAAACAACAACTTGACGATCGAAACGTCCAGGACGGAGCAAAGCTGGATCTAGAACATCTGGACGATTCGTAGCTGCCATCACAATAATACCTGAAGAACCTTCAAATCCATCCATCTCCACCAACATCTGGTTCAGAGTCTGCTCACGTTCGTCATTTCCTCCACCCAAACCTGCACCACGTTGGCGACCAACAGCATCAATTTCATCAATAAAAACAATACAAGGCGCACACTTCTTAGCCTGTTCGAACATATCTCGCACACGTGCAGCACCTACACCGACAAACATTTCTACGAAATCAGACCCGGAAATGCTAAAAAACGGAACTTTAGCCTCTCCAGCAATAGCCTTAGCTAAAAGAGTTTTACCCGTTCCTGGACTACCAACCATTAAAACACCCTTAGGTATACGACCACCAAGTTTTTGAAACTTAGCAGGATCCTTCAGAAAATCGACAAGTTCAGCTACCTCCTCCTTAGCCTCATCACACCCAGCTACGTCGTTAAATGTGACAGTATTTTGATTTTCGTCTAGCAAACGAGCTCTAGATTTACCAAAAGTAAAGGCCCCACCTCGACCACCGCCCTGCATTTGACGCATAAAGAAAACCATAAGCACTATCAAAACAACAAGCGGAAACCAAGAAACAAACAAATTAATAAGAAACGAAGGTTCTTCCTCGGGCTTAGCAACAATGTTGACCTTAGCTTTAAGCAAATCGCTAACCAACCACAAATCACTAGGAGCATAGGTTTTTATTCTTTCGTTATTTAGCGTACTAGCTCTAACTACATGCCCCTGTATCTCAACAGATTTAATACGACCGGCGTGAAGCTCTTCCATAAAACGTGAATATGGCACTGATGAAATAGAAGCACCGTGTAGACCAAATTGGTCAAAAACAGTCATTAGCACCACGCCAATAACCAACCAAATCATCAAATTTTTCAACATACTATTCACAAAAGCACCTCTTTTTAATAAAATCCCTCGGCACTAGGAGGGCAATATACAAGCAATTATCAAAAAACAACGACTGGCATTTTAAGCCTTCAGCGACAAAAAAGCACGTCAATAATCAGGGCACAGTGCAGCACACGAACCGGGTTATCTCAAAAAAATTAGTAAAACTGAGTTCCACAACAATAGCTCAGATAAAACTCTTATTCAATGACAACAATTAACTGGTTATTATCCCCGTAAAACTACCCAAAATCTACCCACTTTGGGATAGATCACAAATAAAACTGACAGTCATTGCAACCTAATTACACAAATCACATAACCTTACATGAGTGACACCAGGTTAAGCTGGGGGTTAATATCCTATAAAACAAGGTAATATTAAGCTTCATGTAACTAGTATTTTAATTAGTAAAACGCATCGCCCACATAGAAATCAAAAGTACCTTTGTGATCAATAATAATTAGACCGATACACACCAGACCATGAATCACGTACATACACATAATAATGTGAACAATTATTGGAAATTTCTATACACTAACACGTGTCACACAAACCTCGCCTCATATACAATAATGAAACTACTAAAATCTCCAACAAACCACCCCTAAGATAGGGATCAAGCACAAGAAAGTAAGAGCATCAAATTTTTTGAAGAAATATTTGCCAACACACTTACTAGAAATGTACATATAACAACGACAAAATAGAAACACTGGGCATTTCAACTCATAACTATAAATAAAATATCTTTTCTCCATTGATTATATCAATTCAATAGATGTAATCAATTCAATAGAGCAATAGATTTTAAAATATTCAGCAACAAGCTACCTAAAGATAAACATCTATCGCAATGACATCTATCGCAATGTTTGTGACAAACAAACATAAACAAGTGCCCCCATAACAACCAAATCTTCAAAATTAATCATGTACAAATGCAAGCCATTGTATCACATATAAATTTTACTTAGACAAAGCCATAACCTTGATCAACTCTAAGAACACTGTCACAAGTTCAACGTATCATAACTAATGAATAATGGTTCAGTGGATTTGTTTTATCATTGCGATGATAGAAATAACAAATAGATCTCTGCACGATCATAGGCAAACGTCAAACCTAACTGAAACACTATAAATAATTAAAAAACATTCGCAAATTCGCAAGTCATATAAAAGAAATCTGTTAACACAAAATACAATTGCAAAAACAACCAACAAACAAGTAAATAATTGTTTTTTAATTAAACATTTATATATTAAAATCCGTTGAATAGGAGCTCATAAATTGCACCTCTATCACATACATATAAAAACTATATAAAAACTATTTGTTGTCATAAATTTACATACATTATTGACATAAATGTTTTCAGGTAAATAATACTAAATATGATCATGTAACATGGAAAAAATATAAATTATGTTTCAAGTAGATACGAACATTAGGTTTATAAGGTGTTGGCACGAGACTGCTATGAATTTACTCAAATATACGCACAAAATTATTAATTAATCATTTAGGTAGAAAAATGAAAAACGTATACTCGCTGTCTAGTGAAGATATAGCAGAAGCGTCGACTAGTGGTTGTCATGGTACTGCTTCCAATGCAGCAACCCAGCCGCAAGACGAAGATAGAGAACAAATGGGAGACTTATCACAACTGCAAATAGACACGCAAGAATTACCCCCCCAAGGTTGTTCATCTATGGAGACCCAAAATAGCCAAGCAAGCGGTACTTTAGCTAGCCTTGCCACTACATCTGCAGATCACGAACCAACTGAAGAACAGGGGGATGATATCCCACAAGGATCAGCAGCAGCAAGTCATCACGGAACTAAAAAAACAACCAAAAGTGCAAATGGAAGTGAAAAAATAAAACCCCAAAAACCGAATAAATGGAGTGCAAATGAAGTAATGGCAGGCATGCAGCATTCAAGAATATACGAAACTGTTATGTCAGAAATGTATATTGATCACGATGAATTTCAAGAAAATTTCCTAGAGAAAACAAATAAGTTGAAAATATTAGAAAATTTTTATGTAGATCCTAGTAAAAGAGATAAAAAACGTTGCCCCAAACTCAAACTCGATTACCCCAAACTCAAACTCGATTCTACGTACGATCATGTCAGGACCTGCATTATAAAAATGATCTCGCCTGCTGTAAAAAATTTTGAAAGAAAATCAAAAGAATCGATAATAATAAAAAACGGAATGTACCTAGAGGAACTTAGAATGGAATACTTATATAATAATGATTTTTTCCCTTGGCTGGAAAAAGCATGTGCTACAAGCGTAAAAATATTAAGAGAGTGCAGCGATATAAGTGAAATATTGAAATTAACTCACGGATTAATTCAAGAAAAGATATTAATAGGTAACGGCGTATTAGTTCAGTCCACTCCTAATATAAGGAACATTGCTGCTGCAGATATGTATGATTTACTGATAAGCAATATTTTAAGTACTTCAAAAAAGATTACAACAGCACTTCAATCATTACCAAAGGACAGAATTTTGGAGGGGTGTTTTTCGTTTTTTAACAATATGTATATCGATAATAATTCTCTGCTAAAAGCAAAATCAGCCCTTGAATGCACACTAAATGAATTAGCTAAAGCAGAAGAATTGAATAAATTAATGACAGAAACTTGCAATTCCTACGATCCTGAAAAACACGCCCTTGCTCATAAGTTCAACATGTCAAGAAGAAAAAGGAAAGGTGATAATTTATTTAGTGAAATTAGTGAGCGCGCAAAAGCATTATCAATGGAGTTAATTAATAATAAGTTGAAAAAAGGCAACCTGTCTCTTTCTGTTGATTCCCCTGTAATGCTTGTTGAATGCAACCAAGATGGTAATGTCGGGGATAAAATACGTTTTGCAAATGAAAGCGAGGTAGATAAATTAATATACGAATTAACCAAATATTTATCTAAATTAGCCGTTGAGTCATACATGGAGCTTTGTTCTAGAAGACTTGATGATTTCTTGATGAGATAACTACCAGATCATATTTATATCAATGATGAATACAAGAATTGTTGTTGGCTATTTAAGAAGCTATACATTATAAATTATCTAGTTAACTATATGCATTTATTTAATAACAAAAATTGCAAAAATAATACTATATCGTCTTTATAGCGTGAAATTTTATTAATAGATACTAGAGCGACATAATTTCATTGACCATCATACAATAATGAACGACATTGAATACGGGGTTGGCATGCTGCCTACAAAAAATCAACAAATAAACACGGATCATTAACCGATCATTATTTTGTCATTACAGCCACAAATTTAATTGTAGATAAATTTTATCTCATACTACGTAAAAACACTTTCTGTATGTACTTGTATGCAGAGATACACACTCATCAGGAAACGGAAGTAGCAAGGATAAAAATCCTATCCAATATTCCCTCAACAAACCTTGTTTGTAAAATTAAAATTTTAGAGCAACAATTTTATCCCCCTAAAACACTGCTTCGATGAATTCAATGTTTTCATACACAAATTATTGTCAATAAATCAAAACTACCCCTTAAAACTCACTAATAAATGTATAACTCTGAAAAATATTTATGAATATAGATCATGATTGACCGCTAAATACCAATTAGCAGACATACATATACAAATTAAATATAAAATATTATTATGCAAGCTTAAAATATATGCTACAAATAGCACACTTAGCAAGTTAATTTATACAAACTCAATTACAATGAAACACAGAAATCACAAAATAAATTCAGTATTATGTCATCCTTTTACAGTAACCTTCAACATATAAAATTGACGTACATAATAAATTAATACCTGTACCATAGCATCAATATCACTTTATCCATAATACTAATTAATTAGCATTACTTAAAGTATTAACAAATATCAAAACCAATAAAAATAACTTAGATATAGAATAATTTAGTAAAAAATAATAAAAACACAGCAAATTATCTTCATTAAGTAAAACACTTCATGCAAAAAATATTATTTTTACTTACATATTTTAAGATATATAGATAGAATCAGATTGTTTTTAAACAATTAGGACATAGCTGTACATGCATCCATGCCAATCAAATGATAATTTTACTTCAGAAGACTTAAATGAAATTAATAACTTTACAAGTAACGTGACGAGTAGTGATACTAATCAAATGCCGTGTCGAGAAGAATTCAATGATGGAAATCAAAATTTGGACTGGTGCTTAGGTTCTTGCATAGATAACTTACTAGAGGATGGATCGTCATTTAATGTCGTTGACGCTCCCTTCAGTAATAATTCGGATTGGTATAATACATTCAGTGAAGAATTGTTTATTGATGTATTTAAGTTGGAAGAACTTGATCAAGAAGTAACGACAAACAAGACAACATCATCTGATATAGTTGTAGATACAAAAACAGCGATTACAGATTATAACGAAACCGAAAATTTTGTGGAGCAACCGCTTACATGCGGCACTTTAAAACGTCCGTTTGTTGAAGAGGAACAATTTGAGAAAACACCTAATCCCAAAAGAATAGATCTTAAGGAGAGTAATAGTTATGAAAAATATCATTATGACTCATCTAATATGGATATAAACTTATGCACAATTAAATCAGATTTAGTAAACACACAAAACAACGAACCTTCAATGGAAAAAAATTCAGAGACAAAAAATATTGACGATAACAATTTTGAAACTGATAAATATAAGTCACTCGTAGATATTTTGCTAGAAGATAAAGAGTTATGTGATTATAACTCATACCAACATGTTAACTCAATTGAAGAGCTATTTTTCAATATAGTCAAATCAGATTCTACTGACATGCACGAAAACAGTCCATGTATTGCAATGGATGTTGATCTATCATCTATTATTAAAAATGAGCAGATTGCAACAACCTCAAAATTCACAGGAGAAGAAACTAACAAAAACAAAAGTTACGCAAAAATTATAATGCCAGATGAATTAACAGTATTGTCACTATCTTATAAGAAAAGTAGTATTTATATAGATAAATCAATCGAAAGCATATACGAAAGCGCCATTAAAAAGATCGTCGTTGATGAGAAAAAAACGCTTAGAACTACCGTACTAACAGAATTTAAGGATATGACCAAGTATTGCAGTATATCATATATGGATCTTTCCGAAACTTATTCAAATGTGCGCGAATATATTTTAGAAAGAGTTTCCCCATACATTAAGACCATTATTACCACCGCAGATATAAAAATAACTCCTGGCATGTCTATTTCAGACATAAGGTCTAAGTGCATATCAAATAACACATTCTTAAGTAATCTATCTGAGTACTGCATAGAAACTGTAGAGATAATAAGAAAAACCCCAGACACGGAATTTTTTCACATAATTCAAAATAATATTAATCTTGGAACAAATAATTTTTTTAAAATCGATTTAACCAGCATTCCAAATCATAAAAAAAACGCACTTTCTATATTATCAAAAAATCTGATAATAGAAACTATATCTGATTTGACACAGAAGATTATCTATGCAATCAAAAAATTCAAGTCAATCGATATTTGTGCTGGCCTATTCTCAGTCTTACATGGCGCTTACGTTTCCAAGTCATTTATAAAGGATTTAATAGAAATCTATAATGACACTGATAATGAAATCAGGAGCAATAAGTGCCTAAAAACAAGATTTGATAATGATCAAATATTGTTTGATGAGTCAATTGCAAAGAATAAGTTGAAAGAAGCCGTTGAAAACTCAGTTATATTGTACAAAGAAAATACATATCACCCTAATTGGTCTACAAAAGAATTAATGATTGAGTATCTATTATCAGATATGATAAACATTTTCTATGATCTATGCTCATCTGGTAAATATTATCCAATTGAGGTAGAAGACATCGTTAAAAATTACGCAAAATTCATAATACCGAGAGGAATCGTTGTATTATCTCCGCAATATAAACCAAGTAATATTTTTATTAATAAACATATTGATAATATATACGAATACGCCATTAAAAATGTTTTTATTGATAAAGAAAAAATATTCTCTGATACCATATTGAAAGAATTCAAATATAGTATTGAACATAAGATCTATGACGCATCAAACATAGATATGACAAATACTTATTCGAAAGTACGCGAATATATTTTGAAAAAAATGTCTCATTACACTAAAGATATCGTGCAATCTGCATATTTGTTGATAACCCCAGGAATGCACGTTAGCGACATTAGATCCACGTTGATATCAAATCAGTTCTTCCTCAATAAAATTGAGGAATGCCGTCTAGAAATCACAGAAATGATAAATATAACCCCTCCTATGGAATTATTACGTGTTATTCAACAAAACATTACTATTGACTTAATTAACAATTTCAATCTCACCGCACACAGTATTACTATTATTAAAAGAGATGCACTTTATAAAGCATTAAAAAAATTAATAATAGATACTGTATCTAATTTAAAACAAGATATCATCTTCGTAATCGAAAATCTTAGTTGCGATGATATATCGTCAATACTATTTCTACAATTACATGGAGCAAATATTATAGTATCATCTATAAAAAATATAATAAATATTTATGAAGAAATCATGGAAAACGAATCCCTAATAAGTGATCTCAACAATGCAATGAAATCGTTTTTCAGAAGACCGTTTATAAAAAAAAAATTGGAAAAATTGATAAGAACATCTATCGTACTACATGAAGGAATAACATTTCTTCCAAACGATGATATCATAAATACAATGACCTGCCGTTTGTTCTCAGACATGACAAAAAATTTCCTAGATCAGTACCATCTATCCCCTTCGGCTCAAAGAAATATTAACGAAGAAAGTAACACTAATAATTTAGCATGTCAGTTTCCACAAAATATATATAAAAAAAGAGATGAATCAAATGGTATAATTATTCCTGTATCCAATCAGCCCACTTCGATTATATCAGAAGAGAATGGATTGCAATGTTTTACAGAATCACTTGAAGGCATATATGAATATGCCGTCAGAAAAATTATTATTGATGAAAAGAGATTGTTAAAAAAAACTATATTGGCAGAATTTAAAAATATAATTGACAAGAAAGGATTTGATAATTCATGCATAGATATCTCAGAAACTTACTCAAATGTACATAAATACATAGTAGATAGAATTTGCCCCTATATTAATAACATTATTCATATTGCAGATGTTAAAATTACTTCGCAGATGTTTATTTCAGAGATAAAGATTAAGTGCACTTCAAATCACATTTTCTTCAGCAAACTCTCCGAAGGATGCGTAAAAATTATAGAAACAATAAACAGAATGCCAAATGATAATTTTTTGTCTATACTTCAATCAAAAATTACCTTTGATGAAGGTAACGTTTTGGATGTTAATACACCAATCATGGATAGCAAAAAAAATATACTTTCCCAAGCATTAAAAAGTTTAATAATAGATACCATATCCAACATAACTCATAAGATTACTTACGTGATTAGAAAATTTAGGGTAGCTGATTTTCGCATCGGGATGTTCTCACTTTTACATGGTGTATATATCGATAAATCATTCATAAGAAATGTAATAAATATTTATAAGGAAGAAGTAATAGAACCTAAAGCTCCAAATCATGACTCATGTGATAATGATAAATATATCGATGAATCTATAATAAGGTATAAATTAGAAAAAGCATTAAAAACATCAGTTATACTACTTAGAGAAAAAATATGCTCACTAGAAAAAAGTGAAGCTAAATTAATGATTGAATATTTGTTATCAGATATAATCAAAGCCTCTAATGAACACTTTTATAAACAAAATAGTAATGAACAAGAAGATAACCATCAAGGTTGTTCAGAAATAAGAGTTATAAAAGAATTAACATTAATGAAATCATGTGATATACGTCATATTCTCAATAACAAAAAAATTGACAACCTATATGAGTGCGCTATAAGAAAAATTAGCATTGACGATGAGGAAATTTTTAGAAATTTGATATTGATGGAAATTAAAAAAAGAATTAAATATGAAGATCTGGGTGAGCCAGATGTCTACATTGCAGAATGGCACTCAAGAGTGCGAAAATATGTTTCAAATAAGATTTCTCCCCACATTAACGATATTATACAAACATCAGATGTACTAATTCCTCCAGGAACACCTATAACAAATATTGGAGATAATTATATCTCCAATATTGATTTCTTCTGTAGCTTGGGTGAATATTGCAAAAAAATATTAACTTATATAAATAAAATTCCTAGTAAAAATTTTGAACTCATAGTTCCAAAGAGCATAAGAATTTGTTTGAAAAATTCCCCAGATGATAATCACAACAAAATTGCAGCTAGAAACTACTTTTATGAAATATCAAAAAGTTTAGTAATGGATACCATATCAAAACTACCTCAAAAAATTTCTTCTACTATAAAAAATTTCGAGTTAATTGATATTTGCAACGGAGTATTTTTGCTTTTCAGAGATATCTACATCACCAAGTCACTTATGAGAAACATAATAAATATTTACAACTCCATTAGCAATAATATTATGGAAAACACATCCCAAAAAGATAATGATCCTAATTATCGTCATAAATTATTTGATCAATTATGTGTAAAAACAAAATTAGAAGAAATGATACAGGCATCTGTTATAGTTCATAAAGGAAACATAATGCCACCAGATAAACTTGAAGTAAATTTATTAACTGGGTATTTATTAGCCAGTATGATTAAAAGCCTACAAAAATAAAATTGCCGTAACCAGAGATTATAGTAACGTTCAAAATACAGTCAGCTCGTTATAAAAAATTTTCTTATTTGTTTGATAAATATTTACTCTGTAACAAGTAGCTACCCTAAATGGAAATTAACAAGCAAAGTTTATCTGTATGTAGAGTACCCATCCTCCGACCAATTATTAATCATGCACCAATAATGGATATATTAATATTTTTTTTATATCTACATTATTTGATCTAAAAAATTTAATAACCATTACCAAAACAATTAACTACAACTCTTTTAAAAAAATCATAATATTTTTAACAAAGATTTAACATCAAGTACTACTTAGTGTACTATTTTGTAAGTTGAAACAAAATTTTGCGAACCAATTACACAGGCATCATTATATGCATTCGCATTTTCCAGCAATAAACCGTAGTGCAGACGACATTAATAGCTCGAACAAATCTCCAGATAATATTGAAAAATTAGATTGTGATCAACATAATTCCTATGTAGATAGTCCAATAGAAGATACATTGCTTCATAACTTACCAAGCTTTACTACAAATCAGACACACAGCTATAAGGTCGCAAACAGCACCGATTTGTTGAGACATTTATTACATGATGTAGATAAATTTGATGAATCAAACACGACAATAGCTACTAATAACTTAGAATCGGTTGAAACAACAGAAAAAAATGTTCTTAACTCTAGGGAGTCAACAAACACTACAGATAAACCACCTCTTACTCAAGAACTGGATAACCAATATGTTGATGCAATTAATACCAAACAACTCATTGAAAGCAATGAATATTATGATGTATATTTTCCGCTAGAAATTGATCAATCCATTACTAAACAATACTCTTCACTAGGTGTCCCAGAAGTCCATACTTTCCAGCACCCTGTAGAGTATGTAATTCCAAAAGAATTACAACTAACATCAAAATTATACGTTTATCATAATTTATGTTCTACTAAAATATCCGTAAGCATATACGAACACGCTATCAAAAAGATTGATATTGATAATAAGGAATCACTTAAGATCTCTTTACTAAACGAGTTCAAAAAACTTATTGAAATGAAAAGTTTTAACCCTTTAGATATTGATATTTCTAGTACCTACTCAGTAATCAGAAAATATATTGCAGACAAAGTTAACCCTTATATTAGCGAGATAATTACGACCGCAGATGTACTTATTAATCCAGGAATGTCTGTTTTAGACATAAAATACAATTGTATATCAAATAGACATTTCTTTTTTAAGCTAAATAATTGTTGCAAGAACATTGCAACAGAATTAAGTAAGCTCAGTCACGAAAATTTCTTGCCTCTAATGAAAAGCAAAGCTTATTTCGGACCTGGAAACGTTTTATGGATCAAAGGCAAGTATAGAAAAAAAATACTTTCCCAAGTGGTAAAAGCTTTAATAATAGAATCCATATATGATTTACCAAACAAAATTATTAATGCAATTAGTAATTTTGAAACGACAGAAATATCCAACTTTATGTTTCCATTTGTTCATGGCGTATATGTATCTAACTCATTAATAAGAAACATAAATTACATTATCAATCATATTAAAGGAAAAATAGCAAAAGACAACCCACCGAAGAGCAATTTCCATGATTATAGAAAATTACTAGAAGAACATACGTCAAAATTGGGGGAATTAGTAAGAAGCTCAGTTGTTATGCACGAAAAAAAAACATTTTTACCAAACGAATGTACTGCAAAGACGATGATTAAATACATACTAAGAGATATAAACAATATTTGTTTTAAATTTTATTATAAAATGTATGGCAATACAATTAACTCTATTTCTTCAAAATCAATTATGTTAGAGGCTTCCACTGATACAGAAAAAACTTCTTTATCAAAAAAAGCATCTATGTCTCTAAGAAAACATCCATACCGTTGGGATCCATCTAGCATAGGACCATCTACTGGATTATATAGATTAGCTATCACAATGATTAAAATCGACACGGAAAATTTTAAAAATCATTTAATCTCTGAATCTAATAACAAAATTTCTGTGAGAAGATGTATTAATAAAATTTCATTTAATCCTAACTTCAATTGTATGTGTAATCGTATTAAGCTTTACTTTTCCAATGAATTTGGTCCTTTTCTAGATGAAATTGAAGAAGAAATAAGATCTGAAATTAAGCCCCTTAATGGAATGTCTATAGAACAATTTAAATTGGCGTATACATCAAGTAACTTTTTCCATCATAGACTACAAGAGCTGTGCACCAAAGTTACTAAACGCACTGAAAATTATGATGACGAGGTGTTATTTGATCTTATACCATCATCCATAGAACTAGAATCGGGAGTAAAAAGATCAAGAAGAATGCATTTCTCGAAAAAAACCAAGGGTAATTTTATTAATATAATAAGACAACTATTAACAGATAACATTCTGAGTATTAAAGAAAAAATTACAAGCGTAATTGAATCATTACCACTATGTAAAACTGTAGGATGTTTCTTCTCTCTCGTTGATAATGTATATGTTGATAATAAATCGTTACTAAAAGCAAAAGCAGTGTTTGAATCAACACAAGAAAAATTAATGAATGATAAAATATTAAGTGAATCTGTATATAAGATATCTGAAGGTATTAAATTATTTGCCAGAAGCAATAAATTTAGTAAAACGCACGATCTTTATAAACCCATTAGCTACTGTATTGTTGATGGGAAATTATCTGCATCTGAATATCTAAAAATTTCAGTAAGAAAACAATTTGTTGAGTTGGAAAAAGATTTAAGTGAATCCATGATAATTATTCACGATAACAGTAAGATTTCAATTGCAGATGAAAAAACAAAAAATCATATTTTATCCAAGCTTAAATTTTCCCTGATGTCACGATCCATAAAGATATACAGAGAACTTTGTCTAAAAAAATCTGGTGTTTATAATATTAGATATAAAAACTAGATACATACATAAATTTAGCACACACCCCTCAACCGATACATTTTAGTCATTAACAACTGTCAGGTTAATACAACTTAATTATTGCATTGAAAATAACTTTTATTATGTAAATATGTTTCTCATTTTATCAAAACAACATCTATTTTTAGCGCATAAATTCCTGATCATAAAATTACACATATAAACTAAAATAAACAATAAATTATTATTTTATGAATTTCCTAAATAACGACACGCTATTTCTATTAGCATTTCTAAATAATAAGTTATGATTCATTTGTATCTTTAAATATTACTAACCTATCAACAATTATATTTATCTTATAAAAAACATACAACGTTTTATTTTTTGCTATCACTACGTTCACATACCAATTTTCTTATCTACTTTTAATTTAGCAGTTAATTAATTAAATACAATACAAAATATTGGACATGGAATATCTTCATGTTAATATGGAGAAGACATAGCTAGCCTAGATGCAATGCATGTGTGTATTTTTCAAAAATAGTTTCAATGAAAGCAATGTTGATTGTTTAGCATTTTATCATTTACAACAAGTGCCGCAGTAAACATTAACGCTCATTATTATGAAACTATAGTTTTTACCTAGTAATCTACCAATATCTCGCGTCGTTGTAGATATTGTATCTTTACCCATATGAAGGGGGAATAATTTTTTATGTGTGAACAATATCTTTCTTCAGGCAATATTCAAAATGCCTCATGTGAAACGTTGGAGCCGTACCATTATCTAACTAATTTGCCAAACCCTCCACACGAATCACTAGATCAGCATTATTATCAAACTAGCATTAAGAACTCATCACACGAATCAGTGGGACAAGATCATTACTCAACTAACTTCCCGAGTTACTCACATGAATCACCGGAAATGCAACCTTGTTCAACTAACTTTCAAGACGAACCAAATGAATCCTCGAAAAAATACCATTACTTAACCAGCTTACAAAATACGTCAAATGAATCATCAGAAAGACACCTTTACTCAACTAGCTTGCAAAAATCAGATTCAGATTACGCAGCATCTGAAAAATCCCCTTATCCAACTAGCTCACAAAATACAGCATATGAATTATCGGAAAGATACCCATACTCAACCGATTTGCAAAACACAGCATATGAATCATCGGAAAGATTCCCCTACTCAGCCAATTTGCAAAATACAGCCTATGAATCATCGGAAAGATACACCTACTCAACTAATTTGCAAAATACAGCCTATGAATCATCGGAAAGATACACCTACTCAACTAATTTGCAAAATACAGCCTATGAATCATCGGAAAAATATGATTATTCAACTAGCTTGCAAAATGAACCATCATTGGAACAATGCAATTCTATAACACAAGAACAACATTATTCAAATAGTGACGAAGAAGATAACATAGGATTTCTTGCAGTAAATACGATGGAACAAAAACAACATTATTCGAGCAGCTCAGGAGAAGATACCTTGCAGAGTTTTTCGAAACAAAAAAGAAAAAAAGAACAGTATTGCTATAATAGCTCTGAAGAAGATGATATACCAAGTTTTATGGAACATACAATGGAACAAGAACAATATTCTCTTGACACTAAAGAAGAAGACACAGCAAGTAATATTGAAAGATACGCTATCCCAGAAAAATTGCAATTAATTACCCCACACTATCGTTGTGCTGAAGTTAATTATCGTAGAACTGTAGGAATATATGAGTATGTTATTAAATCAATTGAGATCGACAATAACAGATCGTATGAAAACTTTATAATAACAAATCTTGCTTATCAGATAAAAAACAAAGGACTTGACCCCTCGTCCATTGATCTTTCATTTACTCATTCAATGGTTAGAAAATATATTGCAGATAAGATTTCCTCGCGCATTAATAACATTATGCTCAATACAGATGTGGTAATAGCACCTGGAATGTCTCCTGCAATTGTAAAATCTGCATGTATTTCTAATCACCTTTTCTTTAAAAGGCTTTTTAAATGCTGTAAAGATGTGTTAATGGAAATAAAAAAAATTGATCATGAAGATTTTTTACCTATAACTCAAATTAAGTTTTGTTTTAGAGGATACGATGCTTTTTTGTTTGCAAGAACTAAAGATCTAAAGTTTTCATTATCCCACGGGTTAAAAAAGCTAATAGTTGATACTATAATTGATTTGCCACAGAAAATTATTAATGAAATCAAGAAACTTAAAAACACCGATGTATTGAATCGCATGTTTTCGCTTGTTCATGGAGTACACATATCCAGATCAGCACTAAGAACAACAAATTTTATTCTTCATTCTGTACAAGAAAAGGTAGAAAAAACTGAAATAGATAATATTAAAGATTACATGAAATTGCTTAACGAATTCTCTCCCAAGTTAGAAGAAGAAGTAAGTAGATCTGTTGTGCTTTATGGAGAAAAAATATTTTCACTAAATAAATATACAGCAGAATCAATGGTTAAATATTTATTGGAGGACATAAAAAATGCTTGTAGTAAACCCACAAAGGCTATTAGTAGCAGAAGTGGAAATAAAACGCGTGATAAAAACTTGAGTTCTCGTTACAATTGCACAAAAGTTAAAATACTCAAGTCATCTCCTGCAATTGATGGATCATTAGTACAGCTCAAAGCAGCATATATTTCTAAGACATCTTCATGTAAATGGGACCCTTTTAATGAAAGACAGGAGTCATTATTTAAAATGTCTTTTGCTATGATAGAAATTGATTTAGAAAGCTTCAAAACGTCTTTGATAGACAAATCATACAAAAAATATTTACTAAAGAGGCAGATTAGTGAAGTTCCTGTCAGTCCAAGAATTAAGATTATGTTCGGTCGCGTCAAAGATCACATCTTGGGTCAATTTTATCCTTTCTTGGATGAGATTGAAGAAGAAATTAAGTCTAAAGTTGAGCTGCTTAGTGGTATGTCTATAGAACAAATTAAATCATCATATATATCAAACTGCACATCATCTCAAAAGCTCAGCAAATTATGTGATAAAATTGTTAGAAATACCAAAATCTGCCATAATGCCGTACTGTATGGAATAATGCCAGCTACTGTAAAATGGGATGGAGTATTAAAGGATTCGAGCAGAATTCATTTTTCAGATACCATGAAGAATAGTCTTATCGAAGATGTGAGAAAATCATTGATAGATAATATCTTGTCTGCTCCGATAAAAGCTTTTAATATAATTAAGTTGTTACCTGAATCTAGCGTTATTCCCTTGTTCTTTTCTCTTATTGGCGGTTATTACGTTGATAATAGATCGCTGATGAGGGCAACAGAAATTTTTGAATACACGAGAAAAAAAATATTAATTGATCGAGAATTAATGAAATCCATGTCGAGAATTGTTAAAAAACTTATATTACTTAAAAAAGTTAATGATGCAAGCCGTAGTAACATGTGCGCATTAATTGACAATTTTATTGTTGATAAAAGTAATACTTCCTATTCATATTTAAAAAAATTGTCAGAAAGACAGTCAGAAAAATTAGAAAGAACACTAAGAGATCCTGTGATGATTATTTCTGGCAATAAGGTATTGGTTGCAAATGAAAAAATTAAAGATAAGATTTTAAGCCGGCTTAAGCGATCACTAATATCAAAATCCATCATTACATATAGAAACTTGTGCATTAAAAATGCCGGCATAATTAAGTAAAACATAGTTCGCTTCATAATATTAATTATCACATCATGTAATTTTAGGCACGGTTAGAAGATAATTTCTGCTACCGTGTCTTTTCTCAGGAGCGATACAAACTCAATATCTAGGATAGCATTGTAATAAGAAAATTAAAAATTCTATGCTCCAAAATTTGATGTAGAAAAAGGTTTAATGTATTCAACTGATTTAGGTTAAATTAAGGTGAATTTATTATAGTAAATATCATCACAGATAGTTTGATCAATGCACTAATATTGTAAATGACAGACTTGAAATAACCTACTCATTATTGAATAAAATTTTCAATTAATACGCCGTAAAATTTTTCCAATAAACTATGCATATAATACAAAGACATGACGCTAAGAAATAAAACTTAATATCTTCCTCATTAAAAAAAGAAATAGTTGTTTAGGAGACAAAACCAATCATAGAATCACCCGCATAACTTAAAACAACTAACTGTTATAGTTATAAATTATAATATAAACCAACCTGTTAATCATTGTAGACTGGAATGCATTTATTGTAAAATCAAGTATGGTTCTTATTAAAGCAATAAAACATAGTCACCTTTTACCCTTAATCATTTGCACCTGGTGCCATAATAAATATTTGTCATAATTATGAATTGTACAAACATCACCATTAGTTATTTAACACATTTGAACTTGCTCATACGTATATGCCAACTATACCCTTTTTGTTAAAATAAAGATAAATTAAAATTTCATCGTTCACGTGTAGTAGAATATAAAAATGTCTTCACCGCTACGATGTACTTTGCAGATTGAATAAATTACAAAAATAAAATTTCCTTTTCTTAATCATTAGCATTATATGTAATTAATTGTGAGATATTTTTTGAAAATAATATGACCAACAATTAAAATTAGGCTCTGTACCGTATTAAATTGATGTAGTATAAAATCCGTAGGTTATTATTAATTTATTTTTAGGTCAGGTAGGAATTTTTATATGTATCCATACTTTACTGCAGCAAATAATTTAAAGATGAGTGATATTAATAAGTCATCAAGAATTGAAAACGACACTAGTAGTAGTGGTGTACATCCATCATTTCATAATCAATGTTCTGATCCAGACTTGAATTCACATGTAGATGCAGATACTTTATTAGCAAATGAACCATTACTTAGTAGTTCATTGGATGGAAATTACGCTAACAGATTAAGCCAAGTAGTTAACGATTATGTCAATAGCAATGATGACGAACACCAATTACCCCTTAATCAATATTTTGATTTAGATCTTAATTTGTATACACATACCCAATTACCATCAAATGAATCACTATCTCATTCATTAGAAATTACTGCCTATGACAATTTGCAACCATATTTTAACAATGAGGTAGACAACAGCGGTACCGAGGATCAATTACCTCATAAGCAATACTTTGATCTAGATATGAATCAACACGCAAATACTAAATTATCATCAAATGAATCACTGCCTCATTCATTAGAAATTACTTACCATAACAATTTACAACAATATTTTGAAAATGACACGAGTAACAACGACGTTTCCCAGAAGTTGTATCACAGCCAGTATTTTGATCCAAGTTTAAATTTACATATAGACACTTTATTAGAAAATGAACTATTATCTTATTCGTTAGAAACTTCCATAACTAATGAATCAAATCAATACAATAGTCAGACTAACACCACTGTAACAGAAAATTTAGTTAATTTACCTAGTACAACATACGGTGCACAATCTGATTACAATACTGCAAAGCTTACAATTATAAATGATTACGAATTTAATACTTGCGATCAACAATACCCAACGCATCCTAATACAAAAAGAAAATTTGGTAATAGTAAAGATAGATTAGATGACAGACAGAGCACTAGCAGCAAAAAACATCCTAGTACAATCTATATACCCGATCACAACCAAAGCTGCTACTTTACGGAACCCCAGTATTACACACAAACACAAGAATTAGATAAACATTTAACTTCAGCTATGCAACAACATTCCAGCTTTAAAAATTGTGATAAATTCACAATACCAAATGATTTGCAAATATTATCAATGGCATATAATTACCATGATATATTTTCTGATAAATATACCTCAGGTATATATGAAAAAGCCATTAAAAGAATTAGCATTGACGATAATGGATCATTAAGAGATAGTATATTAGCAAATAGCATCCTGCTAGAATCAAGAGTATGTATTGAAGAAATAGAGTTCCTTAAACACACTGTGAGTCTAGCTCCTACTTATTCAAGGATACGTAAATATATTTGCGGCAAATTTTCTCAGTACATCAATCGCATCATGCATGAAACAGACGTGTTACTAGCACCCGGAATGAATGTTTCAGATATGAAAACCAGATGTACATCAAATAGTGTTTTCTTCTATAGATTATCCAGATATTGCAAAAAGATAATGAGAGACATTAACAAAATTCCTCATGAAAAATTCTCTAATCTTATTCAAGACAGGATCTTTTTTAATTCAACGATAATTTTGACTTCATCACTAAAAAAAATTGACATCTGCATGGCACTAAAACAGCTACTGTTAGATACTATTTCTAGTCTACCGCAACGTATTATTTATGTGATAGGAAATTATGACTCAAAAGAAATGACATCAGGTTTATTTTCATTTTGCCATGGAGCACATGTATCAAAATCACTTATAAGAAAAACTGTTAGTATCTATAACTCTATTAATGAAAAAATAGAGAAAGACAAGCCTCTGAAGAATGATTTCAATGATTACGAACAATTATTTGACCAAGCAATTGCTGAGTTAAAAGAATGGTCAAATACTTCCTTTTTCCTCCATAATGGGATTGTATTTTCTCCAAATGATTCCACAGTTAAATTAATCACCGCATACCTATTGTCGGACATAACTGAGGCTAGTTACAATACGCACTATAAAGCACTTAATGAGAACAAAATAGAATCTCCGATACTAGATAATTGTAACTTAGGTGAAAAAAACGAAAAACGTGCTGCAGTAAACATGTACCGTGAAAGTACATCGTCTTTGAATAAATATATAACTGCCGTTCCCACAAATATATACAAAATTGCCCTTTCAATGATTTCTATTGATGAGGGCAATTTCAGTAGTGCGTTCATAGATAAAACTAGATCATTAAAGTCAGTAAAAAATTATATTTCTGAATTATCAAAGAGACCGGAGCCTAACCTTGTTGCCACATATTCTCGCCTCAGAGGCTACATAGTAGAATCGATCACACCTTTCTTGGATAAGATAGAAGCAGAAAGACTAACCGAAATAAAATTGTATAATGGTATGACTTTAGAAGAATTTAGAAATGCTCATATATCAAACAATCTGTCATTAGATAAATTAAACTGGTTTTGTAGTGAAATTGCAGGAAGAATGGAAAAAAAAATTAGCAGAGTAATTGATAAAACTCCATGGGATAATATATCATGTACCTTAATTCAGTCATACGTTAGTTTAGTTGGTTCGAAGCTAAAAGTTGCGGTGTCTGACAAGGTTAAGCGTACCCTTAACGAAGATATTTTGATGGTGTTGTCAAAAAATGTGTGCAGCATTCCAGAAAAAATAGCAAATCTGATTAGATCGCTGCCAAAGCCAGTACTTGTTGAAGGTTATTTTTCTCCATTTTGTGATGTGTATGTTGATAACAAATCACTACTAAAAGTGAAATTAGTCTTCAACGCTGCGCAAGAAATGGTAGAAAATGATGAGGTGCTATTTTCATCTTCGCGTAATATTTGCAATCACATCAGAGAATATATCAATCAGGAAATAGATGAACATGTGGATGTCACAAAAAATGACCATCTTGATTCAATTATTGACAATTACATTATTTCCGGAGATTTGTCGACTCATGGTTATATAAAAATTTTAGTAAGAGAATTGGTTGATACTAAATTGAAAACTATACTAGAAAGCAATGAACCTATCATTATTAAGAATAGTTCATTTTCAAGCAAAAAAATAACACTTGATGATAAAATGGTAATCGCGGAAGGTGAAGCTAGAGATAATTTATTTATTAAGTTTGAGCTATATATAATGGAACTGGCACTTAATTCATACAGAAATTTATGTATTAAAAGATCGGGTATAAGTTCTGTGTGATGTAAACACAAATCATGTCCTTACTTATGATTATCTTGCCTATTTTACTAGGTTGTGTACAATCGTTTCGTGGCAATCGCGTAGTTGCTATGGCTGGAACGATTGTACGTTATTGGACAGATAGTTTATGAAAAAAATTAATTTGTAAACAAGGATCTGGGGGCACATTAATGCCGTAGTCATACTAGAAACAATTAAGGAAAAATTGGCGACTCCTATAAGGAGATAACATAAGTAGCGCTGTTTTATTTTTAACGAGACCACTAATTTTAATAAAAATTTATATTTCTGAATAAAAATTAAACATTAAATAATATTATTATTAAAGTACCATACGTCTGTAAGAATAACTTTTCTCAAATTATTTAGGTATTACTATATGTGTTCATATTTTTCAAAAACTAGCTCTAACATAAGTAATGTTGATGATATAAGCGACAATTCAAGTAACGAATTACGCAATAGTAATGAACCTATGTTGCCCCTTGATCAATCAATAGGTTTTAGCAAAAAAACCGATTCTTCCGTAGATAGTTTATTGAGAGATTTGTTCCCGGATTTAGTTGAAGTAAATACAAAAAAAGTAATTGGCACTGGTTATGATCCTGAACAAGTTCTAGAACAGCCATCAACATCTTATGGGGGAAAACAAAGCATTGATATTGGATACGTAGAAAGTATTAATCAAAGCAGTACTAGTAAAGAATTTTGTAATACGACAACAGCAATTGAACCAGGTACTTCTTATCCTAATTACAAACATTTAAATCAAAAGACAAAATCAACCATTAGAGGCAATAGAGATAAAGCTTCCCATGGGCAAAAATCATCATACTCTGCCCTAAAGAGACCATATGTTAAAACTGAAGACAAATTTAATCCTGAACAAAAAATCACAGTTAAAGAATTATTTGATATGGAATTTGTGAATGACGATCAGAAAAATACACGCCTGGAATCTATTTCTACCGTAGAGAAAAAAAACACATTTCAAATTTATGAAAAAATATCAATGCCAGAAGAATTAAGAATTGTCTCGCCATCACATCGAATAAGCAATATTTACTACGATAGACCAGTTGAAACCATATACGAATACGCTATTAAAAGAATTATCATCGATGACAAAGAATCGCTAAGAAAAGTAATAGTAGAAGAGTTTAAGAACAAAATTGAAGATAAAAAATTTAACCTATCACACATGGACTACACTCTTACTTGTTCGAAAATTCGCAAATATGTTTGCGGCGTAGTTTCCCCTCACATTAACAGCATTATACATTATGCAGATGTATTTATAACGCCAGGGATGTCTATTACAGATGTTCGTGATAGCTGCATATCAAATGATACTTTCTTTAATAAACTACGTAAGTGTTGTAAAGAAATTTCAAGAGACATAGATGAAATGCCACTTGAGGAATTTTTACCTATAATGCAAAGTAATCTTTCATTTGGACGCGGATTAATTTTAAAAACAAACATAAGTACTATTGCCGATAAAAGAAAACGTAGAATCTCTCAACAATTAAAAAATTTGATAATAGACACGTTGAATAATTTGCCTGAAAAGATTGTGGATGTAATTAAAAAATTTGAAATTATTGATATTTTAAGTGGAATGTTTGTAATTCTGCATAATGTATATGTAACTAAATCATTAATTATGGATATAATTGAAACTCATGATTATGTTGAAAAAACAATGATAGAGAATAAATCTCTACAATTTAATTTTGCACTAGCAAAGAAAAAGTTAAAAGAAGCCCTAGAAAAATCAATTGTGCTTCACGAGGAAAAGGTATTTTCATTAAATAAATATACGACAGAATTAATGCTCGAACATTTGTTATCAGATGCTAATAGCATATATTACAAATTTAATTCTAAGTTATTTTGTTACTCACAGTTATGGAGCTTTGATAATATTAGGCTCATTGGAGTGTATAGATTTGCTATATTAACAATTAATGTTGATACATCGTATTCGAGGTACATTGGAAAAGATAGTATCAAGGATTACATTGTAGATATAATCAATGCTTTCATGAATAAATTCGAAGAAGAAATAAAGGTTGAAATTAATCCACATGAAGGAATGACGATGGAAGAATTCGAGATAGCGTATATATCAAATGAAAGATTCTTTAATAGATTACGCAAACATTGTATTACAATTATAAATAAATTGGAAAGGTCCGACAAAAGCATAATATATGAAGTTATTGGAAGAAACATGAGATCCAAATTATCTGAGAAAGAAGAGAATAATCTGGCTAAATTTCTCTCACAGTTGTTGGCTTATAATATCTCAAATATCCCAGAAAAAATTTCAAACTCTATAAGAATGCTACCTAGATCACATCTTGTAGGAGAATTTTTTTCTCTTTATCATAATGTATATGTTGATAATTCATCAATATCAAAAATAAGAATTTTTTCTGAATCTACACAAAAAGAAATAGCCAGTCATACGATATTATCTGGACACATGGATAGATTCTACAATGACTCCAGCAAGTATACAACCGTAAAAAATTTCATAGAAAACAGATTAGGCAAACTAAAGAAGGAAATAGAGAAGAAAATTATGATTATTAGCAATAACAAAGTATCGATAGCAGAAGAAGAAATCAGGAATCTAATACTGAGTAAAGTTAAGTTGGAATTAATGATAAAACTAGCGAATAATTATTAATTATCACCATTATGAGTTGATATCAATCCTTACCGTTTATTATCATTAATTTAAACCAAGCAAACTATAGTTGTAAATCATCGGAAAATAATATGCTACTCTTATATTAATTATCAATTATTATACTCGTGATTTTTATTAAAAAAACAATAAGTTAATGTTGTTACTTCATGTAGGTTTTAGTTTTGATATGAATTAAATAAGATTATATAAATAACTCAACAAAGCATTCAAATTTACACAGCAATGATATTTTTCTATGAATTCTTAAATAATATATCACTCTGCATACAAAATATTACGAAAGACAAATTAATAACTACTAATTTATCATCGGATGATTAGCATATACATTCGCTCTTAAAAATTTTATTATTCTAATTAAACATCGGCATTTGATTGTGTAAATCAGTTAGCGAAAAATAACACATGTCAGTAAAAATTAATAACTAATAGACACCATTTAATACATTAGCATAACTAAAACAGTGTAGTTCTATTAGAAGACGCACAAAAATTAGTGGTCAATTTTTTCACTAACATTTCTATAAGCAAATACTATTTTTTATATTTAAACAGTTAGGTAAAGTATTATCAATTAAAAATGTACACTGGTTCGTACTTATTTTATTATTTTAGTGTACTATCCCCCCTAAGGAGAAAGATACATTTTACTTCTAATTTAATTGAGTATTGGGTATTAGATATATGAGCATACATCTTTTTGGTAACAGTTCTACAGCAAGCAATAACGAAGAAATCATTAGCAATACTGATGACGTCATTATTGATCAAAACTCCTTTGAAAATACACTTACAGTGTACAATCATGATGATTACGCGCTGAAAAATAACCTATGTCATACTGACATTCCTGGCATTGACCTAGGAAGGTCTGCATCTCCTAAACCGGTCAACACAACAAATGATGATGAAAATGATAATTTACTGTCCGATTTATTATCGTATTCGTTATATGCAATAAATAGTGATGAAAATGACAAATCGCTAGAATATTTACTTGATGATATCATTGATTCTAATGAGTCTAATTCACAAACACAGGAGTTTGTAGAACAATGTAATGCGCAAACAGTTGATGCAGGTACAATAACTAGAGTTAACAATGAGGTTATGGAATTAGAAAAAAAACATCAAATATGTTTAGGTACAAAACGTAAATTTGACGATAATGAATATCTCCAAAATATTGAACAAAATAGTGAAATTAGCGGGCTTTGCGAAACAACATTTAAAGAAGAACTTAGCACTGCTATGTCTAAAAAATATAAATATCAAAAAGAAACAACATTTGCATCAAAACTGTATACTTTCGCTGATATACGATCAAGTAAATTTACTGTCGGTATATACGAAAATGCAGTTAAGAAAATCAATATTGATGATGGCAACTTACTTAGGAACGCTATATTAATAGAATTTAAAAAAAAAATTATCACTAAAGGTTTTGATGAATCGAGTATGAACATTTACCCAACTTATTTAAACATACTCAAATATGTTCTGAACAAAGTTTATCAGTACATTAGTAACATCGCTCCCGTTACAGATATATCCATAACTCCTGGGATGTCTATTTTAGATATAAAAAATAAGTATATTGCAAATAAAATTTTCTTTGACAGATTAGATGAATATTGCAAAGAAACAGCAAAAGAAATTGAATTAGTTCCTCATGAAGATTTTTTATATACAATTCAAACTTCCATAAAGTTTGGTTCGGGAAAATCTTTAGTAACTAGTGTACGAAAAATTGCCACTCCTAGAAGAAATAGACTCACAACCTTATCTAAGAACCTGGTAATAGATAATATATTTAATTTATCAAGCAAAATTAAATCTGTAATAGCAAATCTTGAGATAGCAGATGTTTCTAAGAGTTCATTTGCGTATATACATGGCGCATATGTTTCTAAATCATTAATAAGAAGTGTACTAAATGTTTATTACTGCAATATGTCTGTAACTGAAAATGGATACTTAAAAATTAACAGATATATTTTAAAAGAAATATTAAAGAAAGAGTTTGAGAAGTCGGTTATTTTTATTGGTGGAAAAACTATTTCACCCAATAAATCTACATTAGAATTAATGGCAAGATATTTGCTAACGGACATAACCACCCTTTATTTTAGGAATGGGTACAAACTAATAATCGAAGATTCAGATCCAGACCCAGACCCAGATTCAGAAAAAGACACACCTAAATATTTCTACAATCGAGAGAAGCTAAATGTTTGGCAAAGTATCACCAAATCAAATTCATACAACAATCAGTGTACTGCATCAAACGCATACGAAAAACAACAATCACCTAACAATGAAAAAAATACTCTTCAGAATTACTCCAAATATACAATGCCAGAAGAACTGGAACTATCATCAAAGGTATACGAGTTCACTGATATAGACTCGATATCGACTAAGAGCATATATGAAAATGCTGTGGATAAAATTGATATTGATGAGAAATTTTTACTTAGAGAGATTATAATGGCGGAGTTTAAGGAAAAAATAAAGCTCAGTGGTTATGATGGCTTTTCTATAGATATTTCTCAAACTTATTCAAATATACATAAATATATTTCAGATAGATTTCATGGATATATAAATAGAGTCACTATAAGTACGGATATATCCATAACTCCTGGAATGTCTATTTCAGATATAAAACGTGAGTATATATCAAACAAAATATTCTTCAACAGACTGAATGAGTATTGTAGAGAAATAGCAACAAATGTAGAAAGAATACAAGCCGAGAAATTTTTGGGTAAAATTCAAAATAATTTTTATTTTGGATCATCTAAATGCATAGATTCCAGCGCAAACTTTGGTATAGGAAAAAGTCCTTACAGGAGAAAAAGACTACTCTCAGTGGAAGTAAGATCTTTAATAGTACACACCATACGCAATTTGCCGTTTAAAATTATATCAGCAATAGAAAAATTTGAAGAGGCTGAAGTTTTGGAAAGTGTGTTTGCGCTGTTGCATGGTGTATATGTTAATAAATCGTTTATTAGAAACATATTAAACATTTGTGAAACTAAAAAGTCTCACAAAAAGGATAGAATAGCAGAAGAACTTAGAAAGTCTGTTGTGCTAATTGAAAACATGACATTTTCACCAAGTAAATCTTTAGTAGAATCTATGACTAATTATTTATTAATGGATATGGAAAACTACTATGCGAATGAAGAACAACCATCCACATCTTTTAACATGATAAACCAAGATGACACAACCAAATGCACCTCAACATTTGGTATAAGTAGTGAAAAATATCACAATATGATATCTAGGATTAAATCTCATTTACCTGTATTCGAGTATATATGCTCAACAGAGTTAAAAACGCCAGAAGACCATCCTTCAGATACAGGGGAAGAGCAAGAATATGTTGCTCAAAATTACGTAAATAATATAATGCCAGATAACTTGCTTATAGCTAAAAAATCATATAATTACATCAACATATATTCTACTGGGTTAACTACCAGCATATATAAAAACATTATCAAAAAAATTAATTTTGACAGTGACAGATTGATAAGCGACGCTATAATAGAAGAGTTTAAAGACAAGATCGTCGATTACAATACGTATAAGGCCAACGAAAAAATAGCCGACACCTACTCTAACATAACTAGATATATTTTGGATAAAATATCCCCGTACATTGATGACATTGTATCAACAACAGATGTAGTAATAACTCCAGGCATGTCTATTCCATGCGTCAAGCATAAATACGTACATAATAAAGATTTTTTTTATAAATTACGGGAATCATGCAAAAAAATAGTGATAGAAATAGATAAAATTCCTCATGAAAAATTCTCACATATAATTCAAAGTTATATTAATCTTAGCTCAAATACTGATTTATGTGCCAATATAAAACGCATCGGAATCTTCAGAAGGAATAAAATTACTGCTTTGATAAAGCTTTCAATATTATACTTCCTATACAACCTACCAAATAGCATTGCATCTGAAATAGAAAAAATTGACATCAATAATATTTCGGAATACTTATTTGTGAAAATACATGGGATATACATTCCAAAATCATTAATAAGAAATATAACCAAAATTTATACAATTAACAAAATTGATATGCTATTAGAACAAGGAAGAAATTTTATAAAAATTGAATTAGAAAAAACACTGCGTTGTTCTACAATACTACACGAGGGTGAATTACTTTCACCAAATGAATCTACCTTAAGATCTCTAGCTAATAAATTAGCATCGGATATAGTTACTTACTATGCTAGGATGAGGGACAAAATCATTAACAACCATTTTTCTGCACATGAATAACGCTCCACTACCCTTAATTGATGAAACATTCATATAATATATTTGTATATAAGATAGTAGTTGAAATTGTAAACCATTAAATACTAATTACTGTAATAGGCTGAAAGCACAAAAGTAGTATACTTTCAGCTTATTACAAATTCATATGACGAGACTACAATTATATTTTCAAGAAAATTAGAAATGTATAATCTATCATCATATTTTACAACAAAAAAATTTTATCTTCATTTAATTATCTAACTACAATTTATCAACAATCAAAATTTAACATCAACTGTAATAATTTTGCTGTAGCATCCATATAACATAGAAACAAGTATTTTATTTTTTAATTATATTCGTCAGGCATTAATTATATGTATGTATATTTCCCTAACAACGCCCCCACAGAAAGTAATGACATTGGAGATCAGGACAATACTCAAAACAATTTAAGTAGCACTATTGAGCAAAATCAGCATAGTGATCAATTTTTGAATTATGATAAAGATATAGATAATTTAATAGTAGATGTACTATCGGATGTAATACTTGAAAATAAAGATCCTTTCAACATAGCAAATAATTTTATTGATTACACTGAAAATTATTACCCAGAGGAAAATCTATTCAACAATATAGATGATGTAAGTGATGCAATCCATATAACCGAATTGCGGGATACTAACACAAATTACGAAAATAATGCTTCTACTGGAGATTTATGTGGCAATAAACTAGAGTACCATCAATTGAAAACAGCAAATATTGAACCGTTGGTTAATACAAACGCATTCATTGAAAATAACAATATACTAGTGAACATACCAGAGCAACCACATACATCTTTTGATAAAAATAATGAATGTTTTGAAATCGGTGAAATGGTAAATTATAATGAAAAAAACAGTGAAGAAAGGGAAATTGAATCTATCTCACCTGAATTTGAAGTGCCAAAAGAATTAAAACTTACGGCAAACTTGTATAATTTCGTTAATATAGCCTCTGTTAGCTTGGTTAGCAACATATATGAAAATGCCATTAAAAAAATTAATTTTGACGAGGAAAATTTACTTAAAAACCTTATTATAGAAGAATTCGGTGACGCCATTAAACTTAGGGGATTTGATCAATCCAATATGAATCTATCCCGAACTTATTCAAAAATTGGTAAATATATTTTAGACATAACTTCTTCAGATATTAATAATATAATGAAATTTGCTGATACACCTATAACTCCTGGAATGTCAATATCAGATATAAAAAATAAGTGTATATCAAATAAAATTTTTTTCGATAAATTACATAAATCTTGTAAAGAAATAGCAATAGCAACTGATAAGATTCCTGCTGAAAATTTCTTGCATATAATTCAATCCCGTGTTGGTTTCGGTGCAAAAGAATACTTTGATGCCAACGTACGAAAAATTTCTATAAATAGAAAAAATAAATTTTCCTTATTGCTAAAATATTTAGTAGTCAATTCCTTGCTTGGTTTGCCTAGGAAGATTAAATATGAAATAGAAAATTTTAGTGCCACTGATATTTCAAATGGTTTGTTTGTACAATTGCACGGGGTGTATATAACCAAGTCATTTATGAGAAATATGTTAGAGATTTATGCTATTAATAAATCAATAATGGATGACGATAGAAAGGTAGTTTATAAATCATTTTATGAATTATTTAAAACCATAAAGGAAAACTTAGAGAAAGAACTGCAAGTATCTTCCTTGCTATTTAAAGAAAGAGTATATTCACCTAATGACCGCATAATAAAATCTATAACTAAATACTTGATCTCAGATATAGCTAATATTTATTTTGGTAAAAAATCCATACTGCTTACTGAAAATGCGGATGAAACTCTACCTATATCTTTTAACCAACATAGGAGATACATTGACATTGAAGATATAAGAAACTTTGAACAAAGAAGTAACCCTCAATTACCATCAACTAGCAGCAATGCATCTGAAGAATATGAAAAACATCCTTCAGCAACCAGGAATATATCAGAAAACACAATACGAGAGGAATTAAGTAAAGAATTTACTTTTGATGATTGTACTTTTGATGATTGTGGTAGGTATGTACTACCAGAAGAACTAATATTAATTTCTGGATCATATATCTTTAATTATAAGATCAGCCACACTTTGGCAAATGTTAGCATATATGAATATGCTATTATGTCAATAGAGATTGATGAAAAAGGCTTACTTAAAAGTACCATATTAGAAGATTTTAATGACTTGATTGAATTCAAAGGTTTTAATAAATCACTCATGGATATTTCACTAACTTACTCAAAAATTAGTAAATATATTTCCAATAAATCATCTCCTTACATTAATGAAATTATGAAAGATACAGATATATTAATAACTCCCGGAATGTCCATCTCAGACATAAAAGATAAATGCACATCAAATAAAATATTCTTTGATAGATTGCAAGAACATTGTAATAAAATAGAAGAAGATGTAGATGAAACCTGGCGCAAGGATTTTTTTACTATAATTCAATCTAGTATAAGTTTTGGTCCATCAAATAATTTGAATTTTAGTATGAAAAAAATTTCTTGCAGCAGAAGAAATAAAATCTATAAAGCACTTAAATTTTTGATAGTAAACGTTATACGCAATTTGCCACTAAAAATTAAGCACACAATAGGAAACATGGAACCAGTTGATATTTTAAAGGGAGAGTTTGTATTCACTCACAATGTCTATCTAACCAAGTCACTTATTAAAAATGTGGCGAATATTTATTATATTAACAGAAACCTAAGTATCGAAGACCCAATTATAAAGGAAAATTTAGAAAAAAAACTATGTGAATCTATCACAGTATATAAAGAAACAACATTTAAGCTAAGCAAGTCTATGGCAAAACTCTTGGCAGATTATTTACTACTTGACATGAATAATATACACTACAGCGACAAATGTAGCATGCTTGTAGCTAGTGGTCCTGCGTATCATGATAAGCAACCCCCAGCATCTAATGCCACAAAGGAGCAACATTTTGGTAACAAAGACAACAAAATAACTTTTGATAAAAATAGCACCCAAGATTCATGGGGAATCATGTCTAAATTGTTTTCATACGAACCATTGCCTTCAATTAGTGACCCACAAGCTACGGATAAGGATAGCCAAAAACATTCCTTACAACATCAAGTAAAATATAAGATTCCAAAAGAATTGAAGATAACGACCAAGTTATACAGCTACAACAATATATATTCTGCCAAATTAGTTGAAAATATGTATGAGAAAATTATTAAAATGACTAACTTCGATGAAAGAAAATTAATTAATGAAACCATGTTGAAAGTATTTAATAAAAAAATGGAAAAAAATGATTTTAGCGAGTCAAATACAAATTTCTCTAGCACCCATTCAAATTTACGAAAATACATTTTAAGTAAAGTTTCTCCATACATCAATGATATTATACCATCTTCAGATGTGGTTATAGTTAATGGAATGTCTACTTCAGATATCAAAGATAAATGTATATCCAATAGAGTCTTCTTTGATAAATTATATAAGTACTGCATGGATATTTCTGAAAAGATAGATAAAATCCCTCATGAATATTTTTTGTACATAATCCAAGGTCATATTCGTATAAATTCTGGAGAATCTTTAACTACCAATGTAAAAAGCATCTCTCGCGATAAAAAAAATGTACTCTCTACGTTATCAAAGTTTTTAATACTTGAATCAATACGAAATTTACCAAATAAAATCATTTCTGAGATAAAAAAACTCGACTTGGCTAGTATTTCGGAAATTTTGTTTGTAAAACTACATGGGACATATCTAACCAGGTCATTTATAAGAAACTTAACAAAGACTTATCCCGCCGATATGGTTAATAAACTTCTAGATAAAAAAAGCATACTGGAGGAAAAAGTAAAAAAAGCACTAACAGAATCTGTGGTACTACATGAAGAAAAAGCACTCGCACCCAATGAATTTATGGTAGAATTAATGACCAAGCATTTGCTCTCTGATATAGTTAACTTTTCCCTCAAAAACAAGACTAAACCAACCACCGATGATAAAGAACCAAATGAAAGTCGCAAAAGGAAGGCAGACGAGCAATTATGTGTATCTCATGATGCATAGCTCGGACCGAATGAAATTTGGTGTAGGGTTAAGGTATATCCAGCTGCATTATCAGTGTTTATAGAAAAAATAGTATTCACGCTAACCACCACTTGAGGCTGTGAAGAAATGCATCTCACCACCATTAAGATGAAATAAAGATGATTTTCAGTCAACGACAACCTGCAATATACTAAACATCAGATGAATTTTATTTTATATTTATATGCTTAGTAAAAGTTATTAATAACAATTACTGCACCACACTTAGTAGACACATGTCTTAAATATAAAAAATGAGTGAGGTCAGCAAAAACCTATTAAAATTAACTTTAATAGATAACACTTTACTATAATTACAAACTTACAAATAAAAACTAGTAGGTAGAATTTTTCTCAAAAATATCTATACTCTACTTTGTAACAAAATTATTAAGTACGGTTATTTTTTTAAATAACTAGCTAATAAAGATATTTTCAATAAAAATGACGCTTAATAATAGCAATGCGTTTACCAATAAACATCAGTTCACGACATTCCGTCATATAACATTAGTCACGGACAAACGTGAAACATTAATTTTAGTACATCATTAATTATGGTATAACATTGGAACTGAACGCAAGGAAACGTTTATTTTAGTAGTTATTATATGTTATGTATAGGTATATCATAATTTATTTTGCGTCTTTGATATATACCGACTTTTCATGTAGAAAATGATACATAATTATAAGTTATCGATTAATTTTAGTAATTTTATCAAAACGCCGATTTAGTCGGATGTATGTTGTTTTTAATCTGTTAGGCATTCAGTATATGTATCCATATTTTCCAAACAATGGCCCTAGCGACACCGATGAATCAAACAATTTCAATGTTAATAGTTGTAGTAATATTGACTATGAATCCTCCAACAATATTTTTTCAAGTTACAATAAAAACGACAATTTGGATAGCTCAGAAAAATATTTGCTTGGCGATATTTCACTGGAAGACTTTTTTAGCATCACAAACAATACAGAAAGATCATATTTATATGATGATGTAACTAATTGCACAGAAACTTATAATCAAGAATGTTCTTTCAACGCTACATTGGGGGGATTAATTGATAGTGCAAATAATGCAGATGAAATGTATTCATATGCGCAAGACACTGAAACACCAAGCTATGATATAAACACCAATAGGGAATACAATTCACCTAATACTACATTAGAAAATTTACTTGATGATAGAACCTATACAAATGAATTGAACCCACTTTCAGCACCAACTGATTCACTGAATTCTGGGAAAGCAAATAATTCGATAGAAAGTCTGTTTACTGATTTAGATACCTTACTTAGTGGCATGCATGGTATGGTCGATCCGTTCCCATTTATTCCACAAATTGATGCAGATTCGAGTTGTAGAAAAAAAAATAATTCGATGGATAATTTGTTTACTGATATAGATAATTTACTTAATGGTGTGTCTAATGTAGTAGAACAAGATCCCTTTGCTATACAAATTGATACGAATTATTGTGATAATAGTTACTCAACAGAACATTCATACTGTGATGTTCCATCATGGGATGGTATTTCAGAAAATGAACCGCTTATTGATGAAGATTGCACAACTAGTACATACACAGGTGAATTAGGACCATCAGCAACTACAGATAATATACCAAATTATGATGAATGCTGTGTCTCGATGGAAAACTTATCTTCATATGAAAATAAGATTAGTCCTTCCTCTTCTGCTGCTGTAAAACGAAAGCATGTTAGCAATGAAGACGATAATAATTCTGAACAATGTAGTAGCAAAAAACATTGCCAGCTTCATGAAGATAGCCAGCATGTACTCCCAAAAGAATTAAAACTGGTACCAAACTCGTACAATCGAGCTAATATATTAGCTGCCAGAATAACAAAAAGTATATATGAAATTGCTGCTGAAAAAATTGATTTTGACGAAGAAGGATCGTTTAGAAATTCCGTCTTGACAGAACTAGATGATAAAATAGAAGAAAAAAATTTGGACGAATCCAGCATGGACATCCAGCGAACTTATTCAAACATAAGTAGGTACATTCTGGATAAGATTAGTCCGCGCATCAATGACATTATACTAACCACAGATGTGAAAATTACTGCCGGAATGTCTATTACAGATATTCAATACAGGTATACATCAAACAAAGTTTTTTTCGATAAACTACAGGAATGCTGTAAGGAAATATCAACTTCAGTGAATAAGCTTTCTCATGAAAGTTTTCTCCCCATGATCCAATACTATGTTCGTTTCTGTTCGCGCAACAACAAAAACAATTCACACATTAGCATGCGATTAATTTCTATGAACATAAGGAATAGACTTTCTATTTCACTTAAATATTTAATAGTAGATGCCCTGCGGGGGTTGCCACAAAAAATAAAATTTATAATAGAAAAATTTGAACCAACTGATATTTTACAAATTGTATTCGTTAAAATACATGGAGTACAATTTGCTAAATCATCATTAAGAAAGTTAAAAAACATTCTCAACAACACCGAATCGGTGATTAAAAATAAATCTGAGATAGAAAATAAATTAAGTGAAGAATTGCGCAAATCTGTTGTATTATTTAATGAAATAGCATATTTCCCAAACGAATCTACAGTAAAATTGGTGACTAAGCGTCTAATATCAGATATAAATTCTATAGTTTTTACTAAAAACGAATCACAATCTCTGCGAAATAAAATAGAAGGAAGAGACAAAGATGGTAACCCCATAGGGGTAACCAATGTGCTGGAGTACGCTCTCTCTGTATCAGGACAATCAACCTTACCTTCAACACAGCAGTTAACTGCATGTGAAGCCTCAAAGGAACACGTTCCACCTATAACAGCAGAATGTACTATTCCTCTTTTATCGGAACATAAAATGCCGGAGGAACTAAAACCATTACTAACGGCATATAGCACAACAAATATATGCTCTTCTCGCTTAACTATGAGTATATACGAAGAAGCGATTAAATCAATTGAGGTTGATGAAAAAAAATTACTTAGGAATGCCATATTAAAAACATTTTCCAATCTAATTGAATATAAGAATTTTGATAAATCACTCATGGATATTTCTTACACTTATTCCCATATAAGAGGGTATGTTCTAAACAAAGTTTCTCTGCACATAAATAATATTATTCTTACAAAAGATATAATTATAACCCCTGGCATGAATGTTGTTGACATAAAAAATAAATGTATATCCAATCATGAATTCTTTGATGCTCTGCAAGAATCTTGCAAGGAAATAGCAACATCTTTAGACAAGATTAAGGACGAAGAATTTTTGCCCATAATTCAAAGTCGCATTACTTTTGGCCCAGATAATAATTTCATTACTAACTTAAAAAAGATTTCTTTAAGTAGGAAGAGAAAGCTTTCTAGATCGTCAAAAATTTCAGTAATAAGTAATGTTCTTGATTTGCCACAAAAGATAAAAAATACAATAGAAAAACTTGAGCCAGTTAATATTTTTGAAGGCACATTTACGTTGTTTCATGGAGGATACGCTTCCAAATCATTAATAAGGAATGCATTAAACATTTACACTAATTATAAATTAATCGCAGAAGAACAGTCTCTAGCAGCCAATGACTCACTTATAAAAGAAAAATTAGAAGAAGAATGCAGAAAATCTGTTATGCGCATCGGAGAAAAGGCTCTTTCTCTGAATGCATTTACCATAAAATTGATGGCCAAGTATTTACTCCTAGATATGAACAAACTCACTCCTAAAAAAAGATCTGCATTAATTATTGAAAATAAATTAAGGTATTTATTAAATGAAAAACATCCAACTCATCTTACTGAAAATAAAGAACCGGTTGAGGTTAAAGAAGATAAACAAGATACAAACATAGAAGAACTAGTAAACCATCATCAGCATGGAACAGAAAAAGAAGAAAATAGCCATCAAAATTTGCTAGTAGGTATAATGCCAGAACAATTAGAATTAATATCAACACGATACAAATACATGGATATATACTCCGAAAAATTAACCACTAGTATATATGAACGTGCTGTTAAAAAAATCGATTTCGATAAAGAAAAATTGTTCAAAAATATTATTCTGGAAGAATTTAAAAACATAATCGAACTTAACGGTTTTAATAGGCAACTTGCTGATGTTTCCTGCACTTATTCAAAAATGCTTAAATACATTTTAAGCAAGGTCTCTCCTATCATCAATGATATTATAGCTAGCAATGATATATACATAACGCCTGAAATGTCTATTTCGGAAATTAAGTGTCGGTGCATATCAAATAAAGATTTCTTTGATAAATTACAAGAGTATTGCATAAAAATCTCAAAAAACATAAACAATAACACTAAACATGATAATTTTTTAACTATAATTCAGAATCATGTTAATTTTGGTTTAGGTGAGTCTTTATGGACTAATTTAAAGAGTCTTTCCACGGCAAAACGTAATAAACTTACTATGTTAACAAAACGTTTAATAGTGGAAGCCATATACAATTTGCCGGATAATATTATCTCTGAAATAGAAAAATTTACCCTTATTGATGTTTCTCACGGAATGTTTTCAAACATTCACGGAGCGTACTTACCCAAGTCTTTTATAAGAAATATAACTAAAAATTATACTGTTGATAAAATTTATGAATTGGCTATTAAAATAAAATCTGAAAAAATTTATTACTCAAAGGTAAAAGTTGAATTAGAAGAATTGATGCAAAAATATGTATACAAATCTGCACAAACGTCAGTTATTTTAATTGGAGAAATCACATATCCTCTAAGTAAGGCTCTAGTAAAGTTAATATCTTCATTCTTGGCCAAAGATATTGTTAAATCTTCCTTTGACAATATATCTGAAGACAAACAAAAAGAACCAATATGTGATACAAATGATAGCCAACGTATAAACATTGCGGAGGAAAAACTAACTGATAATTTAGAATCTCCTACAGCAAACTCCGCAATGGTCACTGCTAACAATGAAGTTGCAGAGGAACCGCACACTGAAAATCTAGAGCATCCTACCACAAGCTCTGCAATAATCACCGCTAACAATGAAGTTGCAGAGGAAGAACCGCACACTGAAGATTTAGAATCTCACGAAACAATCATGGCAAGAAATAAGACTAACTGGTCTGAACATATAAAACACATTGCACCAAGTACAACAGAATTAACATCAAAAGGTTATGACTATGACAGTCTGATACCTTCCAGTGAATTCAACATTAGTATATATGAATATGCTATTAAAAAAATTGATATTAAAAACAAATATACCCCTGTACTAAAAGAATTTAAATGGATTAACATTCCATCTACTTACTCTAATATACGAGAATACATTTTAGATATATTCTGTCATTACATTAATAATATTATAATAACTGAAGATGTATTAGTAACCCCTGGAATGTCTATTAAGGATGTTCGCGATGCGTGCATATCAAATAAAAGATTCTTCTATAAATTAACTGAGTGTTGTAAAGAAGTAGCAAAAACTGTAAATGAAATCAAAAAGGAAGAAATACTGTCTATAATTAAAGCCAGCAAAAACAGTGAGTTAAACAAAATCATAAGCTTTACCAGAAATAGACTTTATGAAGATAAAAAAAATATTCTTTACCAAATAATGATAGATATAATAATAGACACCATAAACGATCTGCCATTAAGTATTAAATATGCTATTTCTAAATTTGAGACAATTGATATTTTAACGGGAGTATTTGCACCTTTACATGGAGTGTATATCAATAAATCATTCGTAAGAAGCATGGTAAATATGGTTAATATTAGTGACTATACGGGTAAATCTCCCCAAACATACAGGCACCAGAGCATAAATAATTCAACTTTAAGGGCAAAATTAGAAGAAAAAATAGAAAAATCCGTTGTGTTAATTAAGGGAACAACATTTTATCTTAATGAGCATCTGAAAAAATCACTAATCAGGTATTCATTACTAGACATTGATAATATTTACCATAAATGCAGTTCTAAACTACTTACATATTCGTCTTCATTAGATCCTAACAGCAATGTAAGATCTTTAGGATTGTACAGGTTTGCAATTTCAGTTATTGAGTTTAATGCAAAAAATAGGATCTTTGGAACAAAGTATAATATATACGACTGTAGGGATATGATTAGAAGTTATATTTTATCAACAGTTAATAATATAATTAATAAAATTGAAAAAAAAATCGAAATTAACCAATGGAATGGAATGACTATAGAACAAATTAGATTAGCGTACACATCCAACAAGGAATTCTTCGATAAATTGAGTGAAGGGTGTAGTATGATCGTAGGGCAAATAAAGGTCACTGGCAAAGAAATTGTAGGTATGGTAATTTCACCAGAATTAAGAAATATTCTACAAAAACAAGAAACGGATAGTATTACTAATAGTATTTTAGAATCGTTGACTTCTAGCATAATAAGTCTTCCAGAAAAAGTTATGGATTTAATTGGATCGTTACCTGCGTCGCATATTGTTGGAGAGTATTTTTCTATATTCGACAACGTTTACGTTGATAATCAGACATTGCTAAAAGCTCAATCAATATTTGATTCGACACAAAAGAAAATAGAAGACAGCCTATCATTGTATAGAAGTGCGGAAAAAAACCATAAGAATTTTGACAAAATTGCCATTATAAAAAAAATAGTGAAGGCACAAATAGTGGAGTTACAAAAAGAACTAAGTGATCCCATCATGACTATTTTAAATAACGAAGTGTCAGTTGCAAATAAAGACACTAGGAATGTGATATTAAACAAACTTAAGTCTTACCTAATGATCAGATCACTGATTAAAAATTAGATAGTAACGTTGTTTTTACCTATGTCGGGTAATAGGAGTGTTGTATTGTTGCGTTGAATTAGGAAAAATTATATTACTATCCAATAAAAATTGAGCAATTAGATATCTCAGTGTTAGTGTAGTATGGGGCTGTTGCAATTCAGTTATTTGAGTTTTTATGTACCCATATTTTTCAGGTGAGATCTCTGCTGTAGATCCATTACATAGTAAGCACCAAGATAATGGCAAAGATACATCCTCTTCCATGAATGAACTACTGGAGGATTTATTTCCGGATCTGGTTGGAGTAAGTACACATGTATCAGTTAACACTGAATCTGCATCTCGTTCGTCTAAGAAATCTTTCATAGAATCTGAATCACTTACAAAACTCTCAAGTTCAAAAAGTATTGATACTAAAAAATCAGCTGACACTGGGTATTTAGTAGAAACTTCACCTATGCCTTTCTCATTGAAGAGGCCATTCGTAGAATATGAACCGCTTACAACAATCTCAAGTTCAAAAAGGGTTGATACCAAAAAATCAGCTGACGCTACATATTTAGTAGAAGCTTCACCTGTATCTTGTTTATCAAAGCAATCATCAATCGAATATATACCAGTTATAACTATCTCGGGTGCAGAAAAAATTGATAATAAAAAAATGGAAAATACTGAAAGTGCTAGTGGCAAAAAAATTCTTGAAGCACAGCAAATGTTTTTTTTAACTTATAATATGGAGGCACCAAATAATTCTAAAAAATTTGTTGCCCCTGACGAATTAGCATTGCCGTTATCAGTATGCTATTCTATACAAGCCAATATTTGGAACAACAAAAAAATTGAAAGCATATACGATAGTGCTATTAAGACAATTGATATAGATAATGAATTCATGTTGAAAAAAAGAATTTTAGAAGAAGTTGGTATTCTTATTAAAAAGAAAGGGCTTGATGAATCATGCATTAACATTTCATGCACATACTCAAATATACGTGAATATATTCTCGGAAAAATTTCGCCATATATTAATAATATTATACAAGTTGCAGATGTACACATGGAGAGCGGGATGTCTATTCAAGACGTTAAATCTATCTGTATATCAAATAAAACTTTCTTTCACAAATTAGGAGAATCTTGCAAAGAAGTAGTAGAGATGGTAAATAAAATACACCATGAAGAGTTTTTACCGTTAGTTCAAACAAAGATTTTTTTTGGTGTTGATAAATTTATCATGCTTAGAGATAAAGAAACAAAAACAAGGATATCCCAAGCCCTAAAGTTATTAGTAATAGCTACTATATGCAATTTACAAGAAAAGATTGTTTGCGCAATAAAAGAGTTTAAAGAAATAGATGTATTAAATGGTATGTTTTTTATGCTTCACGGAATACACATTAGTAAATCTTTTATGAGAAATATAATGGGTATCTGTAGCATAGTTGATAAAGAAATGTCAAAAAAAGAATTACTTAGGGAAAGTTTTGATGATTACAAAGAATTATTTGATAGTTTATTGATAAAATTAGAACACGAGGTGAAAACATCCATTGTATTCTACGAAGGAAAGTCAATTACCCTAAATAGTAGCACCGTAAAATTAATGACTAGATACTTATTAGAAGACATTACTTATATCTATAATAATTTGTATAAAAAAATTAAAACTCTTAGAATCGATTCGAGGGAATATGCGGATTCTTCCCGATCATGGGGCCTTGATATCATATCTTCTGATAAATTATACAAACTTTCCTTATCAAAAATTAAGATCGATATGGGAGTTTTTAAAAATAAAATCAATGTTATCAGATTTTATGTTTCAGAATTATTGAATTGTTTCTTCAGTGAAATTGGAGAAAAAGATACCATATCGGTTAAAATACGCAATGGAATGTCGGTAGAAAACTTTAGATCAGCATATTTAAACAATAAAGAGTTTTTCAGTAAGTTTGATGAGTTTATCTCTAAGGTTAATACAATGTTGGCAAATAAAGAATACAGTGCTGTACATAAACTTATTGATAAAAGTAAAATGGCGTTACTACTTGAAAAATCAGGACATGCTTACAATATTGACGTTTTAATTGCGGATTTAATAACTAAGAATATTTCAAATATTCCTCAAAAAATCGCAGATGAAATTAAATTATTACCAGAATCTCAGATTTTGGTAGAATTTTTTTCCGTTTTTCACAATATTTGTATAGATAATGCATCGTTACTAAAAGCAAAAGCTACTTTTGACTCAATAAAGAAAAAAATAATCAATGACACCGTGCTATGTAATTCCATGGAGGCAATTTGTAATAGCATCAGAACTTATGATGAAAATATAGGCAACAGAAGAGATCACCATTACTGTACCATTGTCAATACCCACATTGTGGATGGCGGATTATCAGTATCCAAGTATTTAAGAAAATTAGTAAAAGACCAAATCGACGAATTGAAAGAAACTCTAAGCAAATCCATTATGACCGTCTCAAATGGAAAAGTGGCAACTGCCAACAAAAAAGATGAGAAAAAAATATTAAACTTACTCAGATCAGATATGGGGGCACAATCATTAAAATTATACAAAAACCTATGCGTAGAAAAATCTGGCATAAAAAACAAATCACTCCCACAACTTCCTTAACAGAGCAAAATACGATCATTCACATGCATCACATTCGGCATTCATTATGCTCAATCACGTTTCTCCCGAATCATCATCAACTCATGATACTAAAACTACCATAATATTACAAACTAAATTTTTTAAAATATATTAGGTATGACACACGCTACGCAGATAGCATAATAATACTTACCTTATAAATTAAATGGCATTGTTCATCAGACAAAATTTAACATCAAATTATTATTACATTGGTGTACAATAATTTATATGAAGAAGAAATTTATATTCACCTTGAATTAGACAATATAGACATATGCTTAAATATCATTCAGTTTATAGTATTAATCCAAGTGATATTTCTGAGTCAGATAATAATATGATAATGAATGATATGAATCACTTATTATCCCAAAATCATTTACCAAGTCATAGCAAAGAAATTAACTATAGCCTATTAAAAGATAAGTCATTCTGCAGCCTATTAAATTATATTGCTGATGACTATGATTTAGATAAACACACCAGTTCAGTTAGTGATTTGAATCAAGACTTGCTTGGCGATATATTTGATTATCATTCTTCAGGAATGGACAACAGTGTAGAATCGACCGAGGTAAGTAGCGACTTAAATACTAACCCAGTTAGCACTTCAGAGGAACATATTAGTAACGTCCTAACCTCTGAGTCACACTCATTGAGCACAGGAAGCATTGTAACATCATTCGAATCAGTAAATGAAGCAAATACGTACTCTAGTTCAAACTATACTCCTGAACAAGACTTTACTAATGATTTATCCATATTATGTTCATTAGATACGTCAACATTTATAACACCAGTTAACATCTCTACTTCGGAGAGAGATTTCATTAATGATCTGGTTGAATTATATTCACCAGACACAACTGACACAATATCATTACCTGGAATGAACTGTGATCTCAACAAATATACATCATCTTCAGAACAAGATTTCACTAATGACCTAACTGAGTTGTATTCACTAGAGACATCAAAATTTATAGCATCAATTGAAACGGGAGGTCACTTGAATGAAAGTAATGACTCAGAACAAGATTTTGTTAACGACTTAGTTGAATTATATTCATTAGACACTACTGATATTACAACATCATCTGAGCTTATTGATGATTTAACTAGTAGAACTGCTTATGTAAGTAACAATTTAGAGCAAAACTTAGTTGATAGTGCACATGAAATAGATTTTTCAAATTCAATGTATACAGCAACACCTATCGACATCAATTCAGGCAAAGAAATTACTGATACTACTACACATATAGCACTTACAGGATATCCATCATCATCGTACAGTTCAAAACAAGAAATTATTGATATAGATGATGAGCAGAAACCAGAACAAGATCTCAAAAACATAGAGCTGCCCTCTTCCAGAGAAGACATATCTAGTACAATATTTTACCCTAAGTACCGTGATCACTATACTATATCATCTGTGGGATTATATAGATTTGCTATAGAAAACATTAATATTGATGCGGATATATTTAAAAGAGCTTTAATATCACAAATAGAAGAATCAGTTCCTATAGTTAAACGCGCCAGTAAACGTGGATCATTTGATCCAAACATTACTGTTACCTGTGATCGTCTCAAAAATTATATTTCATCAGCATTTAATCCTTTTCTAACAAAAATTGAGGAAGAAATGAAGTTAACAATTAAACCATTTAATGGAATGACCATAGAACAATTTAAATCGGTGTACACATCAGATGATCTATTTTTTTGTAGATTGCGCAATTTTTGCAATGAAATGATCAAAACAGTTAGAACATGCGATTATGGCAATTTAAATAGACTAATTCAATCACGTGTAAGAATAGAAGCAGGGGAAAAACCCATAGTAATTAAGTTAACACCTTACAAAAAAAACTGTCTTGTCAATTATATAGCAGAGAGCCTGGTAAACAATATGTTAAATATCCCGGATATGGTTTTTAAAAAAATTGAATCATTACCTATGCATAATTTTGTAGGAGAGTTTTTCTCTCTTTTTGGAAATGTCTATGTTGATAACAGAATATTGCTAAAAGCAAAAAAATTATTTGTCTTGACACAAAAAAAGATAATAAGTGACCAAGCATTAATAAAATATGTGGGTAATATCCCTAGGAATGTTAGAATGTTCTCTAAAAATAAGAAAATCAATCAGGATAATGATATTAGCATTGACGATGTAACACCGTCTATATATTTAAGAATGTTAGTAAAAAAACAAATTTATGACTCTGAGAATGGAATAACTGGACCTATCATGATCATTTGCAATAATGCTGTATCAATAGCAGATGCAAAAACTAATAATATTATACTGAATAAAATTGAATCTGAATTAATGTCGCTAGCTGTTAGATCATACAGAAGGTTATATATAGAAAAACACTAATTTGAATAATTTATCCAAAATATCCACGTAGAAATACTTTATTTATTCAGCCACAGTAAACTTTGAAAAATATATCACTGATGACTAGTAGTCTATGCAGTAATATTAACGATGGAAACATTAATTTGCGAGTAATATATTTTTAAGGCTACTTGTTGTTGTTGTAATAATTACAAGTAATATATTTAAAAATAAGTTGAAAGATGTAATACAATCAAAGATTTTATTTAAATGTGTTTGTGTACTATAATCTACATTGTCATTAGGTATCATAGTACAATTTTTAATTAAGAATCAATATATCAATCAAATAATAGGATATATAATGACTATAGTATTGGTGCGCATGCTGTCTTCAGAGTAAAAGTAACTTTTTTATATTTTAATTGGGTATTGCTGTATGTGCGCATATTTTTCAGAATATAGCTTAACCATAGGTGATGGTAATGACACAGACAATACTACAAATAGTGTCAATTGTGATTATAGCAGTGACCTATCATTACACGATCAATGCTCAAGTCATAATCAGAAATTTTCCTCATCCATGGATAATTTGCTGAGAGATTTGTTTCCTGACCTAGTTGGAATAAGCTCCTTAAAAACAATTAGCGCTGAAAATATTTCTGAACTACCGACCACATCTCGTGAAATAGGAAATTCGTTTATTGAAAATGAATCACTTACATCAATACCAAGCCCTAAAAAAGAAAATATAAATCAAAATAATAAACTATCTACACCTCATACCACAGTTGAAACAATACCACCTAAAACAATTGATACTGAAAGAAAAAATACTGAAATTGTTTCCCAACAACCATCTAATAATGAAGTTGAAAAAATCAACACCAAAGTTTTTGACGAACCACCTTCTACATCTGCTGAAACTAAATGTTCTATTATTGAAAATAGATCACTAACGTCAACACCGATTACTAAAAAAGATATTAATCAAAGCTATACACTACCTATATCCATTGTTACAGTTGAAACAAGCACACCAAAAACAACTACCAATACCGAAGTTGAAAAAATCAACACCAAAATTTTTGACGAACCACCTTCTACATCTGCTAAAACTAAATGTTCTATTATTGAAAATAGACCACTCACATCAATACCAAGCACTAAAAAAGTAACTGTTAATCAAATATATAATCCACCTACATCTCATGCTATTGTTGAAACAAGCACACTAAAAACAATAAATACCGAATTTTTTGCCAAACCGCCTTCTACATCTGCTGAAATAAAATGCTATATTATTAATAATGGGGTGCTAACACCAGTACAAAATCCTAAGAAAGAAATTATTAATCAAAGCTACCAGCCACCTACACCTAATGCTGAGCATGGAACAAACATAATAAGAATAATTAGCACCGAAGTTCCTGCTAAAACACCTCCCACATCTGGCAAAAATAAATGTTCAATTATTGAAAATAAACCACTCACATCAATACCAAAACCTAAAAAAAAAATTACCAGTCAAAATGACAGCACTGCTATACATGGCGGGATAGACGTCGTAAAAATAGAGGATAAACTACCTACGGCCGCTAACGCATCTGATAATAGATTAAAAAATACAATGCCAGAAAAATTAATTGCATTGTCTCCACACTACAGTTTATCCATTAGTATTTGCAATGATAGCGAAATTGGCAGTGTATATGAATATGCTATAAATAAAATTAGCATCGATGACAACAATGAATTAAGGGATGAGATATTGAAAGAAGTTCGTACAATCATCAACCAAAAAGGATTTACAGAATCAAGTATTGATCTATCACCTACTCACGCAAATATACGCAAATATATTATACATAAATTTTCTCCACACATTAACCGCATTATGCGATCGACAGACATATTGATAACCCCTGATATGCTCATTAAAAACATACCATCCTATTATATTTTGAATAAAAATTTCTTTGACAGACTAAATGAGTACTCTAAAAAAGTCGAAAAACTCATAAATGAAATCCACCATGAAGAGTTTATACCACTAATTCAAGGTAGAATTTTTTTTGATTCATACAACTTTTTAACGCTTAAACGAAAAAACAAGAGAAAGAGAATATCTTCGGTGATAAAAATATTAATAGTAAATACCGTGTCCAATTTATCCAATAAAATTATCCATGAAATCAATAAATTTGGACCAAATGATATTTTGAGAGGAATATTTTTTAGATTCCATGGAACATATGTTACTAAATCATTTGTGAGAAAAATAGTTGACTTTTGTAACATAATTAACAAAAAAATGATGAACGACAAACCATTAAATAAAGGTTTCATAGATTACAAAACACTAATTGATAATTCGATGGAAAAATTAGAGATAGCAGCAAAAACATCTCCTATACTCCACGAGGGAAAATTGTTTTTACCAAATAAAACCACCGCAGAATTGATGATCAGATATCTATCAAGAGATATTAATAAAATTTGTCATAAAATGTATTGCAACTTGTATTCCAAGGAAATTACCCCTAGTAGATCCGCAAAAAACAGTGAAAGTTTGAGCAACTGGAACCTAAATGAGGACCCATATGAAGGAGTGTATAAATATACTATGTCAACTATTGCAATTGACGTAGGAAATTTTGGCAGCATAGTAAGCGACTATTATTCAGAATTGGCTGGCAGGTTGTTGAATGAAATTGGTGATAAATTGCAACTAAAGATTGAGCTGAATCACGGAATGACAACAAAAGAGCTTGAATTGGCATATACATCAAATGAAGAATTTTTTAGCAAACTTAGAGAATTAATTAACTTGGTCACTTGTCGTCTAAGGAAACATGATGATCCAGTCATATCCAGAATTATTGAATATACTAATAATAGAAAGTCTATTTTGGTCAAACAAACTAAGTATAGTGCTAATGATGTTTCGGAATTTTTAATTAAAAATATTTCCATCCTCCCCCAAAAAATTGTAAATGCAATAAAATCATTACCTAAATGTAAATTACTGGGAGAATTTTTTTATTTTTTTCAAGATATGTATGTTGATAATAAATCTATACTAAAAGTAAAAGAAACATTTGGATCAATACAAGAAAAATTAATTAATGATCCACTGCTATGTAAATGTGTAGGAGAAATTTGCGATAACATTTTTAAGTATGTAACCCATATCGGAATTAAAAAAAAACGCGCCCTTGATGCAATGATAAGAGCCCATCCTGTTACTAAAGATTTATCTGTTTTCACGTATATAAAAAAAACAGTTACAAATCAATTAAAAAACGATATGAAGGGTCCCATTATGATTATTTGTGATGAAAAATTAGTAATTGCGGACAACAAAACCGAAAACATCATAATGGACAAATTCAAAACATACCTAATAATAAGATCTATAAGGATGTACAAAAAGATATGCTTTGAAAAATTTGAGACAGATCTAGCTAGGAAACGTACCACAAGATAGAACTTATTATTGCAACTACAATGGCATTTATCATTTATCGAAGTAAAAAATCAGGAAGTAGATTTCCCTCTCATTTCCGATACCTTTCTCTTACAAAGTGACTTATATGCCTGAACAGACGACATAATTATATCAACCACAAAATGTTTTGACATTATTATAACCATTTCCTTACTCAAGTTACCTAACTTACTATCAGGTAACAATACAATAGAGTTCTCCAATACAGTTGATATATTACTAACATACATACCAGACAAATTTGATATACGATCGTATACAGAAGTGCCATTCTCAACTAACTTATGGAAATTTATAATACTGGTAATTGAATTTATGCCATTGCCTCTACCAACAATATTACCAGCTATTAAACTCACATTGTCAAGTAACATTTGATCTTCCAGTACCATTCTATGCGTAGCAACACATATATTGACAATCATTTTAAAAAATGGTTTATATATACGTGCACCGTGACAATCCGAAAAAAACCAACTTTTGATATCATCATCAGTGGAACGACCAACCACAGAAGAAAATCCCTCGGGCAAACTTAATATTACTCTCTCTATCATCCTCTTTGTATTAACAATAAAACTCAGTGATTTCTTCTTGTTGGATGACAGAGAAAACACATACCCCACCCCGCACTTTTCTGAAAAAATCTTAATCTTTGATTGCACTAAAGAAGGAATATCAGATTCACTAGATAAAGAAACACTTCTTTTGATCAATTTACATTTATCAGATAACTTCAAAAAAAATTCATTCGAAAGCATAAGAGATTTAATATCTTCTATAGACATCCCTTCAGACAGCACTACATCTTCACCATCATCAATGCCATTCATACAAGACGATACCTTGTTAAAAACAAATAATTTCGCATTATTACGAGTAACAGACAAATCCAAACTGCAGGACTGATAAAACCTCACACCATACGGTTCCTTTTTCTTTTTTACTGCAGAAATAACATTGCACGCAATGAAATTTTCAAATTCTACATCACGAACATCAACCTTCTCTAGAATACATTTATATATGCTGCAATTGTACGCCATATGCAACACATTACAGTAGTTGTAATTTTTTGGTAAATATAACTTACACTCTCCCCAATACAATCCCGGAACTGAGCAGCCGGCACCAAAAACACGCTCCTCCGTATCATCATTTTTACATTCCTGACTTATTGCAGAAGTCCTCTCATTGCTAGTTGCTTCCATAGGCACACAATTCGCATCATCATCAGAGCAATCAATACCAGGAGTTGGTTCTTCCACTTCAGCATTTTTATTTTCCTGATCCATTGCAAGATCAGTCTTACCTTCTTTCGCCCTCAGCAAACATCCGTCATCATTACGCGCCTGAAAAAAATTAAAACCTGAGGATTTGTTGCCAGATTGGTCATTGCTCCTTTTTGGACAAATCGGAAAAGAAGGCACAACAATAGTATTAGTATAATTTTGCAATGCAATACTGTTGCATAAATAAATAGTTGAAAAATTTAAATATTGTTGTGACAAATGTGCATAACCATCAACTTGGCATAATTCAGTACAACGTTGATTAAGATTTCGATTAGATACAATAGAACGAGTTTCAGAAAATCTATTCTCGGCAACATTATTTTGCAACAAGTCGCTACCTTCAGAAATACTACTACTGGCACAGGAACTAGCATCTATACAATTTTCTCTATCTATGCAACCACTAGAGTCACTATCGCTACCTCTTTCCATATCTCTAGTAGCTGGAAAATTAGGATATGAAATATTAGGATACATTCTAACCACCATATATATTTAGTTTCGCCACGTCGTGACAAGTGTATACCAAATTCATTTGTTTTTCACCAATTTTTATCAAATTAAGAACACACTATTTTTAGTAAAAACATTTCTACAAACTAGTTAATTAATATTATATTCCATACGACTTAAGAATTGCAGCATTAGAATAAAAGCTGTTGTTAGTACAAATGCATTTATGTTACAAGTTTTATTACAGTCAGATATGCGATTTGGTTCTTCAAACTAAAGCAACGCACTATTTCTATAGTGACCATACAATAATATCAAATGCACAATTTTATTGTATTAGTTTAGTAAGGACATACCATATAGAGAGAAGACATGAATATTATACACAGATTATAATTTATGCCATACAGTACTACTAAATGTCATAGAAAGAGTTTCTAAGGATAAGAGAAAATTTCTTTCCTGTACAAATTGGTAATATTAAATGTTCATTAATTTCATCCAAAACCAAAAAGTTTATACGGCACTCATTAAATTTTACCAGCTTTATTGGTATAGCATTCCACGTAAATTGAGTATTAGTCGTATAGTATAAAATCAGTAACACACTTGTATTGAGGCAAACGATATGAATCATATTTCAAATTCTGAGCTATCAACTAATGATGAACTCTCAGCATATGATGTGGAAAGTTCTTCAACATTAGATAATTCATGCGCTAGCTCGACGAATTTGATGTATGATCAGGAGCATGGTTTTAACAATCATCCCCCATTTGCTCTCAATCGAACATCTTATGATCATCATTTATATCAACAAGGATATCTCGGGTTTCAACAGCAATGCACTTTTAATACTGAGCACCTTATCAATAATGAATATCCGAAGTGGTTATCATCTGGACTTGAAAATAGTCAGGTTGATAATCAATTATCAAGTAGTAATTTGGAACGCTATCAATATGCAGGTAGTGCTGAATCTGGAAGTAATAACTGCGGTTACAGATATGATATGCCATCATGCTTTACAAGAACAAATCAATCGTCATCTTGGGAAAAAGAAATAGAAAGCAATAGTAGTTGTAACAGCAGTAAATTTTTCCCATTTAATAATGGAACAGAAATATATGCATCAACAGTAAGTAACTACCCATCATTCCCCTTAGAAACAAACGAATGTGAATATCCAACTCAGCAATATAATTTTGATACAAATGCGCAACAAAGTACCCAAGATAGCCGTTACAATGAAGAATTATGTTTTTTGGGAGACAAAATAATGCCGGGTGAATCAATAATATGTACACAACAAATGCCCATAAGCAACTACAATGCATATGACAATAATAAATTTTGCGAAAACAACGAACCCTCTACCAGCAATATCAGCTACAGTTTAGAACAGTTTAATCAAGGTAACGCAATAAGAAAAAATAAAAAACTGATGCCAACATTAAAAGAGAAATTTACCGTATCACCCCTGCATTTACACAAAGATCTCAAACCTTCTGAGCTATCTCTTTCCGTTTCGTATATTCTTGCTATAGAAAATATTAGCGTTGACACTAATGATATTAGAATTTTTATTTTGAAAAAAATTAAGGGGTCTAAGCATCCACCTGATGAAAATACGTCACTCCCTTATGAATCTTGCAGTATGGATTTAATTCCTACTCTTATTAAAACAAGACAGTACATCAAAAAAATTATTTCTCCTCACATCATCGGACTTCATGGTGATATGGATGTACCTGTATGTGAAGGTATGTCTATACATGATATTAGGATTCTTTTAGTTAATAATAATAATTTTTTCATCAAATTGTCTGAGCGCTGCAATCAACTTAAGTTGGACATTATGAGTTTTTCTAAAAATGGTGATGTTTCTCGAGTTCTTCAATCATCAGTTAACGTTTATCTAGGAAAAGTATTGCATAAATTTTATTTTCCACCTTCGATAAAGAAATCTTTGGTATTTAGAAAAAACATATCGAAAATGATAATAAAATGTGTGTCCTGCTTGCCAGAAAAGATTCGCATAGTAATAGAAAACGTAAGATTAGAAATACTTAAAGGTTGGTTATTCACTAAATATCACGGAGTATATTTGTACAACTCTTATTTAAGAAAAACATATGCTACATGCGTTGAAGTACAAGAAGCAATAGTTAGAGATAATCTTTTGATAGATAAAATGCATGTAGTCACTGAAAGTATTGAAAAAGGCAGTATCAGTTCATTTTATGATTCAATGAAAATCTTGGGATTAGTTGATCGCATATTTGATTTAGCAAAAAACTCAACTGATAGATTAATGAATGAGATGAGAGAATCTTTTGTCTTTAATGGTAAAATACTGGTTCATTTAGATGAGATATCAGTAAAAAACATGGTAGACCATCTAATTATTGATATAGTAAATATGTCTGTGGAATCTTATAGAAAATTATGTACAGATAAAACTATTAATAAGGTAGTGGTTAGCAACTAACTAAGTCTTTCTGTGCAAGTTGCTGACTGCAATATTGGTTGATTATAAAAAGATAAGGAGTTATATTTTTGGTATAATTTTTGATCTTAAACTGTACAATTTAAGCGATTGTACTTTTAGCAAATATCGCGAGTACACTTACTCACGTAGTGTAAACACGGAGAGTAATCACTTTTACGAAAATAGCTAAGATCATTAATTTTTGATAATGCAGCGACTAATGTTAGTTAGCATTTATGCGCTTACTAATAAACTTACGTTTGAATTAAGTAAACTGTAGGACTTATCTATATGTCTTTTAATATTTCACCCACAAATCTTCAGTGGAATCCCACGGAAGGCGACTTTTATCAGCATGAGGGTAATGTGATCTACCCAATTAGTACAGGTCAATATTCTGTGCCCTCCTTGGAATGCATTTTACCAAATCAAGAACAAGATATATATGAAAACTACCTTTTCAGTCAAGAACTTCCCAATTTATCAGGAAAACTATTTTCTGACGATGATAGCACCCAAACTAATGCTGAGTTGTTGGAAAGTTTATCTTCAGATCATTACATCAATCAAATCAGCAATGAGTTGTTAGATAATTCATCTCCGGAGCTATATACTCTTAGAAATTGTACTGAATTACCTGACTTTGTATCTACAAAACTCAGCAATATCGAAAATGATATTAAGCTATTGGAAAGCTCACATTATGACAAAGAACTAATACAGGAAAAAAACTATGATCCTACCTCAATCAGAAATAATACTTATGAACTATATACTAACAATGCACACGTACCAATCATTGATCATTGCGTTGAATCAGAAAAAACAAATTTATTGATACTTCCCTCTGAAGATGCGGATATGCTAATTTCACTGTCCAATTCTTACTGGGATCCCAAATCCGTATTGCTCACTAAGTCAGCATATTCTTTCGCCATAGAAGATATAGATGTCTGCGATGAAATGTTTAAGGATTTTATTTTGAAAAATATTAAAAAAGCAAGTAGTAGACGTAGATCATCAAGCAATTATGGCAGAATAATCAATAGTAACAGCAATAATATTGATCTTTATTTAACGTTTCAAAGAGCTAAAGACTTTATTACTAGTAATATTCCTCGTGATTTAGCTGATGCTTATAACAGCACAAGGATACCAATACTTAATGGCATGTCCATAGATGACATTAAGGGTATTCTAGCAAAAAACAATGATTTTTTCACAAAAATATCAGAATATTGTGAACAAATACAAGGAATGATTGAAAACTCTGGGATAGATGATATTTCTTTAATAATGCAATCTAAGATTAAGGTTTCGTCGCAACATGCGTTAAGCATACCATCTAGCAAAAAAAGGTCTGATCCTTTTCAAAAAAAAATTAAGGAAATGCTCATGAGAATCGCTTCCAGTCTGCCCCAGAAAATTCTTAATGAAATAGAAAATTCCTCGGAAATCTCCATTAGAAAGTGGCTATTTTCAGAATGCCATGGAATATACATTTACGACAAGTCAATAGGGGAAATATGTAATACAATTATCAAAGCAAATGAGCTGATAATCAATGATTTTTTGCTACTGTCTAATATTGATGATATTGCCAAAACAATTACTAAAAGAAATTATCGCTGTTCATGTGTTTCCGTTGTTGGCAATCATAAGCTATCAACGGGTAAAAGCGTACATAGCCATATAAACATCTTGTCTAATCAATCACTTGATCAATTGAGGATTTCGTTGTCAAAATCGCTTGTAATTCACAACAGAAATGTAGTTAGCCTAGATAAGAAAACAATAGAAAAAATGGCAAGATGCTTAATTGTTGACTTGCAAAATATATCTTTAAAATCATACAGCAACACCTGCTCTAGTGCAGCAAAAAATATTAGTCTCTATTAGTATGTTATAGTCATACATTTAGTACGCCATAACTTCTTTGCTAAGGTGTTTTGATACAAGTATTCGCAGAATATAGCATAGTAAGTGGTACGGCAACTTATGTTACAATCTATATAATGCAAAAAACCAAAAATATTAAATGCGAATATAATTCACATATGACATCATGTGGCAGATATGTTTATGTTGTAACACTTTGTGTTTTGCAATGGCATTATGTAACGTCATATAGACCCTAGTTATAAAACTGGTAAATATAATTATTATCAAATACCCCCCCAAACACACTACTATGATAGTGCTGGAGGCAACACAAACAATAAAAACAATTCTCAGAAACACATTGATAAAACACTAAATGTCATATTCGTTGAATAAATATAACTAAATGAAAAATAAGCAGATTAAAAATTATTAAATAAATTTAATAAGCAACAATATAAATACCACATTATTTATAACTATATGATAAATAGTTCTGATAATCGTATTGTGAAAAACCGTCTCGCACATACCTCATATCTTATCGAAACAAAAAACACTCCTAAGAAAATTAGCATCCTCGTTTGAAATTTTAATTTCTATAAAGATGCAAGTTATAACGATATCACCCCCTCTTAAATGATTTAAGACTTACCTGAAAGAGTGACATAAATTAGAATAAAAACACCATCATCAATTTCATTATGGCGATCGACAAAAATACTGTACAAGCATAAAAAATATTATTGACAACATCTTAGATGAAGAGGTCGTAACATCACAGCACTAAGTTAAAACTATACTGGGTAAATACCATATAAACTCCTTCTATGATCTTGGAAGATATAAATTAAGGATATCAAAAAATATCAGCAATATATTTGTCTCAAGATACGCAAAAATACTAGGATATAAAACATTTACCGATAAATTAAATTTCTTAGAAAATTGCACGAATACCAATCAACAGCAAACATATTGTTGAGTAATTAAGTATACTTAAAAAGATTATGGAAAACACCTATGCACAGAATAAAATTATGCTTAATTTAAATAACAACAAACTCACAAAAACATTGAATACTCTAGTTGAAGATGATTATACGACCACAAAATATTGCAAGAGAATTTTCAAAGAGAACGTACTAAGTTATTTTAACTTAACATAAATGATAGATAAGTACATTAATTGCATTACGCGTAGTAATATAAAAAACGTCATCTTTATAATTTTAAATAAAATTTAATCACCTAATTGCCTCAATATATAAAATATGATAAATCACAACCTTAATTTGTTTGCGGATAAGACACACAATAATAATCATATTTCATATACAATTTCTCATTACTAAAATATACAGGTTATGTATAATGAGGGGCTATCAAACGACATTTGCGACTTACATTTTATATGCATAATTTGACTAATAGTGAATCACCATGCATGCCTGAATTACAGCATGTTGGCGACATGTATAACACTGGCGATTTTGATGGTTACATAGGTAGTGAATCGTGTTGTTCAGAAGAACCAGGGATTACCAACCCTTCTGAAGAAAAGGTTGTCTCTTTACTTGGGATAGATTCATCCTATTGTCGGGAGGGCATACGTTCTAGTGATACCGTCACTAGAACGTCACCTGGTTCATGTACAGAATTAGGTGGAGATCCGTCTGCTTCGCTGCAACCTCTAACTCAGACAACGCAACTTTTGTCTAACAAACAGGAGGAGATGGATTATTGCTGCTATGACGAACATACTACACTCCCTGAGCTCTCTGGAAACTTGTTTTCTGAAGTTTGCAGTAACTCTTCATCTTCAAATTTTGTCGATCATGATTACTATTCGTCAGAATGGCTGAAAGAATATCTGAAACAACTAGTAAACTCTGACGTTGACGACGCATGTATTGATAATATTTCAGCTTACAATCATACAGATTTAAAAACAGACTGTATCGATAAGAGTTTGTTTGAAATGATTGATAAATATCTTGGTGACACCTGTATTGATAGCTTAAAAGCACACGGTTTTTTTAACGAGGAATCTGAATCACATGTATTAGATAAGATTGGTTCAGCTGCTAGCATCAATACATTATCCACTATTGATAGCTCAGGATTAAACTGCCATTTTAATGAAAAAGATGAGTTCCGTTACATCGGCAGAATAAATGCAATTACTGAAAATCCCACTACAATTGCTGAAAATTCGCCTTTAATCACAAATGTTTCCGAAAACATAGCACCATTGAATTTTTCAGAAAAATATATATCTTGCTGGAACCCAAAATCGGCAGCGGTGTATTATTATTGCCCTTACGATGCAATCCTAAGAGACACTAGTTTCTACGACAAGGAGTTTGAGGATTGTATTCTAGGAGAAATTGGGTACTTGTTTAGTAAGAATCGTAGCAATAGTGCACGTGAAGCTAAAGCTATTGCAGCAAATAATACTCCTCAGTTCATAATTCCTGACCTTACTGGCACATTCTCTAGTGCAAAAAAATATATCCTGGGTAAAATCAACGAGTATGCACTGAATGACAAAGAACCGGAGGACATTGTAATAGTTGAGGGGATGTCTATGGCCGATATTAGAAATCTTCTATTCTTGTCAATTGATGCGTTGCTGGTTAAATTGGATGGGTATTGCAAAAAACTAGCAGAAAATATCACAGATGAAGATGCTATTGGGGTCGTGCAAACCAAAATTAAGGTTAATGTGAACGGTGTAAGAGTTTCTGTAGATATGAGGAGTCGGAAATCATTCTCAGAACAATTGCCAATTAATGCAAAAAAAATGATAATCAAGTGCGCAACCGCCCTAAGAGAGAAATTCTATCCCGCTGTGGCAAGTGCATCAAATATTTTGATTAAAAATTGGATGTTCTCTCGTTGTCACAATGTATATTTTTGCAACAAAGATTTGAAAGAAATCAGTGATATATGCATTTCTATACGTGAAATAATAGCTAAAGATGAAATTTTATATAATAATGTAGATATAATTGCCAAGAAAATAGTTAACTCTGAGTCAAACAGCAATTCTGTGGTTAGGCTTCATAAGTTAAAGAAAGGTTCATATGTGTCCAATTACATATCTATTCTGTCACAAAAATCGATTGATAAAATAAAAGTTTCACTGGAAAGAGCTCTCGTATTGTGTGATGAAAAAGTTCTTAGTTTAGATAAAAAAAGCTCAGAAAAAATAGCTAAGTATATTGTCCGGGACATAGAAACTCTTTCCATGGGAGAATACAGAAGACTCTGTGAAAACCGTAGCAAAGTGATGTAACGGAATAATATATAAAAAAGAAGTTAGATCTTTTTTGGATGCTATTGCTTTCTACGGAATTGTTGGTAACGTGGATAATTGTGGAGTATATTGATGCAGATAAGACTTGGGGAATATGAAGTGGATCATTACACAAATAATGTGGAATTTTGCATAAAATTGCAATAAGTATGTGTGATGATACTCGTGCCTATGGATATTAGTATTCGTTGTCTAGTCGGCAGAGGTACCATATGAGCGTACTCTCGCTCTGTATATTAAGAATCCGTATATGTTAGAATGGTGGGTAATAAATCCATAATAGGAGTTTACGTGCACCACTACCTAAGCACTGCAATTAAGGCAGTACGCCAGGCTTCATCTATAATCATTCGTGATTCCATAGATAAAAATCAGATAAAGATCAAAAAGAAAGAAGATGGAACATTTTCCACTAATACTGATGTCAACGCAGAGCGGTGCATTGTATCAATGATACACAATATATACCCAGAACATGATATATATTCTGAAGAATGTGGTTGGGCATACAAAAGGAACAGTAATAGTGTTTGGTATATAGATCCAATTGACGGCACCAATAATTTTATACACGGCATACCACACTACGCTATATCCATAGGTCTCATAGAAAGGGGTATCGTAACTCACGGCGTGGTATATGACCCTAATTTAAACGAAATGTTCACGGCTAGCAGGGGTGTAGGGGCATTCTTAAATGACAGAAGAATTAGAGTATCTACATGCTCAAATATATCTCAAGCTCACGTTAACATATGCACACAAAAACCCCAAAAAGATGGAGATAATTTAACCGTTATACAAGCGCTTAATAGCAGGATTAACAGCTTTCGTGTCATGGGATCATCGTCATTGGCTCTTTCATATGTTGCAACGGGTAGATTTGATGCGTTTTTTGGTGAAAAATTGAAGACTTTCGACATAGCTGCTGGAAGCCTGCTAGTAACAGAGGCAGGAGGAATAGTGTCGGAACTTTTTCCTCAAAAAAATATAACTTACTTAGAATCCGGAGATGTTCTGGCATCATCACCCAAATTGGTAACTATGTTTATAAAAATTATGAAAGAAAACATTAACTCTCTAGATTCATAATTACATCATGCACCCTCTGTAGTATATAATTATGGGGTATTACCATTGCTGAGATAGGGGAAAAGTCGATGTACAAAAAGATTGTTGTACCAACTAAAGGCGAAAAGATTACTATATCTAATGGCCAAATAAACACTCCTGATAACCCAATTATTCCGTTCATTGAAGGCGATGGTATTGGAGTAGACATTACACCTGCTATGGTTTTCGTCATTGACTCCGTAGTTAGTAAGGCTTACGGAAACAAGAAAAAAATTCATTGGATGGAAATATACGCTGGTGAAAAATCTAACAGAGTATATGGACCTAACACATGGATGCCTGATGAGACTATAGATGCCATAAAGGAATTTTGTGTAGCCATAAAAGGACCACTAACCACTCCGGTAGGAGGTGGAATTAGATCCATCAACGTGGCATTACGTCAAAATCTTGATCTTTACGTCTGCCTTCGACCAATAAGATACTTTAAGGGCACCCCCAGCGTACTCAAGCACCCGGAAAAGACTAATGCAGTGATATTTAGGGAAAATTCAGAAGACATATATGCAGGAATAGAATGGAAGGCCGAGTCACCAGAAGCAAAGAAACTGATTTCTTACTTACAGGACACATTTGGAGTAACAGCGATACGTTTTCCCGAAACTTCCGGCATAGGAATTAAAACCGTCTCTCGTGAAGGAACAGAACGCTTGGTTCGTCGCGCCATACAGTATGCAATTGACCATGAAAGAAAGAGCGTTACATTAGTCCACAAGGGAAATATCATGAAGTACACGGAGGGAGCATTCCGTGACTGGGGATATGGCATCGCCAAAAGAGAATTTGGCGCACAAGAAATAGACCAAGGCCCATGGTGTAAAATTAAGCACCCTACTACTGGCAATGAACTGATAATCAAGGACTCTATTGCTGATGCTTTTCTTCAGGGAATATTGCTGCGTCCGGACGATACTGATGTAGTAGCTACTCTAAATCTTAACGGTGATTACATATCGGATGCCCTAGCGGCACAAGTAGGTGGAATAGGAATGGCACCTGGCGCTAATTTGTCTGATTCAACTGCAGTGTTTGAAGCAACCCACGGAACTGCTCCTAAGCACGCAGCTCAAAACAAAGCTAATCCAGGATCGATTATATTGTCAGCGGAAATGATGCTCCGGCACATAGGGTGGTTTGAAGCTGCAGATTTAATAATCTCTGGCATCGAAAAATCAATATCCAACGGACAGGTAACATATGATTTAGCGAGAATAATGACATCGGCGACACAGCTCAGCACATCTGATTTTGCAAAATCCATCGTAGATAACGTAGGATAACATTACTGAAGAGGAGGTTACCCACCTCCTCAATCAGAACATGTTCCATCGCTTCTTACTCTAGTTACGCTTTTTTTAGTATTAAGCAAAAAATTCAGCCTTCTGTTTTCTTCTCTAATCTTATCATTTTCTTTTTTAATATTTGAATTTTCTTCAAAAAGAGAACCCAGAATGGAGCTAGAAAGATCATTTTCCCTTGAAAGATGAGATATGATGGAATCGCGTAAATCAATATCTCTTCTAACACGACTCGGATAATTTTTTCTCAGATCTTCAATTAGCATCTCCCTCTTTACACTGGAAAACAGCAGCACAAAGGTAGCAGCCACAGTTAGAACAGGCAAAACAAAAGACGATGCAACCAAAAATCCCCTGATAGCATTCCCATCAATAATACCTAAATTTAATAAAGCACTCAAAATGGCAAACACAACCCACAATATCATTAGGATAATCATAACAGAGATAGCTACGGTAACAAATAAACTAGAGTTATCATGACTAACTTTAAGCAATTGTAGAGATGAATTATTGCAAGAATTATCAAGCAACGAACTAGTACTAGGCAACACTATTGCTGAAATATCATCAGAAGAGACAACATTACTACAACAAAGTGAAAGTGAATTATTAGAAGCAACTGCATTAGAAGATACACCATCTGCTTCGAGCAGATTATCAGTAGAAGACGAGACACAATTTTTTGATCCAAGCACGGTTCCTCCCCATAATACAAATAAGTATCTGCAATGGAAAATAGCATCACTTGTTATTGTAATTATGCTATGGCCCCCATAACTGACTTAACAATAATGACAAAAATAACTAAAAAACGAAGAACACAACCTCCTGTTTGACAAAAAAACAAATCATGATAACTAGTACTGTTTATGTACAAAATTAGGCAGTACTATATATTTTAATAAAGTTACAACTGCACTACATATAGCAATTAGTATTAATTTATCACTAATAAATTCAATCTCCCCAAATTATTCTGCAACATAGTAATGAGGATACCAAAAACCCAATGTCTTTAAATCATAATACTTCAAGTTAAATTAAATATTTAGTCACATATATTTCTGCATAAATTTTAGTAAGGAATAAAAATAGGTAGATTTTACACCAGCTATTCGCACATTTAAACTACGAAGCAGTACCTTTTATCAAAGGCAACTTAAGCCTTTAAGTAGTGACCTTAGCGAACATAGAAAAAGCACATAAAATCACATTTATTATATTTATGCTTAGCGTTCCATAACAACATGGTTGATGTGCGCACCAGAATTTTGCATTATTTTAAATTAACAAATACCTGGATGTAATCCAATTTAATCTCTCTTACATAAGTCCATGTGCCCCCATACGGGCCGCCATCATACCATTTTCACAAAATATCCTACTGTTTAATTGCTTTTCACTCCACCTATATAAACTTAGAAAAGAGTAAATAAAATATTTATCTAAAACGAAGCAACTTTAAACAGATAAGATATAAAAGCAAAATGGTTCAAATCAAGCAAACATCAACTGCACTGGCACTGAAAAAGCTAGCACGATTGAATGTTGGAGGCTTGTTTACCTTTAGGACCATCTATAACTTCAAAAAATACCAACTGCCCCTCTTTTAAAGTACGGAAACCGTTCATTTGAACAGCTGAATAATGAACAAATAGATCATCACTACCATCATCTGGAGTAATAAATCCGTAACCTTTGGAATCACTAAACCACTTAACAGTTCCTTTTTTCTGAGACATCGTTCAAACCCTTATAAATAATAGACCAAAAATATCACACTAAAAACACCATCAATACAAGTTACAACAAAAACAAGTTACTACTTAAAGAATGCTAATTCATATCAACAACTGCTAACATTGGAACATATCCTAACAAACACACCATAACTAGCAACATTATCAGCAATATTAACACCATACTTAAAAATATTGATCAAAACTAATACTTACAAAATACAAAAATCCTAGTGCATTATTTTAATTTAAATACAAAATCCACCGATTAAAAGACAAACCTAAGACCCTAGAATGATCTTGGCTCCATTAATATCACCCCCTTGCATAAGAACAACGGCCTGATCCATTCTTTGATGGCAGTCGTCTAATTCTGCGCCTAATTTTCTAGCCTTAAGCCTTAAACTGAAAACATCCTCACTAAGTTTAACCAGTCCATCCACTTCCTCAGTACTACCAAATCTAGAACTAATGCTCCTAGGTCTTTTAGACAAACTCTCCCTTAATTCGGAAATATCCTCTGATAATTTACAATTCTCGAGTTCTAATTCACTTTTAGCACGTCTTAATTCTTCTAGCTCACGTTTTAAGCAACCGGTATCAGTATCAATTTTATCTTTTCTTTCCTTTACCGATTTAACTGCTCTAAGTACAATGGTAGCAACTATTCCAACCGCAATAATTGTAAGGACAGGAGATACGGCAGAAGCAGCAAGCATAAGGTGAGAATACTGAACACTATTCTTCGAAGCAATCATCAAAGCAGCATATAGCACCCAAAGCAATACAACAAATACAACGCAAACAACTACCACAGCGGTAATTTTTCTTGATCCAACACTGACATCATTAGCTCTATCCTCAACTACAACGGTATCTCTATCCATAGACAAATCTCTAAGTTCAATTCCATCACTAGGAGGAGATACATGCCTTTCATTTTTTGGTCTTAGAGTAATTGCCTTTTCAGATAAATCAATACCAAGAGAAGATCCACTTTGCATGCTAGTAACAGACACATCATCTCTAGGAAAACCGTAACTATCATCAACTTCTAAATTTCTTTCATTCACTAATCCTAGAAGAGGAGAATCACTGTTGCTTAAATCAATGCCACTAGAAGAGTCACTCTGTAGGCTAGAAACAGATATATTATCCATTTCCAAAAAATCATCATTACCGGAAATAACTTCCATATTTCCTCTCCATCCTTATGCAAGTTGTTAGTTGATCACTACCATATGCTAAGATAGCAATCACTTGTTATTGTTTGATTTCAGCTTTTTATTTGAATTAATAACTTTAGCAAAAATATCTCATCCGCGATAATAGTACAAAAAGATTGTATGCAAAATTAGGGTAAGTTATGCCTACCAATTGCAATTACAATTAATTTTCCAATAAAAGACGTTATAAACGCAACAATTGCAATCAATCATAATATTTTTACTATCAGTAGCACTATCTAGGTATAACAATTTACTTACTGTATAAAAAATTTTCTCAACTCAGTATAAAGTTATTAAAATTGCAAAAATTAGTAAAATGTCATCAATAAATATTTGGTTAGTTTATTTCTTATACTTATATCAACGAAAAAATTACTATAGATATATACCAGCAAAACAAAGATCCTCTGTTATACACAACCACCCACTGCATATTATAGATATGATCTAATAGCAAATATATATGCACATCAGGCAGTTAATCATTGAAACGAAAAAATTACTATAGATATATACCAGCAAAACAAAGATCCTCTGTTATACACAACCACCCACTGCATATTATAGATATGATCTAATAGCAAATATATATGCACATCAGGCAGTTAATCCTAAGCAATATCACCTAATTATTACTCATCAGACACAATCCATTTATCTCTGATATTAATTGCAACTAACATATAAAAGTACTTATTTTTAATACTGCGCCATTTTCTTATTACTGCTAGTGCCAAACTTAAACAAGTTATTTACAAAATTCATGTTTATATGACTAAGAAACATGCATCTTTCACATGATTTATTTATACAAAATAGAAAAAACGATAAATGACATAACTCTATTATAACGGTAGTATATATTTACATGTTCGTCACTGTATGTTACATCGAACATAGGTAAAAATAGCAATTACAAACACTGAGAATTAAAAACAGGAATAAATAATGTCTATTAATAATGTACTAATAAATACCCTAGGCAGTCATGTTGTAAACATAGAAGAAGAGGAAGAAGAAAGTAGTTCCGAATCTAGTGTGATATCACTTAGTCACATGGATATTGATAATTTAAGTGTTTTCAGCAATTCTGAAAATTTTCCCTTAAATGATTCTACTTCTGAAATCGATAAAAACCTTGTAACTCAATCTACTTCTGCTACTGAAAAAAACAAGAAAAAAAGTAAAAAACATTCTTTGACAACATCAAGAAACAGCAGACTTTTCCAAGGTGGAAAAATATTAGTACTTTTGGGAATAATTCAAATTTTTATAGTTATAATATGCGTATTGTTTGCTCAATTGAAGTTTGGAACTTCGGATACTGCTTCACCAACAGCCCTAATGAACTCAACTGAAAGTTACTCAATTGGCACAACACCTGAATATATTTTCTCCAGCACCACACAGGACTACCCTTCTGGAAGCAGTACATCAGCTAGAATAAGAAAAAAACAAAAGCCAGCGAAAGCAAAATCTAAAAAAAATAAAACCTCCACTCACTCTAACAAGATAAGAAATAAAACAACTGATGTTACTACTTCTGCAAAACCTAAAAACACTACTTCAGTTTTAGTAACAACTAATGCAGTCAATAATGATCAACCTAAAGCTAGCACTTCAGTTTCAGTAACAACTGCTAATACCAATAATGAACAACCTGAAAGTAGCACTTCAGCTACATCAATAACTCCAGTAAATCCTCAACCAACTATGGTAGAAAACACTAGTGTTAATGCAAACACAAAAAACAACCATGAAAATTATGTTGAGTCAACTACTACTAATATTGGTCATACAGATATTGATTACGATACTGCTAATATCCTGAAAACACTTATACAAAAAAATCGTGAATTAAATAATACATGCCTCACAATAAAAGAAAAAACTGCTATCACGGAAGAAATAAGCAACTTTTTATCTGAAAATATCTCAAAAATAACTGATGCCGACAGGTTAGAGTTACAGAAACAGCTAGTGCAAGATCAAGAAAAAGCCAAATCTGTAAAAGATGAGGGAACGTCTGCCCCCTGTCCAACAAATACCGTAGATATTCTGGAAGAAATGGATAAAATGGAAGTGCTAATTAGAAGAAATCCAGCACCTGAAGTAGTTAACACGGCCGTGGAAAATGTACGCTCAATTATCGCAAGAGGCAGAGAAAGATTACTTAAAAAATTACTGAAAAACATTGGTAAGATGTCATAAGAACAATTAGAAATATTATGGAAGCTAAACCAAAATATGGACCTATTCAAAAAATTGGGATGGTCCATATCAAATAACTCTAATGTAAAACTATATTCAAATTGTTATCAACATTTAGTCATTTGCCTAAGCTATAAAATTTATGCGATTTTTTATAGATTTATATAATTAATATATAAATAACTATTAATTTTTGTACAATATTTTAATTTCAACAAAAGAACGGCAATAATTGTTATAGCAAAAAACAGGTCAACTTTTGACTTTGATCAAAAAGCTTATAATCACATAATAAAAACATAATAAAAAATATCTATCCATATAATAAAAAACTCTTATGAACATATTAACTAGAAGCTATAACACTACAGTAAACAATGAATCATAAACCCAAATTACTACGAAGTAATGATATACAAACTTTAAGAAGTAAGTAAAATTACTAGTGAAACTGTAGGGTGCAAATCTAATTTAAAAAATTCAAACTAACCCTACTTACATTATTTTTATGTCCTACTAACTAAACAATATATCAATGAAACCACACTAATGATAAATCAGCATCCTCTTTGTAAACCACAAATCATATTAATCACATTAATCACATTCCCTTTTACTTTTGATGAATTATAAAAGTTCCCCTTAATATCCCGTATATCACTTCCCCTTTGTATAGCGAAAACCATAAATTACATAACTCTAGTATAACTGTAATATGTCATCTAACATTTGTTACGCTATTGTTTACTTAGTAAAGGTAAAAAGAGCAATTGCATAAATTCCATTACAAATATAAGCACTAAAAGTAGGGATAAATATGTCAATCAATGATAATACAGCAGGTAGACCCCCAGACGATATTAGTCTGAGCATTGAGGATGAGGACTATGCTAGTACAGTAGGATCTGCTTCTAGTATAGTAACTCTAGATTGTGTAGGTATAGACGATTTTAGTAATACCTATGATCATGCAGTTATTCCTCATCTTGGAAGTGGAATAACTGCGGGGGAAGAAAGCCAACCTCTTTCTAGTACAGAAGGAAAAGTAAAAGGTAAAAAAAGGAAAAACAATTCCTCGCTAACCTCAAATAATAGCAAATGTTTCTTTGCCAAAAAAGTATTAATTTTCTTTGGAATAATTAATTTATTTCTGTTAATCATTTACGTATTGGTCTCACAAATTAAATTTGGAAATTTAGCTTCTGGTTCAAATAAATCTATAATGAACACAACTGATGGTGGCTTATTAAACAGTACCAATATACCCGAGTCCCTTTTTAGTACTCCGCAAGATCAGCAATTCAGCAGTACTACAAAACCCACTAGAACAAGGAAGAGAAATACTACAAGAGCTAAAAATGCACCGCACAATAGCACCACTGATAAAAAAGTCACTTCTTCGGAAAAATCAACAGCAGCAAAAACAACAACTGCATCAAATGTTGATACTCCTTCTGTACGACCCAAAACCACCACTACTACAAACTTTACTTCATTAAAACAAGTGACTGATATCAAAGAAGATATAAATACAACTATCAATGATCATAATGTTAATCTACCACAAGCTTCTACACAAGCTTCTACACAAGCTAGAACTACTACTCCAAACCTTACTTCACCAAGACAAATGAGTAAGGTTGAAAAAGAGATAAGTGCACTTATCAATGATCCGGATATTCATATGCATGACTATGAAAGAAGAGAATTAATCGAATATATGACTGATGTTCTAGAAAACGAAGGTACTGGATCTGATGCTGATGCTGATGCTGATAATGTTAAAGCTAAGATTAGAGATATCAAAGCAGAAATATCAATTATTAAAAACCAAAGAGGAAAAAAAACTGAAAAAATAGGTGCCAAAAACAATTTACGTAAAATTTCCGCAGATATTAGTAGTATGCCACGCGTAGATAGGTATCTAAGATCAGAAGCAATAAAAAAAGGAATAAATAGTATTATGGTAGAGACATCAAAAGTTACTGATATTAATCTCCCCTTAGCTGAAGAGCAAAAAACAGCCTTAGTTCAAAAGGTCTTTAATATCATTGTGAATAGTGAAGGAGATACAAATACAGCTACTAATATTTCTATTATTATACACAGCTACAACGATCGGCAAGAATTAGATAAACTTCTTGATAAGATCACTCGAACCCCTAAAAGCAGAAAATTAACTGAAGATATTGTTAAATTTGCAGGAAAAAAATACAAAATAGTCAAAGATATTGTAAGTAGACTTGAATGTATCCAAAAGGACATAGAAGAAATTAATAACCCAAATGGAAATCATAATACAAAGTACATGGCTAAGTCGAGTCTAGAAACTATGCTCAATGGTATTAATAAAAAATCTGAAAATAAAAGAAGTGAGGCTGACAAAATAGTAAAGTCATATGAAACTTTGATAAAAGCAGCCATACAGAGCTTCGATGAGTACTACAAGCAGTATATGAAAGAGGCAGCAAATAAATATGGTAAACATAAACGCAAATAACTTTTGACTTTGTATTAAGGCACGACAAAAATTGCCGTGCCTTAATAAATAAGTAAATACACCGTAAAATTGATTAAATAATCTTTAAATCGCAAGCAATGTGCGTTAATGACAAAAATAACCAACGCGCATCTAGAAATAGCTTAGAAGCATCCCTGCTACGATGCAACTATTTTTCAAAAATACTAAATATACATCTTTAGCAAAAAACAATTTATTTTTTACACCCAAATAACAAAAAATAAACCTTTAATTCCTCGGAATAAATTAAGACATAGGATATTAACCATGCAAATCAAATAACTATCTTATTCCTAACATTATTAAAACACTATTACAATATCTACCATATACCGTCGCTATATAATCACAAACTAAAACTTGTAATCACATTTAGACAACATATTATAAAATATAATTGCGATAGATATACCCACGGACTATAAGCTTAACGAACACAATAGCTGTAAGCTTGTAGTAATTAAGGAAGGATAGAGTTCTCGTGCTGTTCGGTGTTAATTTGTAAATCAATGATAGTAATTTACACTCCATAATCGCATTACGCTCATACTGTAGGTATAATTTCGGCAAATATTAAATCACAAATTGGTCACAACTTCATTGTAGGTTACGTTGCACTTGACTAGAAAACAGCATTGAAATAAGCAAGCATTACTATGATTAGTTTTTTCGAGAACAACGAGATATTGTCAGATTGCAGTAAAAAACCACACGACCAAACATCCAGAGTTAAACCTAAACAATATGAAAAGATTCCAACAAATCAGATATGAGGCACAAAGACAGGCAAGCGCTACAATAAGTAAGCACTGCACACCAGGAAATAAACAAGGACAAAGCCGAGAAGCGCCGCCTTAGAAGCAGCGCCCTTATTTTGAAACAGTAAGTTGTTGTATGCTAACAAGATTGTATATTAGCCGCCTGCTTACCCTTAGGACCATCTATCACTTCAAAAAACACCAACTGGCCCTCTTTAAGAGTACGAAAACCATTCATTTGAACAGCCGAATAATGAACAAACAGATCCTCACCGCCCTCATCCGGAGTAATAAAGCCATACCCCTTGGAATCGCTAAACCACTTAACTGTTCCCTTTTTCTTCTGAGACATTACGCAAATCCTTCTAATAAAACAAAAAAACTGTCACGCCTAAAACACCAACAGCATAACTGACAAAGCAAACAACAACAACAAACTGGTAGCTATGCCAAGCACCAGAGACATACCAGGACTAAACAAAGATTGGTAGTATACATCCTACACCTAAAAAAAGATAGTACCGGAAATACTATGGCCTAGATAATGTCTTTTTAGCGCACCTTCTATATAAAACATTGGCTTGCTCATGCTCTCCCAACCGATCAAGCAAGGAAGCTTTTTCGTAAATAGGCAAAACCATATCATCGCCATAGGAACAAGCCTGCTCTAAATACTCCCTAGCTTTACCCCAAAGAGACTTTTTTTGGCACAATTTAGCCAAAGTTACTAACAGATAAGCATCATCCTGGTGGTTAAGCAACCAAAATTCAGCACACTCAATCTGATGAGTAATTGTATTATCTTCACAAGAATCTGAATATAGCAGAGCTAACTCAGAAGACCAATCCTTCCTATGGTAATCTTCAATGTAACGACGAGCCAACCCATAGTCCAACAACTCCAAAAATCTCTTTACCACACGCACTATGTGTAATTTTTGGTCTGACTCAGATAAACATGAAAAGAACTTTTTCAGATCTTCAACACTTTCAGTGTTGGAAACAAGTCCTTGATAAAGTTCCTGCTTTAGCGAAAAAAAAGAGGCCGGATGAATAGACTGCCTTTTCTCTAAAATACGGAAACACCTCATAGCTTCTGACCAGTTCTCCAAAGAAAGATAAGTAAGAAACAATAACCTAGTCACCGCAAGATATCTTGTACTAGAATCCAAAACGTAAGGAGAAAGCAATTCTAATGCCCTAGTAGGGTTATTGTCATTCAAATACAACTCCGCAGCCGTCAAGCGCTGCGCGCGCTCCCCGCCTTGGAGATTTTTCACCACATCCAACCAGTAATCTCTCTCAGAAACTTTTCCCAAGGCGTGGTATGACTGGGCAGCCATAAGCCCAGACACAATCGGAACCAAATTAGCCTCAAAAGACTGCTCTGCAGCATTCGCAGCACGAGCATACCGCCCCTCTAAAAAGTACACAAAACCCTCAGAAAACAATCGAAGAGCTGAATTATGCTTTTTCCGTTGATGTATAGTACGCAGTCGATCAGGTATGCGGAAAAAAAAATCAACCAACCGTATCAAAAAATAACCACCAAAGAAGATAAATGAGGCACATAATATAAAGAATAAGAATGAAACTTCGACACGGTATGGTGGAACAGTAAATAGAACAGATCCCCCGTGAGAATGAAACGCCAGGACGGTAAAAAAAACTATCACTGCAAAAAAAACAAGCAACTGTAAAAACTTCTTCATCATGCGGACACCTCTTTCGAGCTCTCAACAGGCACCAAAACTAGATTTTTTTGTGCAGCTTGAATATGGTCAATACAATGTTCTATGTCTGACATATTAATAACTTCAGGAGGAACAAATTTTATCAAGTATAGCTTAGCAATAATATCTTTAAATTTATTGTAATTATCATCATGATCAAAATATCTATCAACAAACTTGCTAAGTTTATCAAGACTGCTATTGTAGGAATTCTGATCATGAATAACCCATGATAACTTCAAAGAAAGGGTGTGAAGATGAATCATCTCCATAACAAAATTCTTCTCTTCAGGAGTTAAAAGCACTAAATTTGGATCACTTTCGTGGTAAATACGAACAAAATCATGAAATTTACGCTGAAACTGCACCCACACACTCTTCCAAAATGAGTTTGGATCACTATCATCCGTGTGTAAGTTATATTTATCTATACGATTAGATGATGAATAACCAACAAAACGAAGGATATCCAGAGTATTTTTGAAATATACCATTTGCGCATAAAAATCGTCGCTACCATACAAGGGCAGCCCCTTAAGAATATCTATCTTGACTTTAATCAAATCAGCTAATCGAGAAAAAGCTGGATCAGCAACACCCTTAGATAAAAGATAGGCCGAAGCCAAAATAGATACAGCACGATCTGGATGACTCATCCACATAAGATTAGAGGTAGCAACACCAACATAATCTCGTATCTGAACAAGGACTTGAGTATTATGAACATCCGAGTAATGATTCAAGAGCTCTGCACTACTCTCGTATCTACTACGCAAAACATTCAACTGATCGTCTATCTCACGAACACGGCGTGATAAATTACTCAAATCACTAGCATGAAATCGGTCAGAGTTAAGTAAAGTGGCAATCATATGCTTGTTAGTGGCAACATACTCGTACAACACATTGCTAGCAAAAAATATCCCGAAAATACCAACAACAAACAACAGTATAAAAAATATCTTAACCCAAAATGACAAAACAGACAGTTTAGGCTCTTGTTTATTATCTATTGATTCTGGAGATAAATCTGCCACAATTGCACCCTCTCTCTTTCATTACATAATTTTCATTTGAAGAGCATAAAAAAACAGTTACTCCCAAATATTACATAGTTAGTGAAATGTTATAAATAGCATTAGTCAAATTATCCTCACCAGGAGATGATAAAAATACAGGTCCCAACTTATATCCCAGAACCGTATCACGAATTCTAGGGTGACTACAAAGAAAAGAAAAAGCAACTCCATAAAAATGGTTATTTTGCAAAAAAGAACAGATAATCCTAGCAACTTCGGTACTGGTAAAAACCAAAACTATTTCTTTAAAATTATCTATGAAAGACAATAAACGATTAGTCCAATCACTATCAACGCAACGCTGATAACAAACATACTCTTCTAGCAATGTTCCCTCTTCACGCAACCATTGAGCCAAATCAGACCGAGTTGGTTCACCCCGCACTAGTAAAATTTTATTACCTTTAACAAAAGATGGTAGACCTTGCAAAATTTCACGTACGGTATCACTCCCACCATACCCATCTTTAAATAAAATAGTTTCAATGGGCAAATACATCGACATAGCATTAGCAGTGCCCTTACCAGTAGCAAGCCAATAATTTGCTGTCACCGGAATATCATATAGGGAAAATGCATTCCATACAGAATAGCTACTAACAAAAATTCCAAAATCATAGTGATTATACGCAGGCAATGGAGGCGATAGTGGATTGATTACAAAAATAGGAAAAGATGCTGCACAAACATTGTTTTTATTAAGCAAATAACACAAATTATCGGCCTGATTAGGCATTTTAGTAATCAAAAAAATTGAAGAAGAAAATGCCATTTCATAATTTCCTAGCAAAAAACGCCCCCTCTTGAAAATATTGTACTGCTCTATCGGCAAGGCTTTGCCAATCACCCCTGCTAGATACAGTGTCATTAAATTCAATCATATCAGTCCCATCTGAGGAAAAAAGACGGGCGTGAAGGGCAATGCCTGATTTCTCATAAAAAGCATAAGCCGCCAAAGGAATATTACAATTTGCACCCAGCATTTCCCCTAAACGCCGTTCAGTCTTAGCAAGAATGGCATCTTCATCATTCATAAGGGACCAAACATCTAAATTTTCGTACTCTTTTTTGGCCTCAATAGCTAAAAAACCCTGTCCTGGCGCTGGAATACTAATTGAAAAAGATAAACGTTGCTTTATAAGTGAATCCAACCCCAATCTAGTTAATCCTGACGAAGATAAAATAATCCCAGCTAAAGAAAGTTCTTGAATTTTTTTTAGGCGCGTCAGTACATTACCGCGAATAGGAACAATTTTAAGGTCTGGACGATAATATTTAATCTGAACAGAACGACGAATACTAGATGTACCAATGCTACCTCCAATTGGTACATCTTCAAGAGAGTCATAGCCATATGACACAAAAGCATCTGACGGATCATCTCTGTGACCTATCCAGACCAAGTCCAGTCCTTCAGGTAGCAAATAAGGAACATCTTTCAACGAATGAACTGCACAAAAAGCCTCCCCTTCCATAATTGCCAATTCCAATTGCCTAACAAATATCCCTCTGGAGGCAACGCTCCTCCAATCATCGAGATCTACAATAAGATCTCCTTGTGTCTTTATAGGTAAAAGATCTATTGACAATTGCGGGTAAAAATTCAACAAATGATTGCGAATCGAGTTAGCCTGCCACAAAGCTAACTCTGAAGATCGAGTTGCAATAGAAAAAGAAGAAGGCAAATTGCAATTAGAAAATGACATACCAAACATTGCCTTGAAACAAGATTAAAAGCCCTGAATATACCTCATGGGTCATAAATATAGTATCAATCTAGTCTTTATCTTTGATAACTAGATGAAAATCAACTATAATCTACCACAATTGATAACTAATTCTCCTGTCTAAGCAAGAATGTGTAAGTAAAATACTGGTGATCCGGAGAATAGTACTGGACAATGTGAAGTTCAACCCTGTGGCTATCGGAGATAGTGGTGCATGACTAGTTTTGAAGATCTAGGTCTGATTCCTGAACTGTTGGCCATATTGGATCAGTTGGGGTACAAAAATCCTACACCGATACAAGAAAGCGCCATACCTGCCGTTCTCTCTTGCCGCGACGTTCTTGGTATTGCCCAAACAGGAACTGGAAAAACCGCCAGCTTCTCACTTCCGGTAATACAACGAATAGCTCCGTGGGCTAACAATAGTTTTTCCCCAGCAAAACATCCTCCTCGCGTTCTGATTTTGGAACCAACTAGAGAGTTGGCATTGCAAGTTTGCGAAGCCGTCAATAAATTTTCTCCTTTTATACCTCTGCGCTCATGTGCCATATTTGGGGGAATGCACATAGACGTACAGTCACAAGCTTTGCGTGAAGGGCGAGAAATAATAGTTGCAACACCAGGAAGACTGCTAGATCATCTGCGATTACAAAATATACGCTGCCAGGAAATAGGCATCCTAATCCTAGACGAAGTAGACTGCATGTTAGACATGGGTTTTTTGCCTGACATTACAAGAATAATTGGCCACCTACCCGTCGAAAGACAGAATCTTTTGTTTTCAGCAACCATATCCCCTGAAATTGATGTCCTTGCTCAAAAAATTCTACGCAATCCGATAAGAATACAAGTATCTGAGCTCAATTCTGTTGCGGATACCATAGAGCATGTCATACATGTGGTTTCGGACAAAAACAGGCAAGCCGTATTGCTGCAGCTATTGCGACAAACTAACCAAAAAACACTAATTTTTGTTGAAACTAAAGAGGTTTGCACACGTTTATCCCAATGGTTATCAGACAAAGGATTATTGGCAGCTGCAATACATGGTGACAGATCACAGAAAGAACGCGTAGAAACACTAGAAGCATTTAAAACCCAGAATGTAGACATATTGATAGCTACTGATATTGCTGCCCGTGGTTTAGATATTTCTGACTTGCCGGAAGTAATAAATTTCAGTCTTCCGCAATCATCAGAATCCTACGTTCACCGTATAGGAAGAACCGGTCGTCGAGGACAGAAAGGTATAGCAAGATCGTTGATAACGCCACAGGACGAAAAGCGTTTAAAAGAGATTGAAAATTTGATAGGAAAAAAAATAAGACGCATTTCATTAGAAGATAGCGGAAGTACCAGTAACTCTAACACCAACCGACGCCACCATATAAACAATACGAACAAACCTAGCGGTAATGCTGCATCTGATTGTGATGATAGTGACTTTGTCGACAGACCATACATGGCTGAAGTAGAGAGGGAAAAAAATTGCACGTCCGTATCACATTTTTCTATAAAAAGAAGTACAACTGAAAAGAAAAAAGTTGCTGCTTTGTTTCAGCCTCATGTAAAACCTGCATCAGCGAATTGAACGGTATGATCGGCATAATAGACTCTGGGGTTGGAGGGCTGAGTGTATGGAAAGCTATAAGATCAAATATCAAAACACAACACCGAATCATTTACATTGCCGACACTGCCTACATGCCATACGGAATTCGCAGCACACAAGATATATGCCAAAGAGTAACTAAGCTATCAAAAGTACTCATACATAAGCAGTGCTCTATTATAATAATTGCCTGCAACACAGCTACAGTGCAAGCGCTATCAGAATTACGACTAAAGTTCCAGAGTACAAATTTCATCGGAATGGAACCCGGTATAAAACCCGCATCACATTTGTCAAAAAATGGAAACATCGGTCTCTTAGCAACGAAATTGACCATTACTAGCACTAAAGTCATACAATTAATAAACCAGTATGGAAAAGACTGCTCTTTTTTTTTCCAAGTTGATCAAGGACTAGCGGAGAGCATAGAACACGACGACAAGGTAGAAGAATCGATTATATGTAGTCACTTGAAGTTTGTATATGAAAAAAACATAGACACACTGATACTTGGTTGCTCTCACTACCCTCTAATACTATCCCAAATTAGGGAAGAATTGCCCCCAGGAACCAACATCATCCACACGGAAAAAAGTATATCGGAAAGATTAATGAACATAATAGCAGAACCAATAATACCATCACATAAAGATAATCATACAGACGAATTCTTAACCACAGGAAACCCATCGTTATGTACTAAATCTTTTTCTCGATTACTACAAAAAGATGTAGTGGTTACCCCCCTATAAATCTACAGATTTCTTTTTGGAACTAACACTTAGAGGAAGCATCATTAGGATAACTGATACCAACAACAGGGAAGTTATACAATGAGAAACACCTCTATGCTCGTACATATAAGCCATATAGTAACTTCCTGAGAAACCACCCAAATAATAAGAAGTAGTGTATAGCCCAACAGCAGAAGAATGCGCTCTGGTTGCTCTCATTGAAACAGAAGACAAAGAACAAATTTGAACTCCGAAACATCCTGACACAGCAATAAACGTCCCAAGGAACACAAAAAACTTACTTTGAATCCAACAAACAAACACACCTAAAATCATCGAAAAAACAGAGTAATACCAGAAAGTATAGCTACGACTACGATTGTGTAGAATAATCATGGCACGTGAAGCAACAAGACACCCTACTAAATTAGCCAAGAACAGTGCTCCCCTCTCCGTAGCAGAAGTTTCAAACGGATAGTGTGATAATCGCAAAACATTAATCGTGTAAACTGAAATAATAGAAAAAAGCAGTAAAAACCCACAAAAATAAACTTTGAGCAAGCTAGTATTTGTCAAATGCTCACCAAGCTCAGAAATGACATGGAGTACTTTATTTTTTAGAGAGTTCTTTCTCAAATGCGTTGCGCTGTGATTATCAGGTTTAACCAATAAAACAAGCACTATGAACGAAAAAACAGCGGTTATTAAACCAATAGCTGCGTACGATACTCTCCACCCTCCGAAGATATCAGAAATTACCCCAGATAATAGACGCGATACTGTACCTCCAGTAGCAATACTTATTATATACAGACGTGACCCTCGCAATGAAGCATCATGAGATGATTGCTTAGATGCAGCTATAACTGCTGCAGTAATAATAGCTGGAGGGAAAAAACCCAGCAACGATTGAGCCATAGCAAATATCCAAAATTTAGTTGCTATAGACGTAACAAGTTGACAAATAACCAATCCAGCAAATGAAATTTTCAACATCAAGTCCCTACCATAAATATCATTACAGGCAGAAACAAAAGGAGAAGATATTGCCAACACTAACAAAAGCAAAGACTGAACAAAAGCAATAGAAGAAATAGAAACATGAAAGCTATTAGACAATTCAACAAAAAATGGTTGAGCTACATACAAATTCAAAAAAGCAGTAAAACCACTTAATATTGACATCAAAATGGAAGGAGGAAACTTTTTAGTTAAGCTCTCTGTATTTAGCACATTGCCACCTACTAGATAATGAAAACAAGTCAGAAAAATTCAGTAAAGAGTAGATTACTAAAATAGACAAATAATTTAATAGGGAATAAGCTCTATGGGTCACAAAAACAACACTTATTTACTCAGATGAGGATGAAGATAATTTTTTCTTATCCTTGGACTCATAGAGAGTAAACGAGGACTCTGAGCTACTAATGGCATCTATAAGCCCAGCAGACCTCAACGCAATTTGCAGGTCTACGCTATTATCTGTAGACCACAATGCATCCTCGACGCTTATTTTATCCTTACCAATTAGATCAACCAAATGTTTCTGGAAGGTTTGCATTCCACCACTACTAGATACCTCCATCAATTGAGGTATTTTATCGAGGTCCCTATTCATAATACAATTGGATATGGAATGATTGTTAATCATGACTTCCACCATAGGAACAACACCATTAGATTTACTACGAATCAACCTTTGACACACTACTGCCCTCAAGTTAAGAGCTAAGTTCATTAACACCTGATTTTGTCTCATTGGATCAGCAAACATCGAAAAACAACGCTCTATAACTTGTACCGCTGTATTAGCGTGAATAGTTGTTAGGACAAAATGACCTACAGTAGACGCCTGCAGAATATTTTCCATAGTCTCTATGTCAAGTACTTCACCTAGAAATAGCATATCTGGTGACTGCCTCATTGCGTACTTTAATGCTAAATTCCACGACTTAGCATCGTGAGAAATTTCACGATGGGTAATAACTGACTTTATTGGCTTATGAACATATTCTAAGGGTTCTTCTAAAATAAGAATATGACTTGATTTCATTCGATTTCTATAATCAATCAGAGTCGCAATAGAAGTAGACTTTCCAGCATTAGTAGGACCACCAAACAACACCAGACCACTATTGTATAAAGCTATATCCTTAAAAATTTCCGGTAAACCCATACTATCAATGCTTGGAATATCAGAATTGATAGTACGTATAACCGCAGCTAAATGACCTGCCTGACGAAAAACACTAACACGAAAACGGTGATCAGTTCCTGGAAGCATATAGCTGAAATTAACATCTAAGTCTCGACGCAATTTTTCCTTTTCATAATCAGTCAAAAAAATATTCACCACTCTGTTGACTTGAGACTGCAGGAGTGGCTCTTCAGTCTGAGGAAAAATTTCGCCTGAAATACGAAAACTCAGTGGAGAAGGAACAATAAGAAAGGCATTAGAAGCCCCCTTAGAAAGCATGGACTCTAACATCCGAGACACAAACTTATCAGGATCATCATCTAATAAACTCAAGTCCATAATAAATTCCATGAGCACAAAAAGTAAACAATATCAACATTGTATTCAATAAAATTAACGTAGTTAACTTAACCTCAAAATACTTAGGCTCACCCTCCTTTCAAATGAGGGAAAAAGATTACATCCCTAATAGTAGATGTATTAGTAAGCAACATAACCAACCTATCTATTCCTACACCACATCCTCCTGCCGGCGGCATACCATATTCAAGAGCCTGAATATAATCAGCATCATAATACATGGCCTCCTCGTTACCAGCATTTTTTTGAATAACTTGCTGCTGAAAACGTGCAGCTTGATCCTCAGGATCATTAAGCTCGGAAAAACCATTAGCAAGTTCTCTTCCTGCAACAAATAACTCAAATCTCTCTGCAACATTTTTATTATCGTCAGAAGCTCGGGAAAGAGGTGATATCTCCGTAGGGTAATCAACAATAAACGTAGGTTGCCACAACTTATTTTCTGCCACACTTTCAAACAGAAAAACATGCAGGGAACTCAATGAACCTTGACAAGTTAGCAAATCCTTCTTTACCCCAAATGACTCCAATTGTTCGACAATAAATCTTGAGTCTGCCAACTGATCATCTGTATATGATGCATGCTCTTTAATTGCCTCAAGCATACTAAGGCGGCGAAATTTAGTGGAAATGTCTATCTCTCGTCCTTGGTAGGTAAAAACAGCAGTACCCAAAATATCAATTGCCACTTGGCGAATCAATTTTTCAGTAAAATCCATCATCCATATATAATCGCTATATGCAGCATACATCTCAAGCATGGTAAATTCAGGATTATGACGTGGACTAATACCTTCATTACGAAAGCTACGGTTTATCTCAAACACTCGGTCAAAACCACCTACTAATAAACGTTTAAGATAAAGCTCAGGCGCTACACGAAGAAAAAGATCACGATCTAAAGCGTGGTGGTGAGTAACAAAAGGCTTAGCGACTGCACCACCAGGAATGGGATGCATCATCGGGGTTTCTACCTCTAGGAAATCATGAGACTCCAACATATGACGAACAGAGGAAATCGTTTTAGATCGATTCAAAAAAACTCGGCGTGTCTCCTCATTAACAATTAAATCTACGTAGCGTTGACGGTACCGCTTATCCTGATCAACTAGTCCATGAAACTTGTCTGGCAATGGACGAAGACATTTCGAAACTAACTCAATATTGGTTACCTTAACCGTCAATTCACCTGTCTTGGTATGGAATATCGTCCCCTCAACATAGCAAATATCACCTAAATCCCAAGTTTTGAAATTATCGCAAACTGAGGGATCTATATTCTTCTCACTAAGGTAAATTTGAATCTTACCGGTACAATCCTGTAAAGTGGCAAAACTAGCCTTACCCATCAAACGTTTAAGAACAATACGACCAGCAATAGTTACAAATATTTCTCGACAACTCAATTCTGAATCGGTAACGTGCTGGTACAACTTTATAAGATGATCAGCCTTATCTTGTGGACGAAAATTATTTTTGTAAGCAACACCTTGCTGACGCATAAGTGACAACTTCTCAAAACGTTCACGAACAATATGACTGGTATCTACATCATCAACCTTGGTATATTCTGCCATTGTCTTAACTCAACTATTGTCAATTTGAAAAAAATGATTTGGAAAGAGATGCTAACTGTTTTAAATTAGCCATGATAAAACTATCCAAATCACCATCTAAAAACGCCTGAGTATTACCTGTCTCCATATTAGTCCTCAAGTCCTTAATACGTGATTGATCAAGCACATAAGAACGAATCTGATGCCCCCAAGCAATATCTGATTTTGTATCCTCCAATGCCTTTTGTGCTTCTTGTTTTTTTTTAAATTCATGCTCATATAACCGTGACCTCAAAACACGCATAGCTTCTTCACGATTACGATGCTGAGAACGATCAGTTTGACACTGAACAACAATGTTAGTAGGAATATGAGTAATACGAATTGCGGATTCAGTACGATTAACGTGCTGACCACCAGCACCTGAAGCACGGTAGGTATCAATACGCAAATCAGCAGGATTAAGCTTTACATCAAAACTATCATCTACTTCTGGATAAACAAAAACAGAAGCAAAACTGGTATGTCTGCGCGAATTTGAATCAAATGGAGATTTACGCACTAGGCGATGGATACCGGTCTCAGTACGCAACAACCCGGTAGCATAGGACGACTTTACATATATTGTAGCGCCTTTAATGCCAGCAACCTCACCTTCATCACAAGAAACAACATCAACCGCTAAAGACTTCTTCTCGCAATAACGAAGATACATACGAAGCAGCATAGCTGCCCAATCCTGCGCCTCTGTCCCACCGGCACCGGATTGAATTTCCAAAAAACAGAAATTAGAATCCATCGGTTGAGAGAACAAACAACGCATCTCCATATCATTTAGTGTTAGTTTAAAATGGGACAAATCATCCTTAATTGACAAAATAAGGGAAGCATCAGACTCCTCTTCTGCCAAAGATAGGAGGGATGATGCATCTTCAAGATCTCTGTAGAGATTATCAAATTGATCTACAGAAGATTGAAGAATCTTCATTTCCTTATGAAGATCTTGATAACGAGGAACATCTGACCATATGGATTCATCTTGCAAAATCTTGTCTAGCTCAAGCAAACGATCACGTTGACGATCAACATCAAAGATAGTTCCAAATTTCAATTAACTTTTTTTTAGAATCAGAAATATCTGATTTTAAAGATAGGATGAAATCCAAATCAATCATTACAGTCCCCCTTGAGACATTATTAAGAACAACAGCAGTTAAAAAACTATGCATAGAGAGTAGTATCTGGAACACCAGAAACTACAAAAGCACGCCTACGAAAAAGGCACGCAGAGCAACACCCACAGGCTAAGACATTATCTATTGCCTGATAACAAGACAAGGTACGTGAAAAATCTACACACAAGCTATACCCAAGAACAACGATATCAGACTTAGAAAAATTAACAAACGGTGCTTCAATACTAATCGAATGGAAACCGACCGCACGAGGTACAGCTTGAGTCACAAGATTATTATAGGCATCAAAATAATTCTTTCTACAATCCGGGTAGTTAGAGTAATCGAGTTCGTTTGCTCCAATAAAAACCTTACTGGCCCCCACTACCTCAGCACAAGAAAGAGCAAAGGACAAAAAAATAGTATTCCTACCTGGAACATAGGTATTATGAACCTCATCACTACTAGGTAATCTTTGAGGGATATCCTTCGATTTATCAATAAGAGACGAACCACCCCAAGGGAAATCTATACGCTGCACCCAGTGCCTTAAAACACCGTAAGTATGACACAGTTCTCTGGCAAGAACAGTCTCGTAACAGCTCCTTTGGCCATATTCAAAAGAAATAGCATATAACTCATATCCCTGATTAGCTAGATGTGCAATCAAAACTGCAGAATCCATCCCCCCAGAAACCAGAACAACACCTCGTCTAGAATTATCTTCTGGCATAAAAAAGCACTCCTGCAGTAGATGATACCAATGTCCAACAACACCTACGATAAGAAATAGGAAGCGGACATGCTACATTAATATTGGTTATATTAGAAAGCCAATTCTTCGACAAATCAAGAAACTATTGGTACAATTGTCCCCGTTTTTTTGTAAGCAATACCTCTGTTTTAAGTAATTTATGGGTGGGGATGGCACGTACTATGATGACAAGCTGGGAAAAAATTATCAATGGTTACAGTAAGTTTCGTAGAGTGTATGCCTCAAACAATAATTCTACCATGAAAGACTTGCATAACTTAGGACAGAATCCGGAAATAATGGTGCTATCGTGCTGCGACTCCCGCGTCGACCCCGCCATAATTATGCAATCTAATCCAGGTGATCTTTTCGTTATACGAAACGTTGCAAACATTGTTCCCCGTTATAATCCGTGTGCTGAGGATAACAACAAGGACGGAACCGTGGCCGCCATGGAATTCGGCATAAAGTTCCTCAACACAAAACACTTCATAATAATTGGTCACAGTCAATGCGCAGGAATAAAAGCACTAAGGCACCCTCTGGATTCAACAGATTTTCTGCTGCCGTGGCTATCCTGTGCTCAAGTACCGTATGATTCCGAAGATGAAAATATAGACAATTACGCCAAGGAGATGTTAAAAAACTCATACAAAAACTGCATGAGCTTCCCCTGGATAAAAGAAGCGGTATCACAAGGAAAACTCAGCATACATTTATGTTTTTTTGAGATCAGCTCTGGGACAATGTACCAGTACCAAGAAAGCGTAAACGGGTACAGAGAACTATGCTCAACTCTTCCTGCTTACTAAACAGAAACCACTTCTTCGAAACTAACCGAAGAACGCCTATCTGACCTTCTAGCGGAGGAAGAAACTCGCTGCTGAGAAAAGTTTTTGTTCTGATTCTGGCGGCGGGGACCACGATCAGAAGCCCTACCATCAGCACCTTGACCACCAAATGAAGAGCGGTTGCGAGAATAAACGGCCTTACTCGCCGAACCACTACTAGATCTAGAAGAAGAACCTCGACGCAATGGAAGATGGCTGTCGCGTGAATCTGGTTTCATAAACCTGTCTATAGCGTACCATCTACGCCTATCTGAGCGCGAAACGAGACATAAGGCCTCCCCATTTGAACCACCTCGTGCAGTACGTCCTACACGATGGATATAGTCCTCCGGACAATGTGGTAAATCATAATTAATTACGTGTTGAATATGAGGTATATCTAGTCCACGCGCAGCAATATCGGTGGCAACAAGAACACGGTATCGTTTTTGACGAAACGCCCTCATAACCCGTTCTCTTTTATTATGTCTCAAATCGCCGTGTATAGCCCTAGCATCATGACCACTGTTAGAAAGGCTATTGGCGATACGATCCGCAGAATACTTCGTCTTAACGAAAACAATCACCGAACCGCTACGATCCCTTAGTTGGTCAAGCAAGGCACTATACTTCTTATCTTCATCAACAAAAACAACCTCTTGCTTGATATTTTCAGCAGGATTGATGGTAGATCCAACCGCTACACGTTCGTAATTAGACAAATAAGTTTCGGCCAAACGCATAATATTACGTGGCAAGGTAGCAGAAAAAAGCAAACTTTGGCGTTCAGACGGCAAATGCTTGCAAATCCTCTCTATTTGCACAGAAAATCCCATGTCCAACATGCGATCTGCTTCATCCAAAACCAAAAAACCAACATTTCTTAAATTAAGACTACCCCTCATCAGATGATCATTAATTCTACCTGGAGTCCCAACGTACAAACGCGGCTTAAGTCTCAATTGACGCAATTGATGTTCCATAGAATCACCACCAATTAACAAAGCCGTCTTGATAGCAGAACCACCCAAAAGATCGGATAATGATCTCATAACCTGAGTTGCCAACTCACGGGTGGGAGTCATAACAAGTGCTGACGCTTCAGCATTTGAAATCAAATTAACAGCCAATGGTATACCAAACGCTGCAGTCTTGCCCGCACCCGTATGTGCAGATCCTAAAACATCTTTACCCGTCATCGCTACTGGAATAGTAGCAAACTGAACTGGAGTTGGGGACTTAAACCCCAATTTATCTAAAGCTTGCAACAAAACAACTGGAAGACCAAAAGAACTAAAGTTGTTGTCCATTATATTATATCCCTAGTGTCACACCAAACACCCACGTCGGAAGATACCGGCATAACAATCAGTAACTGGAGATAAAAGAGGAAAAAACGCGCGCAGGAAAACCCAAACAACCGAAGATCAGAGATACAAGATTGACAAAAACCCAGGCTAGAAACCTTCCCTAAAGGAACCGACGCCCCCCGTAAAGGAAAAGAATAGCAGCACGTAAAATCCAGCTTCCACTAACGTTATAGAACACCAAAAACTACCCAAAGGGCAGAACCAATCACCATCCCAAGGCACGCACAGATAAAAACAGAAAGCGCGATAGAAAGTGTGAAAAAACACCGGGAAAAGGAAAAAACCCCCGCTCAGCCCCCAGAGTAAACTCTGGCCCTCGCGAACAACCCACCCAAAATGTATAGTAGTAGAAGAGTAAACGCGAGCTACAAAGCCAAGGTATACTGAAAACACAAATAAAGCAAGCCACACTTACTAATGTTGAGATAAGAAACAAAAAAAACTTCTCACTTGATATATATTTGGCTTTAGCTTGTTTAGTATGATCAATGAATAACCCATTATACCAAGCAAATAAAGACTGTAGACTAAAATAATAATATGAAAATATCTCTAACAACTAAACAGTAGCTAGGTTATATTTGTATTTCAACCTCATAAAATAAAAAATACGAAACCAATTTTTTGTTTCAAAATTTTAGAATTGATAGGATAGAATAATATCTTATAGGATTACATTCATTCTCTGATTATAGTTTGCAGAGGTTAGTTTTCATCTATTTAACAATGTTTTTAATAGCATATGAACTTCACCACACAGTACAGTGATCCAATCACAAATGAAAATTATCAACCAGAATCATCAGAAACCAATGTTGCTGATGAAATTAATATGTTTATAGAAAGAGTAGAAAGAGAAATTAATTATAGAACTAGTTCTCAACCAATTATAAACGAAGAAGATATAATTGAAGATTTATTATGTAATTTCAGTTCTACAAATTCCTTTACGGTTGCAATAAAAGATGATGGTACGCAAGAATTGCCTCATGTACTTGATAAAAAATCACTTGACGATTTAGATGACATAATTGGCATAACTTGCATCGATGAGGATAAATCTGCACCGGGGATAAATCAGGACATAACAGACGAAGATAGAATTAAAATCAGAGAAATAGAGGAATACCTAAGATGCGAGGGGTATGATAATACTAAACCTAGTTACTCAAGCACTAATGATAATGTAGAAAATAAAAAACCACACGACCTCTCCTTACCATGGGTAAAAAATTTAGAACCAAGTGAAAATTGTCATAATTGCTATAGTTGCTACAAATATGAAGACAATGATAACCGTGATAAAAGAATAACATTTTTGGTAACACATGATACAAAATGGGAATATGGAGAAATACCTTTAAATACTGGAACAAGAATAAATAGTATTGAATTGGAATCCATTGGTAAAATATTATCGGAAAACAAAATTCAAGAATACGATAAACTTATCAAATTTCTTGATTACGATACATTAGTATTAATTGAATCGATTAAAGAAAGAACAGCACATGCATGCATTAGAATGATAAGAAGAAATATTTTTAACAAAATCATGAAAAGACAAAAAAAAGAATCCAATGACCTCAAAATATCCTACGAGTTAATTTCGTTACTATCCTCAGGAGAATTACGAAAAAACAGGAAATTCTATATGAAATCCTCACAAAGGATTTGCTGTTCTTATCTCAACAAAAACTATTCTGTATGCTTGAAAAAAAGACTAAGCGACATTGGAATTATTGGTTCCAAAACAAAAGACGAAGGACATAATAACAGTTTATTTAAAAATTTATTTATATCTATATTATGTTACACACACTTCGAAGTAATGAAAGATATTATATCTAAAGGAAACAATTACAACAAATATCAACCTTACATATCAGATTTTCTCGAAGACATTAAAAGAAATACACCTTTATGGAAAAAATTAAAAAGCGACAACTCTATTAACCAAAACATGCCCGATAATCAAGAAATCCACGATCAATTGATGCCACAAAAAAATAAAGAAATATCCGATTGTATAGCAAAAGACATAGTGTCTGTAGTAGTAAAAAAACGAAACAGTATTTTGCAACGAAAACCAGCTGCTGTAATAAATACAATAACTCTATATCATAGGAATAAAATTACAAAAGGAGAAGCTATTGCAAGGATAAAAAAAGTATTAACAGCAGAGTATAGTGACGGAGTTATTAACAGGATGGTAGTTGAAACGTATAACTTAAATTATAGTCACAAAGTACTTAGTTTTACTAATATAGGAGCATTACCAAATGCATGTATATCTATCTTCAACCATGCAAAAAAAATTATTCGTTCACACATAGAAAAAGAACCTAAAATAATATTTAATTTACTGGCATTTGATTTTATAACTGAAACTAAAGCTTTATCTGGTCCTACAGGAAAATTAAGCTTTAATCCCAAAAAAATATCCAGAAAAATAGTTAAATTTTATGCAAAATGGATATTTAATAAATATAAACTACCAATAGCAATATCATCGGATAATTTGCCATATTCAGAAAAAAATCCCAAGAAAATTCATCATTCTATAAGAATTATAACTGCTGATAATTTTTCTAATGAGTTAGTTGCTGAAATATCAAAAGAAATACACAAAATCATCAATGCCATAGATAGTGATTTTAAAGAAATTGCAGCAAAGATTAATAATCTTGGCGACTGTATGACACACCTAAATATTTATTCAGTAAAGAGTCTATCAGCTATAATTTTAGGGCAATGTGCCTTCAAAGCACTAAAAAGATTATATAAGTCTGAAATACACAAGAATATAGTTAATATTCTCAGAAATAACAAAAAATCAGTGGTAACTATAAAAAAAAAATTAGATAGAATTGATCTATCTAGGTGTATTTTGTACATAATTAAATCGGTAAACTCAGTTACATGGTCTAAGTATGATGAATATGAATCTATTATTTTAAGCAAGATATGTAACTATGCAAACATAAGCTTAGAAGCTTCGGTATTATCAAAAATAGAAAAATTACAATCTGCGTTTAACCTAGAATCAAAAAATAAATCTATTTACACAGTAGCTAAAAAAACAAAAGAACTTTCCTACCAAGAGTATCCTGGACCGAAAAAAATATCAATAATTATAAGTAAATTGACTAATTTTGTTAAAAGTCAAGTTTTACCACCGGAAGAATTTACAAATTTATTATACGAAGCAATAAAAGACGAATACTTCTTCCACGGTAAAAGAAAAAAATTACTACCTTTTGATAGAAGTGAGCACGCTAAAAGACACATATTAACTATCTTTGATAAATGCTGGACAAAGAATATAAAATTCTTCATAAGAACTTATGTGCTCTCGGTTGAAAAACTAAAAACAGAAATGGAGTCTCTACTAATACCTGCATCAAAGTTTACATTTACCCAAGAATGTCTCGCTAACATAAACAATAAACTTACTAAAACCACTATAAGGGCTAGCAAATCATCGAATAGTGATGAATCAAAAAGCTATGAACTAAAGAACTACGGTAAAACTTGGATATGTGTAGAAAGCAAATTATCAAAAGCATTAAATCAAGTTGAAATTTCTGCGGCAAATGATATACGAAAATATTTCGAAGAAAGAAAGTCAAACTTCCTATCTGGAAAGATACTGCATTTTACTGCCAACAAAACAATAAGACAAATAAACATTGTTAATGAAGTTAACAGTGCAGTGAGTTCATGGACAAATGAAATACCGGAAACAAATTATAACTCATATGAAGTTGACAGAATTTTATCAAATTTAAGTAAAAGCACAGACATTTGTTCATTTGTATTGCATTCAGACATAATGCGATACTTCTTAGGAGACAGCAAATCATTTTTATGCTTTGAGCTAACGAAGGAAATACTACGCATTAAAAATGTCATAGCATACATCACTAAGAAAAATATTGTTCGCGAAACGTACATGTTATTTTGCAGTAGATTTAGGGTTTCTATCTATGAAAACTCTGATGAAATCAAGAGATTAATTGGAGAAGAATCAAAGAAAATAGAATCATTACCGTTGTTGGATGCCATTAGAAGTATTGTTAATCTTGAAAGAAGAAACTTAGAAGACGTAGATGATTATTTCAAATCAGCATTTAGCCAAAAAGAATATTACGATATCGAAAAAAGCCCCCACAATTTTGATGTAAAAGTAGAAGAATTCATAAAAAAAATGAATGTTACATCGCCTAGTTTTCATGTATTACTAAAAAGATCCATCAAGTCTATATTAGTATTTATAAATAATAATTTTAAATCTGATATGCATAAAATACGTAAAAATGGCATTGATCACTACCTACAACACTGCAAAACTAAGTCTATTAAAAATCTATGTGAAATAATATTTAAAGATGTGTTCATGTACAACACTTCAAATGGAAAAATATATAAAAAAATTTACTCATTGCTTGATATATGCGCTTTTAATGGATGGACATTATCAAAAAAATGCAGAATGGAAGCCACATTCTACATATTTGACATTATCGCAGAAGAAATAGCACGTGAATTTAATCGTAAAATACTACCAGAGGAGCTGGATTCAATTGCAAATAATCTAGCAAGAAAAAAGGTGTTACGCGAGACGAAAACATCAATGGACAGTATATTCTACGTGTGGAAAGAGGTTATTAAGAAGAACATAAAGGAATATAAAATAAGTGCAGAAGAACGCTACCTCCAAAATCCGTTATTTTTAAAAATCATGCTCAAAAACCACGTACTAGAACTAAATCAAGTCTCAATTACTAGGGATGTAATAGTATCAAAACTAAGCGGACTCTATCACATATCTAACCCAGACTACGAATTATCGAATTTTGACGAAATCGACAAAATTTGCATAATAAGAGCGCTAGAAGCAAGGCTAGATAGAATCATAGAAACCGAAATTGAGAACAACATCATCCGCCCCAACTCAAAGTAGAATTTTGATCATTTTGCGTTTTTTCTAAACACCAGTCACATCATCTTCTAAACCCAGAACACAGTGCACTATTATTCCTACAATTGCGTATTTATTTGGCGGAGAGTGAGGGATTCGAACCCACGGTGGGTTTACACCCACAACAGTTTTCAAGACTGCCGCATTCAACCGCTCTGCCAACTCTCCCTGGTACAAAAGCAAGCTATAGTACTATAATAATCTACCAAGATCCAATAATATTATTCAAGAATCTGCGCAACTAATTAAAAATTATAACAAACCCCAAATTGTACCAGTACTTTCTTGATCGTGGTCTTGCCTTTAAACATGGAGATGATATCTGTGCTAGGTGATGTAGTAGGACTAATGCTCTTCCTTATAAGAAAGCTAGTATCAGCAGTCAAAATCACACTCAGCATCAACAAACATCAAAGCATCTTTCATGCTGTATCGATGATGAGAGAATGCCAAAAAACATTTGAAACAATAAGATACATTAACCCTAAAAAAGGAGTATTTATTGGTTTAACTACACATAACGACCCCCTGTTCTGGCCATTAGAGCAGCTACAGAAAAATCACATCGCCTTCATCGGAGAAAGTGGTTGCGGAAAAACCATGGCAGCAACCAGCATCATAGCCCAATGCACAAAAAATTTTAACGAATGCAGCATTATTTTCGATCCCAAACGTGATCTGCAGATGATTAACACCCTATATGATTACCTAGAAGAAAATAACAAGTTCCACATTTTAGATCTGTCACCCCAAGCCCCACCTCAAATAAACCCATTTCAAGATGCACTACCAGCCGACATAGAAATGATGCTCATATCAGCTTTCCAGTTACACAATTCTGGGAATGCAGGTGTAGATTTTTACAGAGGTGAGGATAGAGATGCAGCTAGACTATCATCAAATATAATATATCAAAATAAAATGTGTTTTCCTGAATTTTTAAAACAGGCAGGAAATATAAAGGAGATTTACAAAAAGCATGCGTTTTGGAGAGAATGTCAGCAATTAGGATTTCTACCTGCGCTTCAAGCCCATTCCGGTCTATCTCTTGCAGATGTAATCCAACCGGGGCATATAATTTATGTAATTGGAAACACATCCCAACCAAGGGTACAATCTGCAATGAGGTTGGTATTACAAATAATTATTCAGATAATTGAAAAACGAGACCTTAGAAAATGTCCTTCAATTGGGCTATTCATAGATGAACTCAGGTATGTTTTATCAGAAACTATGCTTACATCCCTTTCTACTATACGCGACAAAAATGTCCATTTACTATTAGCATTCCAAGACATTGGCAATCTATTAGAATCAAGCTCTGTCAACCCCAAAGCCGTAGAATCCATAGTTATGACAAACACTTCTATAAAATTCATTTACAGAATTTCTCACGGACACACTCTAAACACACTTGAGAAAATATCAGGGTACTATTATCAAAAAAATACCTTTAAACCACACATTCATGCTGGAATAATAAGTCATCTACCCAAGCCTCAAAGCAAGAAAAACGCTAGTGTAGGGCTTATATTTGGAGATGGGCCTGCATATATTATACGCTGCACACCAATTAAAGTTTTGCCACAACAATTTAAAATACTCCCTAAGGTACATCAATATAAACCCTGCGAACATGGAGTCACTTCACCATATGATCTTATCTAAAAAAGACCGATCACAGAAATTGCTTCCTATAAACCAAGCTCGAATTATCCATCAACAAAAAATTGACAAAATTCTGTCGTTCATAAAAGATGAACCATACACAACTATAAGTATTCTACAAATGCTCTTAAAACTAAAAAATACTCAATCAATAAAGAAAATAATGATTGGGCTGAAATCATCTTCGATCGTATGGGAAAAAACTATCACAATTTCACCTGCTAAGATTATTAGCATATGGGGAATTACAACACACGGAGAAATGCTGCTATTAACGGAACAAGAGGTGCTCACACGCATTACCACTAGAAGGAAATCTAGACACATAAAACAATACCAACACACACTAACACTACAAAAAATAAGGATTTTGGCCCATCATGCTGGATGGACGAAATGGATAAACAAGAGCCAATCTGCTTTCATCGGCGAACAAACCTCAAGAGTAGACGCAATTTGCACATCACCGGCTGGGTGCGCATTTGCTATAGAATACGAACGAACTCTCAAAAACATCAATCGCTACAGAGATATCGTAGGTAACAGACTGCAATCCATAAAAAGAAATGAGTACCAATACATAGTATGGATAAGCGACGACCTCAAAGTATACAAGAGGCTTAAAAAAATATTATTCTCCATTAAGTATGTGGTCGTCTACGACACAATAGTGTGCTTGGAAAAAGATAAACACCTAAGTAAAATGCTATGTGTTCATTACACAGAATGGCCTTATATAGATGAAAAAATATCTTGTAATAAAAGCACCTGATGATTGGCACCTACATTTAAGAGACGGAGACATTACCAGCGTTATCATCCAAGACACATGCCGACAATTTAAGCGAGCTCTGGTAATGCCAAACTTGGATCCCCCTTTAACCACTGTCGAAGATGCAATAGGCTATAGGAAGAGAATTAATAAGGTAAAACCAAGCGGTAGTACATTTACGCCGTTTATGTCACTCTATTTAACATCGACACTATTACCAGATGAAGTGTATAATATGTCTAAGAATAAAGACTTACTGGCCATAAAATGGTACCCCAAAGGGGTTACAACTAACTCCGCATGCGGTATAGCTCAAAACACTTCCATAAATCCAGATGTTTTACAGGCCATGATTGATTACGGCATTGTACTTTGCGTACATGGTGAAAGCTCATTGCCATCTGTAGATCCTTTTGATCGAGAAAAAGTGTTTATTAAGGATGAGCTACTTCCTCTACAAAAAAAGTTTCCTGACCTAAAAGTTGTTTTGGAGCATATAACAACACGACAAGCTGTAGAATATGTTAAACAAACTCCCAATACTGCGGCAACGATAACAGCTCACCATTTAGCATTTGACAGAAAAGCACTTTTTGATGGTGGATTGCGTCCTCATTGGTACTGTATGCCATTGTTAAAAAGAAAAGAAGATAGATTAGCACTGGTAGAGGCAGCAACATCTGGGGAATCAAAGTTCTTTTTAGGAACAGATTCTGCACCTCATACATCAGATCATAAAGAGTCTTCATGTGGTTGTGCTGGTTGTTATACAGCCCCACATGCTATGGAACTTTATGCAACTATTTTTGAATCACATGGTTATATTGATAGACTAGAGCACTTCAGTAGCATTGCTGGCTCCAATTTCTATAATCAAGAGACAAATAACGAAGAACTTCATTTGATAAAGGAAGAATGGAAAGTACCTTGCGCCACCATACTTCCAAACGAGAAAAAAGTAATTCCACTATGTGCAGGAATGGTTTTTCACTGGAAAGCTAAAATGGTCTTAAGTGGGCTATAACTTAAATTATTACATAATCGTTTCCAGTTCCTTCCTTCAGGAATATAGGCATGATCAGTTCATTCACAGCAGACAAAGAATCTATCAGCTTCAAGGAGATATATGAATACGGAACTAGAGAGCCGAAATGTACTTTCTTTTTGTACAGAATAATAAAAAGCACTTTTCTAGTAAGGTTTTTATTATATATACATAGGCATTTTACAAGCGTGTGTGAATTTGAAAATTTTTTACAAAATTACATGACTTTCCTAATATTTGAAGCTATAAGTAATTCTGTAAGAAAAACAAGCTCATACGAAAATATGTCTTTATTGGTATTAATTCAGCTAGATCTTAAACTTGATGAAAAATCTTTATACAATAAGATTAAGTATCCCATAAGCAAAATTAGATACATAAGTTACATACACAATCTTTTCAACACTATGGCAATTTATAAAGAGGAAACAACAGCGGACAGGCCCTGCAATAAATACTGGAACAAACTTATAGAAAAAATAAGCAAAAAATTAGATAGAAAAAAATATAAAATTGTTTTTCCAACTAAAGAATACATTGAACTAATATCTACTTTCATAAAAGCGGCTATGTACACCTTATTTGAAAAAGAAAAATCTGAGATTAGTATGATTTTACGAAGTAAAACCTCAGACGATATGCAACAGAGATACAAAGAAGTCATGACAGCACTAGTTCCTCAAAAATGCGACCCCAAAATGCACAAACTTGCATACCAAACAGTACATAATTACATTTCAAAACAGCTAAACGGTATGTCTAATGAAGAATCGGAACTCACAAAAGAGATAATGCCTACAAACATATATAAAGAAGTAATTTTAAAAATTGAAGCAGAAACATTAATTTTAAAAGGATTTCAAGAAATAATTAAAAACCCAAGCAAATCTGAATCGATAATGATATCAATTACTATGAAGGTAAACAAAATTTACAACCCTATAAAAAACAGATACAGCGTAAAAAAACACGACAACGCTGACCTAATAGACAGCATTAAATCCGCACTAGAGAAAATAGGAACGCCAAAAGAAAAACAACTTATACGTGACTCCCTATCAAAAAGCATTCGGCGTTCGCTAATACTCAACGACAGTTAGTCTACGATATATAAGCCATCAAAACACGACGTTTCTGCTCTAAAAATATCAGAAGATAAACCAGATACAAGATCCTGTAGATCAGACAAATCCTGATAGATAAGAACATCCGCACCTATTTCTCGACAAACATCATCATCTGTACGCGAATAAGCTATAAGCTCCCCATAAGTTGGCATATCAATACCATAGCGATTAGGATAACGAACTGGGGGAGCTGCCGAAGCCATGAAAACACGGCAAGCACCAGATTGACGTGCCATTTGCACAATTTCACGACTAGTAGTTCCTCTAACAATAGAGTCATCAACTAGCAACACGGATCTACCAGAAAATTCACTTACTATAGGATTAAGCTTTCTTCTTATAAATTTTTGACGAGAGGACTGAGCAGGCATAATAAAAGTACGACCAATATAACGATTTTTAACAAATGCCTCACTGTAAGGAAGACCTAAAGATAAGGCTAAAGACAAGGCAGAATAGCAAGAAGAATCTGGAATAGGAACCACAACATCAACATGCTGGTACAATCCAGAGCTACGAACCTTTTTTGCCAAAAGCACCCCCATCATCTTTCTTACGTCAGAAATATAAGAACCATAAGAAATTGAGTCTGGACGAGAAAAATAAATATACTCAAACAAACACGGATGAGATAGCACTCCTGGAGCATACTGAAAGCGATGAAGATTCATCGAGAAATCAATAAAAACCATCTCACCGGCTTTAACATCTCCAATCAAATTAAAACCATTTATATCGAGTGCAACCGACTCTGAAGATAACATATAAGAAACATTGCCATTATCTTCTCTACAACCCAAAACAAGAGGACGAATGCCGTATGGATCCTGAAAAGCCAAAAGACCATGATTTGCTATCAAACAAACAACAGAGTAGGCACCTTTAACTCGTTGGGACAAAAGAGAGAGAGCATGACATATAATCTCAGGGGTCAAATCAATCCCGTTAGATGAACAACCTAGTTCATGAGCCAAAACATTAAGCAATAATTCTGAATCTGAAGAAGTATTAATGTGGCGATAGTCAACATTTTCAAGGGAGAAACGAACTTCATCAGCATTTACCAAATTACCATTGTGAGCCAGTACCAAACCATAGGGAAAATTAACGTAGAATGGTTGAGCTTCAACAGCAACTATCGATCCAGAAGTTGGGTAACGACAATGGGCTATACCTGCAACCCCTGGCAGAGCTGAAAGTTCCTTATCACTAAAAACATCTCTGACTAGACCTGAATTTTTGACTAAGTGAAACTGACCATGACTATCAATGGTTGCCATACCTGCAGCATCTTGCCCCCTATGCTGCAACACAGTAAGACCATCGTAGAGCAACCCACTGGCAAGAGAGCTACCGATAACACCTAAAACACCACACATTTATACTACTTTCTTAGCTGCTACCACCTTATAGCGTTTCTTTGAAAACTTGCTGATATCTGCATAAAAACAAGGAAAAACACTTTCAAATGTATCTTCTATCTGAAAACGAAACACAGATTGTTGGAAAAAAACTTTCCCAGATAGGCTAGATTGCTTCAAAAATGATATCAATACAAACGACAATACAAAACCACGAAATGCCCCCGTAAATAAACCACACACTGTATCAAGAACACCCATATCGGCTTTTCTGACCAATCCTGAGAATAATAGACCACAAATGTTAAGTATTAAAAGCGAAAATAAAAACACGAATATAGGAACCAAAATTTTAGGCTGTGGCAATTGCTGTTGATTAAACCAACGAACCATTACATTAAAGTACCTACCTAAAATCCAAAAAGCACACAACCATGCCAACAAAGCGAAAAAATCGCGGACAAACCCACGATGTACACCCCACAGTAAGGAAAACACAAAAACAACAACAATAATCCAGTCCAATACTGACAAATAAGAAAAATATGAAGCATTCATAACTACTAATGCCTTTCTAATAAATTGTTACTCGTATAAAAAATCTCAAACTTAAAAGTAAGCTGTTATGGTTAATTTAGATAATCATTTCTATTCTTCATGGGCTTCTTTGTACCCACGGAATTTGATGCGTGTTTTATACGATGACCGGAAGTAAAATTCACATCCGGATGGTCAATAGCAATTTTGGTTTCTGGCTTCACATGGCGATAAACACTATGCTTAGATACAACAGGAGCAGGATAAACTTTTGTCAAACGCTTAGACACAGAATCTGTTTTAAACTTATCACTATAGGAATGAACTTTAGCATCTGAAGTCAAACTACGATTGTTATTACTCAACAAAACAGCAGGCAACTTAACCGAACCAGCCACAGAGGGAAGGGAGTACCTAGGATCATTATGCGGATAAATTAAAACGGTCTGTATTGGCTGAACAGGTCGCGAAAACTCTTTTAGGCTATCAGCCCTGGATAAATTATTAATCGCCAGCTGCAAAGGCTTATCAGGAATAAAATAACGCCCGCGAAAGATAAAAGGTAGTAACATCACAGCAACCAGAGCTAAAACACCAGCACCAAGCAAACGACGACGGGCCAAAATAGTTTGAGTCTCATCTCTAGGCGCGGATTGTACCACAATTTTCTCTTTCATAGTAAACATGATCCATGCCATAAAAAATTAGATCTTTGCAAAAATGAACCAACTAGATAAAAAGAACCAAAAATAACAATACGATCATCCAAAGATGCGCTACGGTAGGCCTTATTATAAGAATCAAATGGATCGGACGTAGTATGAACCGTAGAAGTATCTACACCGACATCTTGCAAAGATGAAACTATATCCACCAAAGAACACGAACGAGAAGATGTTAACTCGCAAACGAACCATTGGCAAAACTGATCTTTTATAATTTTAAGCATAGAGTAATAATCCTTATCCCGCAGGCAAGAAAAAATTGCTATTGTATTGGGTGAATACGGCATATCAATTAGTGTGTCTCGCAAACAATTCACTCCGGAGGGATTATGAGCCACATCTAGAACAACAGACGGCCTGCCAGGAATAACTTGGAAACGACCAGGTATGGTAGTACCAATAAAAGCAGCACGAATATCACTAACCGAAACAGGAAAGCGATTAAACAGTTCTTGAACAACGCGCAAAGCACACGAAGCATTTCTCAGCTGATGTCTGCCTCTCATGGATGGTACAGGAAGTGCTTTCCAGACACCAATGGGAGATGAATACCTCCACTGCTTAGAGTCAACTGGCTCCCAGGAAACAAAAAAATCTTTCTGCAAACAACAAATATTTGATCCTTCCTTCAAGGCATACTCTAATAGTGAACTTGGTGGCGATAAATCACCGCAAACGGCTAATTTTCCCTTACGGAAAATACCTGCCTTCTCACGACCAATAGATTCACGATCATGACCCAAATAATTCTGGTGATCCAAATCGACACTGCTAACTATCGAACACTCTGGATCTAGAACATTGGTTGCATCTAAAGCACCTCCGAGACCAACCTCATATATGAGGACATCAGCATGGTACTTTTGCCAAAAAATAAATGACAAAGCAGTAATTGACTCAAAGTACGTCAAATTTAAATCACTAAAATTAGAAAGAAGAAACGATGATAGATCAATCCATACCTCCTCCGGTAACATAGAACCGTTATACTTAATACGCTCGCGAACGGTAATCAGATGTGGCGAAACAAATGATCCAACTCTATAACCTGCCCGGCAGTAGATTGCCTCCAAATAAGCACAAGTAGATCCTTTCCCATTAGTGCCTCCAACTAATATTACATGAGCATTAATTTTAGGAAGTCTACGCTTAACCTCAACCATGCGCGACAAAGACAAATCGACACAACTGTGATCACGGTAAAATGTTTCCTGGAACCACTCATCAAAGCAAAAAGACTTGTCTTTTGTAGATGACATTTTAATTTGCTTCGTTCATTAATAAACTCAATATATTATGAATTTTATCTCTCAAATGGTGTCGATTAACAATCATATCAATTGCACCCTTCTCGAGAAGAAACTCCGACCTCTGAAATCCATCCGGCAATTTTTCACGTACTGTCTGCTCAATTACCCTAGGACCCGCGAAACCAATAAGAGCACCTGGTTCTGCCAAAACTACATCAGCTATAAAAGCAAAACTTGCAGATACACCACCCATCGTAGGATCAGTCAGAACACTTATAAAAGGCAATCCTGCCTGACGCAAAAAATGCAATGCAGCAGTAGTCTTAGCCATTTGCAATAGGGAAAACATACCTTCCTGCATACGAGCACCACCTGATGAGGTAAAACAAACAAATGGGCATCCCTGTTGCACTGCATAACGTACACCTCGTACAAAGCGTTCACCAACAACCGATCCCATAGATCCCCCCATAAAGGAGAAATCAAATGCCGCCACCACAACAGGTAAAGATTTTACCGCACCAAACATAACCAAAATAGCATCGGATACACCTGTTTCACTATAAGCTTTTGATAAACGGTCCTTATATGGCTTGGTATCAAAAAATTTTAGCGGATCACAAGGACAGACTTCAGTACCTATAGACTCACGCCCATCTTGATCCAAAAATAAATCTAGTCTCAGAGAGGCATTTAAACGTTGGTGCTGAGAACAATTAGGACAAATATAGAGATTTTTAACCACATCAGAGTAGTACAAAACAGCATCACAATGTGAACACTTAGACCACACCCCTTCTGGAACTATACGTCTCAGATCGGGATTTCTCTGAATTTTAGGTGGCAAGATCTTATCAAGCCAACTCATTAATATCTCCTAGCCAATTTACATCACCCAGGACATAAAGGTAAAAAATTACTACCATCTATGCTCGGAAAGCAGTATTGTGCCGGGTATTTTACGGAGAGTAAATATAGCCCATCTGGCGGGGCAGTTGGGGGAGCGAAAAGACGACTACGTTGCAGTATAAGCTCATATAACCAGTCACTGTCACACAAACCTCGCCCTATAAAAATCAAAGCTCCCATAATGTTACGTACCATATGCTGCAAAAAAGAGTTAGCCTCCACTTCAAAGATCAAAAAACTATCCTGACGAACTAGGGATACATCTTTAATTTCTCTAACCGGGGAAACAGCCTGGCACTCAGAACTGCGGAATGATGAAAAATCGTAACACCCTACCAATAATGGCAAGGCCTTATAAATGGCTTCTTCGGATAAAACATGGTGAGTCCATGATACTCTGTGAGCAAATAATGCCGGTCTTACAGGACTCATAAATAAAATATACCTATAGCGTCGAGACAAGGCACTGCGACGGGCATGGAAATAATCAGAAATTGGACTTGCCCACAACACTCGCACTGATTTTGGCAAATAAGAATTAACCCCTCTAACCCAGGCCATATGGTGACGAACAGCATTAGTATCAAAATGAACCACCTGCCCGATAGCATGGACACCGCTATCAGTTCTACCTGCAGCAACAACCGATACTTTCTCTCCAGCGATACGTGAAAGGGCAGACTCCAAAGATTCCTGGATGGTAGGAACGAAAACTTGTTTTTGCCAACCACAAAAGTCGTAACCAAAATACTCAATTTGAAGCACCCAGCGCATAGGAAACTACCCCATACTAAAACCAAATCGCAGAACAGAAAAACATATGGGGATTATAATGGTTATATTCTAATGTGCACTAAGAACAGGAAATAAAATGGGAAAAATAGAAAATATGAGTATTAGGGGTACAACAAAATGTCAGAGCACGACCAGCACAAAGCATAACGTATCAGTCATCATCTTCATTTAATTCGCTCAGATCCAAATCAAAATTCAATAACCCATCATCGCCAGAATCTCTTTTCTCCGGTTCATTGTCTGATGGTCCTGAAGTCTTGGTTTTGGCATTATCACTTTTATCTTTATCCTTTGGAACAAAGTCTATATCATTGTCTGATGGTCCTGAAGTCTTGGTTTTGGCATTATCACTTTTATCTTTATCCTTTGGAACAAAGTCTATACCTGATTTAGTGGCGGTATTTTTAGCAGAAGTAGAACTACCACTTTGCTTAAAAGATCTATTGTCGCTAACATCAGCTTCAGAACCCACATTAGAACTACGGTTAGTAGCAGCTGGAACACGATCAGCTTTCAACTTACGATCACTACCTGAAACAACTTCGTTGGTATCAGAATCATCATTATGTTTCTTCAAAGAGCCAGGGGAAAAGAATGAACCACCGAATTTGGCAGCACCAGAAATTTTGGATTCAGTACCTTGTGGCAAGTAATCACCCAAATTAATATTGTCCATACCACTAGCAAAATTGCTCCAATCAGAACTAGTTGCTCCGTGAGCAGACAACATACCACTAGCTAGCTTAGTTATATCACTAAATCTCTTCATAACATGGTAGATCTCCGCCAATTTCAAAGATACTTCGACGTTATGTTTCTTTTGATACTCTTCTTCAAGAATTTTAGCTGCCTCATCCAAGCGTCCATATTGAACATACACATCAGCTTCAGAAATAGGATCACCAACAACCCTATGTTTCATAACTGATCCGCCAATACTACTACCATCAGGCGAAGAATCAGAAACTGACCAATCACGATTACCAGACCAGGAAGTAGATTCTTCATGATTATCATGCTTATTCCTGCTCATATACTCCTTCTGTTCAGCAGAACTACCCCTAGGATTCACATCAGCAACATGTATTTCCCTCTCACTAGACGGCAAATTTTCTTTAACACGACGCCGTCTTCTAATCAAGATATAGGCGATAAACACCAAAACACACACCACAACCGCGATAGTAATTGCTGCAGGAGAACTAATCAAAGTCATCAATAAATCGACAACAGATTTATCTCCATCGTAACTTCCTTGCTCTGGGATAACCAAACCAGGAGGTGGTAACAAATTATTATGTCCCGGTCCAATATTTGTTTTGCCAGAAATCTTAACATCTTGAGCCAATTCAGGAACACTAGTATTAGGTACAGGAACAATAGTCTTAGGTACAGGAACTAGATTAACTGCTTCAGATTTATGGGATTTGCTAATAACACTAGATCCAGAACCATTACCTACATCTGCTACAGTAGTTTTTTCTTCTTTTATCTTCTGCTTTAGTTTCTCAATTTCCTCTCTCAATGCATTCACTTGAGCAGATACAGCCCCAGGATCATATGATTTTTTGTGATGCTCAGAAATTATATCCTCCTCAGAAGAACCTAATCCTGTTGAGCTCAAAACTGCAGATTCTACACGGACAACATTTTTCTTGGTAACATGATGATTATTCAACAAGTGATTCTTACCAATCTTCTTCTTCCGAAGTACTTTCTTCTCTTCTCCATAAAATGGTTTTTGTTTGTGAACATAAAATTTCTTTTTTGCAAAAACACCCTCCTCCTTTGACAATAGTTCGCTATTATCAGAGGAGATTACATTCAACTGATCAGGATTAGGAAGAATAACAATTTGTCCTGGGACCAAATTACCTTCAACATTACTTCTCAAAGAACTATTCATACGGAGAATGGCATTAGCCATATCTTCTGCCCTAGCACTAGGATATGTATATCTACTGGCTATAGACTTTATAGTATCGCCAGATTGAACTACATACGCCGGTTGATTAACATCAGCATGGTCTGAGTCTACCTGAGCAGTATCTATTGATAAAACAGCTGCATCTAAATCCTCTGTCAATTCTGACCAATCATCAGAATCGCTAATTGAATCAGAATCGTAATCTAAGCTCCAATGTTCAAAATCAGGCTCGGGGAAATTCCTAGACAAACCATTTCCGTGACTGTTACCGGAAACTTTTCCCAAGTTTGAAGAATCGTTAGTAAGCCCGTTATCATAATAATCATCTTTCATATTGTAATTTTCGTTAGCAGTAGGCTTATACTTAGAAAAAACTTGAGGGTCAAGAGCCACAGTAAAATCACGACCAATTGTTTGGGCCCCAAGAGAGAAATTCACTGAAAAAGATATAAGTGGTTCATCAACAATAGAAGTAGATTTAAAATGGACAACATAATGATCTCCATGTTTTTCCAAGGAGTACTTTATCTGTGACATAACAGGAAGAGAAGGTGATTCTAGTCCGTAGTATCCATCAGAAACCTGATTTTCCAAATCTACGTTAAGATCATCTAAATTCTCCATCTGAGAAGGGTAAACAACAACTTTAGCTGATAACTGTTGCCCCAAATAGCTTTCAATCTCCAATGGCCCGAGAGAAAAAGCACCAGATATACCTGGAAACAAAAGAGCGGCACAAGATAACAAACCTCTTGTTCTATTAAAACGATAATTTTTTGTTTTGTAATTGGGCATAGTCCGTCATTTCAAAAACACACCCGGAATAACAATCGGGTTTTGGGAAATTATTATTATCCACATACAGCCAAAACTTAACACAAATAAAAAGCGCAGAAATAAAAACTGAATTCTCTTGAGGACTATTTAATAACATGACTGCAGAAAAAATGACAAAAGCAATGCTCACAAAGGAGAGAAATATCTCTACGGGCTTGCAGACTAAGCATAATCACTTATTTTACAAGTCGTCGCAATACCTTACCAACTGGAGATTTGGGCAGAGAATCACGAAATTCCACTATACGTGGTATTTTGTACCTGGTAAGAAACTTGCTACAAAAATCGATAACCTCCTGACTAGTAAGAGAAGAGTCCCTAGGAACAATAACAGCTTTAATCCTCTCACCTGAAGAGGAATCATCAACCCCAACGATAGCTGATTCCACAACTTTAGGGCACTTTGCAAGAACCTCCTCAATCTCGCTAGGGTAAACATTAAACCCTGATACGATAATTACATCTTTTTTCCTATCAACAATACGGAAGAATCCTTCCTCATCCATTACAGCAATATCACCTGTACGCAAATATCCATCAGAAGTAAAAACTTTATTCGCTTCATCGTCACTTCCCCAATACCCTTTCATAACCTGAGGGCCTTTAATACAAATCTCACCAGGAGTACCAATAGGAACAATGTTATTATTTTCATCGATCAGAATAACGTCTGTAGATGGAATTGGAACTCCTATGCTACTTTTAAATTCTGAATTTCCCATGGGCATACAACAAACAGCGGGACTAGTTTCTGTTAAGCCATAGGACTCATTGATAACAGTTCCGGTCAAATTGGTCCATCTACGGGAAGTTTCCTCCAAAGTAGAAGAACCACCACTCATAATCCAATCATATCCAGAGAAATCTGCACCCCTAAAATCCTTATGATTCATCATCGAATTGAAAAGAGTATTAACTCCAGCAAAAATATTTGCCCTTGAACGATAAGATCTCAATGTTTTCAATAACATAGATGTATCTCTGGGATCAATAATAAGAAGGTTATCAAACCCAGCATAAAAAGATGTAAGAAAATTTACAGTCAAAGAAAAGATGTGGTACACAGGCAAGGCCGTAACAATCATGGAATTACCAAAATCTAAGGTAGAACCTTTGAACCAGCACATAATCTGCATTATGTTGGACAAAAAATTGCCATGGGTCAGCATTGCCCCCCTAGGAACACCAGTAGTACCACCTGTATATTGCAATACAGCAACATCATCCAGTTTGGAATAAATCCCCCCAAAAGTTTCAGTAAAAGACTTACTAACGACATCGAACGAACTACTACCGGGTTTAAACAATATGCTACGCAAAGATTCTGTATGTAGTGAACCTACATTCTTCACCATTGGTAAACGACGAATGTACTTTGTGTACAAAGCCAAAGCATGTCGCTTAGAAAAAGACAATAAATCTCCTATCCTCGTTACTACAACTGATCGAACAGGAAATCCCTCTTTCTCTGAGGCCTCCTCAACAACATGTGCCAAACTACTGGTCACGACCAACAAGGACGGAGTAGAATCCACTAGCTGGTGGTACAACTCAGAGCTTGTGTACATAGGATTAACATTAACAACAACCATTCCCGCAAGAATAGCACCGAAAAAGGCGACAAAATATTGAAAGGTATTGGGCAACATTAATGCAATACGTTCACCAGGGTTGAGTTTTCTGTCAAAGCATAAATATTCAGAAAAACGACAGGCGTAATCTGCAACCTGATCGTAGGTCATAGTACAGCCGAAACTGTGAAAAGCCACCTTATTCCCATACTTCTTCACGCAGGAAACGAACATACCCGCCAAGGAGTCAAAAGGAATATCACCTATAATTTCCGGGATGTCACCATAACTTCTAAGCCAAGGTTTATTCATGTAGAGACCTTTGCAAGTATTAACAAAATCGTAATAGAAAACATACTCGACAAAAAATATAAAACCAAATTCATCGCTGATGAAAAAATAAACCGAACCCCGCTCCAATATATCCTATATTATTCCTAGAATAAACAACACCCAAGGAAAGTGAAAACCAACATCACTCATTAAAAGGATTTTCATCAATAAAATCAATCTTTTGAGAAACATTAACCCACTTATCAGCATCACTAGGTGGATCCTTGGGCTGGTATATTGTCGGCCATTGCTTTGCCAGACGTTCGTTTAGTCCCAAAAAGTGCTTCATATCATCTGGCAACTCGTCTTCAGAAAAAATTGCATTAACTGGACACTCTGAAATACACAGTCCACAGTCTATACACTCTTCAGGGTCGATTACGAGAAAATTCACTCCCTCGCGAAAGCAATCAACGGGACAAACAGAAACGCAATCCGTATATTTGCATAGAATGCAAGATTCAGTAACAACGTAGGTCATATAAGATATCTCCATATTCAGTACTGAGGTTCTTTGTAAGACAAACTCTGTCCTGTGCTACTGTGGGATTTTTCTGTCAATCTCATAAATGTCAGGACAAAAGACTTACTTTTGTTCCCCTTAGAACATTTTCGGTGGTATAATTCTACGGTACGGTTTGCCACGATGGCAGTTGGGATCATTTTTTGGTGCTCCTGTTTCCCATCAATCTAGCTGAAAATTGGTTGTAGCTTTGCACCAACGGCTGGTTTATCGGGGCTTGTTGCACCTGTACGATAACCTGAGGAAGACATGTCGTGAGTGACTTAATCAACGTCGAAGATGCAAGTGATTTTGAAAAAACAGTTTTGGGGAGCAGCATACCGGTTGTTGTGGATTTTTGGGCACCCTGGTGTGGTCCTTGCAAAATGCTCACTCCTTTACTTGAGGAACTGTCGGTAAGTTATTCGAAAAAGGTGCTTTTTGTTAAGGTGAATGTTGACGATAACAAGGATTTGGCTGCAAAATACTCTGTAAGGGGTATTCCGACCATCATTTTGTTTAAGAATGGTGAAGTTGAGTCACACAAAGTTGGTCTTTTGAACAAGTCTCAGTTAGCTACATTCATCGATTCTAACATATAGTTGGCAAGTAACCAGAAAGTCATCTGTTTACCTTCTTCTTGGAGAAGTTTTGTCTGGCGTTCCTCCTGGTTTAGTTGCACCCTTTCTTGGTTTCAATTTTCTTTTTTAATTTTACAGTAAGTAGATTCTATGCGCCTATCTGAACTCAAAGCCTTGCACGTTACCGAATTACTGGATATAGCCGCCTCCAATAAAATTGAAGGCGCCAACCGATTGAGAAAACACGAACTTGTATTTGCTATTCTTAAAAACCATGCCAAACGTGGTGAAACAATATATGGAGATGGAACGTTGGAGGTTCTGCCGGATGGATTCGGGTTTCTTCGATCATCCGACACTTCCTACCTTGCTGGAACGGATGATATTTATGTAAGTCCTTCCCAAATAAGGCGTTTTTGTCTGCATACTGGAGATACCATAGAAGGCGAAATTAGGATGCCCAAGGATGGGGAACGCTACTTTGCTCTCATCAAAGTTGATTCCGTCAATGGAGAACCCCCAGAGCCGGCAAAGAATAAGATACTTTTTGAGAATCTAACTCCTCTGCACCCAACTGATCACCTATCGCTAGAGCGCGACATAAGATCGGAAGAAAACCTCACTGGACGTACGGTTGATATGATTGCTCCAATAGGAAAAGGTCAGCGTGGATTGCTGGTTGCACCTCCTAAATCTGGAAAAACTGTAATGTTGCAACACATAGCCCACTCTATAACAGCAAATTACCCAGAGGTAACTTTACTTGTACTTTTGATTGATGAACGCCCTGAAGAAGTAACTGAGATGAGGCGTTCAGTACAAGGTGAGGTCATTAGCTCAACCTTTGACGAACCTGCAATCAGGCATATACAAGTCGCAGAAATGGTAATAGAAAAAGCTAAACGCTTGGTAGAACATAAGCGTGATGTGGTTATACTTTTGGACTCTATAACTAGGTTGACCCGTGCTTACAACACTGTTATTCCAGCATCAGGAAAAGTTTTAACTGGTGGTATAGACGCCAATGCACTACATAGACCCAAGCGTTTCTTCGGTGCCGCAAGAAACGTTGAGGAAGGTGGGAGTCTAACGATAATAGCAACTGCATTGATAGACACTGGGTCGCGTATGGACGAGGTGGTCTACGAGGAATTCAAAGGCACGGGAAATCTGGAAATCCATCTTGACCGCCGCCTAGCAGAAAAGAGGGTGTACCCTGCCATCAACATATCGCGCTCAGGAACCAGAAGAGAAGAATTGTTGCTAAAACCAGACATTCTTCAGAAAATTTTAATTTTACGTAAACTAATTTATGCCATGGATGACATTGAGGCCTTAGAATTCGTTATCGAAAAGTTGCGTTCGACAAAAAATAATGATGAATTTTTTGATTTAATGCGCCGGGGTTAAATAATAGATTCTGGCAATGGCTAAATTTAGATTCTAATTAGGAGACATCAGGTGAAAAAAGGAATACACCCTGAATACGGTGAGGTGGAAGTTATTTGCGGTTGTGGGGAAAAATTTAAAACCAGGTCTGTCTATGTCACTAAAGGACCATCGATCAATATCGAGGTATGCTCGCGCTGCCACCCATTCTATACGGGAAAGCAAAAAATAGTTGACACAGCAGGACGAGTTGAGAAATTTAACAGACGGTACTCAGGAATCAACTTAATGTTAAAGAAGTAAGCCCTACCAGGGGAAGTAAGGGGGGAAGAAGGCATATCCTCCCGTATTTTACCTCCCGTGAGACGTGTTCAGCTAGAAATGAACATAGCCCTGTAGAATTGCAGCTCCGCTATGGATTGCCTGACATCCAGAAGTGCCTGATGAGCTAGGTTTCTCTTCCTGAGCTTGAGTAACTCCGGCTTCCATCGCCTAACAAGTTCCTTTATTGAACTCACGTCAAGATTTCGGTAATGAAAAAATGACTCTAACTCTGGCATGTATCTTGCAAGAAACCTTCGATCTTGGCAAATACTATTTCCGCACATTGGTGATTTATTAGGCAATGCGTGCTTATGCAAAAATTCTAGGTATTGATCCTTTACCTTTTCCTCATCGAAGGTTGACAGTTTAACCCGTTCTATAAGTCCAGATCGGCGGTGCGTCCCTTGATTCCAAGCATCCATTTTATCGAGAATATCATCGCTTTGATGAACTGCTAGTACCGGACCCTCAGCCAAAGTATTAAGATGCATATCCGTCACAATCATAGCAATTTCCAGAATTCTATCGTTATCCGGAGACAAACCTGTCATTTCTAGATCAACCCAAATAAGGTTAAATTCATTTTGCATGCAATACCCATCCGTCTAAGTAGAAAATTAAATTTAAATCAAGACAACTCGTTGCTTAAGCAAAGAAGCCAATCCAGCATCTACCGGAAACACAAACTTTTCCTTAAGTAAAAAAAACTGTAATATTGGAAAATATTATAGGTATTTCAGCCATATGGTAATATAATCGGTCCCCATTAACGTAAAATTCTATCACGCTATTTCTCCATGAGAAGCAAACTTCCACCAAATTGCACTAAAGAACACCACACATCTTAAATTTATGGGGCAAGCGGGATCACCCCTCCCCCGTCACTATTCCCGTATTTGTCACCGGTCAGATCACCCACACCCGACACACTACAGCAAAAAAGGTAAATCTTTAAAGTTATATTTTCTAAATCACTTATGCCACAGCAAAACACTCTTAGATAATCAGTATGTCATAAAGTCAAGCAAAACAGAGAACGACTTTTTCATATTATCAAGTAAAAATTTAGAAGTTATTTATTTATAATGTACCGTAGTAGATTTTTTACTACAAAACCACACACTCACGACGCACCAAAAAACTAATATCAAACAAAGATCAGCTAAAAACTGAACTCAAAAAACAATCACGATAAACGTAGATTAGCCCCATATTATTGCTATAGCGTTTATAATACCGGTGATGCTTCAATCTGGATTGTTACAATGCTAAGAAGAATATTACTTCTAGGCGTAATGACTATCTTCGGCCTGGTGGGTTGTCAAAACCAAAATGAACCTGAGGAAGAAACAACTCCTCTAGTATCAGTGGTAAGACCGGAAATATCACATCGTCTAACCCAGTGCTATACCTATTTTGGGCGTGTTGTACCAAAACAGAACAGCATACTAAGTTTCCGCATTCCTGGTCACATAGAAAAAAGACACACTGAAGTTGGCAAATCGGTGGAACATGGTGATCTACTATTCGAACTTTATGATCGCGATTACCAAGCAGCTAACCAAGCAGCAAGCTATGTGTACCAAGCGGTTTCTGCACAATTTGAATCTGCTTCTGCTGACTATAAAAGTAGTCAAAAGCTATACAACGATCACTTTATAACAAAACCTGATCTAAATAGAAGACATGCTAAACTGTTAATGGCACAGGGCGAAATGTTTCGCGCAAAAGCAAAACACATAGAGGCTCAGAACAGACTATCCGACACCAGACTACTTGCGCCATACAGCGGCACCATAACAAAAATTATGGCAGAGGATGGCCAAAACGTCGGCCCTGGAACTCCCGTTGCTGTAATAGCTAGAAAAGATAATCTTGATATTGCTATCAATGTCCCCCAAAACGATATAGGAGCAATACAAAATTTGTCTGCTTGTCAAATCAAAATCGACTATGAACCTGGAAAAGAAAGTTCATGCTCAGGACATATAAGACAAATAGGAAGCAATGCAGATCCTATCTCAAACACGTACCAAGTTGTTATATCCATTGATAAATGTGATACGGAACTACGTTTGGGAATGACAGGATCAGTACTATTTTCTAAAAAATCGGAAAAAACTAATTACCTTATCGTACCAATAACCTCCGTCGGACATAAAGAAAAGAAAGGAGCTTTTGTTTTAGTTTTAGAAAAAAATAAACTCCATAAACGTTTTGTCTCTATAATAGAAAATGATGATGATAACCACTATATAATTAAAAGTAATGATTTATCACCTTCAAATGAGATAGTAACCGGACCTTTATTCATTCTTCACGAAAATCAGGCGGTGCGCGTTACAAGGGAAATCTCAAACGAAAAACTTAGTCACTAGAAAGAAATAGACCATTTACCATGATCCATAAAAATTTTAATATCTCTCGATGGGCTGTTGAAAAAAGATCCTTAACTAGATTCTTAATTGTTGCCACTATAATTATGGGTATATTTTGTGGTGTACAACTAGGACAAAAGGAGGACCCTGATTTCACATTTAGGGTTGCTATAGCTGAAATCATTTGGCCAGGTGCTAGTACAAAAGAAATTGAGAAGCAAATCATTTCTCCCATAGAGCCATATCTTCAAGAGTTACCAAACATACGTTATGTAAGTAGTAATGCGTTACCTGGTCGAGCATCATTCAAATTCAATATCAAGGGAAATACCAAAGTTAATGATATTGCCGACACTTGGTACCGCATGCGCAAAGTTTTTACAGACAAAAGATACCTGCTCCCAAGAGATATTAGGGGACCATTCATAAATGATGATTATGGTGACACATTCATTACACTTTATGCAGTTACAGGAAATTCCTATAATCTAGCACAGCTTGAAAATGTGGCAGAACGCATAAAAAGTTCTCTCGTACTGGTAAATGGGGTACGTAAAGCATCGATTATTGGTAATGTTCCAGAAGAAATTAGCATTATCATTCCTCCCAATAAAATGCATGACATGGGGTTATCATTTCAAGCTGTTGCCTCATTAATTAACGATCACTCAAAAGTGGTGGATAATGGATTATTAGAAATCAAGGAATTACAGTGGTATTTATATACCAGTACTAACTTTTACTCAGTAGCAGATATAAAAAATATTCCGTTTCCGTGGAATAATCGCATATTACATATTTCAGACATAGCACATGTAACCCAAGACTTACAAAACCCAATAAAACGCCAAGTATTCTTCCAAGGAAAGCCAGCTATCATCATAGGTGTAGTTATGAATGGTAACGAGAATATACTTAACGTTAACCTCTTACTTTCAAAAACCGTTAAAAAAATCAAGAAAGATATTCCTGTTGGAATCAGCCTAGATACAGTAACAAATCAGGAAAGCACTGTACGCAACTACATACAAACATTTCTGTACAAACTGGCATTTGCCATCCTGATAATACTACTTGTTACATTCTTTTCACTAGGAATTCAAACCGGATTTGTGGTAGCTCTATCGATTCCAATTGTACTAGCAGCTACTTTTACTTTTATGTACTTCCTGGGCATAAGTTTTCAGAAAATATCACTTGGAGCCCTGATTATTTCGCTAGGATTATTGGTAGACGATTCGGTAATCTCAGTAGAAATGATCACTCAGAAGTTAGAAGAAGGCTGGGAAATGATGAAAGCTGTTGGCCACAGCTATGATACAACAGCAATTCCAATGCTTACCGGGACTTTGATTACAGTAGCTGGATTTATACCAATTGGAATGGCTCGTTCATCAGCAGGTGAATATGTATTCTCCCTGTTTGCCGTAGTAACTATTTCCATGCTAATATCCTGGGTGGTATCTATATACTTCACACCTTACATAGGCTACGAACTGCTGAAAAATAATGTGGGCAGTCTTCGAGCTAAGCACCACAGCACTACCCGTACCCAGGAAACAATCAGAAAAACCGTGGTTTGGTGCGTTGATAATCGTTACTTATTGATCATTGGCACGGTTGTTGCGTTTTTCATTTCATGCTTCTTGCTGACGCAATTTGTTCCTCAGCAATTTTTTCCAGCCAGCAACCGACCGGAAGTCATAGTAGACCTTTGGAACAGTCCTGACAGCAGCTTGGAAGAAACGAAGAAAACAGCACATGAAACTGAAAATTATCTAATGAAAACACCAGAGATTAAAAAACTAATTAGAAATATCTCTACATACATTGGTCAAGGAGCCCCAAGATTTTACATGCCTATTGATCAACAAAAGCCAACTCATGAGCTCAGTGAAATTATAGTATTGGCTAAAGATATCCCATCAAGAGATACTTTGATCAGAAAAATAGAGTTGCACCTAGCAAAAAATCTACAAAATACACGATTTAGAGTATCTCTTCTTAATTCAGGGCCTCCTGTTGGTTGGCCAATTCAGTTCCGTGTATCTGGAACTGATCACAATATGATTGGAAAAATTGTCAATCAAGTTAAGGATGTTTTAAATAGTAGCAAAGATGTTTACAATGTTTTTGACAATTCTGAATTTAGAACAATAGTACTTAAATTTGAACCAAACCAAGAGCGACTACGTGCTCTAGGAATAAGTTTACAAAAACTTCAATCTACCATTAAGTATATAACCAATGGACTACCTATAGGAGAACTCAGAGAAGGAAATAAGCGTATAGCTATACTTTTGCGCGGGTATGATCCACATAAACCTGCATCATTAAACAAAATAAAATCTTCGTATGTTCAATCAGAGAGTGGAAAATGGGTGCCACTAAAAGACATTGGAAGCTGGTCATTTGTGGGAGAACAAACTTCCATTTTCCATAGAAATGGTATTGAGACCGTTACAATTAATGGACAAACTAATAATCTAAACGAAATAAATTCTATTTCACTACTTCTTGATAAAAAACTGGATGCCATTCGCAAGAATATTCCAATTGGATATAATATTACACCTGGTGGTTCTGTAGAAGAGTCTAAGATTTCCCAGCAATCGGTTTATGTTAATCTACCTATATTCATTTTAGTAACTATGTTTTTACTAATGATTCATTTGAAAGATTTTGAAAAATCTATGTTAGTTTACGTAACGGCCCCACTTGGTTTGATTGGGAGCACGTTATCATTGCTGGTAACTAGACAACCATTTGGGTTCGTTTCCTTGCTAGGAATAATAGCCCTAGCTGGAATGATTATGAGAAATAGCATCATACTTATAGACCAAATTGACCAGTACACTAATAATGGGATGGAAGTTTATGATGCGATAATAAAATCAACTGTCAAACGTTTTCGTCCAATTGTATTAACTGCTGCTGCTGCAGCATTAGCGTTTATTCCTCTCAGTTTCAATTTATTTTGGGGTCCAATGGCTATCTCTTTAATTGGTGGGCTTACGATTGCAACCATATTAACTCTGACGTTTCTACCGGCATTATATGCGGCTTGGTTCAATGTTAAAGGACCTGTTTCGTCAATTGCTGGCGAGATTGAAACATGAAATTAAAAACAATTTCCCTTATCTCGTTACTTGTAATGTCAGGATGCTTAACGCGGAACGTTTATGTTGACTATCCTGTATCACCCCCATTGCAATTTAAGTACCAACAAAATCCTCGGATAGCTATAGGATCTAAGGCCGTTTATCAATTTGATTGGTGGAAAAAATGGGGTGACACAAACTTATCGAATTTAATAAATACGGCACTATCTAATAATCTAGATTACAGGCAGCTTTTATCTAGAATAAAAGAAAGCAGAGATCTTCTTCGTATAAGAGCTACTCAATCGTGGCCACTCATTGGAGTCAATGCACAATCTGGTAGACAAAAAATTATGCTTCCACAGCCATCAGAGTACTTTGCTAGACAGCAAGGATTCGGGATTAAATGGGAAATGGATTTGTTTGGCGCAAAAAAAAGCAATGAGCGGTCTGCTTATGAAAAGTATTTATCACTAACAAATCAAAAAAGAGTATCACAACTTCTCTTAAGCACAGAAATAGCCAAAACTTATGTTCATCTTTTATCTTTATTTAATAAGGATAAAATTATACTGGAAATGATTAATTGGCAAAAGAAAGCAGCATTATTTTCTGAAAAACTATGGCATATGGGACTTTTGGATTTAGTTGATAAAAATAAAATATTCAGTTCGTATATAAATTTAGAAACCAAAAAATACGAGATCATAAAAGCTATAAATATATACACTATAAAATTAGCAGTTCTGTTAGGAAAAAATCCTGAGGATTTTATTTTTGACAGTAGCAATTTTGACCACATATCTCTCGACGATTTACTTGCCAAAGCACCAATACCAAGATCTCCATTACCAATTGATGTACTAAATAAAAGATGGGATGTTGCTGTTCAATATCATATCCTCAAATCTGCAATGCACGAATTAGGTGCCGCACAAGCATCACTTTATCCTCAGATTACATTCGGATATGACATAAATGAACAGAAGGTAGAACTATTCGGACAAAATATATCTGGATCTATTTACAACCTTGGGTTCTCACTTTCTATTCCATTTTTTGCTGAGCCACTAAAAGGAATGGTACAGGCAAAAAGAGATGCAGTAAAAAGACAGGAAGAAAAATACAAAGACACCATAATAAGAGCTCTATCGGAAATCGAGCGTTACTACGTAGAGATACAAACGTCCACCAGAGAAAAGCAGCTGCAAACTATATCGTTCAGAAACACCGCAAAAAACACCATGAAATTGAACGAAGAGTACGAATCAGGCGAGGCCAACTACCTTCAACTAGCCCAAGCCAAAGGAGAAGAACTCAAGGAGAAAACATCCCTCGAAGACACAAAAGAACAACAGCTAGACAACACAATAGAGCTGTACAAGTCAATGGGAGGCTACTGGACAGTAGAATCAGCAACAACACCAAAGACAGCAGGTGACCCAGCCCTAAGAAAGAGCTGAATCACCCAGGTCCTGGACATCATCATCAGATTCAAAGCCAACAGCCCTAGATGGAACAACTGTGGATATAGCGTGCTTATAAACCATCTGCGTCACCGTATTTTTCAACAAAACCACGTACTGATCAAACGAATCCACTTGCCCCTGAAGCTTAATTCCATTAACCAAATAGATAGAGACTGGAACGTGCTCTCGCCTCAAAACATTCAAGAAGGGGTCTTGTAGCGTCTGGCCTTTATTATTGCTCATAGTCACTCCGTTAACCACAAAGATATCATTACACTAGAAAAAATCATAATATACAGGATCCGATCCGTAAAGTCCCTTACTTTTACCTATTTTTAAAAAATATGTGTTTTTTTATTCTTTGACTAGCAGTCACACATATGGATTTTTACTACCTTTAAATTCGATTAGCAAAGGCACTCCTTCAATATGAAAATGTCTACGAAAAAATCGTGACAAGTAACGCTTATAAGTATCTGAAATAAACTGAGTTGAATTACCATGAATCACAATCAAAGGTGGATTATGTCCGCCTTGATGTGCGTATCTTAATTTAGGTCTACTAAACCCAGACCTAGGCGGACTTTGATTAGACACTGCCTTCATCAAAACACGAGTCAACTTAGATGTGGAAAAGTGACGGCGTGCCGAATCATATACACTCTGTGCCTTTTTCATAACATCAAAAATACCGCTAGAACTCAAAGCCGAAATGTAGCAAACAGCAGCAAAGTCAAAAAAAGATAGCTGATTATTTAATAACTCTTTAAATTTTTTACGTTGGCAAAAATCAAGTAATTCCCATTTATTAACAACAATAACTGCCGCACATCCTTCCTCAGCTAAATAACCTGACAAATGCAAATCTTGAACAGTTATTCCATGATTAGCATCTATAAAAAGCAAAGCAACATCACAACTATGAATTGCCTGCAAAGTCTTGATTACTGAGAGTTTCTCTATCTTATCCGTAACTTTATTTCTTTTACGAACACCAGCTGTATCTATCAATTCATACCTATGATCTTTGTAAAAGAAATCTACAACTATAGCATCTCTGGTTGTACCAGACTCAGGGCTTACAACAACACGATCTTCACCAAGCAAAGCATTAATAAAAGTAGACTTTCCTGTGTTAGGTTGTCCAACAACTGCAAAACGCGGCACTTCAACCGCATCTGATTTCGCGGACAAATCAAAATGTGAGGGCAAACTTCCAATCATGGCACTCATTAGATCATTAACACCATCACCATGTGCCGCAGAAATAGGAATAGCATTTCCCAATCCCAAAGAAAAAAACTCAGCTGCCAACACAAAACCTTGCCCACCTTCAGTCTTATTAACAACTAGAAAAACAATTTTTTCCTTCCTACGAAGATCGGCAGCAATACTATGATCTTCAGCAGTCAAACCGCAACGACCGTCCACCATAAAAAAAATAACATCAGCCTCATCTATGGCCAATAATGACTGTTCATGAGTAATACGATTAATATCATTACCTGGGCTATCCACAATACCTGCAGTATCTACAGCAATGAAGTGGTGTCCATACCAAGATACACGAGCATAGTGTCGATCCCTTGTAAGACCAGGAGAATCTGCAACTAAAGCATCTCTCATTCTAGTTAAGCGGTTAAATAAAGTAGATTTGCCTACATTAGTTGAACCAATTAAAGCCAATACAGGGTAATTCATAAAATATAATCACGATTTAACATAGTGAACACAAAAAACATGCCCATCTTGGGACAAAATAACCACGTAGTCACTCCATACACGAGGAAAGCTCACAAATGAAGCTCGACGAGAAAATTGTAAACGACGTACAAGAGCTCCAGTACGTGAATTCAAAATATCAAGCCTACCAAACCTGTCTCCAACCAACACATAATCTTTAAATATAACTGGACGCGTCAAGAAAGTATCACCCAAAAAATTAGACGTCCAAGCTTCATTTCCAGATTCTAAATACAAAGATTGAACTAATCCATCTTCAGTACTTATAAAAATATTTCCGGCATCAAACACAGCGCCATAAAATGATCGTATCCCCTTAACCCAAGAAAAAATTTTCTTATCAAGTTGGTAACATCCAACAGCATGCAAAAAGGAAACGGCACAAACAATATTAGGTTTAATATAAAAAGCATTTCCCACTAAATCTGTCATTCGCTCTAAGTCACTAACTCCTTGAGAAGAAAATAGTGTAAGTGCAAACTTAAGGTGTCCATTAGTCTTATCTAAAATAAAAATCTGTCCCTTCGGGGCTGGAACCAGAATATATGGACCTGAAACAGTCAATGGAGCCGGATCACGAACAACCATATCTTTAGACCATGTTCTTGAAAAACGCCACAGCAAAGCACCATTTGCCCTATTTAGTGCCACAACAGAACCATAAATGTTCTTAATTATAAGTTGTCCATTATCGGCAACTGGCAAAGAAGTAACCGTACTATCTAAGTTATAAGTCCAAACTATATGTCCATCGTGCATAGAAAGCGAATAAACTTTTCCATCCTCAGATACAACAAAACAAAGATCAGTGTCAACAACAACACCAGCAGATAAATTTGGCAACCTAACACTCCATTTTTTATCACCAGATGACACATAAAAAGCACTAACACGACCGCCAGTAGAAGCAACAACGGCAGTACCATCCGCACTCACATCCGGAGATAATATAGAAATCGGATTACGATTTGGCGCTGGAACAGTATGAACCCAAGATAAAACCCAATTAAAGCCAACGTGATCAACACTTTTATCACTAGGTGAGTTAAAAAATTTCCTTTCTACAGAATATCGCTTCTTCTTATGAACCACGTTACTAACTTTATTGTCCTCAGATCGATACAGCAGATCGTTATGAACCTTGGGCTTATTGGAACTCAACAACAATTCTTTTTTTAAATTTGCAATGTTCACATAAAAACCACCTCCTTTTACATGATCATCTGATGACAGGGTTGTAGATTTAGGATCATCTACCTTACTTTTTGAGGAGGCAACCTTATCGTTATTAAATTTATCCTCGGCGTTCAAATCAGAGGAATTACTCTTATCTTTATCAGGATAAGATTCAGTTTTATTATGTAAATCAAAATTAGGATCATTATCATCTCTGAAGTGCACTGTAATGGAACCAAACTTACCCTCAGCAGCATGAGATAAGACAACATGCCCCAACAAGACAACATGCAAAAAAAATACAGCAAGACGTCTATTAATCATGAAAGAACCTCTGCACAACGAATACGTTCATCAATAAGAGATTTAAAATTTTTCTGAAGCTCCGAATCATGAACCCCCCAAGACTTATTATCTAATTGTGCACGCTCAGACATTATCTCTGAGGCAGAACGATACAGAGAAATTGCATCCGCATAACGACCTTGGACTATCTCAAGATCACCCTGCTCCATCAAAATAATTGGTTTAAACGAAGTAAGAGACGGAGAAGACAAAAATTCTTTAGCCATATCATATTTTCTGGCATCTATGGCTATAGGTACGGCACGAACTATAGCCAAAGTAGCCCAAGGCTGATCACCTTTGTCAATCATCCATGTAAGCACAGAAAGAGCATCGTCAGTTTTTTTCTCCTTAACTGCAAAAGCAGAAAATGCCAGCGAAGCCAAATAGGAATATGGTGACAAAGGAAAATTCAACTGCAAATGCCTAAGGGCTTGTTGAGATTTACCAAAATCTTCAGCATTAATACCAACCTGAAATAAAGAATAATATGATAGCGCCTGAGCATTTTCTTTATTGCGATACCAACTCCAAAAAGAGTGACCAGAAAAACCTACAACCGCTACAAGCAGTAGCGTCAACATCATAGGCAGATACTTACGAAATAAATCCCTAAGAACTTCAATCTGTTCCTGCTCTTCCTGACTATAAAGGTTCATAAAAGTGTATCCCCTTGCCCTTTCAAAGAGTTTACCAAAAATTGTGGTAAGTCATGAAAACTAACTTTATCTTGTTGACCGCTGGATAGCATCTTAACGCAAACAACACCCTCATTAAGTTCATTCTCGCCCACAATAAGTACCCCCGTGCATCTCAATTGATCAGCCTTTTTCATTTGAACACTCAACGATTCCCGACCAGTGTGGACTATAATTGAGCAGCCAATACGACGCAAATCTTCAGCTAAACGATGGAGCTCATAAAATGACCTCTGGTCAGAATGAACACCATAGAAACGAACAGGAGAGTCAGGAATAAACTTTTCTGAACACAAAGCAACCAGTCGTTCAATTCCTATTGCACAACCAACTGCATACATAGGGCCATATCCAAGCTGCACCGCCAATCCGTCATACCTACCTCCAGCACAAACTGCAGATTGACTCCCTAGTTTGTCAGTAGTCCACTCAAAAACGATACCGTTATAGTAATCTAAACCTCTTACTAATCGATGATTCCAAGTATAATTTATACCTAGTTGCGTCAAAGATTCCAAAAATTCGTGATAATGATCTTGAGTCTCAGGGTTTAGAATATGAAAGAAAGATGGAGCCTTGGATATCAAGGCCTGCATAGCTGGATTGTTGCTGTCTAGAATTCTAAAAGGGTTCCTATAAAGACGGCGGCGAGAATCACCATCAAGCAAATCGGAGTGAGAAGAAAAGTATTCAATCAATAATTTGCGATAAGATTTTCTTTCATCAGGATTGCCCAAAGTATTAACATTAAGGAACAAACTACCTTCAATTCCCAAACACTTCCAAATCGACCTATTGAGTAACAAAAGCTCAATCTCTACATTAACGCTTGCTATTCCAAAGCATTCCAATCCTATTTGGTGAAATTGACGGTACCTACCTTTCTGGGGACGTTCGTGGCGAAACATAGGCCCGTAATACCAAAGACGCTGAGAACGACCATATGTCATATTATTTTCAGCAACAGAACGCAAACAACAGGCGGTTCCCTCTGGACGCAAAGTCAATTTTTCACCACTGAAAGAATCAGTGAAAGAGTACATTTCCTTCTCAACTATATCTGTTACATCACCGATAGCCCGGCAGAACAGATCAGTTGGTCCCACAATAGGAAAATCCATCCGATCATAACCAAACTCTGCACAAACCTTCGACACCAAAGCAACAGCACGATCCCAAGAACGTGCCTGCGACGGCAGCAAATCGTTCATACCTCGAATTGAATATAGATGAGATGGCATACCCCCCCACAGTCCACATTTATCAAAGAAGTAGTCGTTTGGGATACTTCGACTCTACGTAACGGTCTATAATGTCTAAAAACTCCTCAGCAATACTGTCTCCCCTCAAAGTATGAGTCTTCATACCATCACAAAAAACTGGGCAGATAGAATCTTCACCATTTCCTGGCAAAGAAATACCAAGATCAGCATGTTTGCTTTCTCCAGGACCGTTCACAATGCAACCCATAACAGCAACGGTCATAGTTTCAACCCCATCGTATAGGTCTCGCCAAATTGGCATTTTCTCATTAATATGTTTGTCAACGACCACCGTCAATCGCTGAAAAAAATCACCACTTGTGCGTCCACAACCAGGACAAGCCGTAACCATAGGAGAAAAAGACCTAAGAGACATCGATTGCAAAATTTGCTGAGCCACAATAACTTCTTTGGACCTAGAAGCACCGGGCTCTGGAGTAATAGAAACACGAATCGTATCGCCAATCCCTTCTTGCAAAAGAACAGCCAAAGCAGCAGTTGAAGCAACTATACCTTTAGATCCCATACCAGCTTCTGTTAGTCCCAAGTGTAACGGATAATTACAGCGACTAGCCAGCTGACGATAAACATCAATCAAATCTTGTACAGAACTAACTTTGCAAGAAATAATAATTTTTTCTTTAGCTAATCCCAATTTTTCAGCAAAAAAAGCAGATTCCAAGGCCGATACAATCAATGCTTCGCGAATAACAGCACTTGAAGGTAGTGGATTGGATCTCTTGGCATTATCATCCATCAATCGTGCCAAGGTACTTTCGTTCAAGCTCCCCCAATTAGCACCTATTCTAACTGGTTTATCATTTTTCAAAGCTATATCAATTATTTGGGAAAAATTTCTATCATGCTTAGCCCCAAAACCAACATTTCCTGGATTTATACGATACTTATCCAGCAGCTTTGCCGTATCTGGACAATCTGACAACAATTGATGCCCATTGTAGTGAAAATCACCGACAATGGGCACAGAAACAGACATTTTGTCAAGCCTCTCGTATATCTTTGGAACACAACGAGAAGCCTCTGGAGTATTAACGGTTATCCTAACAATCTCGGAACCGGCATTATATAGTTCAGCAATCTGAATTGAAGTAGCCACATAATCTTCAGTATCAGTATTAGTCATTGACTGGACACGAATTGGGGCACCACCACCAATAGAAACCGACCCTACTAAAACTTGGTAGGTATTAGACCTGTGACAAAAATGATTATCAGCATTAACAAACATCTATCAGTTACCTCAATTTAAATAGAACTGAACATAATTCTTACCTGTACTCTTAGTAACATGCCTGGGCTTACCTAAAGGTCTACCGTTATATATCATATTCAATGATGAAACATTTCCAGCAATAACAGAAAGAGGTGAACGAGCATGAACCTTGTAAGCCTTACCAGGAAACATATCCTCTGAAAAAACAACATGGCCCCGAGAATCATGAACAATCATCCAAGTAGCATGAGAAACGCGTATATCTAACTCTGATAGAGTTTCATTAAGTAAGTTAGTTTGGCTGGTAGGAGTTACATTTGGCATCTCAGGCAAAACCCTATCCAAGAGAAAATCTTGGTGATAATGAAGCCAAACCAACCTACCCAAACCAGCCCCTAGAACAGCCAAGAAAAAGAGAGTGGAAAACAGAATCCAGGGACTACGAACAAAGTCAAATATACAATTAAACCTATTTAAAATAAAAGATATAAAAGTATGCTTGACTTCCCTTGGATTTTCCAGATCATTACTTACATTCTGTGACAAAGAAGCATTGTAATGATCCATAACCTCCTGAGAGCTAACATCCAACAGACGACAATAGGAGCGGATAAACCCCCTAACAAAGGTTTCACCCGGCAACCTACAATAATCCCCATTCTCCAAATGACGAACCTGAGAACAACTTACCTTAAGGCAATGAGCAACATCCTCAATAGTTACATTTTTTTTTTTTCTAGCTCTTTCAAAAAAAACAGACAAACTACCTACCAAACCATCTTCCTGATTAAACATATACTCTCACAAAACCAAAACTAAGATCGGTGAACGTACGACTTCGCCTCCGCTGAGTCAGGAAAACGCGAAATCAATTCGTTAATATAAACTTCACTATTTCCTTCAAAGCCAAGCTTCTTCTGAATATCTATCGCAAGCTGTAAGGTCTTAGGGGTAATCAAATGATAGTGGTGAATAACCCGATTTATATCAGCCTGCGCACTAGCATAATCTGCCAGATACCACTCAGCTCTGCTGCGGTAAAAGTAGGACTCAACACTGTTACGATTTAACAAAATTGCCCTGCTAGCTGCTTTTAACGAAGAAGAGTACTCATGTAGACCCAGATAACAGTAGGACATATTGCTGTAAGCTTTATCAGGAGTCTCGTAAAGAGGATTCTGCAAAGCCAACTTAATAAAGCGAATACCATCCTGGGAGTGCTCTGTCTGACACAAAAACCAACCATAGTTATTCTGTATATCTGGATTATTGGGGTCATTCTTAAAAGCAATAACAAAAGACTTCCTAGCCTTCGTCCATTCACCTAATTGAGCATACACAACCCCCTGCAAACTATAAGCAGGAGCATAGTTCGGACGGGTGGTTAGAGCCCTATCAATCTCCTCCAACGCAATACCGTACTTACCCCTAGAATAATAAGCAGAAGCCAAATCGACGTGAATCTTTGCTCTATAGACAGGACCGTTAACAGGCTCCACACCAGGCAAATAGCCATTGTTGGATGAAGGGGTGATCTTACCACCTCCATTAAGATTCATCAAACATGCGCTTAGCAAAAATGGAGTAAGAAGAACGCACCAACGATACATAACATATCACCTTTCTAATGACTTTTCTGAAATCTAAGTATACGGCGAGTACGATCATCAACTTTCCCCGCCAACTGCCCACACGCTGCATCTATATCGTCCCCACGTGTTTTACGAACCGTAGACACCAAACCAGCTTCACTTAAACGACTCTGAAAGCGGGAAATAGAATCCTGAGTAGAACAACAAAAAGGAACGCCAGGAAATGAATTCCACGGGATAAGATTAATTTTACACGGCATATTCTTCAACAAACTAATTAATCTTTCTGCATGAGCAATAGTATCATTAACATCTTTAAGCATAACATACTCAAAAGTAATAAATTTTCTAGGAGAATGACATATATACCTATCACATGCTGCCATAAGCTGTGATAATGGATACTTCTTGTTAATTGGAACCAAATAGTCGCGCAATTCATCATCTGGAGCATGAAGAGACACTGCCAAAGCAACAGGACGCGTCTTAGCCATGCGATCTATAGCTGGAACGATACCAGAAGTCGAAACAGTAACCCGACGCCGAGATAAGCCATACGAAAAATCATCTAGCATAATGCCAACAGCCTGCATGACTGCGTCAAAATTTGCCAATGGCTCACCCATACCCATAAAAACTACATTAGTAATTTTACGTTCAGTACCTGAATTAATATTCTTCAAATAATTATTGGCCAACCAAAGCTGAACCACTATTTCACCTGTAGTAAGGTTACGATTAAAGCCACTCTTCCCGGTTGCACAAAATGAACAATTCAAGGCACACCCAACCTGAGAAGAAACACAAAGAGTTGACCTATTGTTGTCAGGGATATATACCATCTCGACAGCGTTCTTATCACCAACAGACAAAAGCCATTTTGAGGTACCATCATTAGAGTGGCTCTCCCTGACAACAGTTGGTAAAAGAAAAGAAAATATCCGGGAAAACTCACGACGCAGATCAAGAGAAATATCAGACATGAAAGAAAAGTCGCTCACTAATCGCTTATGAACCCAACTAAAAAGCTGATTGGAGCGATAGGACGGATACCCCTTCTCTTTAAGAAAAAGCGATAATCCATTGCGATCAAAATCAAACAAATTAACCACAGTAAACCATCAGCAATGTTCACAAATTTCAGATTGAGAAAAGAAATAAGCAATCTCAACCAATGCAGTATCTGTAGAGTCAGAACCATGAACAGCATTCTCATCTATACTGTCAGCAAAATCTGAACGAATAGTACCCGGCAACGCCTGCTTAGGATCGGTAGCCCCCATAATCTCTCTATTTTTAAGCACGGCAAACTCACCCTTTAGCACCTGAACCATTACTGGACCAGAAGACATAAAAGAAACCAAATCACCAAAAAAAGGACGATCACGATGTATAGAGTAGAATTCTTCAGCTTGTTGACTGGAAATGCGCAACATTTTGGCCGCCACGATAACCAATCCTGCAGACTCAAAACGTTGGTATATAGCACCGATTAAATTCTTACGAACAGCGTCCGGCTTAATAATAGACAAGGTCAACTCAACTGACATAAGCACCCACTCCCCAAAAGTCAAGATACAAAATTTTATCATTTAAAGTTATCATGACTGCAGCTCATTTACCAATTTGTTATTTTCTACCTCTCCTGCACACCCATAGAGAAAACGATAAAAGAGACGCTCCTATAATCAAGGCAGCGAAAACCCCTAGCCACTCCTGAACGAAGGACCAGTGCCCCAAAATCGTTCCCAAATAAACGAGTAATGATACCCAAATAGCCGCACCAAGAAAACTTAAAACTGAAAATAAGTAGAAATTGACATTAAAAACTCCAGCTAAAAATGGGAAAAAAGTCCTAAAAAATGGCATAAATCTCACTAACACAACAGAAAAACCACCGTAACGAGTAAAAAAATTTTGCACCCTAATAATCCAAGTATCCTCAAAAAAAGATAGCGTATTATCAAAACCCCGCCACTTTCTGAGAAAAAATCCCAATCCGTAACCAAAAATATTACCGATTGAGGCACCCAAAATAAATGAAGATAACAAAAAAGGAGTACTAAGCAACCCCCTGGACAAAACAGCTCCTGAAATAATTAACAAAGAATCTCCTGGAAGAAATGGCATAATAAAAGCGCCACTCTCTAAAAAAAACACGGTAAAAACAGCAAAATAAACGCTATTTGGATGTTCTTTCAATAACCAGGATAATAGACTTTCAGCGTTCAACAGAGAAGCTAACTGGAACAAGATCAACTCTCCCATCAAAGGATAGAAAAAAGTCTATGAATAAAATACAAACATTACCTAATCAACTCATAAGCCAAATCGCTGCTGGTGAAGTAATAGACAAACCATCGGCAGTAGTAAAAGAATTGCTAGAGAACAGCATAGATGCTGGGGCAAAGGATATCACAATACACCTTGAAGGAGGCGGAAGCAGGCTAATAAAAGTAGAAGATAATGGACATGGAATACCAAAATCTGAAATTATTCTGGCTTTAAAAAGACACGCCACAAGCAAAATTTGCCGATTTGAAGATTTAGAAAAAGTTCGTTCATTTGGATTCAGAGGTGAGGCACTGGCATCCATAGCATCAATCTCTCATTCAAAAATCACTAGCCGTACCAAAGAAAGCACCACAGCAACCATAATGCACACAGTAGGATGCGAAGAACAAAAACTACTAGCTGGATCTCGTGGCATAGGAACCACGGTAGAAATATCACACCTATACTTCAATACGCCAGTACGTAGGAAATTTCTTAAATCTGACCAAAGGGAGTTAGCGCATTGCGAAGATGTAATTAGGAAAATAGCATTACCTCACCCAGAAATTCGCCTACACGTATTCCATGGAACAACACCCAGATTTTTGCTTGAACACAACTCCCACGAAGAACGCATTCGCATCATTACCGGTGATTTTTTCTGGAAAAGAGCACATAGAATTGAGCATTGCCTAAACAATTGCAAAATATGGGGTTACGTAAGTAGTCCAGATCAAAAAAAAGTCTCCAAGGACAATCAGTTTTTTTACGTCAATAATCGATTCATTAGAGACAGGGGTATTCAACACAGTATAAGCAGTGCCTACAAAGACATACACCACCCTCAACAATCATACGAATTCGTAATATTCCTAGAAGTGCCACCACAAGAAGTAGATGTAAACGTACATCCCCAAAAGCTTGAGGTTAGATTTAAAAATCCGCAAAACATATACAAACTGGTGTATCACGCTGTAAAAGAAGTTTTACACACAACGCCTACCCCCCCAAACGTCACAACCCTTACTAAGAATAATTCACAACTTCCACCAGAACAAGAGTTTCTGCAAGAACAACAAGAGTCTCTAGTTGCAACTAAAAAAGAAACTAATGAACACGATTACACACCACCACCATCAGAAAATTACAAGATACAATCCTCAAAAAATCACCTTATTCCTACCAATTGCTCCAGTGTCAGTGATAATGAAATAAATAAAATTAAGTGCGCCACTAACAAAGCTGCACCAACTATGGACAATAATAACAAAGTCACCAGCAATGCAAACAAGATCAAAAACAATAATTCAATTGAACCTCCCATGTTAGGAGAAGCAATTGCACAACTCCATGGGTGTTTTATTCTATCTCAGAACACATACGGTTTAGTAATCGTTGACATGCATGCTGCACATGAGAGAATAATTTATGAAAAGTTGAAAGAGCAAATTAGTAAGCAAAAAATAGTCATTCAGAATTTACTTCTTCCCACAACTCTAAGACTAAGCACATTACAAACACAAACTTTCCAGGAACACCATGATAAATTAAGATCAGTTGGCATTCATGCTAATATGATTGCTGAAAATATATTATCAGTTAATGCAATACCAAATTTACTCACAACAAACATGGTTGAAGAACTTGTACTAAAAATATTGGAAGAAATTTGCGATTTTGAAGAAAGCCACGCATTCGAGGAACAAATAAACAAGATACTTTCAACGATAGCATGCCATCAAGCCGTTCGCGCTAACAGGAACCTATCCTTAGCGGAGATGAACCAAATTTTGAGGGATATGGAAAAAACTACCAGAGGTGGATACTGCAACCATGGAAGACCAACCTGGCACCAGTACCCCATGGAAGAATTGAACAACCTCTTCCTCAGAGGAAAATAATATGAACATGGTAATTGCCATCGTAGGTCCAACTGCTATAGGAAAAACAAAACTAGCCTTTTCCTTGGCAAAAGAATGGCCTATAGAAATAATTAGTATGGATTCAGCGCAGGTATACCGTAACATGAACATAGGAACTGCCAAACCAACGGCTGAGGAAAGGCAAGATTTGACACACCATTTGGTGGACATTATAGACCCAACAGAATTTTTTTCTGTATCTCAGTTCATTTCATCAACTGAAAAGTTAATACCGGAAATCTGGTCAAGAGGAAGGATTCCCGTCCTAGTTGGAGGAACATTCCTTTACCTTCATGGAATCTACCACGGTATTAATCACCTGCCAGAGAGATCGCCACTCATAAGAAAAAAAATTGAGAAAGAAGCGGAAGAAAATGGTTGGCCATCACTCCATAAAAAATTATCAATTATTGACCCAGACCGAGCAAAAACAATTAATGAAAATGACAGACAACGCATTCAGCGTGCATTAGAAGTTTATTATATAACTGGAAAAAAAATGTCAGAATGCTTCACAGACGGAAAAAAACCATTTGATAAAACGCCTTTTTGGATTTGTGGGCTGAACGTAAGTGAACGCAGTTCCATACACGAAATGATATCAATCAGATTTAAAAACATGATCCAAATGGGTCTAATAGAAGAGGTAAAAGAATTAGTCACCCTATACAAACTACACGAGAATATGGCATCCATGAAATGCATAGGGTACCGGCAAGTAATGCAATATCTGACCAAAAATCAATCCATGGAAGAGTTAATCAGATGCGGAACAGCAGCAACAAGACAACTTGCTAAAAGACAACTGACGTGGATAAAAAAAATTACATGTGACACCATGCTGTGGCCATACGACGACCCAGACGCTGGAAAGAAACTAAACCAAGAACTAAGTCGACACATGATGTTACCAAAGAACTGAAAAATCAGGATGAAACAACCACAGGCTCAAGCTTAGACGAGATCTCAATTTCACCTATCTCATAAGCCTCTTCACCACAGCGCTGCAAAATATCCATCACGACCCCAACAGAATCCGGAGAAATAATTAATACAAAACCTATGCCATTATTAAAAACACGGAGCATCTCTTCGTGATCAATACGTCCTTGCTCCTTCAACCAATCAAAAATAGAACTACGGGGCCACGAAGAACGATAAAGATGAACTGTCAGACCATCAGGAACAACTCGTGGAATATTACCCAGCAATCCCCCTCCGGTAATATGGGCCATAGCATGCACAACATCATCTGTTTCTTTAAGTACATTCAAAATAGATGGAACATAGATTCTCGTAGGTTCTATCAAAAGATCTAGAATTGAATTATTTTCCTTATCAAGTGATTTATGTACATCAATATCATTCTTCTCCAGAATATGACGAACCAACGAGTACCCATTAGCATGAACCCCAGATGAAGCCAAACCTATAACGATATCTCCCACTGAAACACGCCCTGAATCCATTATCTTAGATTTTTCCACAACACCTACACAGAACCCAGCTATATCATAATCACCATCAGAATACATTCCGGGCATTTCAGCAGTTTCCCCTCCAACAAGAGCACAAGAAGATTGCCTACATCCAGTAGCGATACCAGCGACAACCTCACCAGCAACTTCCTCCCGTAACACTGAACAAGAAAAGTAATCCAGAAAAAAAAGAGGTTTTGCTCCCTGAACCAAAACATCGTTCACACACATAGCTACCAAATCAATACCTATAGACTCATGCCTGGAATACTTTATGGCAAGTTTCAACTTGGTCCCCACCCCATCGGTTCCAGAAACTAACACAGGCTCCTTATAGGAAAGGCTACTCAGGTCAAAAAGAGATGAAAAAGACCCCACGCCAGACAAAACACCAGGAACGTAGGTAGGTTCGGAAAGAGATTTAATTGAGCGGACAAACCTATCACCCGCATGAATATTAACACCAGAATCAAGATAGCTAACACCAGACATCTTTCCCCCCGTAAAGCATTCTCATATACTACCAACAACCGAAGAAGATACAGTTTTTTCAATCAATTGATCAACCATATCTCAAAACAAATCAATTTTGAATGATTTTCTGCGAGTGTTTTTGGTAAACTTAGTCCATGCTATCTGATACAATGCCAAAATATATGCAACAGAGTATTTTAGACATCTCCACCGGGTGTAAATTGACCCTTGGCAATTTTTTCGTTGGACAAAACAAAGAACTCGTTGAATCTATTAATAATATTCGCGGAGAAAGTTTCTCTAGCTTGGGATTATACCTGTTCGGAGCTCCAGGCTGTGGCCGAACACACCTTCTTCTGGCATCCATTCAAGGCGTAAGCAATACAGCATACATAGATGCGGTGAAAGACAAACATCTAAGGACAAAAATCGGCAGCTCTAATATTATAGCGATTGATAATATTGATCGACTGTCTCCTGGAGGACAAATAAAGCTATTCAATTGGTTCAATCGCGCCTCTCAACAGCGGATAAGATTCATACTATCTGGAAACAAAGCCCCTCTTTTCATGAGACTTAGGGAAGACCTGAGAACTAGAGTTGCCACCTTACTGGCATTCCCCGTGCACCCTCTTTCTGATGATCAAAAGGTTGAGGTGGTTAAAAAATATGCACAAGACAGAGGGATCAATCTGAAGGAAAGCACAGTAATATACCTTCTTAATCATGTAGATAGAAATCTGTCAAACCTAATCGATTGGTTAAATCGCTTGGATCACCTATCATTGTCAAAAAAAAAGAACATAACTGCCCACTTCGTGCGCGCAGCGATAGAATCTCAGAAATCGCAAGATGTGGTTGATTAAACACATACACATTTAAGATAATATACAATAATTTGCAACTCTAGTTGACGGCCTGGTATCGATGGAATATCCGCTATGTGTTAGCATAGTGACCCGTCGGGCTGGTCTGGGTACTTTTTTTCTTGATCAAGACATGTGGAGACGGTACCAAATGTTAAGGACTGCTAGTATAAGCTACCAATCAGCGCCAGTGAGCTTCAGAGAAAGAGTGTCCTTTAAATCTGACGAGATCGTTAGCTCTATTCGCGAATTAACATCAAAACCAGGAATTAGCGAAGCAGCCATAATCTCCACCTGCAACCGCACAGAGATATACATAGTATCTCGAGAAGATTTTGATTTTTGCTCTTGGCTGTCCAGGAAAAAATGCATAGAACCGGATGAAATGAGTAACCACATCATATACAGAAATGGCATTAACGCCGTCAAGCACGTTTTCCGCGTAGCATCCAGTCTTGACTCAATTGTTATCGGAGAGTCTCAAATTCTTGGGCAACTTAAAAAAGCTGCATTACTATCTCAGTCATCAAATGGGTGCAAAACAGTTTTACATCGACTATTCCACGGCGCCTTTTCCACAGCTAAAGAGGTACGTAGCTCAACGGGAATTGGAAGAAATGTAATATCAACAGCTGCTGGAGCAGCTTACTTGGTAGAAAACGTATTTTCCTCAATAAAGGACCAGAATGTCTTATTCATAGGTGGAGGTGAAATCATCAACCTATGCATGACCCACTTTCATAGCAGATCCCCCAAAAGCATGGGTATTACCAATAGAACAGCGCAAAGGGTAACTCATTTAGTAGACAAGTTCAAAGCCCATGAATTTCCTTTAGATGAAATCGAAAACAATGTTCACCTGTATGATGTAATTGTCAGCGGAATAACAAGCCCTCAACCGATAATTTCACAAAAAATGATGAACAATGCCCTAGCTAAGAGAAAAAATAAGCCGGTTGTTATTGTTGATTTATCGGTTCCAAGGAGTATAGAAAGATTACCGGCAAACAATGGCAGTGTATACGTATATACGGTCGATGATTTATCAAATTTTGTAAAATCTGGAATTGCAGCCAGATGTTCAGCAATTCAATTAGCAGAAAAAATAGTAGATAAGAACATCGAAGTATATCAACATTGGCTTAGGGCACGTGAATCTGTTGGAACTATAAGAACTCTCAGGGAACGGAATTACCACATTGCGGTTAAGGAAGGTCAAAGAGCTGTAAGGCGCTTGCAACAAGGAGCATCATCCGAAGTAGTAATAAGAAATTTATGTCAAAAAATAGTAAACAAAATTCTCCATCATCCAACCAAAGCATTACGTGATAACATCCGTTTCGAAAAGCACACGACAGTAGACATAGTTGCTAAGATATTTGACATAGAAAATAACACCTAACCATCGGATTTTTTATGAAGCCATCTTTGCTTAACCACATACAGAAAATGCATAAAAGAACTAAGGAGATTGACACCCTATTAGCAGAGGAAGACGCAACGCGTGATATTAATCGTTATCGATCTCTTAGCAAAGAACACGCTGATTTAAAGGATATAGCCTCACTTTACGAACGATATATGAGTATTGAGAATGAGATTATCGATGCTGAGTGCATGTTGTCTGATGAAGACATGAAATCTCTAGCAGCGGATGAAATCAATAGGTTGAAAGAAGAAAAAAATAGTGTAGAAAAGCAAATTTGTGCCTTTCTAATACCACATGACCCCAATGATCATTGCAATATATATCTCGAAATACGAGCAGGAACAGGCGGAAACGAATCAGCTTTATTTTCATCCGACCTGCTGAGAATGTATTGCCGATTTGCAGAACGCAATAACTGGAAAGTAGAAATTGTTTCGGAGTCTCCATCTGAGATTGGTGGATATAAGGAAGTTATAGCTAAAATTTGCGGATCTAATGTTTACTCCCAACTGAAGTTTGAATCTGGGGCTCACCGAGTTCAGAGAGTACCTTTAACTGAAACTCAGGGACGAATACATACTTCGGCTTGCACGGTGGCAGTAATGCCTGAAGCAGATGAAATCAATGAGATTTCTATTCAACCTCAAGATATTCGGGTTAACACATACAGGGCATCTGGAGCCGGAGGGCAGCACGTAAACAAAACTGATTCAGCTGTCCGCATAACCCACATACCAACTGGGATTGTGGTGGAATGCCAAGAAGACAGATCTCAACATAAGAATAGGGAGCGAGCGCTCTCCGTATTGTCATCCAGAATTTTGGATAAAAAGATACGTGAGCAAAACGAAAAAATAGCAAAAACAAGAAAATTGCTTGTAGGAACAGGAGACCGTTCAGATCGCATTAGAACTTACAACTTTCCTCAAGGAAGAGTAACAGATCACCGCATAAACCTAACTCTTTACAAAATTGATGCTATATTAGACGGCGATATATTTGAGATCACGCAGTCTCTTCAAGCAGAACATCAGGCAGAGTGGATGAGCAATCTAGGAAATGATGAGTAGCAAAACGTATCATGCTTGGCTTTTAAGATTTAGAGAATACATATCTTATCGAGAATCGATTTGGCTCCTAGCTCACATAACTGGTAATGATCATGCCGATATCATTACCAACATTGATAAAAATGTCCCTGATGACATTGTGCCCAACTTCGAGCTAGCGATATCAAAATTGACAGAAGGTACCCCGCTACCCTACATTCTGGGAAGCTCATACTTTATGAATAGAAAATTTTTTGTTAGCACTGACGTAATGATTCCGCGTCCAGATACAGAATGCTTAGTAAGTAAAATACTTGAATTACTAGGAAGCGACACCAAGGAGAAGCGTATCCTAGATCTAGGAACCGGAAGTGGAATAATAGCCATTACCATAAAGAAAAACTTCCCTCAACACATTGTTTGGGCCACAGATTACTCTCCTGGGGCACTTTTAATTGCACGAAAAAATTCTGCATTTCACGAGGCAGATATAAATTTAAGCCATGGAAATTGGTACGAAGCCGTCGTTGGTGAAAAATTTGACTATATTATATCCAACCCTCCTTATATTTCTCCGCATGACTCACACCTTATTGACCTATCTCATGAACCAAAGTCTGCATTAGTATCACATGATGAAGGATTCCAAGATTTGGAAAAAATAATAAGTGGAGCAAATAATTACCTTTATCCAGAAGGACAACTAATAGTTGAACATGGTTGGCAGCAAGGATTTAGATGTCAATACGCATTTCACGAAAATGGATTAACTATGGTATCGACGCTGAAAGATTATCTATTTAGGGACCGTATTACTACGGGGAAGTCAAAATAGATCAAATTAACTAGGAAAAGACAGTATTATGGAGGTGCGTAGTACTATTTTGGTGCAAAAAGTACGGTAATTAATGTATATTTACCGAGTTGTAAGCTAGTAAAATATAATAGAATTATACGCGGAGAGATGCCAGAGTGGCCGAATGGGACAGACTCGAAATCTGTTGTACCACATGTGGTACCGTGGGTTCGAATCCCACTCTCTCCGCCACCTCACATGTCACTTTTTAGTAAAAATTATATATAAATACTAGTGATTACTAAGACCACCGATGAGAGTAATCTATAAGATCTTTAATGTAAAAATCCTAATCTTACCCATCTAAGCATATAATTGCAGCTGCTATTGTTCGGATTCTATTTTTGTAACTGTGTTTAGCTGCAATACATAAAATCAATCAGCATACTCATAGGATAAAAAAGTTGGTTTCTTATCAATTGAACAGTTAATCCTAATATTTGTACTATTATGGTAGAATAATTCCGTAGCCATGTTGATTGATATGCTTGGTCTGCCTCGTCTTTATCAATGAAAAGCACATGGTATAAGTTCCGTAGCAACAGTACTGCCATATGTAACTTAGACAAGGTTAATATGTGGTAGTTGTTTTGATTTTGCTAACAAAATTAGTCGTTAGGTATGGGTATTGATGAGATGTGCCATAATAAATGTCATAAAAATCCCAATAACGATAATTCTAATGTTCCTACCGAGAAATCTGGATCTGAGTACTACACATGTCCCATGCACCCTGAAGTAAGGAAATGGAACCATGGGGAATGCACTATATGTGGAATGGACCTGGAACCTGACGTTATCACTGGTAACGATCATGAAAATCCGGAACTGAAAAAATACAAAGAAAAATTTTTAGTTGGTATTTTTCTGACATTACCGATTATGTTTTTAGAAATGGCAAGACACATCAATGGGGTAAATTCCATCCTATCTGAAAAAAACAATACTTACATACAATTTATTTTGTCCATACCAGTAGTTCTATGGTCAGGAAATCCATTCTTTATAAAAGCATATAATTCTCTAAGACAAAAAAGTTTAAACATGTTTTCACTAATATCACTAGGAACGGGAGTATCCTTCATTTACAGTTTATTTGCGCTTCTTAAACCAAATTTATTCCCAAAATCTTTCCATTACCAAAATGGGGGAATTCCGGTCTATTTTGAAACATCATCAATAATTATAACACTCGTACTGCTTGGACAGATGCTGGAGCTACGTGCAAGAAAATTTACCTCACTAGCTATAAAAACACTACTTGAATTAACCCCCAGAAGTGCAAAGATAGTTATAAATGGGAGTGAACAAGATATTCCCATAGAAAACATTAAAGTTGGAGATAATATTATTATCTCCCCTGGGGAAAAAATACCAGCTGATGGAACTATCACAGAAGGATCAACTAATGTTGACGAATCAATGGTAACTGGTGAGTCTGTACCTATACACAAGAAATTAAATGATTTTGTCATAGCAGGAACTGTAAACATAGACGGATCAATTATAATGAAAGCAACAAAAATTGGCTCTAATACTATGTTAGCAAACATTATAAAAATGGTTAACAATTCGCAAAGATCCAAAGTTCCAATACAAAGAGTAGCAGATCTAGCATCGTCGTGGTTTGTTCCAGTTGTAATATCAGTTTCAGTTTTTTCGTTCCTGGCCTGGTCTTTATTTGCAACCAAGCAGAGTATGAGCTACGGTTTTATTAGTGCCGTCAACGTGTTAATTATTGCCTGTCCATGTGCTATAGGATTAGCAACAACTTTGTCAATCATGGTTGGTGTTGGAATAGGGGCAAAAAACGGAATTCTGATAAAGGACCCTGAATGTCTAGAGGTTCTAGAAAAAGTTGATACCATAATTATAGATAAAACTGGAACTTTGACAGAAGGAAAACCTAAAGTCGGAGAAATACATAGTAAAAATGATTCTGTTTCTGAACACAGAGTACTTCAACTGGCTGCCAGCTTAGCTCATAACAGCAAACACCCACTATCAACTGCCATCACTTGCTTTGCGAAAGATAGGGGTATGAATTTACTTAAAGTTACAAACTTCGAATCAATAACTGGAAAAGGATTAATTGGAGAAATAGACGGTCAAAAGGTAGCGCTTGGAAACAAAGATCTTATGCAAAATATGGAAATCAGTTCAGAAACTATAATTTCACTTACAAATGAATTTCCCACCATTGTATTCTTAGCTAATAGCACATCGGTAATTGGGTACATTACTCTAAGTGACAACATAAAAAAATCAACACTTGAGGCCATTAAAAAGCTGCAGAAAATGAAAATAAATATTGTGATGGCAACTGGAGACAACCAAAAATCTGCAAAATTGATTGCAAATATAACAGGAATCAAAAATTTCGTATCAAATGTAACACCAGAAGAAAAATTAAAGATTGTAGAAAAATACAAAGAAAATGGACATGTAGTTGTAATGATAGGGGACGGAGTTAATGATGCAGTAGCACTTAGTGCTGCACACGTTGGCATATCAATGGGAAATGGAATTGATGTAGCAATTGAAAACTCCAACATAACTCTATTAAAAGGAGACTTAATACGAGTAGTAGGAGCAATAGATTTATCTTCTAAGGTAATGAAAAATATAAGGCAAAATTTATTTCTAGCTTTTGCATATAACACAGCCTGTATTCCTATAGCTGCGGGAGTTCTATTTCCACAATTTGGAATATTAATTTCCCCAATTTTTGCAGCAATAGCAATGTCAGCTAGTTCGCTGAGCGTAATTGGAAATGCACTCAGATTAAACTTTGAGAAAATATAAAGTTAATCTTGATCAGATAAAATTATTAGTTAGTATATTAATAACTAGGTAAAGATAAAAAATAAAGCTTGGTGAAGTAAGTTAAATTATCACGTATTGTCTTAATAATTGGCCCGTTAATAGCACTCAAATATCAAACAACTAACATGAGTTAATGCCTTCATTTAAAAGCCACTAGGAAAGTAACCATATAAAATAAATGAAAAAAATATTTGATGCCTTAATGATGGTAGAAAGAACTATCACAAACTAAATATATTATGTGCATGAATAATAAATTGTACTATGCACGATCAAATTAGTTATCTAGAAACTAACTAAAATTTATTATCTATAAATTGATTACAGATTATATATATGAATAGTTAATTTGACACCTATAACACATAACTACCCCTAAGTACTATAATCCAAGTGGTATATTACTTTCCATATCTTTTATTTATTTGAGATAATCAAGACTCTACTGTGAGAACATGGTGTTGATAGTAGAAGATGAATTTATTGGTACTGATGTAAATACTTTTGTACTTTGAACAGTAACAATTTTTAGTGCTGTAAATGTATGTAAGTAATTATCTAATAATAAACCAATATCTTAATAAAATCATGCTCACATTTGGGAATATATGTTTCATTAGAGTATTTTTGATTTGTAAGTTATTTAATGTGGGAGGAGTAATGAAAAAAGTCATCAGAACTGAGTGGGTTAACGTGAACGACATGAGCGGTTTTTTGCTTTATTCTGCTTATTTTTCGTGGAAGAGAAAGATTGAAAATTCTCTTTTACCTCATGATCTTACTTTAGTACAATTTATACTTTTGGTATCAATAGGATTCCTTGTAAGGGATGGAGAAGATATTTCACAAAATGATTTAGCTAAATTTCTGAGATTCGATGTAACAATGACCTCTCAGGTTCTACGAAATTTAGAGAGGAAAGGACTTCTATCCAGATCACAAAAAGAAGGAGATGAAAGAGCAAAATTTCCGAAATTAACAGAATCTGGTGAACATAAAATACAAGAGGCCGCAAAGGATTTGCTTAAAACTGAGGACGATTTTTTCTCATCTCTAGCAGATAAGAAAAGTGATTTAGATGAGTTCCTGCGCGGTGTTTTGAAGAAAGAGATAGCGGACGTTAATTAGTTACAATTTTATCAAAAATTTATAGGAAAAAAGAGATGTATTTTTCATATGAGTATATACAAGCGTCTTTAATAATTAGTAGAGCAGCAACGACATGAATATCTCACAAATAAACAACGTCCGGCCTATTATTACTTCCTGTCTTACCTATGTAGTGGTAGCTAGTTACAACCATAACATTCTTGCAACAAGATCATATGCAAACCCAACCTACCTACCATACATGTCTACTACCTGCGAATATTATATATTTGCACGCCATAACTAGCGTATTCCCCGTCTATTTAAGGCGATTAACGCAATGCAGGAGGAGATGCTAACTGCTAGCAGGCAACTAGCAGGAATGAGACAGTAAATGTCGTCTAGTACGCATAAGAATATTATAATCGAGAACAATAAGCATACAGCAGCGGCTATTTTTAAAACTAAGATTCTGGTATCACCACTGTCGGTAGAATTTAGGTTAATACTATTATTTGGTACAATTCTCCTCCTAATGCCCAAGAAAGGAACTTCAGCATACGCTACGGATTCAGAATTTATAGGGAACCCAACATCAAAGTAAGTCATAGGCATCATATCCGGCAATCCTACCCCCTCCGGAGGAACTTCGGTAAGCTCGAGAGTACGAACAGGTCTAGTCATGGAAGTATTATCGGCCAAGGGAACAATTTCATCTGAAGAATTAATCAATCCCGCACAAGAACAATCTTGAGACATACCTACTACCACAGATCCACCACCAAACTCAGCCGAACCAATATCACCAATAGGACAAGTATCACAATCATCAGATACATTACTAAAAGTACGTAATTCTATACACTCATAATCCATACAATCACCTACCTGAAAAATAATAACCAACTAGTAATAATCTAGGAAATACCACCTAGCACAGGTCTTGGTAACTCTTGCTATAGGCGCCAATACCACCCATTGTCAATTATTCAATGCATGCAAACAACCTTCAAGCAATCCTATTCTATAATTTGGATACATCCAGTCTATATTTAGAATCTCTGATATTTTACAATTACTAACTCTTTTGTTAGAAAGAAAAAAATTCCTCATTCCTTCAGAAATAACAGCATCCTCGAAGTTGATAGTTCTCAATTCTGGAAGTTTAAGAATACTAGCAGCATATTGATGCACCACATCAATAGAAGCTGGCTCAGAATCGGCAATATTATATATCTCACCAGGTGTTGGAAATTTTATAGAAGCAATAATGGATTGACAAATATCAGAAACATGGATTCTAGAAAAATAATGACCTTTCTTAACGATAGTAAAGTCTTTGCCTTTTTTTATTTGTTCCAAACAATTTCTACCTGGACCGTAAATACCAGACAATCTCATGATGTGCACTGGCACACCATACTTCAAGTAAGCATCCAGCCATTTTTTTTCAGCCAACAAAATCACCTCAGCATTAGTATAATTTGGTATACAATGACTTGTTTCATCAACCCACTTCCCTTGATGATCACCATAAACAGACGTTGATGACAAGTACCCCACCCACTCAAAATCACCAGAATGAATGTACCTTGTTGCATAAGATTCCAAAACAGGATCTACTCCCTTATAAGGAGGAACGGTACTAAGAACAACATGAGCAGATTCAATAATATTTGGTAGTTCTGGACTATCAAACCCAATGGTAAAATACCCTTTCAGAGCATCTAATTTACAAAAACTGGCATTCCTAGAAGTAATGTATACATTATGCCCTAAATTAACTAGATCCTTAGATACAGCCTCAGCTACATAGCCTAAGCCAAAAATAACAATATTTTTACTGACATTGCCGCTAAATACACCCACATTAGCTACACACATGATTTTCCTGAAGATATCAAAATACGTAAATAACTATTGGCCATTGTACCATGAGAAATTTGTATATTTTTCAGATTTACGTATCAGTATGTTACAACTACGCAATGCCACCTCTCTACAATAGAACAACCATCATTTTTCCAAATAAATTTGATTACTATAGATTATGAAATTTTCATGCTACCAATTAATTAATCGCCTACAGATCACCAAAAGATATGAGTTAAATTTTTCAATTTAATAGCCACCCTAAAGTATTTTCAAGAAGCAAATAATTAATATATAGATATTGTAGTAGAAATAAAATACCATCATAGCAGCCATTACAACTAATACCTCTAATTTTATATTATGTAGAAATAATACAAGTAACAAAAACAACACCCAGGAAAAATATCTATAATTTATCTTGACACAAGGTATATTTACTTATGAAATAAATAAAATATGATTAAAAATCAATATATTGGTGAAGAAAAAATTATGGCTATGACGAAAGATACAAACATTGATAGCGTTACACAGAAACTACATGAATATAAAAGCTATGATTGCACGTATTTTTTATTTTAAATTGATAAATTAATTTCCAAACCACAATTACCAATGTTTTATCCTAGAAAGTAATAAAACGTTTTTCAGCATGGATTAATCAAACCCAGAAGCCACCACAAATTAATACATCATAAATACCTAGATCAATTACAAATAAATTCATCTAAATAACCAATTGCATCTGCAACATCTACTAACGAAAGAGATAAACACCACAAGCACCATAGCTCTTACCGCAACACTCAGAGTTTAAGCTATGATATTTAGGATTAAAATCACAAATCAATTTGGTATATCCATTACAAAATAACTTTCAATTACAATTGGATAATATCAACTAGGTATTTACCCGTCTCTTCATAATTGCAAACACAATGTAAGAAAAGATAACAGCAGAAAGCATACAACCAACTGAAATGAGACAATATTTGCTACCTGACATACATAAAAACACTATAAGTGTAATCAATAAACATAAGACTGAAAAAATTGTCACTATTTTCATAGCACTACACATAAAGCATCTACTATGATTGCAACAACTAATTACACCAGCACCTGAATAACCATTAATCTGAGAAAGATCAACACTTCGACCAGGTAATACAGCTGATTCTTTTCCTAAATCAGGTGGCATTTGAGCACCATAAGATTCTATATCATGTATCATGTGGCCCCCATATATGAGGAATAACTATTAATAATAAGAAGCAAATAGACAAATGAAACAAAACTAATAATGAATAATGACCTAAACTTTATTATATTTTTGTCACCCATAAATGATATGCTACATTTATGAATCCAATTTTATATAGGCGAACACCCTTGAAAAATAATTGCCTGATACTGTTTGCGCAACAAGTTTATTAGCGCAACATTAGATGTATTATAATTACCAGATTTATTATTATAAAAAATATCTTACTAATTACTTCCTAAACACAGCCCTAAAAACTTACCTCTCGAACGTGTAGGTAACCATCAAGCCGCTAAGTTGATAAACCATTACAATAGGCTAACAATAGGCTAACAATAGGGCAACTATTGATAACACTATTACAAGAAAACATGCCGCCAATAAATAAGCAAAGAATTTAATAGAACCGGTGGATTCATCAGGTTCACTTCCAATTATAGAGACAGAGCGATCAACAAATGATGTAAGTTCATCCATATTATCCGGGTCAACAGCACCAACCATATTCGGAGATGAAATATCAACTAAAGAAGCCTCAACAAGACATGTAAGAGGAGCATTATCACTTTGGGGAGAATTTTCATCTTGAGTAAGAGACAAAAGTGATCCTGATAGATCAATACCTCCATCAAATGCACAGCAAACATTACAACCGACACAATCATCACCACAACCACTAGAGTTATAATCGGAACCACAAAAATCAAGCTCTATATAATTAGAATCCATATATCCACCATATAATAAGAAGAATAGCAATTAATAAATTTAATACCTCCAAAAACAACACCTCGTGGTTACTGTGAAAACAACACCCCTCGTGGTTACTGTAAAAACAACACTGATAAATGATTACTAACTAATACATGTTATATATTTAAATAACATTTTCTATAGGCAAACACCCTTTAAATAACAATATGTTATAAATTAGGAAAATCAGATTTATGTTTATAAATCATTATAATTAACATATTAATTAGTAATTTTACGCACTACTAAATAAAAAATCTCCATATTAGTATGGATAATTAGCATTACTATCAATAGGTTAAAATGCAAATAACAACAAATAACTCCACAAAAAACTCACTTCCAACTATAACCTGAATAGACACATTTTTTTATTTATAATAAAAATACTAAAAAATACTCCTGGCCATCATATAGTTGAGAGTTTTATATATTTTTTATCTTTGTCTGCCAATTTCGCGAGCACATATTCACCAGACTTACCAAAATTAAATATGGCGTATTTGGATTTTTTATAATTTTCAATGGATCTTTCCTGAATGAAAAAAGAATTTGGAACTATGTTGATACTGCGTTTATTTTTATGAAATCTAATCAATCTCTCATTGAGAGATAATGTTTCTCCTGCATATACACGAACAAAATGAGCTACTTTATTATCATCCACACCAATAACGATGTAACCACGATCAGGACTAGAAACAATATCTTTATCCGGAATAGTTTTTTCTATATCGTATTTTAGAAGAGCATAATCATCCCCAATAAAGGAACGGTAAATTACTGTATCAATGCTAAGAAAAACACTGTCACTACTACCCCTTATCCTCTCTTTTTCATATATGGCGTAGTTTAGAAACATAATAACCATTATTAACCAAATAATCATTATTTTTGCATTCATTGAGTTTTTTCTTTATTCCATCCCCTATAACTGATATAGGAATTGCCAAGTAACAACACAATTCCACTACCAATAATAACAAGAGATTTACTAATTAATGAGAGACGTAAATTGAAGTAGTATGAAAACAGAGATAATGCCATTAACAGTGCACCAAATACTATAATAACAGTTTCATATTTATCGTATCCGATTACTATTAAAGCAATGGCTAACAATATCCCAGGAGATGAAATAAATCCCAAAAGACCAATTGCTATAAAAGCAATTATAAATTGCTCTAATTTTAATTGATCAAACTTACCAAAAATTGATCTTAGTAAAACAAATATCCACAAAGTCAAAATCAAATTAATAGCGTATGTTATAACCTGATATTTGTTATGAAAATTTACGATATTAAATTCAAAAGAAAGAAATAGTACCTCGATACATAAAGACAAAACTAAAGCATAAGATACAGGATAATAATTACTTCTAAATTTCACACTTGTAATAAAAAAAGATAATGCTATAAGCTGGGAAATACAAAATATTATAAAAAAAACTTCTGTATGATCAAAAGTGTACTTCTCAAACAAAATATCGTAAAACATGGAAATCATCAGGGACAATACAGAAATAAATCTATCTAGAGATATTTTATATATTCCATAAGTTAGTACATTTATAAAAATTATACTTAAAGTTCTGTCCCATCCAGATTTTAAAATACGGTGACACCCATAAACAAATAGCAGTTTTCCAACAACCATAAAAGAAAAAGACAACTGAACAAAAAAGGTGCTCTGTATTGATTTTTTATCAATAAATAATTTGTAAATCATAATAGCAACTAATACAAAAATCACACCCCAAGTTACTACCACTAACTCGTCTGAATAATCAATAAGTTTAGAAAGATGAATAAAACCAATAAAGCAAAGTGATGAAATGAATGCACCAACCCCAAGTATGAATTTTAGGTAAATTGGAACCTCATTATGAATATAGTCAGATATAATAAAATCACCTATTGAACCTAAATCAGATATCAATCTTTTACTATATAGCCATTCTAACAAATTTATAACACTACATTTCATTGCTTTGCTAAACAAGATCACGACCTTTATATTTAGAATTAGAAAAAATTTTAATTTTGTTTAAATGATAAATTGAATAGGAAAAAATCATTATTGTTATAAGTGTCATTAAAAAAAATATAGTCGAATAATTTTCGTATAAAAATAATCTTAATAGGAGATGTAAGATATATGATTCAGTTATTATACAAGCAGAAATAACAGTAGCTGATAGTACAATCATATCAAAGAATAAATAACGATATAAAAAGTATGAAATTCCGTGTCCAATTAGTCCTAACATTCCACCAAACATAGAATTTTCATTAGTACGTATTATCCAAAAGTATGTAGCAATAAACATAATTATCAAAGTAGTGATAGCAGGTAATAATCTGGTCCATCTTTTATCAAGCCAAACAAATACTTTTTTTATAACAAAATATTCTCGCAAAAACCAAAACAAGCCATTTAATATAATCAAATAATTTAGTATCTCTATCCTCTCTTCACTTTTTGGCAACACGTATTGCTTCCACCATAAAATAATGAAAAAATTTACTATAATTATCCAAAAAATCCATTGAAGGGAAAAATTTGATATCACAGTCCAACCTAGCGTGAGTAACGCCCAAAACATAAACAATTTGTAAGAATCGGTACCCGTTTGATAAGCTCGTCCGAAAACAACCAGGAATATACCGACCAAAATACTTCCAGAAAGGAGAAACAGACTTCCACTAATACGATTCAAAGAACAAAAATATGCAGAAATTATACACGTAATTATAGAAAGTTCTATGATCAAAAATTTAGTATAAAAAGAAATACTATTCCAATTAAATGCAAAAAAATAAAATATTCCTGACAGTACTAATACACATCCGATATTAAGAAAAAAACGAGATATTAAAACTCCCCATTTACTACGATAATAAAGGAAAGCAAAAGACTCCTCTCTAGCTTCAAGAGAAATTTTGCCATTGTCATACAGAAAATCTACTATTTGACGATTAGCTGGAATACACTCTAAGTCTTTTCTCCGTCTATATTCATGCATAATGGTTATATAAAATCAAGACCACAATTATTTGTATGACTTCATAGTAAATAAAATTAAATAAAATTAATTATATTCTTACAATAAAGTATGGTTTTAATTAAAAGAATACTAGTAGTAATTACTGGTATATTTTCATTAAGAAATGCATATATTGCATGTGCAGATATATTTTTCATGCCCCAATAAAAATTTTTCATACTAATTAAAACATATCACTTTGAGATACAACTTTATTTTGAGTAAATACTATCACTGAAACATAATCCTACGTTTATTGACAAACAATCACTGCATCAGTACCTGGAAAAAAGTATTACTTTGCTATTTGAATTGACTGTATGATTATTTAAATTTTTGTTACATATGGAGGATGCTTAAATGAAATTGAATAATACAGAAAATTATTCCGCAAAAAGTGCACACATTTATCATGGGAAACATGATGTAGTTACCAATGTTACTGAAAAAACAACTGCATATTCTAGATGCAAAGCAACAAGGGGTAATGGTTTATCCAGGACTATGTTAGCATTTTCTAGTATAATGTCTTTAGTACAGTTATCTCATTCTGCAGAGGTAGAAGGAGAGTCTGAATCGGGAGAAAAAGATTACAGTTCTATTATCTCTCATGATAAAGAAATAACATTATCAGTATGTATAGTATTTTTTACCGTCATAACAATAGCTGTAATAATCTTTTTGAAGTGCTGCTGTAACAAAAAATTGTGTTCTGACAGAGATGGAGTTGTTGAAAGTAATAGCATCCTTTCATTTACGGCATTCCCACTAGAGGAAGATGTTGAAATTTCTGGTCGTTATGTACCGGAAGAACATTCTCCACGTCGAGATCGTAATTTTAGCACACTTGAAGCTGACCGTAATATAAACGAAAATGATCGTTGTGGATGTAGAAATTGTCAACTATCACAGCCGGCACCACTGTCTGTTATCAATGAAAGAGAAACTAATCCAAAACCGGGGAGATCAACTATTTAATCCCTAACAACGATAGAAGATGTGCTGGGAGACTGTGTATGGCGCGCACAAACAATATCCATGCTGCCCAAAAAATATAGCTAACGATATAAGAACCCCACACACAGAAAGAGAGTCACCATTTACCCTCCAGTTACACTGGGTCTATATGGGTCATAACATTAAGAACTGGCAACTGTTCAGTTACTCTTCTCCTTGCCTCTACCGCTATATCGTGCCCTTCTCTTACAGACATATCACCATCCACCTCTATATGAACCTGGCAACTGTTCAGTTACTCTTCTCCTTGCCTCTACCGCTATATCGTGCCCTTCTCTTACAGACATATCACCATCCACCTCTATATGAACATCAACAATTATCATGCTACCCACAATTCTGGTCTTTATATCATGACATCCTAAAACTCCAGGAGTAGATCGTATTATTTTATCTATTTTTTCATACGTCTCCGCAGATGTCGCATGATCTGTAAGATCATTAAAAGATTCATACGAGAAAGAAGCACCCATCTTAGCTATCAATAGTCCAACAACGATACCAGCAAGTGGATCTAAAAATTTGTATCCATATAAATTTCCAATTATGCCTAAGCTAACAATTAGAGAAGATAAAGCATCAGATCTGGCATGCCAAGCATTTGCCGCCAACATAGATGAATTTACCTTTTTTGCAGTATGCATCATGTAACGGAAAAGTGCCTCTTTGATAACGATAATTGACAAACTTATCCAAAGAGCAGAAATTCCTACTGACTTAGTAGAATGTCCATTTATATTTTTTACACTTGACCATACGATCAAGGATCCCACAGCAAACAGTGACATTCCTAGTACTAAAGTAGCAGCGTTCTCATAACGGTAATGTCCGTACTGATGGTTATCATCTGCCTTTCTATTGGAAAATATACTTGCAATAATCACAACACAGTCAGAGAATGAATCAGATATGGTATGGAATCCATCGGCTATAAGACCAGATGAATTATACAGCGAACCAGACAAAATTTGGGTAAAAGCCAATACCAGGTTAATTATAGCGCTTACTATTACGCTCCTATTAGCAGCCTTGAGTTCCCTTCTTTTTATATCAGAAGAATCCAATTTTACCGAATCATGGTGACGGTGAATTCGTGTCATATTTTTTCCTGAATCCTACCAAATAATTGCTTTAAAAAACTACATATATCATACAAAACAATTACCTCATGGACCTAAAAATTACACATGATAACAGGAGCTCTCAGTGAATTGGTCATATATTCATTATTTCTCATTATGATGATATATGCACGTACATTGTGGTATTATTGCGAACAAAGAAGGCTTAACCTCGCCGTCAGGAACAACAAATCTTAACTTTATACCATAACAAAACCACGAACAGACCTAAATACAGCCTACTCTTCCACTCCATATACAATTGGCATAAAAAGCTTATCTTGTCACGAGAACCGCCCTTAACTCAAACTACCTGTCTACAATTCATCACTCAAACTATAACAACGGCCTCGGCTAAAACTACCAACAAATCACAAGTCACCCTGCAACAATCAACATCATTAATTTTTCCCACAATCTTCATTACCTACGAGCATTAACAACCCTTAACAGCAGAGCTCTGTTGTCGAAAGACCTACCCAAAATCACGTTAGCAGCCACATCCTCAGCTATACCATCAATTATGCCATCCATTACAGAATCATCTAATACAATTCCATCTTCCCTGGCAATACTGACCACATCCTCAACCATAAGTCCAATAACAAGCATTAGTTCATCTTCACCCATATTTAAAAAAGGAGCAACAGTAGCACTCAGATGCAAGATATTTCGATGTCTATGTACTTCCATTTGTGGAGACAACGACAATAAAAAAGATTCTAACGTAATGAAAACCAAAATAAGAAAACCTACAAAGCTAACCATAAGATTGTAAAGGCTATATGACAAATAATTTCGAGAAATATTTACAGATCTAACCTGTGGAACATCATCTGTTTCAACAGGTGAAGCATCTGTAGTTACAACAAGTGAAGATATGCATAAGGCAGCAAAAACAAAAAATACAGACAAGCTAAAACCTGAAGATGAATCAACGGTATAAGCACGAATTTCTGGAAATTCATCTACATCTGGTGTGTGACTGTTATCGGTATCGATGCTAGTATTAACAGTATCATCATCTTGATCACTATCAACTATTTGAGGAACTGAAGACAGATTCAACGGAAACACCCACACCCCCATATTGCATTGAAATTACACAAAACAAACATCGTGGTCATGATCAAGAAGCATTGTTGAATAAAATATGACACTATTATAGCAGTACCCGTCTAATTTTACCCACAACTACCAAATCCACCAACTGTAATAACTATCATTGAAAACAACTGACAACAACCATCGACTGTATCGTGAAATAAACGAGAAAGATGTTAACACTGCACTAGGGAAGATAATACCACTACCATTACAAAAACACATTTTATCTACAACAACATCGCCAAATTTTAGATTGTACTTTCCAGCATACTATACGTTATAATCTTTTTTATTGTCATTGTCTCCACAAATGGAAGCACATAGACATCGAAATATCTTGCATCTGAGTGGTACTGTTGCTCCTTTTCTAAATATAGGTGAAAATGAACTACTACTTGTAGTTGGAATTATGGTTGACAATGTGATCGGCATTGCCAGGGAAGATGGAATTGTATTAGATGCTTCTGTAATGAATGGTATATTGAGGACGTAGCTGCTAATGTGACTCTGGGTAGTTCTTTCGACAACAGAGCTCTGTTGTCAATGGTTGTTAATGCTCGCAGGAAATGAATATTGTGGGTAAAATTAATGATGTTAATTATTGCTTGATGCCTTGTGGTTTACTAATAGTTTTTTTCCGAGACCACTGTCATAGTTTGAGCGATGAATTGTAGACAGATAGTGTATGTTAATGGCATTTCTCCTGACATTAGGTAAAATTGGATTTCTGATATAAAAAGAAGTGAACTCAAGGCTGATAATAGGGGCTTAATAGTAAGAACTACAATTAACCTGGTATTGGCTTTTACCAAAATTTTGTCATGATCACTGTATAATTATTCCGGTATTATGGCTGATGGATTCCATACCATGTCTGATTCATTATTACCGTTATCAGAACGCTGCTACTTTAGTACTAGGAATATCACTGTTTGCTGTGTGGTCCTTGATTGTATGGACCACAATTCAATCGCGCCCATAATCTTCAGACCTACGGGAATTAACAACCCTTAACAGTAGAGCCCTGTTGTTAATAGATCTGCCATGCAATACGTTAGCAGCCAAATCGTCTACTATAGCATCAAATATATCATCACTCATATCAGGATCTAGCACAATTCCATCATCCCTAGCAATACTGATCACATCATCAGCCATAAGTCTAATGGTATTTCTTAACTCACTCTCACTCATATTTAAAAAAGAAGCAACACGATCACTTCGTTGTGAGGGAGTGAAGCCACCATGATCACCATCTAAGGAAGAATCAAAATCTGCACCCTGCACCACATTTCGCGCTGCATAATGACCTTCTCTACCTCTTCGTACGTTTTGATGTTGTGCTTGTTCACCTCTTATTTCTTGTCTTCTTCGCACATTTGGGCGTACACGTCCACCCCTTACTTCTTCTGCATTTTGCTGTCCATGTACCTCCACTTGTGGAGACAAAGACAATAAAAAAAACCGTAAAATAATTACAAACATCATAAGAAGAAATACTAAGCTAAGCAAAAGGTTGTACATGGTAGGCGCTAGATAACGCCGTGAAAGATTTACAGATCTAACCGGTGAAGCATCTACAGTTCCAATAAGTGAAAACATAAATACGGCGGAAAAAATAAAAAACACAGACGAACACAAACATGTAGTTGAAGATACACCAGTGGTAGAAGCCTGAGTTTCCGAAGGTACACCTCTATCTGGTAACAACTGATTATCAGAACTATCACTATCCTGATCATCATCTACTACTTGAGACACTGAAGAAAAATTATATGGAAACACTTACACCTCCTTTTGAAATGACGTGTAACAAAAACTTCTATTAATAGTTTTATATTGGGTGGCTATACCAAAAAGTAGGGCTCTGCATTGAACAAAGCGATAACCTAAACCACTTTCGCACATAATTACTCAACATATCTATTGTTGCTTTACTATTGTTGAAAAAAATACATTCTAATTTTGCACATAATTCCAAAATTATATAACTAATTAATAATACTTTACAAAAAACATATTATATTGAAATATTTATCATAAAATACATTTACAAATATATCGTAGATCAATAAATAACCACATGTGAACCCAATTAAATCTCATCAGATTTAACAATAAAAAACTTTATCGTACATTTTCGTGTACAAACCTCCACTTGCAGAAATAAAGGAAATAAAACAAATTTCAGGACAGCCTAAATTACAGTAAAAACTATGAAGACAATAAATAGTAATGCTATGGAAACACCAATAACAAATAAGGCTGAGAAAAATTTACTGACCTAATTTTCAAACCATCCGCAACTTCAATAATCGAAAATATAAACTCGGAAGCATAAAAAATCACTGATCTAGCAGATAAACAACCACACCTACATAATAATTATAGTTATAACCACCACGATCGTTTTCTGCTCTATATGGCACAATAAAAACAAACTTAATACAAGATAACTGGCAACACGCGTCACGGAGCATAGTATACCGATAAATCAAACAACAAGCAACTAAATTAACATAAATATAGCATTACGAGCCACATTGTTAGCATTGTTAACAATAACATCTTCCATAAGGTTTTCTAATCTAACATTAGCAATATCATCGTTATCTTGATCATCATCCCGAATTTCTTCCGGAACTTCCACTTCCAATAAATTACGAAGTTCCAATACACCAGGAAACTCTAACAAACTTAGTATGAGAACAAGTGCAAAAAAATCTAGGATTAAAAAAAACGCCAACCCCAAAAAGGAAAGTTCTTCACCATCATTTGACGTAGGATTAAAATCTCGCGCATGGCCCGTAGTATTATCATAACAACACAATCCATCTGTATCTTGACCCAAAAATATGGATAAAGACAATCTTGATGCAAACATCAAACACCACCTCCGATACTACACCGAATTAATTCATCGTCCCGATTCTACCATTGAGCAAGTGATCAATCCAATACGTAGAGCATAAACCTTGCCAATTATTTTGTAATAAACCACAGAAATATACAGTTTTATAAAGGTAAAATTTTATCATTCAACGTATATAACTACACCAAGATAGCAATACCAAAATATTAAAAACCCCATTGTATAAGAACTATTTTAAATAAAAAGTTATTAATTATCAATTACAAAATTAAATATAAAGATAAAGCTTATCGATTATTTTTTACCAGTACTTTGATTAAAGAAAACTTTCAAGCCATTCATTTACCATACCTACCTTGGAAGTATTATCAACACTGTGTAATTTTAAAAATTACCTTATTACTATTTTCTCCATTTATTATTAAATACTGCTAAATTCACTGAGTAATATAATTATGATTGGATTATATAAATACATACAAATATAAATTTTTATACTTTATAGTGGTGTCCCTAGTGGCGTCTCCTTAAGGTGAAATCTATGTTTGCACTCAATATGTCTGTGCAAGATCAAATTAATTCAGGTCAGTGTCATGATTGCTATACCCCAATAGGATCAATTATCTGCCAAAACGAAATAAGTGACTATTACAGTGAAGAATTTAGCGATCAAATTATAAGAAGTGCTAACGTAAATATGCCTGCAATTATTCTCATATATTTTTTACTCGCTGCCCAGATTAAGATAATGTTAAGAATGGTTCGTGGTCCCAACCTTGATAGAATAGATGTTGCTAATGTGAATAGGACATCGAGATCGGTAGCATCAATAAAAAGATATCGCGGATCTTAGACCAACAAAAGATCGAACGTGTGACCAGGTAGCTAATCTGCCTCAAAGGTGAAATGTTTTATTAATTGTGGGTCTTTTTAGGTGAATCTTATGCTTGTATCAGGCATGTCATTTATGAGCGAACTAAGTCGTTACTGTATAAACAACACCGCAGCAAACCACCCAACAACCAGTGCCACTTCTAAATTAATTGTTGAAGAGTCATCCCCATCAACTCCAACCGTGGTAGTAATGACGTATCTTTTTTTTGCCGCTGTGCTTGCATTTAACGTGCTTTTGTATTTTTTCATCACCAATATGTCCACGTTCGAACAAATAATCGATCGAGACAACGCACTCGATGTAGTTCGTAACAACCGCCAGCGACGATTAATGGCAACATCAAACAGAACTCATGGCTAGTGTATACAATTTTTATTCTACTGCGAAAAATAAACAAGCACAGAAAAAATTCATCATATCTGCCTTAGCGCTAGCCTGCCTTAACACTAGCGCAAAAGCTATCCTTACAATTACCTTAGATGAAGATAATTTATACGCTAAGTAAATGCAAATTTACTGATCAGACTGATCCCCCCCCTCGAAGCCATGCCATCAAAAACAAACTAAACAATCAGTGTAAGTACACACTTACAAAGCGCTAACCACCAATATATATAATGTCAGCCGAAATATGAGCACTCCTATTAGCCAAAACAACGGCATTATCCCTATCATGCAACACATTGCCATCTATGTTTAAACCAACGTCACCAATAATTACTTCATTGGCAATCCCGCCATCAATGACATGATCGTCATGTACATCGTCAATCAAATTACCAACAATAACATCACCAAGATGATCATCACTTGGTGATTCCAATAAATTTATTATAAAAAAAATAGCAAACATAAGTAGCACAATAGTAGAAAATAAAGTCTTTATAACAATATATTCTACTGGAATGGGAAAAGTATCCGTCACCCCTGGCATAATACTATCGTAAACTGGTGACGATGAACAAGATAATAAATTATTTGCAGTCCTAACAAGAGAAAACATAAACTTACCCGTTAAGTCAAATTCTCCAGACGAAGCACAATGAACTGGAGATGAGTTAGTAGCACAGTAACATATTTCACCAGATAATTCATCCTGTAAGCAATAGTCATTGCCAAAATCATAACTTAGACCGCAATATAAGACATACTTGATGAAAACATTAATTTCCCCGTATAAATAACTAATGGTACCCAGGATATCATCAAAAATCATACTGCATTAAATTAAAATTATTAAAGTACTCTATAACATAAAATTTATTAGTAAATTTCTCGTAACAATAGCAAAAATTACAATTTCCCTAATGTTAACTTCGGCACAACAAATATCTCAAACTACTGTAGCAGAGGCATAAGAGTAACACCAACCTGGTAAATATAAAGAAGACAATTGTGATTGTTTTAATATAATGCAATGCTAACTATTAGTTTCAATTTACTAGTAGCAGGCACATTGGTGAAGACCATCTAAAAAAGAAAATATAAATAAATCAATCCGTATTAATAATCAACTAAACTAATGCTGAATAAAGTATTTAGATTTATTTAAATAATAAATCTACCTGCACACAGCAATGGAACAAACACCGCAAAACGATGAATCATAATCACCCTATACTGCCACTAGAAAACATAGTTGGTTATCATTATTCATATCAAAAATTTATTTATTAATAATACGATAAATTCATAACGAATAACACAATACAATTTTCTTTACACCTAAATGATAATATTATTTGAAATATAGCCTATCTATGATAGGTCGTTTTAGTAATCTCAACTTTTGGAAAATAAACACAGACATATTTTATCCAATGTAGAAGTTTATATGTCGTAATTACGACTCTTATATCTACGAGGACAAATAGAACTACTAGTAGTAACCGAATCCAAATCTGTCGATTCCTCATCTAAATTTACAGAGGAAGATTAGTTACCCAATTTTTTACCACTGCTACATTGTATCCTATAGATTTAAAGGGATAAACTTCCATCCTAAGAGATATTACAGTAGTTCGATAGTGTCCAGTTTCATTATCAATAACCAGCTCCAGATTACAAACCTCTTGTTTTTCTCCTAAATCTACTGATTCCGTAACAATTTTTTTGCACATCACATGCCCTGCAGATACAACTTACTTAAAATTGGCAATAGAAGCATGAGAAAAGCTGGGTTTTACCAATAAACATTCCTCTTTTAGATAATATAATAAACTTTACTCTTTCTACGGATTCGAGAAGATGATTAAACCACTATGTCGATTGCCCATATGAACTACATCCTGTCAGATAATAATTTTCACTGGCCATGCTATTTTTTTTAATCGCCATAACCAATAACATCCGAGGTTTATTATAGCCAAATTGTTGTTTTATGGTTTACAATCTCCTGATTGCTAGCATGTGGTTATTGAGAATAATTTTGATGATAAAGAAGAATATTTATTTATAGATTATGAAGTTTTTTTCTACTTTAACGATAGCAACGAAATCAAGTCAAGATAAACATTATAATCGAGATCATGAAAAATTAGGTCACAATACTTAGTTAGCATAATCTATTTAGCGTTCATACACTATCTTGCGTTCTAAAAACACATTAGACACCAAACGCCACCTCCGCAACGACGAGACATCTACACATATTATATAATAATAGTATCATGTAGCATATAGTATCGATGATGAACAGATAATGTAGTGGCATAACATGTTCATAAGAAATAAAAACACACGAAATATTAATTTAAGTCATTCAAGTCTACAGGTTCCCCTGTTTCCCAATTCTTTACTACAGAAACGTTGTATCCCATAGACTTGAAGTACAAAACTGCATTCCTAAGGGAGCTAACAGTTGTTCTGTAGTGCCCTGTGTGATTATTAACTTCCAAATTAAAAGTGCCTTTACTTTCAAGCGATTCATAACCACGATGATTACCATTTACAGATCTTCCAATGCATCTTTCTACACATCTTACTATGTTTCTTCTTATGAATCCCAGATTGATGCAACCTATACCTTTATTACCTAATTTATCATCATGTTCACCTCTACTAACCCCTATGCATCTTGCATATCCTGCCGTTAGAACATACTGAAAACTAGCAATATAAGCATGAGAAAGATCTGCTCTACCAATAAACATGCCTCTTTCCGATATAGCAAATTTCACCATATCACCTGATTCAAGAAGATTTCTAAAACCTTCTGTTAATTCTCCATAAGGACCAACTCCATCCATGTAACTACGACTAGATACAACACGATTTAAATGTTCAATCTCCGAATCTCGATTACATTCTTGTACATTTTCGAATACTTCCTGAATTCCTGAGACATACATAAAACATACTCCTCGGTATTCATATTAATTAATTAATTTTAATTACATCCAAAATCTGATCTGCAACTTTTTAAATACAACTTATTAATCAAAAAATCATGGCACCAAGTCAGTATTGATATAACACATTCGGTCAATACTACAAATAACCTACAACACAAACACACAATTCATCATCAACCGCACGGGTGCAAATATATTGCTTCATTAAAACATAATGTTACTCTGCGTAATAACAACTAGACCATACTAAGCCAAAATTAAAAACAATTACAACTAGTATATTATGTTAACTAATAAAATTAACACCTGCCATAAGTTACCATCTTATATATTTTAGCGCTGTAGTAGATTGTGCAGTAATTTATAACCCAAAAACCCGATCTAAGATCAAACCAAGTCACACGCAATGTCAAAATGCCTCCCGGTTATGATTTATCAATTTACAAAACCTGAATACAACATTTTCCTCAATTTCATACAATAAAAATTAACATTTTTACGCAACATAATTCCAAGATATACGTTACTGGGTGTAGTCATATAGTGTTCAAAGATAATTATGTATAGTCAAAATATATAATTCCGCGGGTTAGATAATTTTTTTTAATACTTAATAATACATATCACACAATACATATCACACCACATACATAAAATTATGTACAAATTAAGGATAGAAATATAATTGAATTAGCAGTTATTTTTAAATAATATCGTTTACTATAAAATTATTAATTATTCCTCAAAACTAATAGACTGACTACTTTGTACTTTTATAAACAAATGGAATTTTGCTCACACAAATATCACTTTCTCTGCGATTAAATAAAATGAAATACATACTCTTTTAAAATTAAACTGATGAATAAATATGCACCCATTGGCAAGCACTATTTTTGGAATTAAAATGACAATATAATAATTAGTAATGATTAATTACCACAAATACTAATCATTGCACAAAAACTATATAGCTATATATTTATAAGAATCTAGTTTAGGCTATAATTAGCATACTGTTCAAAGTTAGGTATAAAAAATGATATAATCTAAGTTCAATGTCATGAACCATATATTTAGGAATGTTACATGAGTAATTTTTTTGACCTTGTAATAGAGGAAACAGGCGATATTGTGAAATCAATATATGATCACCCTTTCATAAGAGAGTTATCCGTAGGGTCTCTGAGCCAAGAATTATTCACGTACTACATCGAGCAAGATACGTACTACCTTGTGGAATTTTCAAGATGCTTATCAATAATTGCCTCAAAGTGTGATTCGGGTGACATAAAATCGTTTCTTAGCTTCGCTGAAGAAGCCTTGGGAGAGTTAGAGCCTATACATAATTCATTCATGAATAATAAAGGCAATAACATAAATGCTATATCCCCAGCAAACCTGTTTTATACCAGCTATTTGAAATCGGTATGTTCAATGGAACCAGTCAGCATAGGAATAGCAGCTGTACTTCCATGTTTTTTTATTTATAGAGATGTCGGGAGTTTTATTTCCACAAACAGGATACACGACAATCCTTATAACCAATGGATTGATGCTTACGCAAATACCTATTTTTCTGAGTCTGTAGATAAAATCATACACATATCAAATCAATGCGCTTTACAAGAAAGTGAGAGCAATCGTCAAAAAATGGTTACAGCAGCTGTTAGGTCAAGCACATTAGAATTTTACTTCTGGGATGATGCGTATCACCTAAGGAAATTTGGAAATTTCAAATAATGAGAATAGAGTAAAAATGGGCTGAGTTGTATATTAATTATTTAATGTATGCTGCTAGATGGCAGAAAACAAAATATAATGTATTTTAACATTGTAGTGTTTTGTACCTCACACTAAACTAAAAGTATATTGGGGCAGATTAAGTTACATATTAGTTATATAGAATAACTCAGGCTTATTTTTTAAACTTTATTAATCTATGGCATGATTTATTAATCTATGGCATGAATTTATTGCAAAAAATTACAATAAAATTAACATTTTATACATAGAAAAATACATAACTGCCTAGTAATAAGTGTAATGTACCTGATACCAATAGTTAATTAAGAAAATTCGGAATTTACAATTACCACAAATTAGGTAATAGATAATTTTTCATTACTCAATTTATATTTTTTAAACAAATGTAAATTTGTACAAAATAAACATTGTCTGCAATTATATAAAATTAAACCCATACTATTTTCAATTTAAATTTATGAATACTTATATATCCAGTGAGTGATAAATATTCATTTGTAATTACTGGTCAATTGTCTTTTAGGTAGTACGGTAGTAAAATAACAACTCAATAATAACTTGATATATAATAATCATTATAAAAAGTTATATATTTGTAAGGACATAAATCAATTTATAGTTAAAAGTTGTTATAAGAAACTGCCATAATTTACACAAATATCATAACTGCTAGATTTAGTAATACTTAACGAGTAAATTTTTTGACCTTGTGCAAAAGAAGACATGCACTACTGTTAAACTCATATGCAATCGCCATTTCATAAAATAGTTATCAGTGGGATTGATTGATAAACTAAAAATTATTCATGTACTACACATATCAGAACGCGTGCTACCTTGTATAATTTTCAAGATGATTATCCATAATTACCTCAAAGCGTAACTATGGTGGAACAGAACCATTTCTTAACTTAGCCGAAGAAAATTTGACATATCCAACACATAATTAGTTCAGCAGTAACAAAGGCAATAACATAAATGTCATATCTCTAACAAACTTGCTTTATCATTCTATCCATCGACTTCACGTACAGCAACTTAGCCATCGCAACCTATTATTTATATAAAAATCATATATATCGTTATTATTTGGCATTAATTTATTAGTTATCTGAGACAAATTAAAATAAAAAACGACAACATTGACCCTCAAAGAGTAAAAAAATAACAACAAATATCAACATAGTAATTATACATAAAATTGATGCAACGAGTTCTATGGTACAGTAAAAACAATTTAAACATGAATTAGTTGCCAAATAACATACTTACTTCTCAGTAGCAACTAAAATAAATACTGAAACCAAGGAATACTCAACTCAATTTCTGTAAAAAAAGACGTAAGATAGCAAAATAATCAAAGCTCTATATTGATAGATACCCATTACTGATAATAAAGCTATCAATACAAAGTAGAGCGCTACAAATAATAAACAAAAATGCAAGTAACTGAACAACTTCCTGAAATTTATTTATTCATATTATATTAATATAAAATTCATCTACGTAACACGTACAGTATAATGTCTGGTACTTTTGTTATCATTCCAAGCAAAACTTTTTTATGTTGCTAATGTAGCAAATTTAATGATAAAAGGAATAAAGGTCGGCATGAGGAGTAATGCAAGGTGGTAGTCAATAATAACTTATCAGAAATGAAGTCAAACCAAGACAAGAGAAATGAAAAAGACGCTGAATCCGAGTACTTGCTTGAATGTGATACTACCAATTACAGAGACCATTCAGTTAATGGCCGTGTAATATGTGGCAGTAGTAATCTGGGAGCTGCCGCTCTTTCTATTTCCATCATTTCTTCTTTGGTAGAAAAAACAGGTGCCCTGGGAAATTCAACCACATCTCCGTCACCCACAACCTATATAAATAATGCATTTAATATCTCAACAACAACGGAATCACAAACACAAGGTAATAAAAACAAGTTATTGCCAACAATTGGACTCGTGAGTGCTATTGTACTGATCACTGTAATCACTATAGTGTTATATAAGTTTTGTTATAATGCAAGATCAAGAAATCAATTAAGAAACGATAATATAGAAATGGAAAATATAGTAGATGAAGATCATAATATGAATATAGTAAATATA